>JAWKUH010000012.1:0-139706 GCA_041398665.1 Planctomycetota bacterium | reverse complement strand
CGGCGAGTTCGTCGGCGCGGCGGAGTCCGACCGCTCCGACGTCGCGCGCCGCGACAGGGTGCGAGCGGGCATCCGCCGCGCCGCCGCCGTGCTGTTCGCCGCCGGCCGGGACGACGTGCTCGCGTCGTTCGCGCGCTCGCTCGACGCCCTGGCCGGGGAGCGTTTCGCCGACTCCTTGTCGCTCACCGTGCTCGAGGGCGAGTGGGTGCGGCCGCCCGGTCGCGAGCCGCAGGACCTCGCGCGCCCCGGCCCCGTCGAGTGACGTCGCGAGCCCGGGCGCGGGCGGGAACGGTCCCGCCGAGCGGGCCCGGCGCGGCTTCGGCGTACCGCGGACGCGGCCCGAAGCCGTAGTCTCACGCCCGGCCTTGGGCGCGAGGGCGCTCTCGGCCGACGACACGAATCCGATGGGACTGCTCCGCCGATCCGCCAAGCCCGAGGCCCTGAGGCCGCCCGACCCGGACGAGTGCTCGAAGCAGCCGATCGAGACGGAACAGCTCGTCGTGCTCGGGCGGCCGCGTTCGCGCCAGGCCGAGCAGTTCCGCCGCCTCGCGAGTTCGCTCGAGGCGCTGAATCCCGACGGCGCGCCGCGCACGGTCATGCTCACGAGCTCGACCGAGCGGGAGGGCGTGTCGGTCGCGACGCTGAACCTCGCACTCGCGTTCCGCGAGCGCCCCGGCGTCAAGGTGCTCGTCGTCGACGCGAACCTGCGTCGGCCGGGGATCGAGGACTACCTCGACATGCCGCGGCGGCAGGGCCTGTCGGAGCTGCTCCGTGACAAGCTGCGCCTCGACAAGGCGATCCGTCGCACGTCGCTCCAGGGCTTCGACGTCGTCGGAGCGGGCGAACTGCCCGAGAACCCGAGCCAGGTGCTGCGCGGCGACCGCCTCCGCACGCTGTTCGGCAGGCTCAAGCAGCAGTACGACTACGTGCTCGTCGACACGCCGCCCGCGCACACGCTGACCGAGCCGCACCTCATCGGTGCGGTGTGCGACGGCATCGTCCTCGTCGTGAAGATGCGCTCGACGGCGCGCCACCTCGTGGAGGAGACGAGTTCGCAGCTCGAGTCGATGGGCGGCAACCTCCTCGGCGTGTGCCTGGTCGGCGTCCCCGAGGAGTGACGCGCGCGTGACGGTCCCGCCGAAGCCGAGCCGTTCCGTCCCGAACGGCATGGAGCTCGAGATCGTGTCGCAGGACGGCGAGCCCGTCGGCGTGCGCATGACCGCGGGCAACGGATGGATCGCGGCGGTCGCCGACTGTCGCTGCGACCTCGCGGAGCTCTCCGAACTGCGCGAGCACCTCGCCTACGCCGCGTCGATGCACGGATTGAGCCGGCCCTACGCGGTCGGTGCCACGGAGACCGAACCGAGCGGCGACTCCTTCGCGCTGCGCCTCGACTCGCGCGACCACGCGGGCCAGTGGATGCTGCTCGTCGACGTGCACCTGCGCGCCGACGACCGCACCGCGGCGGAACAGCGCGCGAGCTTCACGATGCTCGTCGAGCCCAACCAGATCGACGCCTTCGTCGACGCGCTGACGGCGATGCTCGTGAGCGGCGGCGACCGCGTGAAGCTCGAGGCGAACCGCTACCACGCGTGAACGGGGGACGCGCGACGCCGCGAGCGTGAGACGGGACACCATCACGCGGCCGTCGTCGGCGGACGAGCTGAACCGCGTCCTCCGCGGATTCGTCGGAAGGACGTGCCGCATCGTGCGCGCCGGTGCGGTCGGGTCGATGTTCACGCTCCACCTCGATCCGCTCCACGAGTACGTCGTCGAGAGGGGCGAGCGGAAGGGCGAGCGCGACGTGCGCGGACTCCACGGCGTGACGGCGTGGAGCGGCATGTGGCGCGTGACGTACGGCGACGCCGTCGTCGTCACGAGCGAGGACCGGAGCGGGGAGGACGGAGAACTCGCGCGCGACCTGGCGCGGCTCGTGGGTGCGACGGTCGAACGTGCCGTCGCGGATCCCGTCACTCTCGACCTCGGCTCCGGTTCCGCGTGCCGCCGGATCTCGAGGCGTACGTCCTCGAGATCTTCGCCGACGAGTTCGGCGACAACGGCGCGTCGTACCACGTCAGCGTCGGCGACTCGTCCTACTCGCCGACGTCGGAACAGGGCGTCGAGGTGCAGGAGCCGCGGAAGTGAACGGAGGCGACGAGCGCGGCCGCGTCCTGGAGTCGCTGCGCGACGTGCTGCGCGGCGGCGTCGGCAGCGTGTGCTGGGCCGTGCGCGGACCGTCGCTCGCGACCGCATCGGAACCCGCGAGCTCCACGCTGCTCCTCGCGGTCGGCGAGCGCATCCCGCGCGACGAGCCGTACACCGAGCCCGGCGTGCCCTGGGCGCTGCGCACGCACTTCCCGAGCCTCGCGATCAACACGGGCGGCACCGCGTGGCGCATCGTGCGAGCGGGACGCTCCGTCGCGTCCTGGCGCTACGAGGCGCACGACGAGGGCAGCGTCCTGGAGGGCGTCGCGCTGCTCGAGGGGCGGCGGATCGAGAGCTTCCGCGTGTTCGGTCCGCTGCACGACCTCGAACTCCGGTTCGAGGGCGACGTCGCGCTGCGCCTCTTCGGGCACCGCGGACGGCACGAGAGGCTCGACTGGTTCGTACGCGCGGGCGACCTGCGCATCGACGTGGGTCCGCACGGCGCGCTCCGCGCGAGGCGCTGAGCCTCGCGCGTGCCGCCGCGAGCGGCCGTGGTCAGAGCGGCTTCGCCTCGACCACCGCGCTCTTCCCGTCCCAATCGAAGAAGCCCATCGGCTCCGACACGACCGCGCGGTACGTGCCGGCCGGGAGCCCCTCGAGGACGAGCACGCCCGAACCGTCCGTGAAGTAGGGGAGCGAGCGGCCCACGCGATCGCGGACCTCCTCGTTCGCGCCCTCGCGCTCGGGTGCGAGCACCACCATGAGTCGTCGCGGATCGCCGCCCGCGATCTTCGCCGCGTCGACCGTGACGCGCGCCGGCGCGGCGACGACGACGGTGTGCGGCCCCTCGCCCTCGAGCACGTGCACGGTGCCGGGGAGCTTCTCGCACGGTGCGACGCGCACGTGGAGCGACGTCCCCTCCTCCGGCGTCACGTAGATGCGACCCTTGCCGCGACCGTCGGCCCAACCGTGGAACGGATCGCCGCGGAACGTGCTGCGCAGCTCGGCCGTGAAGTGCAGCCAGGGGAGCGGCCTGCCGCGCTCGTCGACGAACTCGACGAGGTGCTTCTCGGTCGGCATCGACGGGACGAGGACGCCTTCGTCGTTCGTCGCGAATGCGACGGGCAGCAGCGCGTGCCCCGGACCGCGTCGCACGAGCTGCGCCGACTCGGGCCCGGCCTCGACGAGGGTGCGGACGCGACCGCTGCGCTCCACCCGCACGAACTCCTCGACGTCGATCGAGAGGTCGTTCTCGTCGACGAGCGAGCCCCACGCGTCGAGCAGCCAGTGTCCGTCCTCGTCGAGCTCGCTCGTGTCGATGCGCGCGCGGCTCTCGCCGAACTCGATCGGCGCGTCGGGCGGCCCGTACACCGTCGCGCCGAGCAGGACCACGCGTTCGGCGATCGGCCCCTCCGTCGGCAGCGCGATCACGGTCGACGAGCCTTCGGGCAGCACCGCCGACGCGAGCGGCGTCTGCACCGCCGGGTCCTCGCCGGCGATCCAGGTGTACGTGACGCCCTTCGGCGCGTCGGGCAGGTCGCAGCTCGCCGCGCGCTCCGTGAGCGACACGTCGTAGCCCGCGGCGTCGACGGGACCCATCGTGAAGGCCTGCGACTCCGTCGAGGACGGATCGGGAAGGACGCGGAACCAGTGGGCCCAGGTGCGGTCGAGCCCGCCCTCGCGGTCGAGCGGCTCGAGCACGCGCGAGACGCCCTCGGCGTCGGCCGGCGCGCCGAGTCGTGCGACGAAGTCGGGGAGCTCCGAGAGCACGGTCGAGCCGGGGACCAGCACAGCGGTCGTGCACGGCGCGTCGCCGAGCTTCCACGTCACCGGACCCTCCGCGAACTTCGGGAGGTAGAGGTGCAGGTCGTGTCCGTTCGCCGCACCGAGCACGAAGTCGGGGGCCCAGCAGGGCTCGTCCGGACGCGCCGAGGCGTCGGTCGCGACGGAGCGGGGCACGTAGACCTTGAGCCGCTCGGCTCCGCGCGGGACGCGGAGCTTCGCGACGCCGTCGCGCGAGAGCGCGCCGAACGACTCGCGGTTCGCACCGAGGATCCCGGCGTCGGTCTTGTCGCGGTCGCCGAGCATCTCGAACACGGCGCCGAAGTCCTTCGCCGGCGCACCCTCGGCGTCGGTGAGGCGCAGGTCGACGTCGATCAGCGGCGCCACGGTCAGGATCGCGTTGGTCCTGCCCTTCTCGGACCACCACGTGTCGGCGACGACGGCGTGGTCGCCGACTGCGCGGGCCGACACCACCTGGTCCTTCGTCTCGGGCAGCGTGACGAGTCCGTCCTTCCGCGACGTCGCGCAGCGCTCCCAGCGCAGCTTCCCGTCGCCGTCGCGCAGGAGCACCTCGACCTCGAGACCGCGCACGGGTCGACCGTATCCGTCGACGGCGTGCAGTTCGGCGGCGACGGCGAGAGGCGGCGTACCCGAGATCTCGCGAACCGTGCCGAGGACGACGGGCAGGGCGAGCAGGAACGCACCTGCGGTGCGGAGGGGCGGAGCGAGCATGGGGCAGGAGCGGCGGAGCGGCGGACCACCTCGGTCCGCTCCCGCGCGAGCGGCGGACAGTATGCCCGGACCCTCGGCGTCGCGCGCGTCGGCACCCGGAGCGCCGACGTCACCTTCGAGTAGGCTCGTGGGCGGAGGTGCGCGGGCGACGGTGCCCGCGGCTCGAACCTCCGCCCCGCTCGCCATGACCGAATCGAAGTCCTACGTCCGCGCGCGCCAGGCGCGCCGTCGTTCCGCCGCGTCCGGTGCGTCCCCCGAGGACTCCTCGTCCGGCGTCCTCGCGCGGCTCGGCTCGCACCCCTTCGCGGTGGGGGTCGCGTGGGCACTCGCCGCCGTGCTCCTCGCGGTCGCGTTCGCGTTCACCTTCGCGTTGCTCCTCGACGAGCCGTTCCTCGTCCAGCTCGCCGCGGCGGTCCCGACCCTGACGCTCGTGACGAAGTTCCTCGGCGGCGTCGTGCTGTGCGTGCACGCCGCGTTCGACTTCATCGCCTGGTCCCGGTCGGGCGAGGGGCGCGACGACCGCCGCCTCGTGCTGCCCTGCATGACCGCGGCGATCGGCGTCCCGCTCCTCACCGGCGCGAGCTCGGCCGCGATCGGGTTCGGCGCGGTCGCCGCCGTCGTGCTGTGGCGGTCGCCACGGATCGGTGACGCCGCGGAGAACGGCGCGACCTCCGACGCCGTCGGAGACGACGCGCCGACGGAGGAGAGGGAGCGCGGCGACGAGGTCCTCGAGTAGCCGCCGCCCGCCGCCACGAACCGCACGACCGACCATGCTCCTCGACGGAACCGCCCGACGGCTCTCGTTCTGCTTCGCCCTCCTCGTCGCCGGTGCGTTCGTCGGGAACGCGCGACAGGACGAGCCCGTGCCCGCGCCGTCCCTCGAGCGCGCGCCGCGCGTCCTCCCGGCGCGCGAGGCGCGCTCGCTCGGCGTCGGCTCGTACGTCGACGACGCCGAGGGGATCGGACTCGACGGCGAGCGCGCGGGTTGGCGCAGCGGCGCCGGCGAGCGCGGTACGGTCGTCGTCCTCACGAGCCTCACCTGCCCGCTGTGCGCCAAGTTCTCGCCGGAAGTCGCGCGCGTCTCGCGCACCTACACCGAGCGCGGCTTCGGGTTCGTGCACGTCGCCGTCGCCGGTCTCGACGCGATCGACGAGCTGCGCGCGCACGCCGAGCGGCAAGGCCTCGCGGGGCTCGTCCTCGACGACGCGGACGGTGCGGTCGCGCGGGCGTTCGACGCGCGCACGACGACCGAGGTGTTCGTGCTCGACGCCTCGGGCACGCTGACGTACCGCGGCGCGCTCAGCGACCGCTACGGCATCGGCTACGCGCTGGCGGAACCGCGCCACCGCTACCTCGAGGACGCGCTCGACGCGCTGCTGCGCGGTGAGACCGCGCACGTCGCCGCGACGACGGCGCCGGGGTGCCTGCTCGAGCGGCGCGCGTCGACGGGTCTCGCGGACGAGCACGAGGCTCCGACCTACGCGCGCGACGTCGCGCGCATCGTCCGTGCGAACTGCGCGGAGTGCCACCGCGCGGGCGGCCCGACGCCCTTCGCGCTCGAGACCTACGAGGACGTCGCGCGGCGCGCGTCGATGATCGCGGCGGTCGTGTCGGACCGCAGCATGCCGCCCTGGTTCGCGGCGCCGAGCGCGGACGGCGACAGTCCCTGGCGCAACGACCGGTCGCTGCTCGACGACGAGGTGCGCACGATCCTCGAGTGGGTCGACGCGGGTGCACCGCGCGGTGACGACGCCGTCGCGCCGCCGCCGCTCGCTCGCCGCGCGAGCGACTGGGAGCTCGGCGAACCCGACGCGGTCTTCACGATCCCGCGCGCCGTCGACGTCCCGGCCGAGGGCGTCGTCGAGTACCAGTACCTCGTGCTCCCGACCGGTCTCGACGAGGACCGCTGGGTGCGAGCGATCGAGGTCCGGCCGACGGCCCCCGAGGTGACGCACCACGTCCTCGCGTTCGTGCTGCCGGGCGACGCGATCGTCGACGGTCGCATGAAGCGCTGGGACCTGCTCGACGAGACGCGCGGCTTCTTCGCGGGCTGGGCGCCGGGGACGGAGCCCGAGGTGTTGCCCGAGGGCTACGCGAAGAAGCTGCCGGCCGGCAGCATCCTCATGTTCGAGCTGCACTACACGACGAACGGAAGGCCAGCGACCGACCGCACGTCGATCGGCGTGCACTTCGCCGACGCGCCGCCGCAGCACGTCGTGCGCTGCTGCGGCGTCAGCAACCACCGCATCCGGATCCCGGCCGGGGCCGAGGCGCATCGCGAGGAGTCGCTCGGCGTGTTCGCGCACGACGCGGAGCTGCTCGCGTTCTTCCCGCACATGCACCTGCGCGGTCGCAGCTTCACCTTCGACGTCACGACGCCCGGCGGCGAGCCGGTGCGGGTCCTCGAGGTACCGCGCTACGACTTCAACTGGCAGTACCGCTACGTGCTCGATCGTCCGCTGCCGGTGCCGGCGTCGACGCGGATCGAGGTGGCGGGGGTGTACGACAACAGCGCCTCGAACCTCGCCAACCCCGACCCGTCGATCGACGTGCGCTGGGGACGACAGACGGACGAGGAGATGCTGATCGGCTTCGTCGAGTACGTGCTCGCGGAGGAGCAGCTCGACGTCCCGGCGAACGAACCGCTCGTGGTCGTGGTCGACCCGATCGAGCGGGAGCGGCTGCTCGCGCTCGATCGCGACGGCGACGGCCGCGTCGCCCGCGCGGAGGTCCCGCCGCGCCTGCAGAGGGGCTTCGACCTGCTCGACACCGACGACGACGGCTTCGTCGACGGGCGCGAGTTCCCCGGGCTCGGGCGCTGACGCCCGCACGAACGGCGAGGACGCCGGTCCGCGCGTGCGCGGACCGGCGTCCTTCGCTCTCCGTGCGCCCGTTCGACCGGGCGCGACGCTCACGGCGTCGTCACTGCACCATCGACAGGTCGAGGTAGTGCTCGCCGCCCTCGTCGACGAAGAGCTCGCGTTCCGAGCGCTGGACGTCGAGCAGGGCCTCGAAGGGGTTGCTCGAGTTCTCGACGGGTCGCTGGGCGTGGATGCGGTAGCCGCCGGGCGCGACGTGCCCGACCGAGTAGCGCCCCTCGTCGTCGCTGCGGACCTGGTAGGTGAGGCCCGGGATGTCGGTGTTGGCGAGCGTGACGGTCGCGTTCTTCATGGGCGCGCCGTTCTCGTCGTAGACGACGCCGTTGACCGCGCCGCCCTTGCGCAGGAAGAAGTTGCCGAAGTCGATGGGTTCCGGCGTGTCCTCGATGCGCAGGTCCTTGACGATCGTCGTCGTGTAGTCGGGGTGCTCGATCTTGAGCTGGTAGTCCCCGGGCGCGAGGTTCGTCAGCGAGAAGCGACCGTCGGCGTCGCTCACCGCGGCGCGCGACGTGGTGCGACGCGAGAGCATCGCGCCGAACATCTGTGCGAGCGCGTTGTCGACGAAACCGTTGTCCTGCGTCGAGATCTTGGCGCCCTTCACGGGTTGGCCCGTCTCCTGGTCGACGATGCGACCGGAGATCCCGCCGCCCGTGCTGATGCGCACCTCGATGCCCGAGGCGACCTCACCGAGCCGCACCTCGAACGACTTCGAGAGCGACGGCGCGTAGCCCGGCGCGTCGGCCTGGACCGCGTACACGCCCTCCGGGATGCCGGTGATCTCGTACGCGCCCTCGGCGGCGTTCGAGTAGGACTTCTGCATGAAGGGCGGACCGAGCACCTGGTTGCCCTGGTTCGAGCGCCGCACGGAGACCGTGAACGCCGTCACCGGACGACCCGTCGCCGAGTCGACGACGTTGCCGGTGACCTGACCCAGCGGCTGCATCTCGAGGACCAGGTTCTGTTCGCCGGCGTCGACGCGCGGTTCGCGCGCCTCGGCCCAGCCCGGCGCGAGCGCGCGCACCTGGTAGGGGCCCTCCACGATGTCGAGGAGCTCGAACGTCCCGTCGGCCTTCGACTTGCCCGTCCCGCGCGACGTGTGGATGTTCGTCAAGCCGTACGCCGTGACGTCGGCACCCGCCACCGGTGCGCCGCTCGCCGACACGACGCGTCCGCGGATCGACAGCCCCGGTGCGAGTCGGAAGTCGACCTCGATCGACGTGTCGAAACCCTCCGGACGGATGTCCGTCTGCGCCTGGCTCCCGTAGCCCGAACGCCGGACGATCAGGCAGTTGAGCGACGCGACGTCGACGTTCTGGAAGCGGTAGTAGCCCTCGGAGTTCGTCTTCGTGCCCTTGCCGAACTCGACCTGCCGCTCGAGCGGGAGGTTCAGCGCTGCGGTCGGGAAGAGCGCGAGCTGCGCGTTCGGGAGCGGCTCGCCCGCCTCGTTGCGGACGTAGCCGTGCACCATGAGGCCGTGCTCGAGCGTGACGGTCACCGTCGTCGGCTTCCCGCCGTTCGCGACGACCGGGAGTTGGCGCACCTCGGACGGTGCGTAGTCGGGGTGCGACACGACGACGGCGTAGTAGGGGCTCGGCGTGAGCTCCGGGAAGAGCGCCGTCCCGTCGGCCTTGGTCTTCCGCTCGGTCGTGCGGTCCGGCGCGGCGAGCGCGAGGCTCGGGTCGACGTTGCCCGACGCCGCGAGGAACTTGTTGAGCTCGGCCCCGGGCTGACGGATCGCGATCCCGACGATCGCGTTCTCGAGGGGCGCGCCCTCCTCACCCAGGACCGTCACCGCGAGGGAGCAGGCGCCGTTCGGTGCGTCGACCGCGGCGGTCGGCGTCTCGGGTTCGACGCCCCGGCGCGCCGACTCCGTCGCGCCGTTGCCGCCCTCGCGCGTCTCGGCGAGGTCCGGCGTGTCGAGCGGATCCTTGCGCCGGTCGACCTGCGGCTCCTCGATCCGGGTCGTGAGGTCCCGGTCGCCCTCCGGCGTCGGGGACTCGTCGGGACCGTTGAAGAAGAGGACCGCGGCGAGGGCCGCGATGGCGGCGAGGACGAGCGGGAGGACGACGGAAGGGCGCATGACGTGGATCGTGCCGCGTGTGATCGGAGGTGGAGGGGGCGGGTCCTCGGCCTGGCGCCGACGGCGACCCCTCGCCGTGTGCTCGGGAAGACCGTGCTCAGCTGGAAGGTGCTCGGGAACCGTGGCCCCGCGGCTGTGGGGGGACGCCCGAACGCGGCCCTTCTTCCCGGCGACGGGACCCAGCCGAGCGGTCGAGGGGCGGACTCGAGCGACGGGCTCAGACCGCCGTCGCCGAGGCGCGCGCCTTCACCTTCTCGGGTTCCGGACCCGGAAGGATGGACTCGAGGTGCACCTGGTTCCCGAGGAAGTACGCGAAGACGAGGATCGGGAAGTCGAAGCGGCGGAGCACCTCGATGCGCGCCCCGCGGCCCAGGAGGCCCGAGAGGATGCGCGCGTTCTCGCCCGACTTCGGCGCGTAGACGCCCCAGCCGGCGCGGAGACCGGCGACCGGGAGGAGGTAGAGCGGCTTGCTCCCCGTCGAGAGGTCGATCTGGCGGCGCAGGCCCCAGCGGAGCGACGATCCCAGCCACTCCTGCCCGTCGGTCCACAGCGAGAACTGGCTGCGGAGCAGGCCCGGGTCGCGCCGGATCGAGAGGACCTCGCCCTTCTCGGGGCGGTACTCGGCGCCGGTGACGCGACCCGTGGACGAGCGCTCGACCGTGAGGACGCCCTCGCGCTGCCACCCCGACTCCGTCTGCGACGAGAACTCGTGGCGCGTGGTCCACAGGCCGCTGACGGACACGCGGTAGACCTGGAGGGGGCTCTCGCTCATGGATCTTTCGGGGCGCGCGCGGCGCCCGCCGGTCCTCGACTCTACCCCGCTGCGGCAGCGCCTCGAAGGGTCGGCCGGGGCACTTCGTCGCTCGGACGGCGGGCGTCGGGGAGGTGGCGGTCGGTGGGGGTCGGGAACCGAGCGGTCGGTGAGTCCGCTGCGGTGGTGGAGTGGACGAGTGGGGAGACGCGGCTTCGGAGCGCGGCGGCCCTGGGCGCGGGACGAGGATCAGGCGGAGGTCGGCGCGAGTTCGCGGATCCTCGCGACGGACTCGACGATCGCGGCGGCTCCGCGGTCGACCTCGGCGTCGGTCGTGAGGCGCGACAGCGACAGGCGCAGGCTCGAGCCGGCGAGGTCGGGGTCGACTCCCATGGCGAGCAGCACGGGGCTGGCCTTCTTCCGGCCCGATCCGCACGCCGAGCCCGTCGAGACGAAGACGTTCCGCTCGGAGAGCATGGTGAGCAGCGTGTTGCCGTTGACGCCGGGGAAGGAGACGTTCGACGTGTTGACCGTGCGCTCCGCGCCGGCGCCGTTCACGCGCGCTCCCTCGACGTTCGCGAGGACCGTGCGCTCGAGTCGGTCGCGGCGCGCGCGCAGGCGTTCGGTCGCGGCGCGGTCCGCGAGGTGGAGGCGCGCGAGGCGTGCGGCGACGCCGAGCCCGACGACGCCCGCGGTGTTCACGGTCCCGGCGCGCCGCCTCGCCTCGTGGCTGCCGCCCAGCAGGAGCGGCGCGAAGTCGGCGTCGTCGCGCACGTAGAGCGCGCCCACGCCCTTCGGCGCGTGGAACTTGTGCCCGGAGACGGAGACGAGGTCGGCGCCGAGGTCCTCGACCTCGAGCTCGACCTTGCCCACGAGCTGGACCGCGTCGAGGTGGAGCAGCGCACCCATCTCGCGACAATGGCGCGCGAACTCCGTGAGCAACGAGCGCGACTGCACGACGCCGGTCTCGTTGTTGCCCCAGATCAGCGAGACCAGCGCGGTGTCGCCGTCGACGGCGGCGAAGAGAGCGTCGCGGTCGAGCCGCCCCTCGGCGTCGACCGGCACGCGGACCGCCTCGAGGCCCTCCTCGCCGAAGCGCTCGATCGGTGCGGACGACGCGGGGTGTTCGACCGTCGAGCAGACGTAGCGCCGACGGCCCGCGCGCGTGCGCCGCGCCGAGTGGATCGCGCTCGCGATGCTCTCGGTGCCGCCGCCGGTCAGCACGACGCGGTCGGGAGCACAACCGAACAGGTCGGCGACGTCGAGCCGCGCGGCCTCGACGGCGCGCGCCGCGGCGACCCCGATCCGGTGCGGGCTGGACGAGTTGCCGAAGCCCTCGCGCAGCCACGGCAGCATGGCCTCGACCACCTCGTCGACGATCGGCGTCGTCGCGTTGTTGTCGAGGTAGGCGGTCTCGGACGCTTCGTTCTCGGAATGGCTCATCGTCGGCGCGCCCGCGGGGTCCCGGCGGGCGGTTCGCGGTGCCCGATCGGCCGCGCGCGATCCCACATGGTAACCGAGGCCGAGGTCCGGGCGACCGAGCGGCTCGCTGCTCCGCACCGTCACCGGACGATCGTGGAGCGGTGCGACCGAGCGCCGTGCTGCCGCACCGAGCCGACCGACGACCCATGGAGTCCCTCGACCCGTCGCGGTGCTTCCAGAGGGAGTCCGTAGGATGGCCGCGCCATGACCGAACGACCCCTGCGCCGCGCCTCGGACCTCGCCGCCGCCCTCGACCTCTCGCCGGACTCCGTCCGTCCCTACGGCCACCACAAGGCCAAGGTCGACCACCGTCTCGCGGCGGACGCGCCCGACCGCAAGGTGCGCACCGTGCTCGTCACCGCCGTCAACCCGACGCCCGCGGGCGAGGGGAAGACGGTCCACACCATCGGTCTCTCGATGGCGCTCGCGCGGATCGGCAAGCGCGCGATCGCGACGCTGCGCCAGCCCTCGATGGGGCCGGTCTTCGGCGTGAAGGGCGGCGGAGCAGGCGGCGGCAAGTGCCAGCTCCTGCCGATGGACGAGGTCAACCTGCACCTCACCGGCGACTTCCACGCCGTCGCCGCGTCGAACAACCTGCTCGCCGCCGCGCTCGACACGTCGCTCCTGCTCGGCAACCCGAACAAGCTCGATCCCGAGCGCATCACCTGGCGCCGCGTCGTCGACATGAACGACCGCGCACTGCGCGAGATCCGCATCGGGCTCGGCGGCAAGAAGAACGGCGTGCCGCGCGACGCGGCGTTCGACATCACGGCCGCGAGCGAGATCATGGCGATCCTCGCGCTGTCGACCTCGATCAAGGACCTGCGCACGCGGCTCGGCCGCATCCAGGTGGGGGAGAGCTTCACCGACGAGCCCGTGACGGCGGAGGACCTCGGCGTGGCGGGCGCGATGGCGGCGGTCATGCGCGACGCGCTCGACCCGACGCTGGTGCAGACGAGCGAAGGTACGCCGGTCCTCGTCCACGCCGGTCCGTTCGCGAACATCGCGCAGGGCAACTGCTCGGCCATCGCCGACCGGATCGCCGCGCGCCTCGCCGACTACGTCGTGACCGAGGCCGGCTTCGGCTCGGACATGGGCGCCGAGAAGTTCTTCAACATCAAGTGCCGCGTGACGGGGATGCAGCCGGACTGCGCCGTGCTCGTCACGACGACGCGCGCGATGAAGCTGCAGTCCGGTCGCTTCCAGGTGAAGCCCGGCAAGCCGCTGCCCCCGGAACTCGAGCGCGAGGACCTGGGAGCGCTCGAGGAGGGCCTCGCCAACCTCGAGGCGCACCTCTCGATCCTCGCCGCGCACGGCGTCCCGGTGGTCGTCGCGATCAACCGCTTCCCGACCGACACGAAGGCCGAGCACGATGCGATCGAGAAACGGGCGCTCGCGGCCGGAGCGCGCGCCGTCGCCGTCAGCGAGGTGTTCTCGAACGGCGGCGAGGGCGGCCGCGCGCTGGCCGAGGCCGTCGTCGCGGCGGCGGAGTCGGGGACCGCGAAGTTCCGCCACGCCTACGACCTCGACCAACCGATCGTCGAGAAGGTGCAGCGCCTCGCGACCTCGTTCTACGGGGCGGACCGCGTCGCCTTCGCCCCGCTCGCGACCGAGCAGCTCGCGCGGCTCGAGGCGCGCGGCGAGGGCAAGCTGCCGATCTGCGTCGCGAAGACGCAGTACAGCCTGTCGCACGACCCGAAGCTGCTCGGCCGACCCAGCGGCTTCGAGTTCCCGGTGCGCGAGGTGCGGCTCTACGCCGGCGCCGGCATCGTCGTGCCGCTCGCCGGCGACGTCATGACCATGCCCGGCCTCGGCAGCACGCCCGCGTTCCGCGGCGTCGAGCTCGAGGAGGACGGCACGATCAGCGGGTTGTTCTGACCGCCTTCCCCGCCGGCGATTCCGCTGGAAGCTCGGGGTCCGGTGTCCCAACGTAGGGGGCCCGGAAACGTACTCCGGGACGAGGCGCGCGAGCGCCTCGTCGCGCGTCGCACCTTTGTGTCGACGCGGCCCGAACCCCCGCGAACCGGCAGGACATGTTCTACCTCTTCACGGACCCGCTCTTCCTCGTGGTGATGCTCGTCGGCGGCGGCCTTTGCGGCATCGCCGCGATGCGCGTCAAGTCGACCTTCGCGAAGTACCAGCGGGTCGGCGTGCGCTCCGGCATGACCGGGGCCGAGGCCGCACGGGCGGTCTGCCGCGCCGGCGGCGTCGACGACGTCACGATCGAACGCCACCACGGCTTCCTCTCCGACCACTACGACCCGCGGAGCCGCACGCTCCGGTTGAGCCCCGACGTGTACGACGGGCGCTCGATCTCGTCGATCGCGGTCGCCGCGCACGAGGCGGGCCACGCCATCCAGCACAAGCAGGCCTATGTCTGGCTCGGGATGCGCTCGACGCTCGTGCCCCTGGTGGGTGTGGCGAACGGTCTCTGGACGCTGCCCTTCTTCCTCGGCCTCGTCCTCGGTGGCTTCGCGTCGAACGGGATCGGTGGTCCGCTCATGGTCGTCGGAGCGGCGCTCCTCGGGATCGCCGTGCTCTTCCAGCTCGTCACGCTTCCCGTCGAGTTCGACGCGAGCAACCGGGCGAAGGCCGTGCTCGCGCACACCGGCATCGTCTCGACGCCCGAGGAGGCCCGCGGGGTGAGCGACGTGCTCGGCGCCGCCGCTCTGACGTACGTCGCGGGCGCCGTGTCGTCGGCCCTCACCCTGGCCTACGTCCTCTTCCGCATCGCCGGTTCGCGCAACTGACCGCGGCCGCAGGCACTTCTCCGCACCACCGCGAGCCCGTTCGGCCCAACGCCGAGCGGGCTCGCGCGCCGTTGCGGGCATTCCTTGGTCAAAGGTGTCCATCGCCCGATACTGCTCGCCCCGATCCACCTGGGAGGCCTTCGTGAGCAGCATCCGTCTCGACTACTCGAACGTCCTGGCCGACGCCGTCGGCGAGCAGCACGGCATCACCCATCGCGAGCTCGACGCGCAGCGCGAGCCCTCGCGCCAGGCGCTCGCGCGGGTGCAGGCGCGGCGCGAGGCCGACCTGCGCTGGCTCGACCTGCCGTACCAGTCGCAGGTCCTCGGCGACGTGCAGGCCTACACCGAGGCCGTGCGCGGGCGTTTCCGCAACGTCGTGGTGTGCGGCATCGGGGGCTCGGCGCTCGGGACGATCGCGCTGCACGCCGCGCTGAACGGTCCGTACCACGACCTCGAGCCCGACGCGGGGCGGCGCCGACTCTTCGTGCTCGACAACGTCGACCCCGACTGGATCGGCGACGTCCTGGACCGTCTCGACCCGCGCGAGACGCTCGTCAACGTCATCTCGAAGTCGGGCGGAACGGCAGAGACGATGTCGCAGTTCCTGCTCTTCCGCGAGCGCTTCGTCGACGTGCTCGGGAGCGAGGGACACAAGTCGCACTTCGTCGTCACGACCGACGAGAGCAGGGGCGTCCTGCGCGAGATCGTGCGGCGCGAGGGCTACAAGAGCTTCGTCGTTCCCGACGGCGTCGGAGGTCGCTTCTCCGTGCTGTCGCCCGTCGGGCTCGTGCCGGCCGCGCTCGTCGGCATCGACGTGGCCGAACTGCTCTCCGGCGCCGCGGCGATGGACCGTCGCTGCCGCACCGAGGAGTTCGACGACAACCCCGCACAGGTCCACGCCGCGGTGCAGCACCTCATGCACGCCGCCAAGGGCAAGCCCATCGCGGTGACGTTCGCGTACAGCCACGCGCTGCGTCTGTGCGCGGACTGGTACGCGCAGCTCCTCGCGGAGTCGATCGGCAAGCGCCAGGACCGCGACGGGCGCGACGTCTTCCGCGGACCGACGCCGGTCCGCGCGGTCGGCGTCACCGACCAGCACAGCCAGGTGCAGCTCTACGTCGAGGGCCCCTTCGACAAGTGGTTCACGTTGCTCGCGGTCGACCGGCCGGAGCGCTCCGTGCCGATCCCTCTCGCCTACGAGGACCTCGAGGGGGTGGCCTACCTCGGCGGCCGCGACCTCGGCGAGCTCTTCCAGGCGGAGCGCGACGGCACGCGCATCGCGCTCACCGAGGCGGGGCGGCCCAACGCGACGCTCGCGCTCGAACGCGTCGACGCGGCGTCGGTCGGCGCGCTGTTCCAGATGCTCGAGGTGTCGGTCGCGCTCATGGGCGAGCACTACGGCGTCGACGCCTTCGACCAGCCCGGCGTCGAGGCCGGCAAGATCGCGGCCTACGCCCTCATGGGGCGCGCGGGCTACGAGGCGCGCCGCCGCGAGATCGAGGAGGCGGCCTCGAAGATCCCTCCGAGGACGGTGTGAGGCGGCGCCGCCGGTCCGGCGGCTTCTCCCGCCTGCGGCTAGGGGGAACCCTCACATCGGGCCGCGTCCGGGGTCACCGAGGCGACCGGGCGCTCCGTTGGGGCTCCGTTCGACGGGGTGCACCCCTGGGCAGGGGCGCTCCCGGTCCCGGACGCGCCTCCACCTCGACCTCCCGGCCTGCCGAGAGCACACCCGCGGCCCGGCGCGCTAGGCTCTTCGGGTCGCAGCCGCCCGGTCCGACCCCCCCTGGACCGCGCGAGGAGCCGCACACAACCATGAACACGACCATCGTCGGTGGAACGCTCGTCGGGGCCCTCGCCCTGTCGCTGGCGTTCGCCCAGGAAGGAGGCGGCGAACACGCCTCCCACACGTTCGCGAAGGAGCCGGTCAACGCCCGCGCCCTCGCCTCCCTCGAGGACTTCAAGGGCCGGCCCGTGCTGGTGGAGTTCTGGGGCACCCACTGAGGCCCCTGCGTTTCGACGGCGGTGCCGTCGACCATCAGGATGGCCAAGGAGCTGGGCGACACGATCGGGATCGTCATGGTCGAGAGCCAGGGCGCGACCTTCGACGAGATGGAGCGCTTCGCGTGGGACAACGGGTGGATGGGAACGTCCGCCATGTGGACCCTCGAACGCCCCGTCGACTCGAAGTCGAACTACCTCCCGAGCTACGTCCTCCTCGACAACAACGGCTACGTGCTCTCGCGGGGCAACCCGATCGAGGACCACGGCAAGATCGAGGACATGATCGACGAGCAGCTGAAGCTCGCGAAGAAGGCCCCCGACGACGCCCCGAAGGCGCTCGACAAGGCCTGGAAGGAGTTCCTCGGCGGCAAGTACCAGAAGGGCATCGAGGCCGCGCAGAAGGTCGCCGAGAAGGGTGACGAGGACGCGGAGGCCGCGAAGGCCCTGATCACCGAGTTCGAGGAGCGCATCGGCACCGAACTCGCCCTGATCGAGCGCCGCATCGAGGCCGGATGGTGCGTCGAGGCGAAGTCGGGCTACGACGCCTTCTCGCGCGCCGCTCGCGGCGTCGAGGCCGTCGCCGACCGCATGAAGACCGTCGAGGAGAAGTTCGATTCCGAGGACTTCAAGCGCGAGTTCGAGGCCGAGGAGGCCCTGAACGGCATCCTCGAGGACGCCCATGACGACGGGATCACGAAGAAGGTCGTGAAGAAACTCGAGAAGCACGTCGAGCGCTACGACGGCACGAAGGCCGCCGATCGCGCGAAGCGTCTCTCGGGGTTCGCGAACGAGTGACTGCGCTGATTGATTCCGCTGATTGACTCCGCTGATTGACTCCGCTGATTGACTCCGCGGGAGTGACGGCCGCGCCGAGCGCGGACCCGACGACGAGGGGCGGCACCGAAGTGCCGCCCCTCGTCCGTTCTCGCGACCCTGCGCGCGCGGCGCGACCCGACTACTGCGGTTGGTCGAGGTAGGTCGCGAGCTGCTCGATCGGCAGCAGGTCGACCAGGAACCGGCGTCGCAGTTCCTTGTGCACGGCGTCGCGCATGCCCTCGAAGTTGGGCGTGGGGCGGTGCGTGCCGATGTAGAAGAGGCCGACGCCGGTGGAGAGCTCGACGGGCTCGCTCGTGCCGCGCACGCCCGCGTCGTAGAGCTCGTAGACCTTCGATCGGAGCTCGGCGTCGAGGCGCATGTCCTCGCGGTGCACGGGACCGAGTCCGCTCGCGACGATGCCGTTGTCCTGGTCCTGGCCGAGCTGCGCCGCCGTCGCCGCGAAGGCCGGTTCGCTGTCGACGGTCTTCGCGATGTCGGCGAGTCGCGCCCTGGCGCTCGCACGCGTGAAGGGGACGAGTGCGTCGGGCTCCTCCGAGGTGACGACGAAGACGAGGTACGCGTCGACCGATTCGCCGAAGCGGTCGTCGAACCACTTCTTCTCCGCGTCGTAGGCGGCGCGCAGGCGGTCGCCGGCGTACTCCGTGTCGATGTACAGCGTGGAGAGCGCCGCGATGCGGATCGCCGGGTCGTTGCGGAACGTCTGCGGGTCGAGCCCCTGCGCGCGGAGGAGCGCGTCGAAGTCGACGCCCTTGTAGGCGGGGTTCGAACTCGCCTCGGAGCGGCGGCGCGCGACCTCGAGGTCGACGGCGGCCTCGCGCGCACTCTTCGGGTACTTCGCGCAGGCCACCTCGACGCGGCGCAGCAGGAGCAGCTGGAACAGAGCGTCGCGCACCTCGCGCGGTCCGATCGCGTCGCGCAGCCGCAGGGCCAGGTCCTTCGCGCGGACCTCGATCTCGCCGAGTCTCGCGACGACGCCGTCCTCCCAGGGGCGCGGGAGGCGCACGAGTTCCTGCGAGCCGACCTGCTGCTCGAGCCAGATCTGCTGGTCGTACTCCGGTACGGGCTGGTCGGCGGGGAGGCCGAGCGCGCGGCGCGTCAGCTCGGCCAGCCGCAGTTGGTTCTCGAGCGCGCGCAGGAAGTCGGCGCGTTCCACGCCCTTCTCCTGCCGGTAGCCCTCGAGTCCGCCCTCGAGACCTTGCTCGCGCGTCACGCGGTCGAGTTCGGCCCAGCGCGCCTCGACCTGCTCGGTGGTCACGACGACCCCCGCCTCCGCGGCGAGGTGGGCGATCAGCGCGTTCTGCACGAGGAACGTGAGCGCGTCCTCGGAGGCCGGACCGAAGGCGTGACGATCGAGCAGCAGCCGGTCGAGCTCGTCGAACGTGACGACGTCGTCGCCCGCCTGGGCGGCGGCCTCGCCGGCGTCGACGCGGTCGCGTCTCGGAGCTGCGGCCTCGCGCGGCGCGGCTTGCGCGCGCGCACCGTCCTGGTCGAGGACGGCGTGCGGCGCGAGGTGCACACCTGCGGTGTGGGACGGGGACGCGGCGAGCGCGAACGACAGACAGAGCGGACCGAACATCTGGAACACGGAGGACCTCCCGGGCGACGAGGATACGGGACGCCGACGCGCGCCGGAGCTTCCTCCGTGCGAAGGCCGCGCGCTCCGCGGCGACGCACCGTCCGCGGGGGGTAGCATGAGCGCGATGCCTCCTCCCCGGGACGACGAGTTCCTCGCCCAACTGGTGCAACGCGGGCGCCTCGGCGTCGAGAGCGCGCGGGAACTCGCCGCACGGGTCGCGGCGGGCGAGGCCCTCGATCCGCTGCTCGAGGCGGCGCTCGGCGTCGACGCGAAGGACGTCGCTCGGCTCCGCCGGACCCGAGCGGGCGAGATCCCCGAGATCCCGGGATTCGACGTGCGCGAGCGCATCGGCACCGGCGGGACCGCGGACGTGTGGCGAGCGCTCGACCGGCGCGAGGGGCGCGAGATCGCGCTCAAGGTCCTGCGCCACGAGGTCGCGCGGGACGAACGGGCGCTCGCCGCGTTCGTGAACGAGGCCAAGCTCCTGCGGCGGATCGAGCACGACGGCGTCGTGCGCTGCTTCGGGGTCGCGCGCGCCGGCGACGTGTACTTCACGAGGCTCGAACTGATCGACGGGCCGAGCCTCCAGGAGGAGCTCGACCGCGGCCGCACGTTCGGCGAGGACGAGGCCTTCGCGATCGTGCTCGGCGTCGCGCGCAGTCTCGCCCACCTCGCTGAGCTCGGCCTCGTGCACCGCGACGTCAAGCCGGGGAACGTGCTCGTCGCGAGCGACGGACGCCCCGTGCTCATCGATCTCGGCTTCGCGGCGGCCGCGGGCGAGGAGAACTTCGCGGACTCCGCGATCGGTACGGTCGCCTACCTCTCGCCCGAGCAGGCGCGCGGCGGTGCGCGCGCCGACATCCGTTCCGACGTCTACTCGCTCGGCGTCTCGATGTTCCAGCTCGTGGTCGGCCGCCTGCCGTTCGTCGCGGCCGACGACCGCGAGGTGCTCGCCCTGCAGGTCCTCGCCTCGCTCGAGTCGCCGGAGCTGAAGCGCCGCGGGATCTCGCCGCACCTGCACTACTTCGTGCAGAAGACGATGAGCAAGGACCCGGAGCACCGCTACCAGTCCTGGAACGAGTTGATCACCGACGTCGAACGTCTGCTCGAGGGACGCGCGGGGATCGACTGGCGCGCGGGGGAGAAGCCCTCGCCGCGCGCCGCAGCGCGCCGCGCGCGGAGGCGGCGCCGTCCGTGAACGCGCGCGAGGTCCCGCCCGATCCCGGGCTCCGGGGCGTGAAGCCGTTCCGTTTCGAGTGCCACCGCTGCGGCAACTGCTGCACGCACGGCGACGGGCACGTGTGGCTCGCGCCCGGCGAGGACGCGCGGCTCGCGGCGGTGCTCGGACTCGAGCTCGACGCGTTCCGTCGCCGTCACGTGCGGACCGTCGTCGACCCGCGGAGCGGCGAGCTGCGCGAAGCGTTGCGCGAGGAGCCCGAGGGCAGCGGTCGCTGCGCGCTCCTCGAGGGCGCGAACCAATGCACGGCGTACACCGCGCGTCCCGAGCACTGCCGGACGTTTCCGTACTGGCCGAGTGTGCTCGACGACGCCGACGGGTTCGAACGCGCGCGCGAGGTCTGTCCCGGGATCCGACCGGAGGTCGACGACGCGGCGCGCGAGCGCGCGTTCGCGCGCCTGGCCGAGCTGCACCGCCGCGTGGAGAACGCCGTCGCGAACTCGCGCGCGGTCTGCCTCGCGCGCGGCGTGTGCTGCCGCTTCGAGGAGGCGGGGCACCGGCTCTACGCGACGGGGCTCGAGGCGGACTACGCGGCGCACCTCGCACCCGACGCACCGCCGCCCGAGGCCGAGGGGCGCTGTCCGTACCACGTCGCGGGACGCTGTACCGCGCGGGAGGGCCGACCGCTCGGCTGCCGCACGTACTTCTGCGACGCGGGCCCCGGCGAGGCGCTCGAAGCGCTCCACGAGACGTTCCTCGCGGAGGTCCGGAAGATCGAGCGCGACTGCGGCATCGAACCGACCTACGCTCCCTTCCCCGACCTCCTGCGCGTGCGCGGTGTCGGTCGATCCGAGTCATCGTGAAGAACGCGCTCGTCCTCCTGCTCGTCTCGTTCGGCCTGCTCGGCGGGGTGCTCGTCGCGTGGTTCCTGCGCGGCCAGGGGAACGCGGGCGAGGACGTCGCCGAGACGGAGTCGCCCGTCGTCGCGCCGCACATCCAGGATTCGGTGCGCCGCCCCGTCGCCGCGCACGTGGACGACGAGCCGGCCGCTCCGCGCACCGCGCCCTGGGTCGTCGACAACAACGCCGCCGTCGCCGCGCTCGAGGCGGACGACGTGGACCGCGCCATCGAGCTGCTCGAGCGAGCGATCGGATCGGCGACGGGCGACGACCGGGCCGTCGTGGCCGGGAACCTCGCGGAGGCGCTGGGGCGTCGCGCGCGCCGCTCGGCGGAGGTCCCCGACCTCGAGTCGGCGGTGGCCGACCTCGAGCGCGCACTCGAACTCGATCCCGCGCGCGACGACTTCGAACGCCTGCTCGGGTGGTGGCGCAAGCAGCTCGAGGTCGAACGCGACTTCGCGAGCTACGGCTCGCAGCGCTTCGAGATCGTCTTCGACGGCGACCGCGACGAGATCCTGAAGGGCGTACAGCGCGCGGTCGACGTCCTGGAACAGGCCTACGGCGAGTACTGGCTGTTCTTCGGTCGCGACCCGGTCGTCGAACGCGGTCGGCGACTGCGCGTCGCCTTCTACGACGCCCAGCAGTTCCAGGACGTGACGGGTCTCGGGCACTGGGCCGCGGGAGCGTTCGACGGCACCGTCCGGCTGCCGATCGTCGACTACGACCGCGACGAGTCGCGCTGGACGCAGACGCTCTGGCACGAGCTGTGTCACGCGTTCCTGCACGACATGATCCCGGGCAAGGTCCCGGGCTGGCTCGACGAGGGACTCGCGCAGTGGATGGAGCCCGGGCGCGACGACGCGGTGCGAGCCGCGCGCGCCTCGCTGTCGAAGGAAGCGCTGCTGCCGATCGCCGACATGTCGGGCACGCTCGCGAGCATCGGCGATCCCGCGAGGATCCGCCGCGCCTACGCGCAGTCCCTCGCCTTCGCCGACTGGATCGTCGCGCAGTACGGCGAGTACGTCGTGCGCGAGATGGTGGGCGCGCTCGCGCGCGGGGACGACGCCGGCGCTCGGTTCCGCGAGGTCATGGGCTTCTCGCTCGAGCAGGCGAGCGCCGACTTCGCGGACTCGCTCGGTGGGTGAGCTGGCCGCGCTGATAAGGTGTCCGCCCCCCGTCAGGAGCAGACACCGATGAAGATGCGCGCCGCCGTCCTCGAACGCTTCGGAGAACCGCTCGTCGTCCGCGAGGTCGACCTGGCCGAACCGCGGCGCGGCGAGGTGCTCGTCAAGGTCCACGCCTGCGGCGTGTGCCACACCGACCTCTACACGGCGAGCGGCGTCGACCCGTCGGGCTACGCGCCGACCGTCCTCGGCCACGAGGGTGCGGGCGTCGTCGAGAAGCTCGGCGAGGGCGTCGAGGGCCTCTCGGTCGGCGACCACGTCGTCACACTGTTCTCGCCGGAGTGCGGTTCTTGCGAACACTGCACGAGCGGCAAGACGAACATCTGCACCGCGATCCGCGAACAGCAGGGCAAGGGCCTCCTTCCCGACGGCACGCCGCGCCTCTCGATCGACGGCGAGCCGGTGCGCCACTTCATGGGCACGAGCACGTTCGCGGAGTACACCGTGATGCCGGAGATCGCGCTCGCGAAGATCGACCCGGCGGCGAGCCTCGAGTCCGTGTGCCTGCTCGCGTGCGGCGCGACGACGGGCATCGCTGCGGCGCTGTGGAAGGCCGACGTCGAACGCGGCAGCACGGTCGCCGTGTTCGGAGCCGGCATGGTGGGGCTCGGCGCCGTCGTCGGTGCGAAGCTCAAGGGCGCCGAACGCATCCTCGCGATCGATCCGTCGCCCGTCCGGCGCGAGCTCGCGAAGAAGTTCGGTGCGACGGACGTCCTCGCCGGCGGCGCGAACGCGGTGCAGGAGGTCCTCGACATGACGCGCGGACTCGGCGCGGACTACACCTTCGAGGCGACGGGCCGCACGGACGTGATGGGGCAGGCCGTCGAGGCCGCGCGCTTCGGCTGGGGCCTCTGCACCGTGCTCGGCGTCGCGGGCAAGGGCGAGACGCTCGACATCGTGCCGCGCATGCTCATCACGGGACGCAAGGTGCAGGGCGGGAGCTTCGGCGGCGCCA
This sequence comes from Planctomycetota bacterium, assembly GCA_041398665.1. Taxonomy (GTDB): domain Bacteria; phylum Planctomycetota; class UBA1135; order UBA1135; genus Rohdeia. The sequence goes on along the minus strand of JAWKUH010000012.1, from coordinate 116,476 downwards.
AGGGCCGCACGCACGTCCCGCAGCTCGTGCGCATGTACCTCGACGGCAAGATCGACCTCGACGGCTTCGTCTCCCACCGCATCACGCTCGACGAGGTCAACAAGGGCTTCGAGCTGATGGAAGCGCAGGACGGCATCCGCTCGGTGATCGGATTCGCGTGAGCACGCTCTCGATCTCGAACGAGCACGGGGAGCGGCTCGACGTCGCGCACGTCGCGGGCGAGATCGGTCCGCCCGTCGTGATCGGCCACGGCGTCACGGCCAACAAGGATCGCGCGTGGGCGGTCGCGCTCGCGGACGAACTCGTCGCGCGCGGCCGGCCGGTGTTGCGCTTCTCGTTCTCCGGCAACGGTGCGAGCGAGGGCGACTTCCGCGACTCGTGCCCGACCAAGGAGACGGAGGACCTCGGGAGCGTGCTCGACGCCCTCGTCGGGGCGGAGGGTCGCGCGATCTACGTCGGCCACTCGATGGGCGGAGCCGTGGGCGTGCTCCGCGCGAGTCGCGACGCGCGGATCGTCGCGCTCGTGTCGCTCGCGGGGATGGTCGACACCGCCGACTTCGCGCGGCGCAAGTTCGGCGAGCTCGTCCCGGGACGCGACGTGATGTGGGACAAGCCGGAGTGTCCGCTGTCCCGGCGCTTCCTCGACGACATGGCTGCGGTCGGTTCGGTCGAGGAACTGGGAGCGTCGGTCGAGGTGCCCTGGCTCCTCGTCCACGGCACCGCCGACACCGTCGTCCCGATCGAGGAGAGCGAACGCATCGCGCGCCGCGCGAGCGGCGAGGTCGAACTCGTCCGGCTCGAGGGCGTCGACCACGTCTTCTCGGGCGACGCCGCCCGCACGGTCGCTCGCGTCGTGGCCGACTGGCTCGACGACCTCGGCGCCCGCGGATAACCGGCGGAAGCCCTGCAACCGCGGCGCACCTCGCGCGGTCGTCCCCGTCATGCGGGACACGCTCGAGCAGGGAGGACCGGGAGCGGAGGGGGAGACGGCGGCCGTCGCGACGGCGCGGGTGACGCTCGACACGGCGGCGTCGTCGACGACGTCGACGTCGGCGGCTCGCGTCGCACGCGAGGGCGCGGAGGGGCTCGACGACGCGACCCTGCTCGAGGTCGTCGCCGGTGCGGGCTTCGGAGCGAGCCTCGACGGCGACCCCGTGTGGACGCGCTTCAGCGTGCACGAGTGGCTCGTCCGGCTGGGGCGACCGGCGACCGAGCGCGACGTGGTGCGCGCCGCGCGACTCGTCGCCGCGTTCGAGTTGGGTCGCCGCGGGGAACGCGCGCGACGACGGCTCTCGGGACTCGCGCCGATCGACGGACCGCTGCGGGCCCTCGAGTGGTTCGCGCCGCACTTCCGCGGGGAGCGGCAGGAGTGCTTCGCCGCGCTCCTGCTCGACGGTCGCCACCGGGTGTTGCGGCTCGCGGCGCTCACGCGCGGGACGCTGACCACGTCGCTCGTCCATCCGCGCGAGGTCTTCGGACCGGCCGTGCGCGAGGGCGCGGCCGCGGTCCTCGTGGCCCACAACCACCCCTCCGGCGACCCCGAGCCGAGCCCGGAGGACCTGGCCGTGACGGAGCGCCTGGGTCGCGCCGGGCGGCTGCTCGGGATCCCTCTCGTCGACCACCTCGTCGTCGCCGGACCGACCTTCCGGTCGCTGCGCCGGAGCTGGAGCGGGTGGGGGCGCTTCGCGGACCCGCCCGAGCCCGCGGCCCGGGCCGAGGACCGGATTCAAGTGCCTTATGGGTAATGGTTTGCGTCGAGCCGACGGGTGCGCTCGCCCGCGCGGCCCCGAAATCGTCCCCCCCGCGTTCGGGTCCCCCCCCGCGAACCCGCTGGGGGCGCCCGGGTGAAGCCAAAGGCAACGCCCGAGCCTCTCCTCCTTGTTGTGGGTTTGGGACGTTCCGGGCTCGCGCTGGGGGCGCCGGCCTCCTCTTTTTCGTTCCGGGCTCGCGCTGGGGGCGCCGGCCTCCTCTCTTCGTCCGGACTCGCGCCTGTCGCACCGCTCGCGCCGCTCTCCTCCGTCGCTCGACTCAGCGCTCGTAGAAGTACCGCCCGAGTCCGGCGGTGAAGACGGACAGCCCGAGCACGGCGTGCACGATCCAGACGACCCACAGGCGCTTCGACCGCTCGTACTCGAGCGTCAGCACGGCGCCGCCGATCGTCGTCAGCGCGATCGTGAGCCAGTGGTCGTACATGAGGTGCAGCCACGCGAACAGCGCGACGTTCACCGCGAGGAACAGCTGGTCGCTCGGGAACAGCCGTCGGTACCGCCGGAAGTAGAAGTGGCGGTAGACGAACTCCTGCGGCCCGGCCGAGATCCACGGGTAAGCGAGCAGGATCACGAACCACCGGCCCGGGTTCGTGCGGGGGAGCTCGAGGAAGCGCGACTCGTCCCAGGCGTACGCCAGCACGAACACGGCGCACGCGAGCAGCGCGGCGGTCGCGAAGGCACGCACGAGTTCGACGCGCCCGTCGCCCGCCGGTCGCAGCGCGGCGGTCGGATCCGCCCCGAGCTCGGCGTCCGTGCGCTCGCGCGCGCGACGGCTCCGCCGCGTCGCCACCGCGTCGACCGCGATCGCGTACACCACGGGCGGCGCGTAGAAGGCCCAGACCCGGAGGTCGAGGACCTCGAGGAACGCCGCGAACGGCCACAGGACGAAGATCGTCGTCCACTCGAGCCACAGGACGCCCTGCGCGCGGCTCACCGCCTCTCCAGGAGGCAGACCGCCACCGCCGCCGCCGCCTCGGCCGCCGTCTCGATCCGGAGGACGTGCGGCGCGAGCCGCGCCGCGCGCGCGCCCACAGATCGCCAGAGCGCCTCCTCGTCGGGATCGAAGCCGCCCTCGGCGCCCACGAGGATCCCGATGGCGTCGCGTTCGCGATCGGCCTCGAGCACGCGGTGGAGCGACCCGTCCGCGCGCGGGTCGAGCGCGACGGGCGGCGCGGGGAGGTCCGCGCTCCAGCGCTCGAGCACCTCCGCCAGCCCCACGGGCTCGTCGATCGTCGGCAGCCAGGCGCGCTCGCACTGTTTGAGGTTCTCCCGCGCGATCCGCTCCAGCCGGTCCCGTCGCTCGGCGCGGCGCTCCGGTCCCGTGCGGCGCACGACGAGCGGGACGATCCGCGCGACGCCGAGCTGCACGAGTCGCGCGAGCATCTCCTCGCCGCGACTCCCCCTGGGCCAGCCCACGGCGATCTCGACGTGGGGGAGCGGCGCACCCGGTTCGCCGGGCGCCGGCTCCCGAACGGCCTCGTCGGCGACCGTCACCTCGACCCGACCGCGCTCGACGCGCGACACCGCGAGCTCGTAGCGCCCGCCGCGTCCGTCGACGCCGCCCACGCGGTCCCCGACCCGCAGCCGCAGGACGCGTGCGACGTGGTGCGCCTCGTCGCCACGGAGCTCGAGGGTCGCGCCCGCTCGGGGAGTCTCGGGTCCGTCCAGGAAGAGCACGGTGCAGGAGCGTAGCGCGCTCCCCGCCCCCGCGAGCCGACGTCCGCGCCGCGTCGCATCGCTGGGGAGCCGCGCGACGCGTGCGCTGCCCGCTCGCAACAAGTACCCTCGTACGGCCCGAGGGATTGCGTAACGACCGCGGCCCCTCGGGCTACGACTCCCCGTTCCGCGGCGCACGCACCGCCCTCCGCGACCGCCCCGCGCTCGGCGCCGGGCTCCCCCCGTTCCCCATCCACGCGGCCGCACGAAGGGGCGGCCGAGACACGACGACGACGCGACGGCGCCCCGCGGGCGCGCGGACGCCGACGTGGCTGCGCACTCCGCGCGGTCCCGGCGCTCCCGATCGCGTCGTCGAGTCAGCAACGAGCACGCACGCGCATGTCCAATCGACTCGCCCTGCGCCTCCTCTCGGGCACGCTCGAAGGTCGGACCGTGCCCGTCGGCGACGACGGCCTCACGCTGGGACGCCGCGACGGCAACGACCTCGTCGTCGCCGACGCGTCGGTGTCGGGCTCGCACGCCCGCCTCGAGTGGAAGGACGGCGAGCTGTGGGTCGAGGACCTCGGCAGCACGAACGGTACGCGCGTCGGCGGTCGCAAGGTCGAGCGCATGGCGCTGCTCGAGGGCGACGAGCTCAGCTTCGGCAACGTGCGCGCGCAGGTCGTCGCCGACACCGGTCGGGCGGAGGCTCCGGCCGCCGCCGCGCCCGAAGCACCGGCGGGCGTCCCGGCGACGAACCCGTTCCTCGAGGACGTCGACGAGATCAGTCTGGAAGAGCCCGCGGCGATGCCTGCCGCCGCGCCGGCCGCGATGCCGGCGCGCCCCGCCGCTCCCGAGTCGGCGCGACCGACGCAGCAGAAGCCGGCGGCGCAGAAGTCGGCCGCGCCGAAGCGCGCGGCGTCCGCGCCTCCCGTCGACCTGCCCGACGACGACGCGACGCTCGAGGTCGACTTCGAGGCCTTCGAACGCCGCGGCAAGGGCTCGAAGGTGACGACGATCCTCGTCGCCGTCGTGCTCGTCGCCGGCCTCGGCGTCGGCGGATGGCTCGTGTTCGGCGGAGGCGGCGAGGGCGGCGGCGGAGCGCGTCCCGCCGCACCGGTGCCCGACATCGCCGGCAACCTGCTCGGCGCCGACTTCTCCTTCGAGGCGGCGCGCGACGCCGAGTCCTGGACCGGCGCGGACGAGGCGCCCGCGCTCTTCTCGCGCGGACGCGGCGGCGCGATCAGCGGTCGCGCGGGGCTCGCCGCGACGCTCGAGGGCGACGACTTCGCGATCGAACGCTCGCAGGCCGTCAAGGTCCGACCCGGACAGACGCTCGCGGCCTCCGTCGCGACCGAGGTCGAGGGCGGAACCTTCGTCCGGTCGGTGTCGAGTTCCTCGGAGCCGAGGGCGCCGTCCTCGGCGCGCCGCTGTGGGGTCCGCGCACCGCGTCGAGCGGCTCGGCGCGCGCGCGCGCGCACGTGCCCGAAGGCGCGACCGCCGCGCGCGTCCTGATCGCTGGCCGCGGGCGCCGGTTCGGCATCGGTCGACGACGCCGCCCTCGTCGTCGACCAGGGCGAGCGCACGAAGATCGGCGAGTTCGACGTCTCGACCACGGGCGAGTCCGGCGACGGCACGCTCGTCCTCTCGCGACTCGACGTCCCGATCGTCGTCGTGCGCGCCACGCTCGACCGCGGTCCCGCGGGGGCCGAGTCCGGACTCGACGTGCAGCGAGCGGGCGACGCGCCCGAACTCGCCCTCGCGCTCTCCGGTCCGGCGCCGCACCAACTCGTGCTCGACGTCGCACCGAACACCGACGGCCCGCGGCGCGTCGCGGTCGTCGCCGACGGCTCCTACCGCGCCTTCAAGTCCGAATTCGAGGCGACGGACGTCACGCAGGTCCTGATCGGCCGCGGTCTGGAACTCGTGCGCCTCGAGTTCGACGCTCCGGTCTCCGTTCGCTCGTCGCTCGACGGCGCCGGCACGCGCGTCGAGGTCGCGCTCGGGAACGCGACGCGTGCGCGCGCCCAGCTGGCGTTCTCCTCGGAGCGCGACGCCGCGGTGACCCTGGCGTCGACCGCCGACATGGCGCAGAAGGCCGGGAGGCTCGGCGACGCGTACGCGGCGTGGAAGGAACTGCTCGCGAACTACGGCTTCGAGGACGACCTCGTCGACCGCGCGGAGCGCGAACTCGGCGTCATCACGACCAAGGGGCGCGAGGCGCTGTCCGAGGTCGAGGCCGACGTCGAGCGTGCCGGCTTCTTCGGACTGCCCGGCATCTACGACGACTGCGAACGGCGCGCCGTGGTGGTGCGCGACCGTTTCGCTCCGACGGACGACGGCGGGACGAACCCGATCCACTCGACCGCGACGGAACTGCTCGCGCGCATCCGCTCGGAGAGAGCCGCGCTCGACGTCGGCGGCGAGGACGTGGGTCCCGACCCCGCCGAAGCCATCCGCAGCTATCTCGAACGAACCGGTCTCGACGACCTGGCCAACCGCATCCAGCGCCAAGGCTGATCCACATGCCCCGCACCGTCACCGGCGTCGACGTGAGTTCGAGCGCGGCCGTGCTCCTGCGCGGCCACGTGAAGGGCAACACCTTCGCGGTCACCGACTTCGCGCACCAGGTCGTCGACGCGCAGGACGCGCGCGAGGCCTGGGGCGAGCTCGAGGCTCCCTTCGCGCCGAAGGACGCGCGCGTCGGCGTCACGGGTCGCGAGGTCAACGTGCGCTACGTGCGCGTGCCGCGCCTCCCCGACTGGCAGCTCAAGAAGCTCATGCGCTTCGAGGTCGAGGAGGTCGGCGGCAGCTCCGACTCGGCCGTCGCCGCCGACTTCAACGTCCTGCCCGAGATGCCCGAGGTGCAGGACGAGGACGTCGTGCTCCTCGCCATGGCGCGCGAGTCGCTGCTCGAGGAACTCCGCGAGGACGTCTCGGATCTCGGCGGCACGCTCGACGCGTTCACGCCCAACTCGATCGCGCTCTACAACGCGTGGCTGCGATTCGGCGTCGTCCTCGACGACACCGTGCTGATCGCGAACGTCGGAGCCGACGACATCGACGTGATCGTCGTGCGCGGTCGCGACCTCGTCTTCGCGCGCAACCTCTCGGGCGGCGTGCGCCTCTTCGACCGGGCGATCGCCGATCGGCTCGCGATCGACGCGAAGAAGGCGGCTCGCGTGCGCCGCCTGATGCTCGACCTCACGCCGGGCGCGCGCTTCGACGACCAGAACGCGGAGCGCGCGAGTCGCGCCTGCAGCGGCCCCGCCGGTCAGATCGCCAGCCTGCTCCAGTCGACCGTCGCGTTCGCGAAGAGCCAGGTGCGCATCCAGAACCTGCGCCTCGACCGCGTCCTCGTGTGCGGCGACGGCGCCGAGGTCGAGGGCCTCGACGCGTACCTCGGTTCGGTCATGGGGACCAAGGTCGAGCGCTTCGACCCGTTCACCGTCGTCGACACCGAGAAGCTCGACCCCGAGGCGTCCGCCGCGCTCGAGAAGCACAAGTACGCCGCCGTCGTCGCGCTCGGTCTGGCGACCGCCGCGTCCGACTCCGACGCGTACGGCATCGAGATCCTCCCGAAGGCGATCCTGCAGAAGCGCGAGTTCACGCAGGGCACGCTGTTCCTGATCCTCGCCGCGGTGCTGGCCGTCGCCTTCCTCGGACAGCGCTTCGTGAAGCTGCGCGGCGAGGCCGTCGCGGCGGAGTCGAGCGCCGCGTCGTTGCAGGGTCAGCTCTCGCGCCTCAAGCGCGACGACTCCGCCACCCAGGCACTGCTCGCGAGCAACGCCGAGCTCGGCGAGCTCGCCGAGGACCTGCGTCGCATCGCCGGTTCGGGGCGCCAGCTCGCGACGGTCGTCGACGCGCTCGACGGCCTCATGCCTCCCGGCTTCTCGATCCGCGAGTTCTCGACCTCGTTCCAGGCCGACACCGAGCTCGGCATCCCGAAGGGTTCGGAGGCGCCGATCGTCACGATCAGCGGCGAGGCGGTCGAGGGCATCGAGGAGAACGACAAGGTCTTCCGGCGCTTCGCCGCCGCGCTGCACGCCGCGCTGCCGGACTACAAGATCCTCGAGCAGCTCGGTTCGACGTTCTCCACGTTCAAGCTCACGATCACGTCCTTCGGTCCGCCCGCGGAGACCGCCGACGACGCGGTCGCCGAGGAGGAGGTGGGGGGGTGAGGAACCCCGCCGCGATGTCACGCCACCACCGCACGAGCTTCGAAGCCGTTCCCGACGACGCCGTCGCGTCGCTCGCCCGTCCGTCCGTCCCCCGGCTCTCCAACTGACCCCGCGCGCCATGGATCTCGAGGAGTACTGGCAGGAGAACAAGACGTTCGTGGCCCGCGTCGGCGCGGGGCTCGTGGTCTTCCTCGTCGGCTGGGGCGTCATCGGCGCCACGGTCGGCGCGCGCAAGGACTCGGCCGTCGCGCAGGTGTCGCGGACGCGCAGCGAGTTGCGCAAGGAGCGCTACGACTCGGCCGACCGCAACCAGGCGCAGGAGGACCACGACGCGCTCGTCGCCAACGTGGAGGACCTGCGCTCGCAGGTCGACTTCCTCCCGCGCCCGGAGTTCCGCGACCCGAGCCGTCCGTCCGACACGAACCGCTACCTCGACGTGCAGAGTCGCGTCCGCGCGGAACTGTTGCCGCTCGCGAGTCGACGCAACGTCGAGGTCGTCGAGACGCTCGGGCTCCCCGCGCAGTCGCCGACGCGGCCCGAGGAGATCGAGCGCTACCTCGACGCGCTCGACGTGACGGAGCGCGTGGTCCGCGCGGCGATCGAGGAGCGCGTCAAGCGCGTGGAGACGATCAAGACGTCGCTCGACCCGCGCATCCTCGGCAAGAAGTCGAAGGACGTCGTCGAGAAGAACCGCGTGACCTTCACGATCCAGGGCGACGACGTCGCGATCGAGCGACTCCTCGTGCGGCTGCAGGCTCCCGAGCCGCAACCGCTCGTCGTGGAGGAGGCCGTGATCAAGCGCGAACGCAACGACCCCGATTCGGTCGAGCTCGTGCTCGAGGTCGTCGTCGCCCGTGTCCCGAACGTCGCTGCGCTCGCGGAGGTCGCACGATGAGGCTGCGCCAGGAGCAGATCGTCTTCGTCGTCGCCGTGCTGCTGCTCGGCTTCCTGTTCTTCCGCCAGGGCTCGACCGGCGAGAACCCCGGCGGTTCGCGCCGCGGCGCCGACAAGGAACTCGAGCGCCACGGCGTCCGCACGCCGGTCGCCAACCGCGCCTCCGACCTGCCGTCGCAGGAGCTCTTCTCGCCGCCGCGCGACACGCGTCCGCTGCCGCCGCTGCCGTTCGTCGAGCCGCCGATGCCCGACCTGCTCGCGCTCGCGCCGCCGCCGGCGCCGGGCGTCGAGCCCTCGAACTTCGGAGCGCTGCTCCGCACCCAGCGCCGCGTCACGGAGGTCGACGACCTCTTCGAGGACGAGGACCTCGGCGACGAGTACGAGGACGAGGGCGACGACGAGGGGCTCTCCGACATCGAGGTGGGGGACGGCATCGACCCGTCGATGCTCGAGGCGGACGAGCGCCGCGAGCTCGAGGCGCTCTACCGCAAGCTCTACGACACGCTCGAGCTCAACGACATCCCGTTGATGCGCGGCCGCATCACGAACGAGGACCCCTACGGTCTCAAGGACGCGGCTCGACTGAACGAGCCGATCCGGTTCGTCGAGGTCGAGCCCGCCTCCGGCAAGGACCGCTATCCGGGCCAGCCGCCCATCGCCTTCGAGCGGACGCGCGTGCGCAAGTTCGCGCTCGCCGAGACCGCGGAGAACGCGGCGCGGCAGGCGTACCACGACCTGCCCGCGGCGGCGAGCCCGGCCACGTGGCGCGAGATGATGGAGCTCGCCGATCGCTGCATCGAACTGCGCTACGAGTTCGGCGACGCGCTCGGGATGGCGGGCGAACTCTTCCGCCGGGTCGCGGCGTTCCGACCGGAGGATCCCGATCCGATCCTCGGTCTCGTGCGCGTGCACGAAGCCGCGTTCGAGTACGAGGAGGCGTTCACCGAGGCGGAGCTCGCCGTCGAGCGCTTCGGCTTCCGTCCGGAGCCCCACGTCGCGATGGCTCGGCTCGAGCGCGCCTTCCTCATGGTCGACCGCGCCGAGGCGAGCCTCAGGAAGGCGGTCGAGGTGGAGCGCGGCACCTGGGTCGCGAGCGCGGCCTTCGGCGAGTACCTCGTCGACCGCGGGCGCTTCGCGGAGGCCGTTCCGCACCTGCGCCGCGCCTACGAGCGTCTGCCCGCCGACTCCGGCGTCCGCGACGCGCGCGAACGCGTGAAGAGCGCGTACGCCGCGGCCATGCTCGGTGCCGGCGACGTCACCGGCGCGCTCGAGATGTACGCCGCGAACCTGCGCGCGAACCCCGAGGACCAGCGCGCGATCGCCGGTGTCGTCGCGTGCGAGCTCGTCGGCGCCGACGTCGGTGCCGTCGACCTCCCGGAGTGGGCGACGGACGGCGCGAGCGTGACGGGCGCGCCGACCGACCTCGCGTTCGAGCTGCTCGTGAACCGCGGGATCGTCGCGATCGCGGCGGGCGACTTCGAGGCGGCGTTGCGCGACCTCCGCGCCGCGGCGCGCAAGGACCCGCTGCGCGCGGCGCAGAGCCTGCGCGCGCAGTCGTGGCTCGCGGAGTGCTCCGGCTCGCACGACAAGGCGCTCGACCTCGCGCAGTCCGCGCTCGAGGCGAAGCCCGGCGACACGTGGTCGCTGCTCCAGCGCGGCCGCCTCCTGCTCGACGTCGACGACTGGGAGGGCGCGGAGGAGAGCCTGCGCGCCGCGCTCGAGGACGACGCGGAGCTCGAGGACGCGCTCGCGATGCTCGGCTGGCTCGAGTACCGGCGCGAGCACCACGCCGCCGCCGAACGCTACTTCGAACGGGCGCTGCGCCTGTCCGAGGGGCGCGGCGACACGCGCGCCGACCTGTGGCTGCGCCGCGCGGTCAACCTCGTGTCGGACGGCGCCGTGATCGAGGCGCGCGAGGCCGCGCAGCGCGCGCTCGAGGCCGAGCCGCAGCTCGCCGTCGCGACCGGCGTGCGCGCGTGGTGCGCCTACCTCCTCGGCAACGCGGAGGAAGCGGTGATCCAGCTGCGCCAGATGGACGACCAGCTGCGCAACCGCCCCGAGACCGATCCGCTGCGCATCTGGGCGACCGCCCAGATCGAGCGCATCAACGACCACCTCACGAAGGTCGTCCGGATCGAGCAGTTCGAGTACTCGACGGTCGGCGTGAACGGTTGGTACCGCTCCGAGGCGGCGGGCCCGAGGGCGACCCTGGTGCAGGGCGTGCTGCACCTCGGCGGCACCTTCGACACGTCGGGCGAGGCGCGCTACTACCAGACCATCGCGTCGGCGGAGTTCCTCGCGATCGAGGCGAACGTGTGGGTCTCGAAGGAGACGAACGCCCGCGCCGGGCTGTTCGTCTCGCGCGAGACCGTGCAGAGCCGCGACCGCGCGAACGTCCAGGGCATGGTCGGCATCGCGCGCAGTCGCGACGGCCTCGCGCAGGTGCGCGTGTTCCAGACGAGTCGCCCCGACAGCGACTGGGAGGACCTGCCGGCCGAGTCCGCCCCCTTCGCGCCGGACTCCTGGCACCGCCTGCGCATCGAGCGCGACGGCGAGGGCTCGGACGCGACGGTGAGCGTGTTCCTCGACGGCATCCCCGTCGTCGACTCCCAGCGCTTCTCCGGGTTCGGCACGGGCACGCGGGAGCTGACGATCGGACTGTTCGTCGAGGGCGACACCGGTCGCCAGGCCGACGTCCGCATGGACGACGTCGAGATCACCATGCGCACGAGCGCGAAGCGTTGAGAACGAGGGCGACGGAAGACATGCGAACCGGCCAGATGCGAACCGCAAGGATCACGGCTTCCGCGCGCGCGGGCTTCACCCTCGTCGAGCTGCTCGCGGTCATGCTCATCCTCGGGCTCCTGCTCGCGATCCTCGTCCCGAACCTCCTCACCAGCCAGGAGGCGACGCAGATCAACGCGACGCGGTCCAAGCTCGCGCTGCTCGCGAGCACGATCGACGCCTACGAGCACGAGAAGGGCTCCTACCCGCCGTCGCACTACCGGACGGAGTGGGGCGTCGCGCCCAACGAGCTCAACGTCGGCGTGGAGTGCCTGGTCCTCTCGCTGTGGTCGAACAACTGGGACGCCGGCGGCCAGATCTCGGCCGACGAGCTCCAGAACACCGACGGCGACCGCAGCGCGGGCACGCTCAGCGACCTCGGAACCTCGGAATTGATGGAGTTCGTCGACCCCTGGGGCCAGCCCATCGCCTACTTCGAGAGCGGGGACTACGGCACCGACCAGCGCTACCTGTGCCTGGACGAGAACAACCAGATCACCGAGCAGATCGTCCGCGCGCGCAAGAACGAGCGCATCGGGCGCTACCTCGCGCACGGCAAGTACCAGCTCGTCTCGGCCGGCCCCGACGGCCGTTTCGGGACCGACGACGACGTCGTCCACCCTCGCCAGTAGTCCGCTCGGCGCGCGCGCCGACACGGCACGTCGACGCGCACCACGAACCTTCGATGCGAAGCCATCCGCGCACCGGCCTCACGCTGCTCGAGCTCCTGCTCGTGATGACGATCCTCGGGATCGTCTTCGGGCTCTCGCTCGGCGCCATCACGGGCATGGACCTCGCGAAGGGAGCCGACGCCGAGGTGCTGCGCGGCGCGCTCCGGGCCGCGCGCACGGCGGCGCTCGCCGAGCGCCACCCCGCCGCGATGTTCGTCGAGACGGACGAGGAGACCGGGCACGTCTCGCTCGTCGTGCAGCGCATGCGCACCGTCGGGACCTGGCACTTCGAACGACCCGACGGCCGCGGGACCGACGAACTCACGGCCGAGCCGCTCCAGGGCGCGCGCCAGGTCGAGGACGGCTTCATCGGCAGCGCACTCAGCTTCTACGGCGCGGGACGCGGCGCGCGCGCGGAGATCGCGCTGCAGACGCAGTCGCGCTACGACGTGCGCGACGGCGTGTCGATCGAGGCCATGATCCGGGTCGAGGACGTCCGGTCGGGCGGGACCGTGTTCCAGTTCTCGGGGCGCACGCGCATCTGCGGACTCGAGGTGACGCAGGGCGGCGGACTCACGGGTTGGGTCGCGCCGGTCTTCGTCGACGGCACGGGGCGCGAACGAGCGGGCGGCCGCGTCGACATCAAGCTGCCCGCGGGAACGCTCGAGGAGGGCGAGTGGACGCGCGTCGCGCTCGTCTACGACCGTCTCCAGCTCCGCATCGTCGTCGACGGCTTCGTCGCGGGCGTGACGGCGGGAGAGGGCGAGCTCGGCACGATCGACGGACCGCTCGTGATCGGCGGCGACCCGCTGCCGTTCCAGGGCGTGCTCGACGAACTCGTCGTGCGCATCGTCGAACGGTCGGAGCCCGTGCCGCTGTCGCAGAACGCGGTGTGGCCAGAGGGACTGCCCGTCGTCGTCCCGTTCGACGCCGACGGCAGCATCGACACGTTGCTCGCGCAGGGGCCGTACGAGTTCGTCCTCCCGACGGACCCCGACGAGACGGTCCGCGTGGGACGCACGGGGGTGGTGGAATGAAGTCGTCCGTCGTCCGTGCCGACGCCCGGCGCCGCGGCATCGCGCTGCTCGTCGTCCTGCTGACCCTGCTCGCGCTGTTCGCGCTGTGCGCGCCGTTCCTGTGGCTCGCGACCTCGGTCGACGAGGCGTCGAACCGACTCGCCGACCGCACGCGCACGCGCCTCGCGCTCGAGGAGGCGGCGCGTCACGCGCGCTACCAGCTCGCCGCGTCGCACCCCTCGATCGACGCGACGCGCGACTTCGACTCGCTCGCCGAGTTCGACGCGCCCTTCGAGTTCGGCGAGGGCTTCTTCGACCGCCTCGACGAGGGCGGCGTCATGTGGGACCACTCGGTGGAGGACCTCGCGGGGCGCGTGGACCTCTCGAGCGCGTCGCCGCAGCTCGTCGCCAACCTGCTCGGCGTCGCGACCTACGTGACGCAGGCCGTCTCCGAGGACGGCGAGGAGATCCAGGTCGGCGACGCGAGCGGTTTCCCCGACGCGGGCTACCTCTACATCGACGGCGAGTACATCGCCTACGACCGCCGCGACGGGAACCGCTTCGTCGAGCTGACGCGCGGCCTGTTCAACAACGGTACGAACGCCTGCGGTCCGCGGCCCGCCTCGTCGCACGACTCCGGCGCCACCGTGCTCGGCATGCAGGCCGTCGTGTTCGCGCAGTGGCGCATGGCGCGCGGCATGAAGGAGGCGCGCGCGATGGGCTTCGGCGAGCTCGGCGACGAGCTGCGCGGACTGCTCCCGCCGCCGCGCACCGCGTCGGACGCGGAGCCGGACGACGGCCTCCTGCAGCTGCCGGTCGACCCGCTCGAGGACGTGGCGGAGGTCTTCGATCGCACGGCGACGCTCTACGGCGACATCGCGGCGTCGCGCCGCTGGCAGTTCCCGACCCGCATCATCAACGACCTCACGGCGGGTGCGAGCTGCGTGCTGCAGGTCGAGGAGCTGCGCTGGTGCACGCCCGGTTCCACCGTCCGCATCCGCGGCGAGGGCGGAGCCGAGGAGTTCGGACTCGTCCGCGCCTTCGCGCGCGGAGCGGCAATCGTGCTCGAGGAGCCCGTGCGCAACGCGTACACGGGGCGCCACGCCGTCGTCGAGGTGCTGTCGCGGCGGCCCGTCAACGTGAACACGGCGAACCGCGACGTGCTCGAGGCGCTGTTCGAGAACGTCTCGTTGCTCGGCGTCACCTCGCGCGTCAATCGCACCGAGGCGCGCGAACTCGCGGACAAGATCCTCGAGATGCGGCCGTTCGAGGGCTTCGAGGACCTCCTCGAGCGCCTGCTCCTGCCGGCGGCGGGCATCCCGCTCGCGAAGGAGGGGGAGAAGGCGAGCGACGCGCGTCAGCGCTACGAGCGCTCGCGTTCGATGGAGCCCTTCCTCGACATCGAGGACGTCGTCGCGCTCTACAAGAACGCGCGCAACGCCAACGACTCCGACCTCTCGTTCTCGACCGCGCCGTTCAGCTTCACGTCGCGCGACGTGTTCGCGATCGACCTGCGCGCGAGCCTCAACGTCGAGAGCGGACGCCAGCGCTACGCGGCCGCGCGCGAGCAGATCGAGTGGGTCGCGCCGCCCGGCGAGCTGATCCAGGTCTGGGGGCGCCAGTCGGACTACGACGAGGAGTTGCGGCTCGACCGCTTCGCGCCGGGCTGGGTGACCGGTCCGACGCCGGTCGCGGTGTTCGACGGTCGCTTCGGCGCGGATCCGCCGCCGCGCACGCTCGCGCACCTCGCGATCTCGCGCGACGCCGACGGCGAAGCTCCGGTCTCGCGCACGGTCTTCGCGTCCGAGGACCCCGACGGCTACGTGCGACCCTGGGTCTCGCGCTCCGACGACGCCGGTCCGAGGCAGGGTCGCTCCGTGCACTTCGATCGCACGCGCAGCGACCTCGAAGGCCACTCCCTGGCCGAACAGACGCTCTCCTACGACCCGCAGACGGGGCCCGCCGGCTGGGTCGACGGCAACGGACTGCTGCAGCCCTGCGGCGTGCAGTTCTGGTTCAAGGAGAACGCGGCGTCGGGGCACCTGCTCGACTGCGGCACCGGATCGCCCGAGAACGACCGCCTGCACCTCTTCCACGACGGCGGCGAACTCGTGCTCGAGGTCCTCGACGCGGTGGGGGACCACCCCGACACGACCTTCGAGGAGCGTGCGCGCGTGGCGCTGCCGCTCGCGGGTTCGCCGGTGTCGCCGGGCCTCTGGAGCCACGTCGAGATCGACGTGCGCGGCACGCGACCCGACGAACTCTCGATGCGCGTCGACGGCTTCGGCTTCGGTCGGCCGCAGTCGACGACGTCGATGAAGGTGCGCGGACTCACGTTCCTCGCGTCCCCGCTGTCGTCGAGCGACACCGAGATCGTCGTGGAGTCGACGGAGGGCTTCCCGGACCGCTGCGTCCTGTTGATCGGCAACGAGCTCGCCGAGGCGGTTCGCACCGGGCCGACGACGTTCGACGCGCAGGCGCAGCTCACGGGTCAGCTCGCCGGCTTCGGCGGCCGACTCGCGCGCGAGCTCTTCCAGTACCGCCAGGTCGGCGACTCCGTCGAACTCGTCAACCAGTCCGTCGCGAACAAGAGCGGCAGCTACCCGGTCGGCACGCAGGTCCAGCTCTACGGCTACTCGACCATGCTCGCGAGCGAGGTCCCGCCGGGCAGCGCGTCGCTCGACGGACCGATCGGCCCGTTCTCCGTCGCGCGCGTCGTCGGCACCGACAACGGCAAGGGCGACCCGATCTCGTTCCACGCCGAGGACGCCGGGATCGACATCCCGATCGGCCGCGGCTTCGACACCGCCGACGCTCCTCCGCGCGAGCTCGAACTCGGCACCGCCGACCAGAACCAGGCGCCCGGCGAACAGATGCGCGGGTTCAGCCCGAGCGGCGGATTCGCGCTCCTGATCCAGCGCCGCGTGCGCTTCACCATCCCGCCGGGCGGCGGCAACCCTGGCGAGACGGTCGACGAGCCCGGGACGCCCTTCGGCACGCCGCTCTTCGGACTGCAGGTCGTGCGCTACGACGGCGTCGACGGCACGCGCCTCACCGGACTCGACTTCGGCGTCGACGCGTCGACCATCCCGTCGCTCGCCGGCGACTACCCGACGATCGGCGAGATCGGCGTGCGCCGCGCCTTCGTGACGGAGTACGGCGGCGCGCTGCTCGGCGCCAGCGAGCTCAACCGCAACCTGCGCACGCAGATCATCGTCGTCCCGATCTCGCTGCCCTGCGGCGCGAACCAGGTCGACTTCCTCGAGGCGACGCCGGCCTACGGCGCCGCGTTCTCGGCGGGCGCGTCGGTGGCGACGGAGCGCAGCGAGTTCGCCCAGCTCACGCACACGAACGACGCCGAGCTGACGGAGTGGCTGCGCTACGACTTCGTCGTGAGCGGCGAGTTCGTGCGTGCGGCGCCCTCCGCGTTCATCTCGCTCTACGAGGCGATCGTCGCGGGCCAGAACGACGGCATCGAGGTGAACCCCGGCGGCGGCACGACGCCCGGTCCGATCGCGCTGCCGACCGAGCCCGTCGCGAGTGCCGGCGCGATCGACCCCGCGACGCTCGCCGTCCAGCTCGTCCCGCTCGCCGTGACGTCGCGGATCGCCGCGCTGCCGGTCGCGCCGACCGTCGCGCCCGTCGGCGCCGCGCCGCTCGAGTTCTGGAACCCCGAACTCGGCGAGAGCGAGATCGACGACCTGCCGTTCACCCGCGCGCTCTCCGACGCGTTCCAGTTCCGCGGTGTGCTCGGAACGTTCAGTCACGACCACGCCGACGGCACGCTCGTCGTCCCGGTCTGGCGCGCGTCCGACCCGCGCGGTGCGAACCCCGACCGCGGCTGGCTCGGTCGCCTCGACCCGGTGTTCGCCGTGAGCGACCAGTTGACCGATCCAGGCCAGCCCGCGCTCGTCCACCGCGTGTGGCGCGCACCGACCGCGAACGGCGCGCCCGTGCGCGAGCAGGTCGACTGGGAACCGGGCCCGAACCTCACGTCGACGGCAGGGCCCACGACGCTGCAGATCCTGTTCGGCGTCGAGTGGGACCAGGAACAGCTCGTCGCGCTCGACCGCGCGATCGGCGTCCCGTTCCTCGCCGACCCCGCGCCGATGCAGTTCGACCCCGACGGCAACCGCGAGCGCAACCGCGTGCTCAAGTACCCCTCGGGCGAGATGCCGCGGCTCGCGCCGGGCCTGTTGATCGGCTCCGAGACGACCGGCGGCGACGCGAGCGGCGCGATCGTCGACGAGGTCGTCTTCCAGGGCGGCGCCGCGCCGGTCCCGGGGCACGACTTCCGCTGCGTCCTGTTCGAGGACATCGACGACCAGCAGGACACGTTCATCGTCGTCCCGAACATGCTGCGCTGGGACTTCGGTCTCGTGACGTACGCCGGTCCGGTCGTGGATCAATTGCCGCGCGACGGCGGGCTCTTGCGCATCGGACGCGAGTACCTCTTCTACCGCTCGTACGACCAGGCGACGGGCGAGTTCGAGGTCGCGGAGAACGGTCGCGGCGTCCTCGGCACGCAGGCGGGTCCCCACTCGCAGTGGGAGAGCGTGGTCTTCTTCCCGTCCGTCACCGTCAGCATCCTCGCCGGAGGCGTCGGCACCGACGACGAGTACTTCGCGCTCGAGGACCCGGGCGGCCAGTACACGTGCACGCGCGACTTCGGGTACAGCGGCACGTTCCTCGTCGGCGACGAGCTCGTGCACCACACGTTCAAGGACGACGACGGACTCGGGATGCCGCGCGCGTCGCGCACGCCCGGTCGCGACGACGGCCAGGGCGCGCCGCTGTTCCGCGGGCGCTTCGGCACGACGCCCGAGGCGCACGCCGCGGGCACGGCGGTGCTGCGCTTCCCCTTCCGCTACTGGGACCGCTTCGCGCCGCGCGCCGACGCGCCCGAGCTGCACCACTTCGACCTCCAGCTCTCACAACCCGACGCGTTCCTGCAGGGCATCGTGTTCGAGAAGGACGACGTGCCCGAGACCACGGTCCGGCTCGGCGTCCTCCAGCGCACGGACTCGCGCACGCCCTGGGACGCCGACCCCGACGTGTCGCAGGACCTCGAGGTGGTCTTCACGGCGGACCCGCGCGACGGGCTCCACACCGTCGGTCGCCAGATCGACCGCGTGGAGTGGCGCGTGTTCACGGAGTACCTCGCGGGCGCGTTCGACCCGCTCGAGGGTCTCGCGACGGGTTGGAAGCAGGCGCCGAGCCTGCGCCGGTTCGCGGCGCAGTACCTCGCTCCGGGGCGCGTGATCGCGAGGAGGCAGCGATGAGTTCGCGCCGCGGTCTCACGCTGATCGAGCTCGTGCTCGCCGTCGGCCTGTTCGCGATGCTGACGCTCGTCGTCGTGCAGATCGTCGGGTCGACGATGAAGGTCTGGACGCGGGCGGAGGGCCAGCGCTTCGCGATCGGCACGCACACCACGATCTCGTCGCAGGTGCTCGAGGAGCTCGACCAGCTCGCGAGCGGCGAGCACGGCGACCTCCTCGTCGACTGGGAACTGTTCGACACGGACGGCGACGGCATCGCGACGCAGCCGCTGCAGCGCGTGCGCTTCGTGCGCCGCGCCAACTCCGCCGACCTGGTGCGACTGGGGCTGCGCGAGGTCGACCCTCAGAACCCCTCCGCGGCGCGCATCGAGGGCGGAGAGCTCCCGTTGCTCGAGGTCTTCTACTGCGTGCTGCCGGCCGATCGCGGACCGCTGCTCGAGAGCACGCCGGGCTTCCCGGGCGACGCCGTGTTGTGGCGCGGCGAACGTCTGCTCGAGGACCGCGGCAAGCTGTCGTGCTTCGCGAGCGACTTCTTCGTCGCGGGTTTCCCGCCGCCCGGCTCGGCCGAACCGATCCAGGGCGGCGTGCTGTGGTTCGAGCTCCAGTGCGCGGGTCGCGGCACGGACCTCGAGCGCGGCTGGAAGGTCGGCCCCGAGGCGACCGACGCCGTCCGCGCCTGGGACTCGGACGGCGGTCGACGGCTGAGGACGGCGGTGCACCCCTTCAACGCGAACTACTCCGCGATGCCGGCGTTCCGCGGCGAGCCGCTCTTCCCGCGCCGACTGCGCCTCGTGCTCGAGGTGGCCGGTCCGAAGGACGCACTGGCGTGTCCGCACCTCGCGGCGCCGCTCGTGCCCGAGGACGACGAGATGGTCGTCGACCGCCCGCAGAACCTGCCGCCCTCCGGTTCGCTCGTCCTGATCGGGGAGGAGTGGGTCGAGATCGGTTTCCCCGGTCGACGCACGCGGCTGCACCGTCCGCAGCGCGGATCGAGCATCGGCGCGCACCGCGAGGGCACGCCGATCCAGATCGGCCGACGCTTCGAGCGCGAGGTCGACGTGCCCCTCGCGCGGGAGGACTGGCGCAAGTGAAGTCGCTCCGACCTCTCGCCGTCGCGCACGATCGCGCGGCGCGCCGGACCGCGCGCCGCCGCGGTCTCACGCTGATCGAGATCGTGCTCGCGATGGGGCTCCTCGCGATGGGGCTCACCGCCGTGATCGGCGTGTTCTCCGCCGCGTCCGAGCTCGGCGTGTCCGCGCGCCGTCGCGCCGAGGCCGCCTCCGCGCTCGAGTACGTGACCGGACAGGTCACGGAGCGCCTCTTCCCGATCGACGCCGAGGGACTCGTCGGCGAGCCCGCGATCGTCGAGGACGAGCCCGTCCCGGGCTACGAGGGCCTCACCTACAGCGTCGTCCCCGTGCTCTCGACCGTCACACCGCCGCCCGGCATGCCGCCGGTGTACCGTGTGGACGTCACGGTCCGTTGGTCCGAGCAGGGCCGGAGCAAGGCGCTGCACCACCGCATGCTGCTCCCCGCCGCCGTGTCGATGGGGGACCGCCTCCGGAGGCAGGTCTTCGGCTTCGCGCCGATCGAGTCCACCGCGCCGCCCGAGGACGATCCGGACGCGGACGACGGAGCGGAGGGCGCAGGGAGCCAGTCCGAGCGCGCCACGCGCGACACCACGCCACGAGACGACCGATGAACCTCTTCCGCCGACTCCTCCCGGTCCTCGCCACCGCCCTCGTCGTCGCGCCCGTCGTCGCGACTGCCGCCGAGCCCGCGACGACGACGTCGCAGGAGGCCGTCGTCCCGCCGAGCGCCGACGCCTCGGCGGACGGCTCCGAACAGGACGGTGCGGCCGCGAGCGGCCCGTTCGCCGCACTCGAGATGCTGAAGCTGCGCAGCGGCGGCATCCTCTGGGGCGAATTCGTCGAGCACGACCCCGAGGCCTTCGTCGTGCACCGCCTCGACACGAGCGGCGTCGCCAAGCTCCCGTGGTCGATGCTCGACCCGGCGCAGGAGCTCGAGTTCAAGCGTCGCTTCGGCTACGTCGAGCTCGAGCAGGAGGAGATCTCCGTCGACGCCTCGGTCATCCCGCTCGTCGACGGGTCGACGTTGATCGGCGTGATCGAGCTCGAGACGCCCGACGCGCTGCACGTGAAGTCGAGCACCGGCATCCTCGTGCTGCCGCGCTCGCGCGTGAGCGGGACGATCACGTCGCTGCGCGTCCCCGCGCGCGACATCTACTCGCGCCAGGAGCTGTACGAGCGCAAGCGCGCCGAGCTGCTGCCGGGACTGCTCGCGACGGGCGAGGCCGCGGCGAAGGCGAACCTCGAGCTGGCGCGCCACTGCGAGCAGATCCTCGACTACATCCACGCCGTCGAGCACTACGAGGCCGCGCTCGCGGCCGGCGCCGACGACCCGCAGATCGAGGGCTGGCTCGAGTCCGCGCAGCGCCGCGCCGCGGCGCAGTCGCAGGTCGACTCGCTCGACGAGATCGACCGCCTGCGGCGCAAGGCCGACTACCCCGAGGCGATGCGCGAGCTCGAGGTGTTCCGCCAGGCCTGGCCGGTCAGTCCGCTCATGGAGGACTGGTCGAAGCTGCGCCAGCGCGTGATGAAGGACCGCGAGAAGGACTGCCTCCGGATCGCGCGTGACCGCTGGTTCTACTGGCTCAGCCGCTACACGCGCGACGCCGCCAAGAACTTCGGGTTCCAGGCCGCGCAGGACTGGGCCGACGAGTCGCTCGGGCAGCAGATCCTCGCGCAGGTCACCGCCGACGTGCAGGTGCTCTGGCCCGAGATCTCGCCCGCCGAGGTGAAGGACCTGTTCGATCGCCGGACCGGTTCGCGCACGCGCGGCGCGACGTTCGGCGCGGGCACGTTCCTGCTCGGCAAGGAGCGCGCGACGAAGACCTACGACGAGAAGAAGGACGACGAGGCGCCCGACCCGCTCTCCGGTCTCGCGCAGCAGCGCCAGGACATCCAGGAGCGCATGGAGAAGTTCCTCCAGAGCCGTCGTGCGAGCGGCGGTGCGCAGGCGGAGAGCCAGGTCGATCCCGAGGAGTACTGGAAGAACTGGAACGTGTCGGGACGCCAGAACTGGCTCATCTCCTACTACGCGGAGTACGGCGGCGACGTCGAACTCGTGCGCGTCACGGTCGAACCGCACGCGGAGTGCGGCGGCACCGGCTTCATCGAGATCATGGACTCGAACGCGGGCGGTGGAGGCGTGCGCCGTCGCCTGGTGCCCGACCCCGGGTGCAACGGCGTCGGCGTCAAGCGTCGCGTCAAGTACAAGTGATCGTCGCCGGACCTCGCGGCGGGCGCCGCGCGTCCGCGCGCGTCGCCTCACTCGTCGCCGCGGCGGCGATCGTCGCGAGCTGCGCCTCGCCGATCGCTCCGCCCGCGCCGCACGCCGGCGCACCGCGGCGCTCGCCCGCGCTCGACATCGGCGTGCCGTCGGAGCACGGCGTCACCACGTCGTCCGCGACGACCGGCGACTCCGTCCTCGCGCGCGTCGGCGGTCGCGAGGTCACGGTCTCGGAGCTGCTCTCGAGCATCCGCCAGCGCGACGCGCAGCTCCTCGGCTTCCACCTGAACCTCCTCGTCGGCGAGCGGCTCGCCGAGATCGAGGCCCAGCGCATCGGGCTCGAGATCGCCCAGCAGGACGTCGACGACCGGGCGCGCACGCACGAAGCGGCCTTCGTCGCCCAGCTCCAGGGCTCGTCGCTCGACACCGTCCTGCGCGACGAACTCGGCGTCGACCCCGCGGCGTTCCGCACACGGCTCGCGCGCGACGCGCGGCGCGAACTCCTCACCGAACGCGTGGTGCGCACGTTCACGCTCGCGCAGGAGACCGCGCGCGTGCGCATCCTCGTCGCTCCCGACGACGTCCTCGACCGCGTCCGCGAACGCTTCGCCGCGGGCGAGGACTTCGGGGCGCTCGCGAGCGAACTCTCGCGCGACCCCACGGGTCGGGACGGCGGGCTCGTGCCGTACGTGGTGCGGAGCGAACGCTCGCGCCTCGCGCGCCTCGCCTTCCGCACCGACGTCGGCACGCTCGGCGGACCGATCGACGTCGGGGAGGACGGACTGAAGTTGCTGCTCCTCGTCGAAGCCGTGCGACAGCCCGTGCTCGGCGACTGGTCGACCGTGCGCGGCGCGGTCGAGTCGAGCCTCGCCGACCACGAGGTCACGGAGGAGGAGTACCTCCAGTGGCAGCTCGTCGCGGAGCGCGCGGTCCCCGTCGACCTCTCGCCGATTTCACAGTTGATCGGCGAGAACCTGCGCTGACGAACGGGCCGCGAACGACGTGCGGTGCCGCCGCGCGCTCCCCGATCGCGTCGTCCGGGACGCGCTCCTCGCGGGGGACACCCGCGAACGCGATTCCCGCTCGGGAATTCGCGCGCACCGCGAACCTTGACCGGTCGGCAAGGGCGCCGTGATGCTGGACGACGACACGCGTGCGGAACAGGGTCACCGCGCGCGCCGTCGACACTCCTCGTCACCGCGATCTCGTCATGCAGCACGACGACAGCGACTCCGTCCTCGACGGAACCACCGAACTCGCCGCCTCCTCGTACGCACCGCTCGCCGACGGCCTGGGAGGTGCCGGAGCGATCGCCGTCGCGGATCCCGCCGACGCGTTCGAGGCCCTCGACGGGACGTGGGCGCCGCCGGTCCAGGAGATCGCACTCGACCCCGAGCTCGTCGCGATCCTGTGCGGCGAGCCCGTCGGCGGCGAGGACGCGCCGGAGGGCGCGGCGTCGTCCGACGGCGACGACGTCGCTCCCTCGGAGTCCGGGTCCGCCGAAGCCGATTCCGCCGAAGCCGATTCCGCCGAGGACGGTTCCGCCGACGACGACGGCGCCCCGGCGGCGGAGGAGGAGGCCGAGGAGCTCGTGCGCGCCGCGGCCGCCCTGCTGTTCGCCTCGCCCGAGGCGCTCTCGAACGCGCGCCTCGCCGACCTTCTGGGGGGCGCGAGCAAGCGCGCCGCCAAGGACGCGCTCCTCGTGCTCTCCCGCCGCCTCGAGGAGTCCGGACTGCCCTTCGTCGTGCGCCAGGTCGCCGGCGGCTGGCGCATCTTCACCGCGCCCGAGATGGCGGACGTCGTCGCGCGGCTCGACACGAGCCGCAAGGTCGAGCGCAACAGCCCGGCCGCCCTCGAGACCCTCGCGATCGGCGCCTACCGCCAGCCCGTCACGAAGGCCGAGATCGAGGCCATCCGCGGGGTGCAGGCCGGACCGATCCTGCGCACCCTCACCGACCGCCGCCTGATCCGCGTCCAGGGTCGGGCGGACCAGCCGGGCTCGCCGCTGCTCTACGGGACGACGCAGGAGTTCCTCGACCGCTTCGGTCTGGCGTCGATCGACGACCTGCCGCGCGACGGCGAACTCGCGCGCGACTGAGCCGGGGAGGGCGGGGCGCCGCCCGGAGCGCTCGCGGATCGGTGCCCGGACCGGAGCCGGGCGCCGCGACGGGGCGAGACGCCTCGCGGCGGCAGGGGAGGGCGCTACACTCTTCGCCCTTCGTGCCTCCCGGAGCCGCTGCGCTCCGAGGACCACCGCGTCGCCCCAACGCCCCTCGCCCGATGTCGAGCAAGTCGCGCAAGCACTCCTCACCCCCCGCCCGCACCCCGCAAGGCGCCACCTCCCACGGGCAGACGAAGGAGGTGTCCGGTGAGCTCGAGTACCAGGTCCCGAGCGAGCACGACTTCCTCACGGACGAGCTCAAGACGCCCAAGGGCCGCAACCCGCTGGTCTACGCGTTCCTCGTCCTGCTGCTGATCTTCCTCACGGTCATCTTCATCCTCCCCAACTCCGCCATGCGCGGGTGGGGAGCCCACGAGGACCTCGTGGCGATCGAGTGGACCGACCCGGTGGAAGGCTTGCAGCAGCTCTCGGTGAGCGACGTCCAGAGCGCGCGCCTGCACTACGAGACGGTGTTCGAGACGCGCGGCGGACTGTTCGCGGTCGCCGGCCTCACGCTCACGGGCTTCCTCGAGGACCCCACGCACCTCTCCGACCTCGACGTTCTGCGCCTCGCGCTGCTCGAGCGCCGCTCGCAGGAGGCAGGCATCCACGTGTCGGACGCGGAGCTCGCGGAGCGCCTGCGCACCTACGTCATCCCGCAGTACGGCGGAGCCGCGAACTACACCTCGCGCCTGCGAACGATGTCGCACATCGGCGGCGTCCGCGGCTTCGAGGAGTCGCTGCGCCGCCTGATCCGGATCGAGCGCTACCTCCAGCTCGAGGCCGTCGCCGCGACCGTGCCGACGCTGTCGGACGTCGAGACCGCCTGGAAGAACGCGCACCGCGAGTACCGCTTCCAGTGGGCGAAGGCCGTGGTCGCGAACTACGCCGACGAGGCCCGCGCCGAGGCGCCGACGGACGAAGGACTCGAGGAGTGGGTGAACGGTCTGTCGACGCTGCGCAAGTCGCAGTTCCTGACCAAGCAGCGCTTCGCCGCCGAGGTCGTCGGCGTGGCCGTCGGGTCCGAGGACCGCGACGTGTCCGCGCTCACGGAGCGCTTCCCGCGCCCCGACGACTGGGACGACGACGCCAAGGCGCGCGAGTTCTACCAGGCCTACTACTTCAAGCGCTACACCCGCGAGAAGTCGAGGAGAGCGAGGAGTCGACCGAACAGGACGCGCCGCTCTACGGGACGTTCGACGAGGTGAAGGACCGCGCGGTGCGCGACGCCCGCGTGTTCGCGGCGCTCGGCGAGTGGCGCAACGACCTCGAGGCGCGCTCCGCCGCGGGTGTCACGATCGACCTGCGCGCCGAGGCCGAGCAGCTCGGGCTCGACTACCAGCGCTCGGACGAGGCCATCACCCTCGACAAGTGGAAGGAGATCGGCGGACTCGTCTCGACCGACGTCGCGAACCGCATCGGCAGCCTCACGCAGCCCGGTCAGTTCAGCGCGAGCTTCCTCGTGGGCACGGAGTCGTCTCGCGCTCCCGCGCCTCGTGATCCGGGTCGAACCGACGATGCCGCCGATCGCCGAGATCCGCGACGCGGTCCTCGACGTGCGGGTCGAGGAGCGTCGTCCGAGCCTCGCCGAGCAGGCCCTCGTCGCGATGCGCGACGAGCTGCTCCCGGACGACGCCGCCGACGAGGCGAGCACCGACGAGGAGTCGGAGGACGACGCCGAGCCCCTGACGACCGCCGACGCGTTCCGCGCCGCGGCCGAGGCGCGCGGACTCGAGGTGGGCGTGCGCGACTGGCTCGACCGTCGCGCGACCGAGCAGGACGACCCGCAGTGGTCGGACGAGGTCAACACGCTCGTGCGCTCGAACGCGTCGCTCACTCGCTCGCCGACGGCGACGTCAGCGACGTGCTGCGTCCGATCGGCGCGGTCGACGCGCTCTACCTCGTGCGCGCCGACGGGGACCGCGAGGTGCCCTTCGACCGCATGACCGCGTCGCAGTACCAGGGCGAGATCAAGTCGACGCGCAACGCGCGGCCGGCTTCGACTACCTCGGCAAGGGTCCGTACTCCGACGAGACGCTGAAGTCCGTCTACAAGGTGCGCCTCGTGTCGGAGGAGCGCCGCGCGGAACTCGAGGAGGAGGACGGCAGCGCGCCGGTCGACGAGGGCGACCAGGGCTGACGACCCGCGCGGACGACGGCGCACCGGACCGACGGGCGCGAGATCGACCCAGCGCGCAGAGATCGACGGACGAAGGTCGACTCGGCGGGCGGAGATCGACGGGCGCGAGTCGACTCGGCGCGCCGAGATCGACGGAGGGCGGCGGTGCCACGCACCGCCGCCCTCCGTCGCTCTCGGTCGCGTCTCGCGCGCGTCAGTCGCGCGAGGCGATCGTGACGTCCGAGACCACGCGCTTCTGGTCGATGCCCTTCGCGGCCTCGTTGGCGCCGGTGCCGGTCTTGTGCCCCGGGTCGACCCAGGAGCGACTGATCTCGGGCTCGGGCTTGGCGACGGCGTTGCGCAGCCTCAGCCAGAGCATGAACAGCTTGGTCTCGAGGCCGCCCAGCGCGTAGTTGCCGGTCTGCAGGCGCCAGCGCGCGAGCCGCTCCCACAGGCCGTCCTTCTGGCGCACGAGGCCGCGCGCGAGCGTCTGGTAGTGGCAGTAGAGCTTGCGGACCTGCGCGACGTTCGGCGGGATGCGACCCGGCCAGGTCTCGTGCAGGTGGTACTCGCCGAGGCTGCCCCAGTGCTCGAGCTCGTTGGGTGCCTCGAAGCCGAGCTCGATCGCCTGGTCCCACATCTCGGTGCCGGGGATCGGCCGGTAGGGCCACACCGTCACCGACGACTTCGGGGCCGCGGCCTGCGCGCGACGCGCCTGGTCGAGCGTCTCGAGCATGTTCTCGGGCGACTCCCTCGGGAAGCCGATGATGTAGGTCACCGAGTTCTCGATGCCGCGCTTCTCCATCTCGTAGGTCGCGCGGACGTTGTCGTCGCCCTTGATCGGCTTGCCGATCTGCGTCTTCATGAACTCGTCCGTGCCCGTCTCCGCGCCGATCTCGGCGAGGTGCATGCCCGACCTGGCCATGAGGTCGAGCGTCGTCGGGTCGTAGTGGAGGATCGAGTGCGTCTCGATGAAGCTGTTCCACCACAGCTTCATGCCGCGGTCGAGGATGCCCTGGCTGAACTCGCGGACGCGCTTCTCCATCACGCCGAAGTTGGCGTCGTGGAAGCGGACGACCTGGTAGCCCCAGCGCTCCTGCAGGTCCTGGAGCTGGTCGAGCATGCGCTCCGCGGGCATCGCCTTCCAACGCCGGTTGGTGACGAAGGGCGAGCAGCAGAACTTGCACGGCTCGGGGCAGCCGAAGCTCGAGAAGAACGTGATGCCGAAGTACGGGGCGCGCTTGCCGAGCGCGGGGGGTGTCGGCATCCGCAGCACGTGGCGGTGGCTGTCGGGGCGCAGCTGCTTCTCGCGGTAGGGCTCGATGTCGAGGAGGTGCCAGGCGGCGTCGGGGAGCTTGTCCCAGCCGGCCACGGGGTGCTTCTCGTTCTTGACGACGTCGCCGTCGCGCCAGACCGCCAGGCTCTTCAGCCCGTCCCAGGGTTCGCCGGCCGCGGTCGCCTCGACGACCTCGCGGAACGCGATCTCGCCCTGCCCCATGACGACGCCGTCGTAGACGCCGGTGCGGAGCAGGAGGTCGGGTCGCACCGAGGCGAACCAGCCGCCCGCGACGATCTTGAGGTCCGGGAACCTGGCGCGGACCTTCTGGCTGCACTGCCAGCCGTCCTTGACCATGAACCCGAGGATGCCCGTCGTCCCGAAGAGCATCGCGCCCTCGCAGGCCTCGAGGGCCATGCGGTGCGCCGTCTCCTGGTCGTGGAGCGAGCCGTCGACGATCACGACCTCGAAGCCGTCGGCGTCGGGCCACGCTGCGATCTGCAGCATCTCGAGCGGGAGCATGTCGCCCGAGGACGGCAGCCCCAGCGAGGCGTCGACCTGCTGGGGTTGGTAGAGGACGATCCGTCCGCGCTTGCGCTGGATCATGGAGTCGGCGTGGGCAGTGCGGCGCCGTGGTGAGCGGCGCGTCGAACGGAACGTGCTCCGGCGGTCCCGGAGCGAGGCCAGGTTCCGCTCAATACTAGCTCTCGACCCCGGTTCCGGGGGCGCCTTCGCACCTCATCGGGACGGCGCGAGAGCCTCTTCGACCGAAGTCGCCGTCGGACGCGGCGATCGCGGCGCGGACGTCGCCAGCACGGATTCCGGTGCCAGGTAGGGGCCCCGCTCGCGCCGTTCGTCGGCGAGTCGGACGAGGCGCGTGGAGTTTACGAGGACGAGCAGGACGCCCCCGTTGTGGAGGAGGGCGGCCAGTCCGGGCCCGACGAGTCCGATCGAGGCGAGGGCCAGCATCACCAGGCTGAAGCCCGTCGAGAGCAGCACGTTGACGACGATCGTCGCCCGCGTCCGGTCGGCGAGGTGGAGCATGCGCGGGATTCGGCCGAGGTCGCCCGACATGAGCGCGACGTCCGCGCCGCCGACCGCGACCTCGTTCACCCGCGCGCCGATGGCGACGCCGACGTCCGCGCCGGAGAGCGCGAGCGCGTCGTTCACGCCGTCGCCGACCATCATGACCTTGCCGCGGGAACTCGCCTTCTCGCGCTCCACGATGTCGAGCTTCTGCTCGGGCAGCACCTCGGCGACCCAGTCGTCGAGGCCGAGTTCGTCGGCGACGCGCGACGCCGTCGCGGCGCGGTCGCCCGTGAGCAGCACGACGCGTTCGATGCCGAGGCGGCGCACGGACTCGATCGCGGCGCGCGCCTCCTCGCGCGGCGTGTCGCGCAGACCGACGAAGCCGAGCAGGCGATCGTTCTCGGCCACCCACGCGCCGGGGCCGTCGCGCTCCGTCGTGTCGGCGAAGCTCACGCCCCTGCCCTCGAGCCAGCCGCGCCGGCCGAGGAGCACGCTGCCGCGCGCGGTGTGCGCCTCGACGCCCTCGCCCGGTACCTCGCGCGTCTCGTGGGCGTGTTCGCCGGCGATGCCGCGCACGCGCGCCGCCTCGACTGCCGCGCGACTCACGGGGTGCAGCGAACCCTCGCCGCAGGTCGCGGCGGCGCGCAGGAGGTGCTCGCTCGTGACGTCGCCGTGGGGGACGAGCTCGTCGACGGCGAGGCTCCCGCTCGTCACGGTCCCCGTCTTGTCGAGCACGAGCGTCGTGATGTCGGCGGACGTCTCGATGAACTCCGAACTCTTGATGAGCAGCCGCAGGCGCGTCGCCGCCGTCATCGCCGCCACCATCGCGGCGGGGCCCGCGAGCACCAGGCCGCAGGGGCACGCGACGACGAGCACGCTGATCGCGCGGTTCGTCTCGCCGGTCGCGAACAGCACGATCGCGGCCACGGCGAGCACGAGCGGGATGTAGCCGCCCGAGAAGCGGTCGAGCAGGCGCAGCACCGGCGTCTTGCTGCCCTCGACCTCGCGCAGCAGCCCGACGACGCGGCCGAGCACCGAGGCCGAGCCGACCGTCTCCGCGCGCACCGTGAGACGTCCGTCGAGGTTGATCGTGCCGGAGTAGACGCGCTCGCCCGGCTCGACGTCGACGTAGAGCGACTCGCCCGTGATGGGGGAGCTGTCGACGCTCGAGCGACCGACCTCGACGACGCCGTCGCAGGGCACGACCTCGCCGGGGCGCACGACGACGCGGTCGCCGACAGCGAGCCGCTCCGGCTCGATCTCCTCGGTCGTACCGTCGTCCGCGAGGCGGTGCGCGCGCCGCGCGTGCAGTCCGAGGATGCCGTCGATCGCGGCGCGCGCGCCGCGCGAGCTGCGCTCCTCGAACATGTGGCCGAGCTCGAGGAACAGCGGCACGAGAGTCGCCACCATGAACTCGCCGGTGACGAGCGCCGCGAGGATCGCGATGGCGACGAGCTGTTCGGTGAGGTGCGTGGTCGGGCGCGCGAGGAAGCCGCGCAGCGCCGTGCGGAAGATCGGCACCGCGACCGTGACCGCGCCGAGCGCCTGGATGCACTGCGCGACGACGGTCTGCTCGGGCACGCCCCACTGGTAGAGGCGACCCGCGGCGAACAGTCCCGCGCCGAACAGGAGCGGACCGAGTTCGCGCGCGATGCCGCGCTTCTCGTCCGACGTCAGCGGCGCGTCCATCGGCAGCGTCGCGCAGCTCGCGCCGGGCGCGCAGGCCTCTCCGTGGTTCGCTCCCATCAGTCGCCCTCCCCTGCGGGCGTGTCCGCGTCGCTCGACGAGCGGCGCCGCGGCGTCGTGGTGAAACGCGTGTCGCCGCCGTACTGCCCGTCGGGGCCCGGCGGAAGGGCCAGCGTGACGTTCGGGCTCGCCTCCTGCTGGATCTTCGCGAGTCGCGCGTAGAGCATCCGCGTGCGCACGAGCAGCGGCGCCGCGCGGTACTGCTCCTCGATCTGGCGGTACGCGGCGAGCTGACCGTCGAAGCGGCTGACGAGGTTCGACGCGTACTGGCGCGACCAGCTCAGCAGTTCGGAGCTCCGCGACGCAACGCGCGCGATGCGCTGCTGGGCGTCGCCGCGCGCGACGTAGACGCTGCGCGCGCGCTCCTGCTTGGCGTCGGTCACGTCGCGCACGGACCGCAGCACCTGGCGCGGGTAGTCGAAGCCGGTGGGGACGACCTCGATCAGCTCGACGCCGCTCGCGAGCCGGTCGAGCTCGTCCTGCGCCTGCAGTCGGATCTCGACGGGCAGGTCGCCGAGCTGCTCCCACAGCTCGTACGAGATCCGACTCGTGACGGCGCGCACCGTCGCGGCCTGCACGACGTCGCGCACGAGCTTCTCGCGCTCCGACTCGTCGCCGCCGAGGGCGTACTCCAGCGGATCCTTCACGCGGTAGCGCGCCGTGAGCCGCGTCTGCATCACGAAGCGGTCGCCGGTGACGACGTAGCCCTCGACGTCGGGGTCGATCGTGTCGCCCTGCTCCGCACCGAGCGGGTCGTTCGCGCGCGCCTCGTCCGACGCGTCGAGCGCGTCGACGCGCACCTCGCGCACGGTCTCGCGCGGGACGCGCACCACGCGGTCGAGCGGGAAGGGCAGGGCGAGCAGGAGCCCGGGCTCGTGGAGCTGCTCCTGCGGCGTCGCACCGACGACGCGTCCGAAGCGCATCACGAGCGCGACCTCGCCCTCCTTCACGAAGGTCACGCCCGACGCGAGGTAGAGCACGACGAGCGCGCCGAGGATCCAGCCGAGACGCGACACGACGGCGTCGATCGCCGCGACGAGCGGGGCGAACAGACGCTGGGTCTCGCCGGTCCTCCTGAGCTGGTACTCCGCCATCGCGGCGCTACTCGTCCTTCTCCGCCGGACTGGTGGGGTCCTCGTTGAGCAGGCGGAAGGGCCCGTGGCTCGTGTCGAGGTAGATCGCGGTGTCGCGCGTGATGAGCTGCTCGAGCGAGTCGAGCTGGATCAGGAACGCGAACAGGTCCTGGTCGAGGTCGTCGAGCTCGCCGAGGCGCTGCGCGATCTCCGTGTCCGCCCGGCCGCGGATCGTCCGGGCCTCGGTCCACGCGTCCGAGATCATCCCCGCGACCACGACGTCCGCGTCGTCGCGGATCTTCTTGCCCTCGGCCTCGCCGTTCGCGCGCTCGGTCTTCGCCACGCCCTGGCGTTCCGCGCGCATCGCCTGGAAGACCGGCTCGATGTTCTCCTCGGGGAACGAGAGGCGCTTGAGCCCGACGCTCTCGACCTCGATGCCGTAGTCCGAGAGCGCCTTCGGCGCGACGGTCGCCTCGATCTCGTCCTCGATCTCGTCGGTGCGCAGGTCGGCGCTGTTCGTGGAGACGAGGGCCGAGAGGTCGTACCCGCTCACGCTGCTCCGCTTCGCGCTGAAGACGAGTCCCGAGAGCACCTCCTCGGCCCGCGCGCGACCGCCGAGCGAGCGGTGGAAGAGCTCGGGGTCGGCGACGCGCCAGGCGAAGTAGCTCTCGAGGACGACGTTGCGCCGGTCGTGCGTCAGGACCTCGCTGTTGCGCGTGTCGCCGATCTCGAGGCGACGGTCGATCTCGACCTCGGCCTCGATCGGCCAGGGCAGCTTCCAGTGCATGCCCGGCTCGTCGAGCGTGCGCACGAGCCTTCCGAAGCGCGTGACGAGCGTCGTGTGGCGCTCGCGCACCGAGACGATCGCCGAGTAGAGGACGAGCACCAGCAGCGTCGCGAGTCCGACCGCGACGCGCAGCCCGAACTTGTTCGAGCCGCCGTCCGCCGTCGCACCGCTCGCGTGCGCGTGGGAGTGTCCGCCGTGGTTCGTGGTCATCGGTCGTTCGTGAGGTACCAGAAGCTCGCGCCCGCCTCGCCGAGGCCGGAGTCGAACAGGTAGTAGGGCTGGCCGCGCAGCACCTCGGCGAGGCGCTGCAGTTGGAGCACGAGGCGCACGGTCGCCTCGTTGTGGGTCGTGGCGCGCACCACGCTCGCCGTGGCCTCGACCTGCGCCAGGCCCTCGGACCGCGCGTTGACCGCGTCGATCTCGGCGAGCGTCCGTTGTTCGTGCGCGTCGGCGTCGGCGGCGATCTTCTTGCTCTCCGCGTCCGTCTCGGCCTCCACGACGAAGCGCTCGCGGTCGATCTGCGCGGAGACGACGCTCTGGTAGTCCGCGGCGACGTCGAGCGGCGGGTGCAGTCCGAGCACGGCGAAGTCGACGATCTCGATGCCGAGCCCGCGGCGCTCCACCTCCTCGCGGATGCGCCGTTCGAAGCGGTCGGTCAGCGCTGCGACGTCGCCCTCGAGCACGTCCCCGAGGCGCAGTCCGCGCGTCGCCTCGAGCAGGACGCCGTCCGCGACGTCGCGCAGCGCGGCGACCGGGTCGGCGGTGCCGTAGACGAAGGCCAAGGGGTCGCTCGGGCGCCAGTGGAGCACGCCGTTGATCGACAGGAGCTCGTCGCCGTCGCCGAGGACGAGGCGGTACTCGCGTTCGGCGTGCGCCTTGGTCCACAGGAGCGACGCTCCGGCGATCGCGCGCTCGTAGCCGACCGGCGTGCTCTGCACGCGCGCGACCTCGACCTCGCGCACGCGGTCGAACGGCCAGGGCAGGAGCACGTGGAGGCCGGGTTCGAGCAGGCCGCCGTCGGTCGGTCGCTTCCCGAAGCGCTCGAGCACACCGACGGACCACTCGGGGACCGCGCGCAGCGACGTCGACAGCCACACGATCGCGACGAGCGCCGCTGCGATCGGCAGCAGCGCTCGGCGCATGTAGTCGAGCGCGTACGTCCCGCGCAGGTCGATGCCGAAGCCGTCCGCGGCGACGCCGAAGACGCTGCGCACCGGGTTGAACGAGGAGCCGAGCAGGCGCGGGACGACGGCGTCCGTCCACACCGACGCGCCGGGGTTCGCGACGCCCGAGTAGAAGCGCGCCCACGTCGCGGCGAGCGCGCGCAGGAGGAGCTCGAACCACAGCACCGCGACGAAGCCGTCGAGCACCGAGCGGATCGCCGCGAGGTGCAGCGCGCCGGCGTACTCCGGCAGCAGTCCCGCGGCGACGAGCGGTGCGCCGGCGACGAGTCCGTACCACGTCGCGACGCGCAGCCAGCAGGCGACGCCGCGCGCTTCCGGCGCGAGTTCACGGTCGACCGACTCGAACCAGGTCGCGACGAGCGCGGCGGCCGCACCGAGCGCGAGGTGGGCGACGCCGACCCACACCTGCCACGTGCGTTCGGCCGCGACGAGTCCGCTCGCGGCGGCGGCGTCGGGCAGGAACGCGAACCAGCCCGGCGTGCTGCGCGTCGGCGGCGCCGCGTCGCTGAGCAGCTCGCGCAGGAAGATCCACGAACCCAGGCCGGTGGCGACGAACGCGACGTGCTGGAGGACCGTGAGCAGCGGGAAGAGCCGCGTGCCGAGGAGGGGGGCGGCGAGCGCGCGGCGCTCGGTGCCGGCCGACGTCGTGACGACCCGCAGCGTGCGCACCCGCCACGCGAGCATGCGCCAGGTCGAGAAGCAGGCGACGAGGACGAGCGCTCCGAAACCGCCGCCGGGCAGGACGACGGCGAGCAGGGCCGCGATCCATCCGCTCTCCGTCGTCGCGAGCGGATCCGCGGCGAAGACCCAGTGCGAGAAGGTCGCGAGACACAGCGGCAGGGCCAGGAGGAGCGCGATCCAGCCCGCGACACGGCGCGTCCGTTCGAGGCGCTCCAGGTGCAACGCGGTGGCGGTCTGCTGTTCCATGCCTCGGCGGAAGACGATAGACGCCGCCCGGCTCGGATCGGCCGCGATCTCCCGGGAGGCCGCGGGGCGCGCGGCCGCGACGTCGGCTAAGCTCCGCCCCGGCGCCCGAACACCCCCGATCGACGCCCGCCCGCTGCACGGCGGCGCACGGCGTCTTTCCACGGCGCCTTCCCACGGCGAGGGACCGCACGATGCGACGAGACACGAACGATGCGCGAACGAGCGCGTTCGACGGCCGCGTTCCCGCGGTGGACCGACCGAGCCGCGAGGTCGCGGAAGAGGCCGTGCGGACGCTGATCCGCTGGGCCGGCGACGATCCGGACCGCGAGGGGCTGCTCGACACGCCGGCGCGCGTCGTGCGCTCCTACGAGGAGTTCTTCGCGGGCTACGCGCAGGACCCCGAGGCGGTGCTCGCGACGACCTTCGAGGAGGTCGAGGGCTACGACGAGATCGTCCTCGTGAAGGACATCGAGCTCGAGTCGCACTGCGAGCACCACATGGTCCCGATCCTCGGTCGGGCCCACGTCGCCTACCTGCCGGACCGCCGCGTGGTCGGGATCAGCAAGCTGGCGCGCGTCGTCGAGATCTACGCCAAGCGGCTGCAGATCCAGGAGAAGCTGACCGTCCAGGTCGCCGACACCATCGACCGCGTCCTCCAGCCGAGGGGCGTCGCCGTCCTGATCGAAGCCTCGCACCAGTGCATGACGACGCGCGGCGTGCACAAGCCGAGCTCCGCCACCGTGACGAGTCGCATGCTCGGTGCCTTCCGCACCAACGCGACGACCCGGAAGGAGCTCCTGGCGATGATCCGGGGCTGACCGAACCTGGTTCGGTTGACCAGTTCTTGGGGTTTACCCCAGGGGGGTCGGCGGGCTCGTTCGCGCCCCAGGGCCGGTGCGGAGCAGGCGCCGTCCGTCCGACCCGACCTGGTTCGTTCGGCTCGTTGCCGCGGGGCTGGGCTGATCGAACCTGGTTCGGTTGACCAGTTCTTCGGGTTTGCCCTGGGGCCCTGGCGGGCTCGTCCGCGCCCCAAGGGTCGGTGCGTCCGACCCAACCTGGTTCCTTCGGCCTGGTCCTGGTCAGACGAACCAGGTTCGGTGGGGCGCGATCGGGCCGGTCGGGGCTGGCGCGGGGGGGAGGCGGTCCGTAGACTTCTCGGCCCTCCGCACGACGGAGGCCGTCCCGCGAAGGATCCAGCACCGTGAAGATCAAGGAACGCTACATCTGGCTCGTGTGCAACGAGTGCAGCTCGCGCAACTACACGACGCACAAGCGCCAGAAGGCGGCGTACAAGCTCGAGAAGAAGAAGTTCTGCCCCTTCTGCCGGAGCCACACTCCGCACAAGGAGAAGAAGCTCTGACGGGCTTCCGGGGAGCGCGGACGCTCCCCGAACACGGCTCCCCGCACGCGGTGCCCCGAACAGGGCGCGCCGCAGCGAGCCCCCGCCACGACCAGGCCCACGTCCTCGGCCTGCCGCATCGAGCCCCGGCGCGACCCGCTCCGGGGCTCGCGCATTTCGGAGCAGCGTCGGACGGCGATTCGACCGGCGGCGCCTCGATCCCCGCCCGCGCTCGCCCACCGGGATAGGTTTCGGGGAGTGCGCCCGGCGCGCCCAGGTCCCCCGTGCCCATCCAGCCCACGAGCTCGCGCGCCCTCGCGGTCGCCGCCTTGACCGCCGCGCTCCTCGCGCCGACGGCCCGCGCCCAGGCCGCCGTCGCACCGGAACGGCCCGCACCTTCGAGCGCGGCAGCGCTCGCGCCGGCACCCGCGACCGGCCCCGGCCTCTTCGACGAGGTCCTCGACGCCGCGCGCGGCGCGCGCCTCTCGCTCACCGTCCGCCCGCGCTACGAGAACCTCGCGACCGACGGCTTCCCGCGCCGCTCCGAGGCCGCGACGGTCCGCACCGCGTTCGGCTTCGAGACCGCGCCCTTCCGCGGCCTCTCCGTCGGGGCGGAGGTCGAGAACGTCACGGTCCTCGGCAGCGAGAGCTTCGACGACGGTCTGAACGGGGCGACGGACCGACCGCTCGTGCCGGATCCGGAGGGCACGACGCTCAACCGCGTGTTCGCGCGCTTCGTCGACGACAGCGGCGTCGCGCTGCAGGCGGGCCGCCTCGCGTACCAGCTCGACGAGGGCCGCCTCGTCGGCACGAACCCCTGGCGCCAGAACGACCAGGTGTACGACGGACTCGTGGTGGAGAGCCCCGTGCTCGGTGTGCTCGACGCGAGCTACGCCTACCTCCGCGCCGTCAACCGACCGTTCGGCGACGACGCGCCGAACGGACGCTCGTACATGGCGACGCACGTCCTCGACGTCGGCTTCGCACCGACCGACGAGCTCGACGTGTCGCTCTACTTCGTGCAGGTCGACGTCGACGACGACCCCGCGCACGCCTCGGAGACGCTCGGCGGGCGCGTCGCCGGCCGCACGCCGCTCACGCTCCGCAACGACCTCGTCTGGCTCGGCGAGCTCGCGACCCAGAGCGACACGGGCCCGAACCCGAACGAGTACACGTCGAGCTACGCGCGCGCCCGCATCGGCCTCGAGCGCGGCGCGTTCGGCATCTACGCCCAGCTCGAACGACTCGGCGGCGGCTCGCCCGCGGCGGGGGACGAGTTCTCGACGCCGCTCGCGAACCTCGACGACATGAACGGGCTCCTCGCGATCTTCGCCGCGACGCCGCCCGACGGGCTCGTCGACCGATCGATCGGCGCGCGCGTCGAACTCGGCCGGTTCACGCTCACAGGTGCGTGGCACGACTTCGAGGCGGAGCGCGGCGGCGCGGCCTACGGCAGCGAGTGGGACGTGCTCCTCTCGTACCGGGCGGCGGACGAGCTCGAACTCGCGATCCAGCTCGCCGACTACGACGCGGACGGTTTCGCCTCGGACTCCACCGACGTGGCGTTCTGGGCGACGCTCACGCTCTGACCCCGCCCGGATCCCGCCCTCTTCGCTCCACCCCGGGAGCCCCGGCGGTCGATGGACGACGGATCCGCCCATGTACCTCGTCCCCATCGTCGCCCCGATCTACGCGGACGGCGAGCGCCGCCTGGTCACCACGGACTGGAAGCGCGCGCTCGAGCTCCTGCGCGACTCCTTCGACGGCCGCTTCGGCGAGTTCGTCGTCCTCGCTCCCGGCGCCGACCCCGCCACGGCGGCCGGAGTGTTGGAGGAGGTCGAGCCGTCGCGCGACGGGATCGAACTCGTCCCGTCGATCCCCGCGTCGCTGCGCGCGCGCGAGTTCTGGACGAGCGGACGCAAGCGCTGGTGCGCGGACGTCGAGCGGTTGCTCGCTCGCGCCGACGTCGTGCACGCCGGGGCGAACGACCTGTTCAAGCCGGTCATGACGATCGCGTGGCGCGCGGCGGCCGACCGCGGTGTACCGACCGTGTTCGTGCAGGACACCGACATCGTGCTCCAGGAGCGCGAACTCGCGGCGGGGGACCCCGTTCGGCGGCTCCGAGCGGCGCTGTACGGCAAGGCCTACGAACGCGTCGTGCGGAGCTGCGTCGCCCGCGCCGACCTGTCGTTGCTCAAGGGTCGCGACCTCGTCGCGCGCTACGGTCCGTACGCGCGGAACGTCCGCGAGTTCCACGACACGTCGTACCTCGGTGCGCACGTCGTCGGCGACGCGCCGCTCGAGCGCCGTCGCGAACGCGCGCGCACGGGCGACGCGCTGCGCTTCGTCTACTGCGGTCGCTTCGTGGAGCGCAAGGGTCTCGCGCACGCCGTCGAGTGGGTCGCACGCGCCGCGCGCGCCGGTGCGGACGTCGTGTTCGACCTCCTGGGCGACGGCGAGCAGAAGGGCGCGCTCGAGGCGCGCGTGCGCGAGCTCGGGGTGGGGGAGCGCGTGCGCTTCCTCGGCAAGGCGGCGTACGGACCGGAGCTGATCGGGCGTCTCGCGGAGTACGACGCGCTCCTGTTCACGCCCTTCGCCGAGGACACGCCGCGCATGATCTTCGACGGCTACGCGGCCGGGCTCCCGCTCGTCGCGACGGACATCGCGTACGTCCGCGAACGCGCCGAGGCGGAGCGCGCGGCCGTCGTGCTCCCGCGCTCCGACTCCGCGGCGGCCGTGGCGACGCTCGTCGATCTCGCGCGCGACCGCCGCAAGCTCCTCGAACTCGCGCCGCACGCGCTCGAGGCCGGTCGCTACCACGCGGCCGACGCCTGGTACGCGCGTCGAGCCGCCTGGACCGTCGAGGCGGTCGAGCGCTCGCGCCGCGCCGCGGCCTGACGCGCGTCAGGGTCGGCGCGCGCGGATCGCGAACTCGACCGTGATCGGGAGGTGGTCGGAGCCGACGAACGGCCCGACCTCGCGGCGCGTCACGACGACGTCGTCCGAAACCAGGCAATGGTCGAGCGCGATGCCGAACGGACCGAAGCGCGCGGGCCACGTCGCCTGGTGCCCGCGTCCGACCGAGCTGTCGCGCAGGCCCGACGTCGCGAGGAACTCGCGGAAGATCGGCGCGAACGGCGACGTGTTGAGGTCTCCGAGGAGCACGACCGGACCGCGCTCCGCCGGGATCTCCTCGGCCAGCGCGCGCAACTGCTCGTCGCGCAGGTACCGCATCCTGCCGCCCATCGGCGGGAGGGGGTGCGTCGCGACGAGCGTGAACGACGCGTCCTGCGGGCCGAGCGAGGCGACGATCGTCGGCAGTCCCGCGCTGCCGAACTCCGTCGTGAGAGCCCTGCGCATCTCGATGCGCGAGAAGAGCGCGATCCCGAAGTTGTCGTTCCGCGGCGCGGTCTCGGAGAACGGGTAGGCCGCGAGCACCGGCGCGAGGTCGCGCAGCCACCGCGCGCTCACCTCCTCGAGCACGACGACGTCCGGGTCCGTCGCTCGGATCGCCGCGCCCACGAGGTCGGCGCGCAGGTTGCCCGAGTTCACGTTGGCGAGGAGCGCGCGCACGACGGGTGTTCCGTCGGGTGCGCGGTCGGGCTCACCCATGAACAGCGGCGCGACCGCGATCCCGTCGAGCACGGCGAAGACCGCGAGTCCCGCGCTCCAACCGAAGCGACGCGCCGCGAGCAGCACCAGGACGGCCGGCACGAGCACCGCGACGTACTGCACGCGCCAGTGCACGAGCAGCTCGAAGGGCCACGCGTGCGGCACGTACGCGAGCAGCGTCGCACCCGCCGCGCCCGTGCCGACGACCTGGACGAGCCCGACGGCGCCGATGCGCCACCGGGACGTCCGCTCGCTCACTTCGTCGGCGGGAAGCACAGCACCGGCATGTGTGCACGGTGCAGGATGTCCTCGGCGACCGAGCCGAGCACGATCCGGCGCAGGCCGCTGCGACCGTGCGTCGACACGGCGATCACGTCGACGTCGTTCTGCTCGGCGTACTCCACGACGGCGCGTCCCACGCTCTCGTCGAGCAGCACCTCGGTCGCGACCTCGAAGCCGCCGCCCATCGCCTTGGCCTGTTCGTCGAGCGCCTTCTTCGCGTCCTCGCGCTCCTGGCGCGGGTCGCCGATCGTGAGCGGCCCGGCGAACATGGCGCCGGGAGGCGTCGTGACGAGGATGCGCACGACGTGCAGCAGGGTCACCTTGGCGCCGGTGTCGCGCGCGAGCTGGGCGACCGGTGCGAAGGCGCGCTTGGCCTCGTCCGAGAGATCGGTGGGGAGCAGGATGTGCTTCAGCTTCATCGGTTCGGCGTCCTCGGTCGGGGGCGAGCGCGCCGTCGTCGTCGCGACCCGCCGTTCGGGCGCTCAAGCATGACGAAACGGGCGGCGCGTGCAAAGGCGCCGCGCCGTCGTCGTGCGCGCCGTCGCCGCGAACGGCCCGGACGGGCGACGCTCTACGCACTCCCGCCGATCGGAACCGACCCGGCGGAACGTGCGACCCGACCGAGGTCGGGCGCGGCGCTCCACGCGGCGCGTCTCGCGCGACGAGGAGCGGCGGCGCGGGGACGCGCGAGCCCCCGGCCTTGCACTCGCCGCTGGACGGGCGCACGCTCGGAGCCTCCTCGGAGCCACAACGAACCATGAACAGCGTCCGACGCCGCGCCAGCATCCTCGCCCTCGCGCTCCTCTCCCTCGCCCTCGTCGCACCGCCGGACGCCGCCGCGCAGCGCGAGCGCCGACCCGCCGCGACGGAGATCGACCTCGCCGACCTCGACGCGCACGTCGGCTTCGTGTCGGACGGCGCGGTCTTCGTCGACCAGCGGAGCCCGAAGCGCTCCCTCACGAAGGACGAGCGCGAGGTCGACCGCGTCGCGCTGCTCGACGGCGCGATCGCGCGCGCGAAGGCCGAGGGGCGGCTCGTGCTGTGGTACGTGCCGAGGATCGTCGAGAACGAACTGCGCGGCGCGCAGATGTATCGAGCGCCGATCCTCGACCTCTACTGCCGCCAGGTCTTCTTCTGCGACGCCGACGTCGACTCGATCCTCGCGACGCGTTTCGTGCCCGTCCGCTGCACCGTCGACGAGGCGCTCGCGGCGAAGTACGAGCTCCGTCCGCTCGACGTCATCGAGCCGATGTTCCTCGTGCTCGACGGCGACGGGAACGTCCTGGAGCGCATCGACCGGGTGCGCTCGTTCGATCCCCTGTGGTTCGCGGAGTGGCTCCGGAGCGCGGCGAACGCGCACCAGCCGGCGAGCGGGTCGGACGACCCCGTGGTCCTCGCGGAGCGCGGCGAGTGGGAACGCGCGCTCGAGCTGACGACGGCCGACGACGACGCGGGGCACCTCGCGCGGGCGCGGTTGCTGTACCTGCTGCGCCGCCCCGACGAGGCGCTGGCCGAGCTCGACGCGATCGGCCGCCAACGCGGCGAGGCCAACACGCTGCGCGGTCGGATCCTCGTCGCGCAGGGCCGCTACGCCGACGCCAAGGCGCCGCTCATGGCCGCGGCGTCGGCGCGCGATCCCGAGGCGGGCTACCTCCTCGCGCACGTCCTCCTGGCGTCGGGCGACGAGGCCGGCGCGCAGCGGCGCTTCGCCTTCGTCGCGCAGAACTTCCCCGAGACGCTGGCGGGCAAGCGCGCCCTCGCGAACGTGCACCTCGGTCGCGACGAGCTGCCCGCGGGCGCGGCGTTCTGCGGCTACGAGAACCTCGAGTACCTGCCGGCGGCGGCGTACGCACCGGGCGCGCACGACACGTCGTGGCGCGGCGAGCCCGTCGACAGCGACACCATGCGCCGCCGCGGCGTCCACTTCCTGCTGCGCATGCAGCGCGACAACGGCGGCTTCACCGACGCGCGCTACGCGTACTGGCCGGACAGCTCGATCACGCCCAACACCTGGATGGCGGTGACGGCGCTCGCGTCGTGCGCGCTGCTCGAGCACCGCGACGTCGACCCCGACGCCGTCGACGCGGCCCTCCTGCGCGCCGAGGCCTACATGTTCGACCCGGCGCGCCTCAACCGCGGGAGCAACGAGGACGTGTACGCCGACGCCTACCGCCTGGAGTACCTCGTGCGCCGCGCGGAGCAGGATCCCGACACCGCGAAGCTCCAGGAGCGCCGCATGCGCGACATCGTCGCGGCTGCGCAGTCGCGACAGGAGTCGAGCGGCTTCTTCGCGCACGAGTACCCCAACGCGTTCTGCACGGGCGCGATGCTCGAAGCGCTCCTGATGGCGCGTCGCGCGGGCGTCCCGGTGCCGGAAGGCGTCCTCGGGCGCGGCGCGGACGCGCTCGAGAGCGCGCGCACGACCGAGGGCGCGTTCGTCTACGGCGGCGCGGCCCAGGGCGGCGGCGGCAGCGTGAAGGACGCCGCGGGCCGCATGCCGTTGTGCGAGGCGGTCCTGCTCCAACTCGGTCGCGGCGACCGCGCGCGGCTCGACTTCGCGCTCGACAACTACTGGGCGACGATGCCGCGCATGGAGAAGGTCCGGCGCAACGACTTCCACTCGGACGGCGAGCTCGCCGGCTTCTTCTTCTTCCACGACCTCTACCACACGAGTCAGGCGATCCGGCTCCTGCCCGACGAGGTGCGCGCGGGGCACGCGAAGAAGCTCCTCGAGGTCCTGCGCGCCGTGCCCGAGTTCGACGGCTCGTTCGTCGACAGCCACGAGTTCGGCAAGAGCTACGGCACGGCCATGGCGCTGCTCGTGCTGGCGAACGTCCGTTGAGGCGCGCGTCCCTCGTCGTTCCCCTCGCCGTCGCGCTCGCGCTCGCACTGGTCGCGTGCGGTGCGACCGGCGAGCGGGCGACGGACGCCGCGCGCGATCGCGACCCGCGGCCGAACATCGTCTTCGTCCTCGCCGACGACCTCGGCTGGGGCGAGCTCGGCTGCTACGGCCAGGAGCTGATCCCGACGCCGAACGTCGACCGGCTCGCGGCGCACGGCATGCGCTTCACGCAGCACTACGCGGGATCCGCGGTGTGCGCCCCGTCGCGCTGCGTGCTGCTCACCGGGCTCCACACGGGTCACGCGTACGTCCGCAACAACACCGAGACGGGCGGGATGCGCTTCGGTCCGGACGCGCCCGAGGGACAGACGCCGTTGCCCGCGGGCACGTGGACGATCGCGCGCGAACTGCGCGACGCCGGCTATCGGACGGGCTTCGTCGGCAAGTGGGGGCTCGGCGGGCCCGAGGACTCGGGTCACCCGCTGGAGCAGGGCTTCGACCGCTTCTACGGCATCCTGTGCCAACGGAAGGCGCACGGCTACTACCCGACGCACCTGTGGTCGGACCGCGAGAAGGAACTCCTCGCGGGCAACGACTACCTCGCCGAGCACCAGCGCATCGACGCGCCGCTCGCGACCGAGGCGGAGTACTTCGAGCGCTTCTGCGGCACGACCTACGCGCCGGACCGCTTGATCGAGGAGGCCGTACGCTTCGTCGAGGACTCGGCGGACCGGCCGTTCTTCCTCGAGTACGCCTCGCCGATCCCGCACGTCGCGTTGCAGGTGCCGCCGACCGAGCTCGACGCGTTCCCGCGCGAGTGGGACGGCGAGGCGATGGGCGGCGGTCCGTACCTCGGTGACGCGGGGTACGTGCCGCAGCCGCGGCCGCGCGCGGCCTACGCCGCCATGATCGCGCGCCTCGATCGCGACGTCGGCCTCCTGCTCGACGCGCTCGAGCGGGCCGGTGTGCTCGACGACACCCTCTTCGTTTTCTCGAGCGACAACGGAGCGACGTTCAACGGCGGCACGGACGCCGCGTTCTTCGACAGCGTCGGCGGACTGCGCGGACTCAAGGGCAGCCTGTTCGAGGGCGGCGTCCGCGTGCCCTTCGTCGTGAGCCTGCCGGGTCGCGTCGCGCGGGGATCCGTGAGCGACTTCCCGAGCGGCTTCCAGGACTTCGCCGCGACCGCGCTGGATCTCGCGGGCCTGCCGCCGCGCGAGGGACTCGACGGCGTGTCGCTCGTCCCCGTGTTCGAGGGTCGCGGCGCGCCGGTGCGCACCGAGCCGCTCTACTTCGAGCTCGGGAACCAGCAAGCGGTCCGCGTGGGGCGGTTCAAGGCCGTGCGTCGACGACTCGGGAAGGGCGACCTCACGATCGAGCTCTTCGACCTCGAAGCCGACCCGGACGAGGAACGGGACGTGGCCGGGGAGCACCCCGACGTCGTGCGGCGGATGGCGGAGACGCTCGCGCACGCGCGCGTTCCCTCCGCGGTCTTCCCGAGCGCGGCCCTCGACAGGTGACCCCGGGCGCGCGGCCGGGTACGGTCAGGCGCCGCCAGCCCCCCGCACCGCCATGACCCGCCGACTCGTCGTCCCCGCGATCGCTCTCGTGTTCGCCGCCTCCGCGCCGACGTTCGTCGGCGTCGCGAGCGCGCAACAGCCGCCGCCGCAGCAGCAGGAGGAACCGGCCGAGCCGGAACCGAAGATCCTCGACGAGGCGCAGACGCGCGGACTCGTCGGCCAGTTCGAACGCGCCGAGCACTGGACGGTCCAGGGTCTCGTGATCGTGTCGTTGGGTGTGAGCTGGCACCCGAGCGCCGCGAGCGTGTTCATCGCCGCGATCTCGGGCAAGAGTCCCGAGCTGCGCGCGTTCGCCGTCGAGGTGCTCGCGAAGGCGAACGACGACTGTCTGCTCTCCACGGCGACGCCCGAACTCGTCGAGGCGCTGATCGAGGACGGACTCAAGGTCCGCGACGACCACTACAGCGACACGGTCCTCGGGATCCTGAAGCGCATCTTCCCCGAGGAG
Organism: Planctomycetota bacterium; assembly: GCA_041398665.1. Lineage (GTDB taxonomy): Bacteria > Planctomycetota > UBA1135 > UBA1135 > Rohdeia. Next base: position 72,510 of record JAWKUH010000012.1, on the reverse strand, counting down.
GACGCGAAGAACCGACCGCAGTGGCAGGGCCGCTGGCACAAGCTGCGCGAGACCTACGAACCGACGAAGTGGGTCGCGCCGCCGCGCAAGGACGAGGGTCCCGGCCGCACCGTCGCCGGCGTCGTCGGTCGCGCGATGGACCTGCGCGAGTCCGGACTCGAGATCTGCTTCTGCATCGACGCGACGGGTTCGATGGACCCGCTGCTCGCGGCGACGGCGGGAGCCGCGGAGCAGGTCGCGACGCTGCTCGAGGGCTTCGCACCGGACCTGCGCGTCGGTGCCGTGTTCTACAAGGACATGGAGGACCTGTCGGGCGGCGCGAAGGTGATCGAGGAGCTCACCGACAAGACCGACAAGGTCTTCAAGAAGATCGGCAACCTCTCGGCCGGCGGCGGCGGCGACATCCCCGAGGCGGTGGAGCGCGGCCTCGAGATCGCGCTCGACCCCGACGAGATGGGCTGGAAGAGCACGACCAACAAGCTCGTCATCGTCATGGGCGACGCGCCGCCGCACCCGCCCGACGTGCCGCGCGCGGAGGAACTCGCTCGCAAGGCGCACGAGACTCCGCTCGAGGCCGGCAAGAGCGGTCGGCGCCGTCCCGTCACCGGCGACAGCAAGGGCGAACCGCGCCCCTTCGTCGTCTCGTGCATCGGCTGCGGCCAGGGCGCCGTCCCGGGCGAGACGGAGTCGGCCTTCAAGCGCATCGCCGAGGCCGGCGGCGGCGGCTACGCCGCGCTGCGACTCGGTCCGGCGGTGGGCAAGCCCGACAAGGACGACAAGAAGCTCGGCGCGTCGACCCGCGAGATCGTCGGTCAGGTGCTGAGCATGAGTTTCGGCGAACGCTTCCGGGACGACATGCAGGTCTTCCTCGGCATCTACTTCGCCTACTACGAACGCGGCTTCTTCGACTGATCACGAGCCATGTGCGAGCTCACGAGGTCGGTCGTCGCGGCGTGCGTCGTCGCGCTCCTCCACGCCGTCCCGGCCCGCGCGCAGGACGACGCGTCGTCCTGGAGCGCGACGGCGGCCCTGCTCGGGAACGCGTCGGACCTCGACCGCGACGGCGCGTCGACCCCGGCGGAGTGGGGCACCTTCGTCTCCGGCTTCCGACCGGGCCGCGACGGCGAGGTCGACGCGACGGACCTGTGCGCGCGACTGCTCGCGCCGCTGATCGACACGGACGGCGACGGGCGCGTCTCGGTCGCGGAGCTCGGCGACGTCTTCGCGGGTTGGGACCGTGACGGTGACGGGAGCGTCGACTCCGAGGAGTTCTCGACCGGGACGGACGCGATCACCGGAGACGCCGGGTTCGTGCAGGAACTCGTGCTTCGGCTCGCCGACGGCGGCGAGCGCGACGGCGTCGTCACGGCGGAGGAGTGGTCGGCGTTCCTCGGCGCCCAGCCCGCGGATCCGAACGGTCGACTCTTCCCGGTGGCCTTGCACGACTGGATCGCGCGCGCGGAGACGCTCACCGATCCCGATCGCAACGCGTTCTCGCCCGACGTGTTCCTCCTGACGCTGCGCTCCGAGCTCGACGTCGACAAGGACGGTGCGATCCGCGGCGAGGACCTCCTCGCGCTGCGTCGGTCGCTCGACCGTGACGGCGACGGCACGCTCTCGGCGGCCGAACTCGCGCCGCCGCCCGTCGCCGACGCGCCGTCGGACGCGCTCGGTACCGGCCCGCGCGGTCGCTACGAGCGCACGGTCCAGGAGCGCCGCGCGCTGCCGTGCCTCGTGCCGTTCCAGCGCGATCTCGACGACGCGCTCGAACTCGTGCGGCGCACGGGCAAGCCGCTGCTCGTGTGCGTCAACATGGACGGCGAGAACGCGTCCGAGGCGTTCGCGTGGTTCCGCTACCGCGACCCCGCGTTCGCCGACCTCGCGCGCGGGTTCGTGTGCGTCGTCGCGTCGCCGGACCGCCGCGTGCCGCTCGACCACGACGACCGCGGACGTCGCATCGAGGACCCGCGCTTCGGCAGCGTCGTCGACGGCGAGGCGATCTCGATCGAGCCCGCGCTGTTCGAGCGCTACTTCCGCGGGACGCGCGCCGCGCCGCGCCACGTCGGCGTCGCGCCCGACGGCTCGATCCTGTTCGACGTCTATCTCGTGCAGGACCTCTCGGCCGTCGACCGTGCGCTCGCGGAGCACGGCGTGCGCCCCGGCGAGCGTCCGCGTCCGGCCGAAGAACTCTCGCTCGACGAGTTGTTCGACAGCCCCTGGGCCGAGCACCGCAGCCGTCTCGAGTCGCTCTTCGTCGCGTCCTCGGTCCCGGCGCGCATCCCGTGGCTCGGTCGCGCGCTCGCGGTCGACGCGCGCACGTTGCACCCGCAGCTCGTGCGGCTCGGTCTCTTCGACCCGGAGCCCGCCGTCCGCGAGCGCGCGACGCTCGTCGCGGCGTCGCGACCCGGCGCGCTCCCGCCCGACCTGTTGCTGCGCGCGTTCCGCCTCGTCGACGTGCGGACCGACGCGGGCCGCGAGCTCCTCGACGCCGTGCGCCGCTGGTCGCGCGCCGAGACCGACGGCGCGCGGCGCGCGCTCGCACGGCGCTACGTCAGCGTGTTCGCCGGCGTCGCGGCGCGTTCCGACTCGGTCGACGTCGAGCTGCTCACCGCTGCACTCGCGCTCGCCGATCCGGACTCGCGCGCGCACGGCAGTCTCGAGGAGGAGATCGGGGCGCTGCGCTCGGTCGAGGATCTCCTGCGCGAACGCGAGTCCGACCCGCAGCTCGACGCGCTGCACGCCGAGGCGTCGCTGCGCTGCGGACTCGCGGCGCTCGCCGAGGGTCAGAACCCGCTCTTCCACTTCGAGGACGCGAAGGCCGCCGCGATCCGCGCGGGCGAGCGCGGCCTCGCCGTGCTCGCGAGTTCGGCCTGGCTGACGAGCGACTTCGCGGCGGCGGAGTCGGCGGCGCACGACGCGCTGCGGACGCGCGGGAGCGAGTTCGTGGGCACGCCGCTCGGGCTCGAGGTCCTGCGCGTCGCGGCGCGCACGCGCACGCGCGCGATCTACGACGCGATGACGGCGGGCGACGACTTCGGACCCTCGCTCGTCGCCGACGTCGCGGCGTGTCACCGCGTGATCCGGCGACACCCGGGCGCGCAGCTGCAGGACCGTCTCGACGAGGTGCGCTTCCTCTCGGCGATCGAGGCCTGGCGCGACGAGTCGGAGGCCCTGCACGACCTCGTGCGCGACGAGCCCTACGAGAGCGACGTGCACGACCTCTTCCGCGCCGCCGCGTTGCGCGACGGCGGGTCGGCCGGACTCCGCGCGGAGTACGCGGCGCTCGCGAGCGAGTTCGACGGCGACCCCTACGTGCGCTGGTACGCCGCGCTCGCCGACCTCTACGCCGCGGAGCACGCGGTCCGCGCGCGCGAGTTCGACGCGGCGCGCGAGGCGTACGGCGCGAGCGTCGTCGGCTTCGACGCCGTCGCGCGCGACGAGCCGTCGTTCGAGCCCTCGTCGACGCACTACGCGGTGCTCGCACTCGCCGGCAGGGCGCGGCTCCTCGCGGACGCCGAGGAGTGGAGCGCGGCCGCGGACGCGATCGAGGACGCGTTCTCGCGCGAGTCGGAGGCGCTCGACGCGGCCGACGGGCTCGGTGCGACGCCGCGCACGACTGCGCGCGAACTCGCGGACCGTGCCCGCGCCGCGGGCGTCGACCCGGAGCTCGTCGAGCGGCTCGAGTCCGCCTCGCGGAGCGTCCGCGTCGGCCCGAGGTGACGAGCGGCGTGCGGTCCCGAACCGCGCCGCGAGCGGTGCCGCGCACCGCACGGGCCGGGCACGGGTTCCGCGGACGCGAAGCGTCCCCGCCGGCGGCGCAGGGGGTACCCCCGTCCGGGCGGCTCCCGTAGCATCGTCCTGCCGCTCGCCCGGCACCACACGAGCTCGCGATCGAACTCCATGAGGATCACCAAGCCCGCCGCGTCCCTCCCCGTGAACCTCCTCGTCGTCGCGATCGCGACGACCGTGCTCGCCTCCGCCGCCGTCGTGGCGCCCGGTTCGGCGGACGCGCGCACCGCGGATCCGTCGGCGGCCGACGAGTTCGAGCGGGCGAAGGCGCAGTACGAGGACTACCTGAGTCGCATCCCGCTGATCATGCACACGCGCGGGCGGGTGAAATTCGCCCAGACGCGCGATCCGCGAGCGCTCGACGTCCTCGCGAACAGCTACGAGAGGCCGGAGGAGCCGAAGGAGCAGGTCCGCTACCTCATCGCCGGGATCTGCGCGACGTACTTCAACACCGAGGAGTTCGTCCAGCGCTGGGACGACTGGCGCCTCGCGAACGACAAGGAAGCGGACGCCTACCTGTGGTACCGCGCCCTCACCTTCGTCGGGCGATTCCGCGGACCGGACGAGCTGATGGCCGTCATCACCGACACCCGGGCGGACGCGGTCCTGCGCGGAGCTGCACTGCGCGCGCTCGCCGACGCGCGCAGTCCGTCGGTGCTCCAGGCGATCCAGAGTCTGTGCCTCGAGCTGCCGCGCAAGGACGAGGAGAAGGCGGTGCTCGTGGGGGAGATGGGAGCTGCGCTGTTCTCGCAGAAGGCTGCGATGGGCGACGACGACTTCCAGACCACGGCCGAGGCCTACGCGCACCTGCTCGACCCCGAGAACAAGCTGCCCGACGTCGCCGCGCTCAACCTCGCGCGCTACCTCGGTCAGACCTTCAGCTCGCAGCAGCTCTACCTCGAGTCCGCGCCGTGGATCAACAAGATCCGTTCGCGCGGCGAGTCCGGAGGTCCGCCGCGCCCCAACTCGGGCGGCAACACCGTCACGCGACCCAGCTTCTTCGGCCTCGAGGCCACGGGCAAGCGGATCGTGTACGTGATCGACATGTCGGACTCGATGTGCAAGCCGATCGACATCGAGATCAAGCCGAAGCGCGGTCCGACGACGGGCGACGACCCCAAGCCGAAGAAGAAGAAGAAGGACGAGATCCCGACGGTCGACGACATTCCGTGGGAGCGCGTCAACAACCGCTTCGACCTGGCGCGCGAGCACCTCAAGATCTCGCTCCAGCGTCTGGACAAGGACAAGGAGTTCGCCGTCGTCTACTTCGGTGACGTCGCGGGTCTCATCGACTCCACGCCGGGGATGACGGAGGCGTCGAAGAACAACGTGCAGAAGGTCATCAAGGAGCTCGACGCGATCGCGCCCGGGCCGCCGACGACCGAGCGGCCCGACGGCACGCTGCGCGGCAAGACCAACCTGCACGGCGGACTGCGCCGCGCCTTCCAGGTCCGCGGGAAGGGCCTCGCCGAGAGCGAGGAGTACATCGATCCCAAGGCCATGCTCGAGGGCGCCGACACGATCTTCGTGCTCTCCGACGGCGATCCGACCTGGGACGACTGGGACGCGCGCGACAAGAACTACGGCGAGGACCCGATCGGCGATCCCGAGAGCCGCGTCGCGCAGCCCGACGCCGACCAGCTGCACTACTTCGGGCCCTACGTCCGTCGCGAGCACCTGCTCGACGACCTCGCGCGGCTCAACCTCTTCCGTCACGTCGAGATCCACTGCGTCGGGATCGGCGAGGCGGACATGCGCTTCCTCGACGACATCGCGAAGCTCGGGCTCGGCGGCAAGACGCACCAGGTCGGCACGCAGACGCCCGGCAAGTAGCAGCGGCCCGGACCCGGCACGACCCCGGCGGGCGCGACGGCGCCGTCGGGGTCGTGCGCGTCGCAGGCGTTCGCAACGTGGGGAGCCCTTCGCGTCCGCGACCGCTGCCGGTCGGATCGTGCGGCTAGGGTGTGCGTTCGCCAACGAGCTCGCACCCTCGCGCCGCACGGATCGACCGTCGCGCGTGGGCTCGCTCCGCACGCACCGACGACCAACGCCATGCGCACCGCTCTCGCACTCGCCCTCGTCCTCCCGTTCGCTCCGTCCGACCTCGTCGCGCAGGACGGCGCACCGCCGGAGCGCCCCGACGCGCGGCCTCCCGAGCGCGAACGACCGCAGGAGGAGGGTCAGGAGGAGGTGCGCAAGGGCCTGATCCGCCGGACGGACGCCGCCCTCGACGGCTACACGCTGCTCGCGCCGCTGCAGTCGACGACGACCTACCTCGTCGACATGGAGGGGCGCGTCGTCCACCGCTGGGAGTCGCAGTACCCGCCGGGTCAGTCGGCCTACCTGCTCGACGACGGCCACCTCCTGCGGACGGCGCGCGAGGGCAACGACCGGATGGGCGGGGGCGGCGAGGGCGGCCGCATCCAGGAGTTCGACTGGGACGGGAACGTCGTGTGGGAACACGTGATCTCGTCGAACGAGCTCTACTCGCACCACGACGTCGAGCCCATGCCGAACGGCAACGTGCTCGTCGTCGCCTGGGAGTATCTCGACCGCGACGCGGCGATCGCCCTCGGGCGCGACCCCGAACACGTCGGCGAGGACGGCTTCTGGCCCGACGTGATCATGGAGCTGCGGCCCACGGCTCCCTCCGGCGCCGAGGTCGTCTGGAAGTGGCGCGCCGCGGACCACCTGATCCAGGACTTCGACTCCACGAAGGCGAACTACGGCGACGTCCCGCTCCATCCGGAACGGCTCGACGTGAACGCCGACCATCGCGACGACCGGCCCGTCACGGCGGAGGAGCGCGCGCGACTCGAGGCGCAGCGCAAGCAGATGGAGGAGCTCGGCTACATCGACGCCTCCGCTCCGGCGCAGCGCGGCAACGGTCGGAACGGTCCCGGTGAGGGCGGGGATTGGATGCACACCAACGGCATCGACTACTGCGCGAAGTACGACCTGATCGTCATCTCGTCGCGCCACCTGAGCGAGGTGTTCGTCGTCGACCACTCGACGACGACCGAGCAGGCGGCGACCTCGAAGGGCGGACGCTACGGACGCGGCGGCGACATCCTCTACCGCTGGGGCAACCCGGTGCACTACGGAGCGGGCAACGCGAGCTCGAGGACGCTGTTCGAACAGCACGACCCGGAGTGGGTCGTCGGCGACGACGGGTTGCGGCTCACCGTCTTCAACAACGGCGGCGGCCGACCGGGCGGCGATCGTTCCACGGTCGACGAGATCCTGCTGCCGTTCGATCCCGAGAAGGGCTTCCTGCGCGAGGGTCGCGAGCCCTTCGGCCCCGAGGCTCCCGCGTGGAGCTACGGCACCCTGGAGTCGCAGCGCTTCCACGCGAGCTTCATCTCGGGAGCTCAGCGACTCCCCAACGGTTCGACGATCGTCTGCGACGGTCCCGCGGGTCGCATCCTCGAGGTCGACCGCGCGGGCGAGGTCGTGTGGGAGTTCGTCAATCCGTTCGGCGGCGACCGCGGCGCGGGTCCGGGAGGTCGCGGCGGCCGCGGCATGCGGCGCGGACCGCGTGGCCAGGGCGGACAGGGCGGCCTCCCCAGGGCGGACCGCTGCCGGACGGACCCCGCCGGAAGGGACCCCGCCGGACGGTCCTGGTCCGAGGGCGGTCCGCCGCGCGGCGAGGACGGCTGGCCGTTCCCGCCGGGCCGCGGCCCCGGCGGCGCGGGCGGGCCGGGCGGTCCCGACGGACGACGCGGCGGCGGCCCCGGCGGCATGTCGAGCGGCAGCCTGTTCCGTGCCACGCGCATCCCGAAGGACGCGTCGGCGCTGCGCGGCCGGACGCTCGCCGCTGCCCGAGCCCGCGCCGCTCCCGCCGCCTCGCCGCGAGGGCGACGGCGGGTGAGTCACCCGTACTGGTGACGGGCGCACCGCGAGCCGGACCGAGTCAGGCCGAAGTGCGCGCCGCGAGCCGCTCGAGTCCCGCGCGCGGCTCGCGCGGTGCGACGGATCGAACTGCAGGGCGCGCTCGTACCACGAGCGCGCCTCTTCCGTCGCACTGCACCTCGGCGATCACGCCGAGGTTGTGCGCCGGGGCGATCGTGCTCGCGCCGGGTCGTGCTCGCCGCCGTCGGGGTGCGTGCCCCCGGAGTTCGAGGCAGCGGAGGAAGCCGCGGCGCGCGCGGTCGACGTGTCCCTGGTCCATCGCGAGGAGCGCCGCGAGGAACCGCGTGTCGGCGCGGTCCGACCACGCGCGAGCGAACGGCTCGAGCAGACGCGACGCCTCCGTCGAGCGACCGAGGGCTCGCAGCGCGTAGCCGAGTTGTTCGACCATGCTCGCCGCGTACGGAGCGTCGGGCGGTCCGAGGATCAGCGATCGCTCCAGGGCTTCGCGCGCTTCGGCGTACGTGCACCGTCGCCGCGCAGCGTGCGCCCGAGCTGGTACCACAGGTAGCCGTCGTAGGGGCGTTCGAGGAGTTCGCGCCTCAGGAGTTCGACGTTGCGCCTCACCTTGCCGCGCGCCGCGACGACGGTCGGGTCGTAGCCGAGGTGGACGAACGTCACGCCCGTCGAGCCCCGGTGCGGTTCGCCGTCGGTGCGCACGACCTGCTCGTGCACGCGACCCTCGAACCGGTGCCTGCCGTCCAGCGGGAGCAGACGGCTCACCTCCGTGCGCGACCCGCCCGGGCGGTTCTCGATCACGACGCGTCCCACCCCGTCGGCACGGCGAGCGACGTAGGCTTCGAACTTCGCGCGAGCCGACGTGTCGGCGACGCGCTCGTCGGCGTCGATCACGAGCGCGTGGTCGCCGCTCGCCGCCGCGAGCGACGCGTTGCGCGCCGCTGCGAAGTCGTCGGTCCAGGCGAGTTCGACGACGCGCGCGCCCGCCGCGCGCGCCACGTCGAGCGTCCCGTCGCGCGAGCCCGTGTCGACCACGACGATCTCGTCCACGTGGGGCCGCGCGGACTCGAGGCAGGCCGGGAGGAGGTCGACCTCGTCCCGGACGATGAGGCACAGGGAGAGCCGCATCCCGCGGGGATCGACCGGAGCAGGGCGCGGGGCCGAGGACTGAGTCCGGATGTCAGGCGCCCTGCCCCCGGGAGGTCCTGTCCCCGTTCGCTGGTGACGGGGAGCCCCGGCCCCGCGGGACGTCCCGCCAGGGCGGCCGGGCAGCGCGCGGGCGACCCCTTCCAGGCTCTCCCGGCGGGCGTCACCAGCGAACGGGGACAGTACTCGGCGGTTGCAATGCTTCGCCGCGCATGGTTGCCGCCGGCAACAGGCCTCCTCCGACCCTCGACGGTTCGCGGGGTACGGTTCCAGTGCGGGCGCAGAGGGGCGCCCCCTGGACCCACGAACACGACCACGACCATGCAGATCACCCGCACGCTCGCCGCTGCCGCGGCCGCCGCCACTCTCTTCACCACGCCCGCCCACGCCGCCGGTTCCGGTGGCGGTTGGTTCGGGGGCTTCTGGAACTCCTTCTGGAACCACTGGGGCGACGGCAACCAGGGTCAGCAGCAGGGCGACGACTGCGACGACGGTTGGCACAACGACGACTGCGACGACTGGGGCAGCTGGGGCGGCGACTGCGGCCCGACGCCGACGGGCGTGCCCGAGATCGACGCGAACCTCCTCGGGGCCGGCGCCCTCCTGCTGATCGGCGGCGGACTGGTGCTCGCCTCGCGCTCGCGCCTGGGCTGATCGCACGAAGCACGGCGCCGGGGTCCGCGGAGGCGGGTCCCGCGGAACCGACGGCCGGTGTCCCGCGAGGGGCGCCGGCCGTTCGCCGTCGGGGAGGTCGCTTCGACGCCGCGCTCAGCGCCCGAGCGTCCGCAACAGCCAGGGCGGGAAGCTCGAGGTCGGCGACGTCAGCGGGTTCCGCAGCCACAGGCCGAAGCGCTCGAGGTGCCAGTCGACGCCCATGTCCTCGAGACCTTCGTTCACGTGGTAGCCGCCCTCGCGGCGCGCGCGTTCGGCGAAGAGGCGCCGCAGGCCGACGCGCTTCAGTCCGTGCATGTTCGGCACGACGCCGCCGCCCGGCGCGAGCGGGCCGAGCAACTCGGACTCGACGGGCAGGAGCTCGGTGACGACGTCGCCGATGCGGAAGCCGACACAGCGGTCGTCGCGTACCACCGCTTCGAGCAGGTGCTCGCGTCCAGGTCGGTCGGACACCGCGCCGCGCTCGCCCTCGAGCGTCAGGACACCCTTCGCGTACTCGCGCGGCTCGACGATCGTCGCGCTCCGCCCGCCGGGCAGGCGCAGCGTGCGCACGCGCGTGTCGCCCTCCCCGCGTCGTCGCGTCGCGCGCGAGATCGGGCGCGCGCCGAGGCAGCGCTTCGACATCGCGACGCCGTGGTAGGCGTAGGCGCAGCGGTCGAAGACCGCGCGCACGGGCGAACCGATCGCGCCGGTCGCGACGAAGCGGTCGAGCGTCTCGAAGATCGGCAGGTACGCGCAGTCCTCGCTGACCCAGGTCGAGCGGAACGACTCGAGCAGACGGCGCTTCGAGAGGAACTTGTAGAGCAGCACCGGTGTCTCGACGACGAGCTCGGTGTCGCCGGTGCCGAGCGCGACGAGGCGCTCGAGCACGCGAGGCACGGCGCCCTTCGCGACGACCACCCAGAGCAGGTCGATCCCCGCGAGGCCGCGCGCCTCGAGGTCCTCGAGGCCCTTCACCTCGACCTCGGATCCGCCGACCGCCAGCGTGCGCGGTGTGCGCGACCACACGCCGACGAGGTCCAGCTCGTCGGCGAGCGACGCGATCACGGGCAGGCCGTCGTTCACGATGCGCTCGCCGGCACCGACGACGCCGATGGTGCGGCGCGTCATCGCACCGCTCCCGCGCGCGTCGACGCGACGAGGTGTTCGGCGAGTCGGATCGAGAGCGCGACGATCGTGTAGGTCGGGTTCGCGCAGCCGCTCGTCGCGAAGACCGAGCCGCCCGCGACATGGAGGTTCGCGACGCCGTGCACGCGGAGGTCGCGGTCGACGACGCTCGTCCTCGGGTCGTCGCCCATGCGCGTCGTCCCGAGGTGGTGGCTCGCGTCCTGGTCGATCGGCCACTCGCCCTCGACCGACAGCGAACTCTCGAGATCGCCGAGCCCGGTGCGCGCGAACTCATTCCGCAGGACCTCGTGCAGCTCGACCAAGGAGCGCCGGTCGAGTTCCGTACAGCGACTCGCGACGCGCGGGACCGGTCTCCCGTCGGCGTCGCGCGCGTCCGACAGCACGACGCGGTTCGAAGGATCGGGTTCCATCTCCATGAAGTTGCGCAGCCTCACGCGTCGGACCTTGGGGCGGCGCCGCTCGAACAGGCGGCTCGTCGCGTAGCGTGCGACGCGCGGTGCGTCGGCGACGACGTTCCAGCCGAGCCGCACCCAGTCGCCGCCCTTCTTGCGCGCGTTCTGGAGGTCCGAGTCGTCGCCCGTCTCGGAATAGTCGCGCAGCTCGACGACGGCGTCGCCCTTCGCCCCGCGACGGCGCCAGTGGTCGAGAAGGAACTTCGACCGCTTCGCGAGCAGCACGAGCGACTCGACACCCTCGCTGTCCGACCAGGGGAAGAGCGGTTCGAAGCGCACGTACGAGTTGAGGAGTCCGCGTCCGCGCTGCGTCTCCTCGTCGAGTCGCAGCCCCGCGTAACCCGCGAAGCCGCGGTACATGCAGCCGAAGAAGTACGGCAGCGACTGCACGGGTGCGCGCAGCGTCAGGACGCCGTGGTAGTTCTTCGGGTGGTTCATGAAGCAACGACCGACCTGGTCGTGCTCGTTGCCGACGCCGCGCTCGCCGAAGCCCGCGGAGCCGAGGAGGAGCCGCGCGTTCTCGATCCCTCCCGTCGCGAGCACGAAACGTTCGCCGCGGACCTCGAGTTCGCGTCCCTCCGAGTTGCGGACCTTCACCGCCGCGACGCGGCGCCGCGACTCGTCCGGCACGAGCTCGAGCACCGTCGCGTCGAGCAGGAGGTGCACGTCGTCGCCCTCGTACGGCGCCTGGAACTCGCGACCGAAGTCCTGCGGCTCGGTCCGCGCGAGGAACACCTTCTCGTCGATGCCCGCGAACGTCGGCGCGACGTCGCCCTTCGCGCGCAGGTCCGCGAGGCTGGACGGGTCGAACGAGGCGAACTCGGGGAAGCGGAAGCGTTCCGCCGCGCGCTGCCAGTAGGGCACGAGCGCAGCGCGCTCGATCGGCCAACCGGGACGCGAGAGGACGGGACGCGACTCGAAGTCGATGGGGTCGAGCGGGCTCGAGAGTCCGGCCCAGGTCGTCGACGCGCCGCCGAGCACGCGCTCGCGCGAGTACTCCTTGATCGGCAGCCCGTCGAACTCGACGGCCCGCAGCGCGTCGCCGCGCGCGGTGGGGGAGCGCCGTCCGCTCTCGAGCACCGCGACGCGCAGACCCTTCCCGGCGAGCTCGTTCGCGAGCGTGCCGCCGGCCGGGCCGCTGCCGACGACGACGACGTCGAAGCGCGGGAGGCTCTCCGGGACGTGCTGCGCGAGGTCCGTGATCACGCGGACACTACGGGACCGGGGCGCCGCGAAGAAGACTCCTTCGACCGGAGGCGATCGGTGCTGACGCGCGCGCTGCTACGCTCCTCCACCGGAGGGAGCCGAGATGCGCAGGAACGTCGCTCGTACCGTCACCGCCCCGCTCGCGCCTGTCGCGGCGCTGTTCGCCCACGTCGCGGCGGCACCGCAGGAGGAGCCGCCGAACGCGCGCGAGACCGAGGCGCTCGTCGAGGAGTTCGTCGGCCTGCGCGAGTCGGTGCCGAAGGAGCGAGCGCCGCGACGCGATCCTCGAAGCGCCTCGCGCTCCTTCCGGCCGCTCGACGCGAAGGCGGAGGTGAAGTGGCGGAAGGAGATCGCGAAGCTGTGGGAGAAGGGGCCCGAGCTCGAGAAGAAGTCGGGCCGCCACTTCCTGTGGGAGGACGACGAGCGCGGCCTCTACATCGTCGGTGGTCGCACCCGGAACCCGAAGGCGCTGCTGATCGGGATGCACGGCGGCGGCGCGGGGTCCGGTGACGCCGGTTCGGCGGCGTCGGCCTACGACTCGGCCTGCTCGAAGCTCGGCTGGGTCGGCGTGTTCCCCGAGGTGCTCGAGAAGACGGAGCACGGCTGGACGGACTCGGGCACCGAGGAGTTCGTGATCGAGCTCGCCGAGCGCGCGCGCCGCACCTTCGGCGTCGACGCCGACCACGTCTTCTTCTCCGGCCACTCGATGGGCGGCTACGGGACCTGGACGCTCGGCGGGCACCACAGCGACCTCGTCGCGGCGCTCGCCCCGTCGGCCGGTGCTCCCACACCGATCATGGATCGCGACGGGACGTTCGTGGACGTGATCGAGGGTGTGGTCCCGAACCTCCGCAACGTCCCGATGGTGATCTACCAGAGCGGCGGCGACCCCAACGTCCCGCCCGAGGCGAACGACGTCGCGGTGAAGAAGCTCGGCGAGGCGCGCGAACGCTGGGGCGGTTACGACTTCGAGTACTGGCGCGTCGAGGGTCGCGGTCACGACCTCCCGCCCGGCGGCATGGAGGCGCTGCTCGAGAAGGTCGCGTCGCGTTCGCGTGCCACGCACCCCGACACGATCGTCTGGCAGCCGACGCTCGACTGGAAGCGCCAGATGCACTGGCTCTTCTGGGAGCACCCCGTGCCGAACGCGATCGTCGAGGCGCGGCTCGATCGCGAGGCGAACACCGTGCGCATCACGGCGGACGCCGACACGACGGGGCTGTGGGTGCTCCTCGACGCCGGGGTCCTCGACCTCGAGCGCGACGTGGTCGTCGAGGTGGGCGGGAAGGAGACGTTCCGCGGGCGCGCGCAGCCCGAGCTCGCGGCCCTCGTGCTCACCGCGTCGACCGGCGACCCCGGCCGCACCTTCGTCGCGCGGGTCCCCGTGCACCCCTGACGCTCGCGCCGGGTCCGCGCACGGCCGCGCGGTGTGCGGGAGCGCTCAGCTCCCCCACGAAGCTCCCGGAACTGGGTCCCATCTTCGTGTCCGCGAGAAGTGCGGACCCAAGGGGCGCGCGGCGCCGTCAGACTCGCCGCCTCGAAGTCCGACGTCGACCCCCCCCCCGACGATCACGCGCGCGACCGAAGGAGCTGCCACTCCATGGATCGAAGCGAGTCCTGCGCGGCCCGACTGGCTCGCGCGCCTCCTCCGCCGCCGGTACGTCCGGCGCGAGGACGCCGTGCTCTCCGGCTTCGCCTGCGAGATCCTCCGGCCCCGGTTCGAACGAGGGCGTCGACGCCGCGTTCGTCGACTGCTGCGCCGGCGGCGCGCGCCTCCGGTTGCCCCGCGGCGTCGCGCCCCCCGAGCCGAACACGCACCTGCACCTGCGACTGGTGCGACGCGAGGACGGTGACGCGATCGAACTCGTCGGCTTCGTCCGGCACAACCAGATCGCGCAGGACGGACACTCCTTCGGGCTCGCCTTCGTCGACGTCGAACGCGTGGAGGAGCGGCTCGACGCGCGCTGGTGGAGTCTCCTCGACCGGCGGCGCGCCTGGCGCGTGCGCCTCGACGGGGACGCTGCGTGCGCGCGTCCTCGGCGGCGACGTGTCGGTGGTCGTCCCCGTCGTCGACGTGTCGGTCCTCGGGGCGGCGCTCGGGATCGAGCCCGCGTCGCGCGCCGCCGTCGAGTCGGCCGACGTCCTGTGGGTCCAACTCTCCGCTCCGGGCCTCACCGGGCCTCGCCGGTCACGGGCCGGCCTTCGGCACGTCACGGGTCCCGACGCGAGTCCGACTGCGGGCGTCGCCTGGCTGCCTGCGCTCGCGCGACTGGGAGAGCACGAAGGAACGCCTCGCGCACCTCGTGGCGGAGCTGGGATCGACTCGGCCGGTTCGCACCGTCCCGACGTTCGCGCCGCGCGCGCGGTGTAGGGTCGCCGCGAGGGTGACGGCGGTGCACGACGTCGAGTGGATCGAGGGTCGCGACGACGGCGGGTCGGAACTGTCGTCCGGGAGCGCTCGGCGGGCGCGGCGACGCGGAGGTGCGCCTGTGCGCGGCCGCGGAGCCTCGACGGGAGTGGAGCCTCGGCGAGGACGACGTCCTCGCGCTCGTCGTGCTCGCGCGAAGGGCTCGTCGTCGCTCGCGACTCCGGCGAGTCGTTGCGCGCGCGACGCGGCGAGCCCCTCGTGCTGCGCGGTGGAGGAGCGTCGCGCGTGCGCGGCGACGGAGGTGTGCAGGTCCTCGCCGCGATCGTGCGCGAGCGCTGCGCCGAGGTCGAGGTCGCGAACTACCTGCTCGGTCGCCGCCGCGTGCGCGAGACGGTGTCCCGGGGGGCGATCCTCGTCGTGCACGCCCGCACAGGAGCGTCGCGGGTGCGCGTGTCGGGCGAGGAGGAGCCGATCGAACTCGCAGGCGGCGACTCGCTCGTCGTGCGCGCGCGTCGACGCGAGGCCGAGGTGGAGGTCGCGGGCGCGGACGAGGGAAGCGCCTGCGTCGTGCTCGCGCTCGTCCCGCACGAGGGCGATTGACGCGCGGCGACGGGCCGGTCCGTCGAACCGGCGGCGCGCGCGGATCAGGGCCACGAGGTCGAGCTTCACGCCGGTGCCGTCGACGAGCACCGCCGCGCTCATGAAGGCCTTCTGCCACCTCGCGGTCGATCTCCGCGACCAGACCGGCGACGCCGTCGTCCTCCTCGGTCGCGAACAGGGAACTCGAGCAGGGCGCCGGGATCGCGCCGCACGCGCTTCCAGGTCGGACGTCGAGACTCGAGCCTCGCGCTCGCCCGCCGGGCTCGACGAGATCGATGCCGAGCTTCGAGCGCAGGTCGCCGTCGCCCGACACGCCGAGGATCTTCGAGAACGCGCGACCCATCGCGGCGGAGAGCGTCTTCTTCGTCGTCGACAGCGTGCCCGCGCCCGTGCCGCCGATCTGGAGGCGCACGAGGTCGCCGAGCTGACCGACGAAGTCCTCGAGCGCGCGCTCGAAGCGTCCCTTGTCGCGGATCGAGACGCCGCTGCGCCCCGGAGTCGCCTCGAAGTTCCCGGTGTCGATGCCGAGCGCGCTGAAGAACCCCGACGTGCCGTCGTCGAGCGAGAGCGTCTTCGAGCCCTTCGCGCGTACGACGATCCGCTGGTCGCCCGACGTGAACTCGGCCTCCGCGTCCGCGACGCTCGCTCCGATCCGGTCGAGCACGTCCTGGATGGTGTCGACCGCGACGTCGACCGAGATCGACACGCCGTTGACGAGGAAGTTGCCCGTCGAGACGCCCGCGAAGGCCGCCACCTGGTCGAGCGGCAGCGCGCGCTCGTCGTCCGTGCCCGCGACGGCGGTCGCGCCCGTCAGCTTCGTCGCGTCGAGGAACCCCGACGTGTCGTTCGAGAGCGTGATCCCGTTCGCGGAACCCGACGACTTGCGCTCGAGCACGATCGACTCCGTCGCCGCGTCGAACGTCGCGTTCACGTCGGCCGCCGAAGCCGTGATCTTCGCGAGCACGGCGTCGATCGAGTCGTTCGCGGCGACGGTGATCGTCGTCCCGTTGACCTGGAACGAGCCCGCGCCGACGCCGAGACCGGGATCGAACTCGGGCGCGGCGTCGAGCGTGCCGTCGAAGGCGGCGCCCGTCCGCACGGTGCTCCCCGTGCTGTTCGAGACGTCGATCGAGAACGTGTCGCCGTTCGAGAAGGACGACGAGGTGAAGTGCACCGACAGCCCGTTCGAGAGCGCGTGCTGACCCGTCGCCTGACCGTCGAGGAAGGAGAGCGTGTCGACCAGCGCACCGTTGCCGTCGCGCACCTCGATCTGGTTCGGGATGAACAGGATCCCGACCTGTGTCACCTCGAACGTGAGCGTCGTGTCGCCCACCGAGCCGTCGTAGATCCCCGTGACCTCGACGTCGGCGCCCGAGCCGCCGGTCCACGACGGCTCGTGCGTCGAGTACGAGGTGGCGACGGTGTTCACCTCCTCGGTCGAGCGCAGCGTCGTCGCCGACGCCTGCGTCGAGATCCCGAGGGCGAAGTCGGAGAGCACGCGCGGCGCGAGCAGTCCGCGCGTCCCGCTTCGACGCCGAGGCGCTGCCAAGTTCGTCACCGGCTCGCCGCCCCGAGGTCGCGCATTCCTCGAAGGTGCGGGCGAGGTCGTAGATCGTCGCCCTGGGGCCGCCGACGGCGCTCGGCGCGGGCGACAACGCGGCGCCCGACCCCTTCACGCTGAAGGAGGCGCCCGAGTAGATGCCGTTGCCGTTGCCCTGGATGTACACGGTGGTCCGAGGTCGGCGTCGGCCGCTCGCGCGGCGCCGCAGGAGCGGAAGGCGGATTCCCGCTCCCGGGCGGGCGGGGTCCCGCGCGCGGGGGGGGCGAGGAGCCTCGCGAGGGCGACCGGACGGGGGGGCCGAGGTGTCGGAGGGTCGGCGCCGGGGGCGCTCCACCGCCTCGGGAGCCCCGCGCCGCCCGAGATGACAGATCGTTCACCTCGCCTTGATCGCCCCTTGTCGGAGGCACCATCCGGGGTCGTCCGCGCCCCTCCGAACGCGCGCCGCCCCCGACCATGACCGAATCCGAAACCCGTCCGGGGGCCATGAGGACCGCTGTTCGCGTCGTCGTCCGGCCCTACGTCGCCGGCATCCTCCTGCTCTTCGCGTCGCGGCTCGCACTGTCCCTCGCCTACGGCGACCGGCTCGGTCCGGGTGAGCGGACGGAGCTCCTCGCCTACGGGCTCTGGACGGACGTCGTCACGCTCTCCTACGGCTTCGTGCCGATCGCGCTCATGGTGCTGCTCGCACCGGGCCGGCGGCTCTCGCGGATCGCGTACCCCTACGCGGCGTGGCTCGCGCTGCTCGCCGGAGGACTCGTCGGGATGGAGCTCCTCACCTGGCCGTTCATCGCGGAGTACGACAACCGGCCGAACCGGATCTTCGTGGAGTACATCGGCGGCTCGCAGGAGATCGCCGGGATGGTGTTCGCGAAGTACCTGCCGCAGCTCGTGCTGCTCGTCGTCGGCATCTTCGCGACGGTGTGGTTCGTGTGGCGTGCGTCGATGCGCGCGGTGCGCGGCGCCGAATTCGAGTTCCTCCCGCGCCTCGCGGTCGGTCCCGTCCTGCTCGTGCTGCTGTTCCTCGGCGCGCGCGGCACGCTCGACCACCGTCCCTTCAACGCCAGCAACGTCTTCTTCTCGGACAACCAGCTCGCCTCGCAGCTCGCGCTCAACTCGAGCTACAGCGCGGCCTTCGCCGCCTACAACCTGAAGAGCGAGTCCGCGCCGGACAAGATGTACGGCACGATGCCCGCGGACGAGATGTTCGCGCGCGTCAGGTCGTACATGGACGTCGCACCGGAGGACTTCCTCGACGACGCGCTGCCGCTCGTGCACCACCAGCGCGGCCACGGCACCGCGCGTAACGTCGTCGTGCTCCTGCAGGAGAGCCTCGGCGCGGAATTCGTGGGCTGCCTCGGCGGTCTGCCTCTCACGCCCAACCTCGACCGCCTCGCGGACGAGGGCGTGCTCTTCACCGCGCTGCGCGCGACGGGGACGCGCACGGTCCGCGGGATGGAGGCCGTCCTCTCGAGCTTCCTCCCGACGCCCGGCAGCAGCGTCGTGAAGCTCGAGAAGTCGCAGAGCGGCTTCTTCACGATCGCGACGCTCCTCGCGCAGCACGGCTACGAGAGTTCCTTCGTCTACGGCGGCGAGAGCCACTTCGACAACATGCGCCGCTTCCTCCTCGGGAACGGCTTCACGCGCATCCACGACCGCGGCACGTTCTTCGAGGAGCCCGTCTTCGAGGGCACTTGGGGCGTGTCGGACGAGGACCTCATGCGCGAGGCGAACCTGCTGTTCCGCTCCTACGGCGACCAGCCGTTCTTCTCGCTCGTCCTCTCGACCTCGAACCACACGCCCTACGAGTACCCGGCGGGGCGGTTCGAGCCCTACGAACCCGACCCGGCGACGCGCAACAACGCGGTGATGTACGCCGACTACTCGATCGGGAAGTTCTTCGAGCTCGCGAAGCAGGAGGACTACTACGAGCACACCGTCTTCGTCGTCGTCGCCGACCACGACGCGCGCGTGTACGGGCACGACCTCGTGCCGGTCGACCACTACCGCATCCCCGCGCTCGTCATCGCGCCCGGGCTCGAACCCGAGCGCTACGACGGCGTCGCGAGCCAGATCGACCTGCCGACCACGGCGCTCGGCCTCACGGGTCTCGACCTCGTGCATCCGATGATCGGCCGCGACCTGTTGGCGCCCGGCGAGCACCGCGAGGGGCGCGCCGTGATGCAGTACTACGACACGAACGCGTTCCTCGCCGGCGACCGCGTGATCGTGCACCAGCCGCACAAGGAGCCGCGGCAGTTCCGACTGGTCGACGAGGAACTCGTCCCCGAGGAGCGGGCCGACCCGGAGCTCGTGCGCGACGCGCTCGCGCACGCCCTGCTGCCCTGGCACCTCTACGACGAGTCGCTCTACCGACTCGAACCCTGACGCTCCACGACGTACGCTCCTCCGCAGGAGCGTCGACGTGAGGACCGGAGCGAACGAAGGGAAGAGGCCCAGGGTCGTCGTCGTGGGCGGCGGGTTCGGCGGACTCGCCGCGGCGCGCGAACTGCGCCGCGCGGACGTCGACGTCGTGCTCGTCGACCGGAAGAACCACCACGTCTTCCAGCCGCTGCTCTACCAGGTCGCCACGGGCGAGCTGACGCCGGCGAGCATCGCGGCGCCGCTGCGCGCGCTGCTCTCGAAGCAGCGCAACTGCTCGGTCCTGCTCGGCGAGGTCGAAGCCGTCGACCTCGACGCGCGGGAGATCGCGTTCGCGGAGCGGAAGCTCTCCTACGACGCGCTCGTCGTCGCGTGCGGCGCGCGACACGGCTACTTCGGTCACGACGAGTGGGAGCGCGTCGCACCGGGTCTGAAGACGATCGAGGACGCGACCGAGATGCGGCGGCGGCTGTTCCTCGCGTTCGAGGCGGCCGAGCGCTGCGAGGACCCCGAGGTCGAGCGCGAGTTCCTCACCTTCGTGATCGTCGGTGCCGGCCCGACCGGCGTCGAACTCGCGGGTGCGCTCTCGGAGACCGCGCACTACGCGCTCGAGCACGACTTCCGCTCCATCGACCCGAGCCACGCGCGCATCCTCCTCGTCGAAGCCGGCGGGCGCGTGCTGTCGATGTACCCCGACGACCTGTCGCGGCGCGCCGTGGAGAAGCTCGACGCGCTCCACGTCGAGGTGCTCGTCGACACGAAGGTCGTCGAGGTCGCCGACGACCACGTCGTCGTCGAGGGGAAGGAGGGAAAGGAGCGGGTGCGCACGCGCACCGTGCTGTGGGCGGCGGGAGCCGTCGCCGCGCCGATCGGGCGGAAGCTCGTCGGCGACCGGACGGACCTCGTCGACCGCAGCGGCCGCGTGCTGGTGGAGGAGGACTGCTCGCTCGCCGGTCACCCCGAGGTGTTCGTCGTCGGCGATCCTCGCGAGCTTCCGCCATCAGGGCGACGCACCGTTGCCCGCCGTCGCGCCCGTCGCGCTCCAGCAGGGACGCCACGCCGCGCGCCAGGTCCTGCGCGACCTCGACGGTCGTCCGCGCGAGCCCTTCCGCTTCGAGGACCCCGGTCAGATGGCGGTGGTCGGACGCTGGTGCGCGGTGGCGATGATCGGACGCTGGCATTCCGCGGGCGTGCTCGCGTGGTTCGTGTGGCTCTTCGTCCACCTCATGCAGATCACGCTCTTCCGCAATCGCGTCCTGGTCCTCCTGCAGTGGGGCTGGACCTTCTTCACGCGCGCACCGAGCGTCGCGCCTGATCACGAACGTCGTGCCGCCCGAGCAGCGGCGTTGAGGGGCGTCGGTCCGAGGCCTCGTGCACTTCTCGAGGCGGCGCGGCCAACGGCCGCGCGGCCACAATAAGTGCAACACGAAGACAAGACGGAAGGAGATCGGTCACGGTCCGTCCTTCCTCTCTTCCGTTCTTCGTGTTGATCCTCGGCGCCGAAGGCGCCGAGCGCAGCACCTCGTGCTCCTCCGAGGCTGCGCGGCCTACCGGCCGCGCGTCCACACGAATCGAAACACGAAGAAGGCGAAGAACCGGAAGGCGCCGCCTTCGGCGGCGGACCACACGGAAGGAACACACAGACCCGCGGGCGCGACGCGCTTCGCGGGTCCCTGCGTCCGCGCCGCGAAGCGGCGCCTTCGTGCTCTTCGTGTCCCTTCTGTCCTCCCTTCGTGTTTCCTGCGTGGGCTTCGGCGCCTCAGGCGCCGAGCACAGCGCCTCGACGACTTCCTCGAGGCGCGGCGCGGCCTTCCGGCCGCGCGAATGGATCACAGGGAGGCACAGAGGACACAGAGACCACGAACGTGGACCGACGGAGCAATTGTCACGTCCTGTTCTCCCGCGCCGCCCTCGGCGGCGCCGCGTGGTCTCCCCGTTCTCCCCGGCTCCCTGTGAACTGCGTGGTCCTCGGCGCCGAAGGCGCCGAGCACAGCGCCTCACGAGCGGCCTTCTCCTTCGCTCAGCGCGCGAGCCGACCGTCGGTCAGCGCCTCCGTGTCGAAGCGGAAGACGACCTCGCTATCGGGTTCCTCCTCGTGGCTGCGGCGCGTACGCAGGAGCAGGTCCCCGATCAGCGCGAGGCGCGCCGGGCGCTTGTGGTTCGCGTTCACCACCGTCCAGGGCACGTCACGGTGGTGCGTCTTGACGAACATCTCGTCGCGCGCGGCCGTGTAGTCGTCGAAGTGCTCGAGCGCGACCGCATCGATCGGACTGATCTTCCAGCGCGCGAGCGGGTCCTCGCGCCGGTCCTCGAGGCGCTCCTCCTGCTCGTCGCGCGAGATGTCGAGGTAGTACTTCAGCACCTCGATGCCCGAGCCCACGAGCATCCGTTCGAAGTCGACGACCGTGTCGAAGAAGCGGCGCAGCTGGTCCTCGTCGCAGAAGCCCATCACGCGCTCGACCCCCGCGCGGTTGTACCAACTGCGGTTGAACACGACGATCTCGCCGCCGGCGGGCAGGTGCTCGACCCAGCGCTGGTAGTACCACTGCGTCACGTCGCGGTCGCTCGGCTTGCCCAGCGCGACGACGCGCGTCTCGCGCGGCGAGAGGTGCTGGACCATGCGCTTGATCGTCCCGTCCTTCCCGGCGGCGTCGCGACCCTCGAGGATCACGAGCAGCTTGCGGCCCTTCTCGATGACGTCGCGCTGGAGGTCGACAAGGTCGATCTGCAGCCGGCGGAGGTCCTTCTTGTAGTGGTCGTCGTCCTTGGACATGGCGGGGGAGGCTGAGGTGAGGCGTCGGCTGCGCGATCGGAGCCCCCGACGGTAGGATCGTGGACGCGCCCGCGCGAGCCCTCGCGGCGCCTCCTCGCCATGACGTCCCTCCACCCCCGGGCCGAGCGCCAGGGTCCCGAGCTGTCGGCCGCACTCGCCGCCGGCGCCGCGCTCGTCGGCATCGCCCTCGCCGGAGTCCTGCACGCCTTCGTCCTCCGCGATCCGTCGCGCGTCGGACTCCTCGTCCCGACGATCGCGCTCGCGCTCGGCACGGCGCAGCTCCTGTTCGGCGACCGTCGCGCGGCTCGCGCGATCGGCGTCGCGATCGCGGTCGTCGGGGCGTGCTACCTCGGGGCGAGGGTGCTCGACCTCGACCACCACCACCCGGCCGAGTCGGTCCTGCTCGCTTCCGCGCTGCCCGCCGTCGTCGGCGCGTACCTCGTGCGACGCGCCTTCACCCGACGCGCGGCGCGTCCCGACGGGCGATCGGTCGCGATCGTCGCCTTCTGGTCCGGTCAGGAGGTGCGGCTCGGAGGCGACGTGTTCGCCGGCGGCGACGCGGCGGCCGTGATGGGCGGGTTCGAGCTCGACCTGCGCCACGCGCGCTTCCCGTCCGACGCGGACGTCGTCGACCTCGACGTGCTGTGCGTGATGGGCGGCGGCACGATCGTCGTCCCCGACGACTGGACCGTGGAGAGCCGCGTCCTGCCGATCATGGGCGGCGTCTCGACGAAGCGCGGTTCCGAGCACGTCGTCGGCGGCAAGCGACTCCGCATCGGCGGACTCGCGCTCATGGGCGGCCTCGAGATCGCGAGGTCCTGACCGTGGACCACGCAGCAGAAGCCGTCCACCGCACGCTCGAGGAGCTCGACGCGACGTTCGACCACGTCGCCGCGGCACCTCGCGAGAGGGGCGTCGTGCAGCACCTCGCCGTGCGCCCCGACGTCGACCGACGCGAGACGCGCGAGGAGGTCGAACTGACGCTCGAGGACGGCGTCGTCGGCGACAACTGGCGCGTGCGCGGGAGCACCCGGACGCCCGACGGTTCGGCGCGCCCCGAGATGCAGATCACGATCATGAACGCGCGCTCCGCCGAGGCGATCTGCGGCGCGCGCGAGAACTGGGCGACGGCCGGCGACCAGTTCTTCGTCGACCTCGACCTGTCCGAGGCCAATCTCCCGCCGGGCACGCGACTGCGGCTCGGGTCCGCGCTGGTCGAGGTCACCGAGGTGCCGCACACGGGCTGTGCGAAGTTCTCGAAGCGTTTCGGCTCCGCCGCCCTGCGGTTCGTGAACTCGGAGCGCGGCCGCGCGGCGAACCTGCGCGGCGTGAACGCGCGCGTCGTCGAGCCGGGGCGCGTGCGCGTGGGCGACGCGATCTCGAAGGCGTGAGCGCGCGCCGCGCCGCCGCGCTCACGGTGTGGATCGCCGCGCTCGCGGCGTGCGCGAACCGCGCCGCGTACCCCGCCACGGACGCCGTGCGTCTCGAGGCCGACGCGACCGCGTTCGTCGCGTCGATCCCGGACGTCCTCGCGGAGCGCGGTCCGACGGGGTGGCTCGACCTGTTCGTCGCCGACGAGCCCTTCGACATGCTCTCCGACGGCACCGTCGTGTTCGCGGACCGCGCGGCTGCGGAGGCGTTCCTGCCGAGCTTCGCGGCCGACGTCGTGCGCATGGACCTGCACCTCCGCGAGGTCCGCTC
Source organism: Planctomycetota bacterium (assembly GCA_041398665.1). Taxonomy (GTDB): domain Bacteria; phylum Planctomycetota; class UBA1135; order UBA1135; genus Rohdeia. The sequence continues at coordinate 48,868 of JAWKUH010000012.1, read as the reverse complement.
GATCGCGATCGGCGAGGGCGCGGTCTCGGTCGCCGCGCTCTACGACGAGACCATCGACACGCGCGGCGCGGGGCGTCTGGAATTCGGCGGCGCCGTATCCATGGTCGTCGTCGTCACCTCCGACGGATTCCGTCTGCGCCGGCTCCACTGGTCGAGCCCGCGCGTGGACGATGGTGCGTAGGACCTCGGGCCGCGAACGAGGTCCTCGTCCGTGCCATGGCCTACCGTCTGCTTCGCCGGGAACCCGTCGAACACGCTCTCTCGCGCATCGCGTGCGAGGAGCTCGACGCCGCGCTGCGTGAACTCGACCGCGCGCCCGAGCCGACGGGGGAGGGGATCCACCAGGCGCGCAAGCACACGAAGCGGCTGCGCGCGCTGCTGACCCTGCACCGCGGTTCGTTCGCGCGAGCGCGGCGCGAGGCGCGCGCGGTCCGCGACGCGGCGCGCGCGCTCTCGGGTCCGCGCGACGCGGTCGCGCTGCTCGAAGCGCACGACGCGTTCGCGGCGACGACCTCGGCCTGCACCCGCGACCGCGCGTTCCAGCGCGTGCGCGACCTGCTCGAGGACGCCGCGCGTTCCGCGCAGCGGTCCGAGCACGTCGAGGAGCGCGTCCGGGAGGCGGCGCGCGGGCTCCGCGCCGTTCGCGAGCGCGTCCCGGACTGGAGGGCCGAAGGCCGCGGGTTCGACCGGGTGCAGGACGGTCTCGGTCGCGCGGCCGAGCGGGCGCGACGGAAGCTGCGCCGGCTCGGCGATCGCGAGGACGCCGAACTCCTCCACGAGTGGCGCAAGCGCGTGAAGGAGCACTGGTACCACCTGCGCCTCGTCGAGGACGCGTGGCGCGAGGTGCTCGAACCGCTGCGTCACGAGGCAGGCACGCTCGGCAAGGAACTCGGCGCCGTGCACGACCTGTTCGAGCTCGAGGGACGCGTGCGCGCCGCGGAGGTCGAGCGCGTCGACGGCTACCTCGAACTCCTCGTCGAGCGCCGTCGCGACGTCCTGCGAGCGGCGCTCCGACGCGGGCGGCGGCTGCACGCCGAGAAGGGCGCGGCATTCGCGCGTCGCGTCGCCGCCTGGTGGCGCGCGCGCTGACGCGGAACGCCACGCCCGTCGCTCACTCCTTCGGGACGAGGTCGATCTTGGCGTCGTCGGCCTCCTCGATCGCCTCGAGCTCGGAGAGGAACGCGGGCACGTCCTCCGGCGCGAGCCGCAGTCCGCGGATGCGGACGGAGCGTTCGATCGCCAACGACCCGTCGTCGCCGAGGGTGAACTCGAGCGAGTACCGGAAGCCGGGGCGCTCGACCACGCGCGACGGCGGCGCGGCGACGAACGCGAAGGCCTCACCGGGGTGGATCGTGACGCGCGACACCTCGGAGGTCGGTTGGAGGAGTTCGAGCGGCCAGCGACGGTCGGCCTTGCCGAGTCGGCCCGAGAGCCGGAGCCGCGGCCAGGGCGCCTTGATCCAGGGCTTCGAGCTCGAACCCTTGGCGAAGCCTCGGATCGAACCTTCGAAGGTCTGTTCGAAGTCGCTCCCGCGCTCGTCGAGGTGCGGCACGTCGAAGTCCGCGACCGACAGACCTGTGACGCGGCTCGACGCGATCTGGCGTCCCGCCTGCTGCAGGATCTGGGGCTCGGCCTCGGCCAACTGCTCGCGCAGCAGCGGACCCTGGAGTCCACCGATCGCGAGCCGCCCCGAGACGGAGGCCGACTCGTCCGCCGCGACGTGCAGCTCGAGGTCCACCGCGAGATCGGGTTCGGGCGAGGGCTCGGGCAGGTCGACGAACGCGACGTCGTCGCCGTCGAGCACGAGTGCGCGACCGCCGCGCATCTGCTCCGGGACGAATCCGAACGGCAGACCGCGACCGAGCGCGAACACGAACGTCGGCGCATCGCCGCCGTCGCGCGGACCGACGGCGAGACCGGGGCGCCCGAACGCGCCCCAGTCGGCGAAGGGCGTGCTCGGTGTCGGATCGATGTCGGCGGGTGCCGCGGGGTACGGCACGACCCAACGGAAGTCGACGTCCGCCATGCGGTAGAGCGCGGCGAGCAGTCCCGTCGGGTCGCCGCGGCGCAGCGTCCACACGTCGGTCGTGTCGCCCGTCCCCTCGAACTCGAGCAGTCGCGCAGCGACCGCGTCGAAGATCGCGCGCGGGAGCTCCTCGGGGCGTGCGTCCGCGCGCACCTCGTCGAGGAACTCGCGCAGCTCGACCTCGACGTCCGCGGCGACCGAGCTCGAGTACGCGACCTCGCGCGAGAGGAAGCGCGCGGCCGACGCGAGATCGAAGTCGTCGCCGTACTGCACCCACGGCAGGCACTCCGGCTGTGCGGGTTGGGCCGCCTCGGCCTCGTACCTCGGCTCGTCGCGGACCTCGAAGACGTGCACGACGCCGCCGCGCCACGGGAAGCGCAGGTGCGTCCCGTCGAAGTCGTGCTCGACGAACCGTCCGGGGATCCCGTCCGGGACGAAGATCGCGAAGCGCGACAGGAGGTACGGAGCGCCGAAGGACGCGAACCGCCACAGCGGCGAACTCGGCGCGAGGCCCGGTGCGGACGGTCCGCGGAGGTCGAACTCGAGTTCCACCGCGTCGCCCGGGTCGAGCGACGGCATGACCCACTGACCGTCGACGACCACGGGTTCGTGGACCTCGCCGTCCGCTCCGAGCACCCGCGCGACGTGCGTCTCGCCGGCGACCGGGCGCTCGTGGAGTTGCTCGGTGCCCGAGCGGTCGAGCGCCACGGTGATCTCGTGGTTGCGCCCGATCGACGACCCGTCGGGTCGCACGTACACGAGACCGGAGTCGAGCAGCAGCGCCGTCGACGCGCCCGTCGCCTCGCCCGCGCGCGCGAGCGCGGCGTCGCGGTCGGGGCCGAACTCGCGGAAGAACGCCTCGGCCTCGTCCTCGGCGCCGAGCGCGACGGCCGAGCGGCGCACGGCCGCGAGCGAGGGATCGATCGCGAGCGCGCGTTCGTAGGCCGCGCGCGCTCCGTCGCGGTCGCCGTTCACGAGGAGGAGGTCGCCGAGGTCGGCGTTGCGGCGCGGGTCGAGCGGGGCGCGCGCGAGCCGAGCGCGCGTCGCCGCGAGGATCTCGGCGTCGCGGCCGAGGTCGTGCCACAGTCCGACCTCGAGCTCCTCGAAGCGCGAGGATCCCGGGTCGAACGCGCGCCAGCCCTCGACGAGGTCGAGGGCCTGCTGGATCTGTTCGCGGGTCCCGCGCGCGAGCAGGCGGACCCACTCGACGGAGTACGAGACGGTCCAGCCGGTCCGCGCGAACGCCGCGCGTCGCGCGTGGTCGAGTGCGCGCCCCACGTCGTTGGCGTAGGCCGACTCGCCCGACAGGGCGTTCCACGAGTTGGCGTCGTCGAAACGCTCGAGCGTGCGCTCGGCGGCCGCGCGACCGAGCGTCCCCGTCGCGTCGACGGCGTCGAGCACGTCGCGCTCGAGCCAGCGGAACGTCGGGACGTCGGGGTGCGCCTCGACGAGACGCTCCGCGATCGCGAGCGCCTCCTCCGGCCGATCCTCGTCCAGCTCGCGGTGCGCGCGGTACACGTCGATCTCCGGCACGTCGACGCCGATCGCGGCGAGACGGTCCTCGATCTCGATCGACATGCGCCGGCTGACCTCGGCCGGGAGGTGGTGCGACGTGGCGACGGCGAAGTAGCGCTCGCGCAGCCACGCCGGCAGCACCGCGACGTCCTCGGGCTCGGGTTGCGCGAGGGCGACGTCGGAACGCGAACTCCCGCTCGCGAGCAGCATGTCGAGGACGCCGTCGTACCCCGTCCTCGCTCCGCGCTCGGGGAGCGGCGGGAGCGCGGCGACGGTGGGGTGGGTCCTCGGCACGCTGCCGAGGTCGCGCACGCACGCGACGTCGCCGTCGAGCACGCGGCCGTCGCTCTCGAGCACGCGGACGGAGAACCCGTTCGCGTCACCGTTCGCGAAGCGCAGCGTCAGCATGTTCGCGCCCTCGCCGAACTCGACCGGCACGCGCAGCACGGGATCGGCGTCGGTCAGGCCGCGCCGCAGCTCGCGCGCGGCGAGCGCACCGTTCCACCACACCTCGTAGGCGTCCGCGCACGTGATCTCGAGCAGCGCGGCACCGCGCCGCGCGGACACCCAGGCCGTCGCGTACAGCGATCCGCCCGAGCTCGGGAACACGACGCTCTGCGGGTCGATCGTGCCGCCGTCGTGCTCGGCCGCGATCCACGTGAGCTTGCGCCCGAAGCTCGAGTCGTAGTCGCGACGGAAGCCGTCCTGCGGCCAGCCCGCCGAAGGCGGTCCCCACAGCGGTGCGTCGTCGTCGAGTCGACCGAACGGGCCGATCGCGAACCAGGCGTCGACCAGGTCGAGGTCGGAGTCGTCGGGCGCCTTCGACGGACCTCCTTGCAGCGCGTCGCGCAGCGCGAGCGACTCGTGCATCGACGCGACCAGGGCGCGCGCCGCACCGTCGGTGACGCGCGGTCGCAGTCGCGCGATCCGCTCGAGGTCGAGCGGCTCCGCGCAGTACGACGCGAGGTCCTGGACGACGACGAGCGCGGCGTAGGCCGCGGGCGAGCTCGGGTCGGCCTCGAGCGCGCGGAGCAGGTCCTCGCGGACGTCGTCGTAGCGACCCTCGAAGAGACCGGGGTGCGCCGTGACGAGCTCCGACGTCAGGGCCGGCGCGGTCGCGCGCTCCTGCGGCGCGAGCGCCAGGACGGCGACGAGCAGGGTGGTGAGTGCGATCATCGGGCGACCTCCACCTCGAACACGGCTTCCTGTGCGGCGTCGACGCGCCGCGCGAACTCGCGGAACTGCGCGTAGCGCTCCGCCGGGACGCGGTGCGTGCGGATCTCGAAGTGCTCCGTCACCGTCCAACCGTCCGGCTCCGCGCGGACGGTGAAGCTGTACGCGCCGTCCGGACACTCGACCGACGCGTCGGGCGGAGCCTGCGCCGCGACGAGACCGTCGCCGAGGACGTACCGCGTCGTCGTGTCGACCGAGAAGGGGACGTCGAGCAGGAGGTCGGTCCGGCGCTCGCTCTCGCGAGCGACCGACGAGAGCAGTCCGTGGCGCCTCAGCGTCGCGGGCAGCTCGCGGCCCGTGTCCGTCTCGCGTCCGAAGCTGTCGGGTCGACCCGACAGCGTGTACACGACGGGTTCGCGCAGGTCCTCGAGGTCGCTGAACGTCGACGCGACCGGCGCGCTCGTCGGACCGAAGGTGCGGGCGAAGACGCGCGTCGCCTCCTCGCTGCGCTGTTCCTCGCCGCCCGTGTAGCGCGTGCGGTCGGCGGCGCCGTAGCGTCCCGACGGGCGCACGGTCAGGCTCGCGGACGTCGGACCGTCCGCACCGAGCACGACGGTGTGCTCGAGGACGAGTTCGTTGTGCTCGGCGGTGGGGAAGGGCACTTCGCGTTGCTCGATCCCGCTCTTCTCGACGACGAGCACGTCGGCGCCGGCGTCCATGGAGGGCACCTCGCCGAACGGGTGCAATCGCGCCGTCCCGTCGAGGAACATGCCCGGGATGCCGTCCTGCTCGGGCACCCACACGATGCAGTGGTTGAAGTGCTCGACCAGCGCGAGGGCGTGGTCCTCCTCGGGGCGTCGGTCCTCCGCGCGGATGAGCACGGGCCAGGCCTCGATGCCCGCGACGCCGAGCAGCGTGCGCATCAGGATCGCCTTGTCCTTGCAGTCGCCGAAACCGCGGCTGAAGATCACCGGCGCGCTGTACGGCTGGTAGCCGTGGACGCCGAACTCCCAGGCGTTGTAGCGGATGTCGGTCACGACGAACTCGTAGACCGCGCGCAGCTTCTCGAGCGGGGTCGTGCAGTCCTGCGTGAGTTCGGCGACCTTCGACCTCATCTCGGGCGAGGCCTGCATCTCCTGTTCGATCAGGTTCCACCACCAGGTGCCGAACGCCTGCCAGCTCGGATAGGTCGAGACCTGGACGGCGGCCGCGGTCTCCTCGGCCGGCGGCATGAGCGGTTCCGGGTCGATCGGGGCGACGTCGCGCATCCGCCAGCGGTACTCCGTCGAGCCGTCGTCGCGCGGCGAGACGACCGGTGCCGGGGCACCCGCGCGTTCGTGGTGCACGATCGGGAGCTCCTTCGGCGCGATCACGACGATGTCGCCGTCCTGCGTCGGCACCGTCGCGTCCGGTGCGAACGGCTCGTTCATCCCGAAGTACTCGCCGAAGAACGTCGGCCGCAGGTCGTCCGTGCGCCACTCGAGGTCGACGACGTCGCCGACGGCGAGCGGAGGCAGGTCGACGAGCATGCCCCACGTCGAGCGCCCGGTCTCGGCGCGCTTCGTGCGGCCGTCGACGCCGCGGACGTCGGCCGTGAGCACGCGCACCTCCTGGTTGCCGAAGGCGCGGAACGGGATCCGGTCGAGGTCGCGCGCGCCGCGTTCCGTCAGGACGCGCTGCACGAGACGGTGGTAGCGCTTGGCGGTGCCGTCCGGTTGGATCTCGACCACGACGCGGTTGAGCAGCACCTCGCGACTCGAGCGCGGACTGCCGACCTCCGGCGGTCCGGACGAACGCGCGAGGACGTCGTCGAGCGGTTCGAGGTAGGGCTGGTGGAAGGGGTCGGCGCCGACAGAACGGAGGTGTTCGAGCAGGCGGCGCTCGTCCTCGGCGGAGAAGTCGTACTCGAGTTCGCGCTCGAGCGCCGAGACGGCGTTCTCGACGTCGCCCTTCGCGAGCAATGCGCGCGCGCGCCACTTGTGGAGGCTCGGTCGCTCCGGCGCGAGCTCGAGCGCCTCGTCGAGCCAGTCGAGCGCGCGATCGGGCTCGCCGACCGAGACGAACTCCGTCGCCGCGGTGAGTCGCGCGTTGACGCTCCACGCGTCGCGTGCCACCCGTTCGCGCGCGAACCGGTCGAGAGCGTCGAGGTCGCCGCTCGTCCCGAGGCTCGCGATCTCGGCCCAGGCCCAGGCCTCCATGGCGGACGAGTCGCCGTTCGCCTCGAACGCGGCGCGCGCGATCTCCGCGCGTCGCGGGTCCCCGGCGCGCAGCACACCCGTGCACGACCAGCGCGCGGCCGGCCACGTCCGCGACTCCGGCATGTCGACGACCTGCTCGCGAACGACTCGCGCGCGGGCGGGTTGGTCGAGCCGGTCGAGGACGGCGGCCTTCAGGACGAGCGCGGGGACCGAGGCCGGCTCGATCGCGAGCGCGCGGTCGAGGAGCTCGAGCGAGCGCTCGAAGGTCGGCTGGTTCCACATCGCGTGGAGCGCCTTCTGCCGGAGCGCCCACACGTTCTCCGGGTCGACGGCGAGCACGTCGTCGAGCGCGTGCAGCCAGGGGTTGACGTCCTTCTCCGCCGACGAGCCGCGCTCGTCGAGCGTGACGGCGCGCTGGATCAGGGCGCGCACGTCGTCCGGAGCGAGTTCCACGGCGCGCGCGGCGTCCTCGCGTCCCGCGCGCTCGCTGCGCGGCGACGCGTCGAACGCGCGCTCGAGCACCGATCTCCGCAGCGCTCCGAGCGCGCCGTCGTCGTCGGCCCAGCGCGCCCGCGCGCCGGTCGCGACGTCCCGAAGGGGTGCGTCCGTCGCCGCGTCGAGTTCGCACGGGACGACGCCGTCGGGCGGCTCGGGGGAACAGGCGAGGGCGAGCGGTCGGGACGTCCCGCGCTCCGCCAGGCGAGCGGTGAACGCCGGCGCGCCGCCCCGGCTGCCGACGAGGACGGCGATCTCGTTCCAGCCCTCGTCGAGGTGGATCGCGACGGCGTGCGCGTCGGGTTCGAAGTCGCGCTCGCCCTTCTCGACCAGCACCGACGCGCCGCCGACCCACGCGCGCGCCTCCTCGGTGAAGCCGAGGAACACCAGCGCTTCGCGCTCGACCTCGCTGCGGACCCAGGTGCGTGCGAGCACGCAGACCGACGAGGACGGGTCGACGAGTTCACCGAGGTCGACCACGCTGCGGGTCGGTCGGACGAGCGGCGTGCGGCGCCACGCGACCTCGCGCACCTTGCCGGAGTAGCTCGGTGCGTCGGGCGCCGAGTACGGCGGGAGCGGCGCGTCGATGCCGCCGCCGCGCTCGTTGTCGAAGGGACCCACGAACTGCCAGTCGACGATCGCACCGAGGCGCTCGCCGCCGTCCTTCGCGATCCACGCGAGGCGCGCGAACGCGTCGCCGTGCTCGGGGTCGATCGAGACGCCCGCGAGGCGCCGCTCGAGGCTCGGGAGGTCGGAGGCGTCGCGCGCGAAGGCGCGCAGGTCGACGAGAGCGAACTCGGTATCGTCCGCGAGTCGGGACGCGAGGTCCGCGTCGCCGACGGTCGCGAGCTCGCGCGCGGACGCCGCGACGGCGGTCGAGAGACCGTCCAGGGCCTCCGCGAGACGGTCGTGCGACCAGGCGTCGAAGGCTGCGCGATCGGCCTCGCGGAGCGTCTGGACGGCGTCCTGCGGGGCCGTCGTGGGAAGGGGAGCGAGCGCGGCCGCGGCCGCGAGGTACGTCGCTGCGAGGAGGTTCGACATGGATCGGTCGGAGTTCGTCCGGAGCGCGTTCGGGGCGGCGATTGTGCCCGCGGGCGGCTACCATCGGACCGTCCGCTCCGAGGAATCACGATGTTGGCGCTCCTCCTCACCTTCTTCGCGTTCGCGCACGTCGCGCACGTCCCGGACCCCGTCGCGAGTCGTCGGGTCGTGCAGGACGAGCCGCGACCGCTCGAACTCACCGAGGCCGAGTTCCGCTCGATCTGGGAGCGGATCGAACCCGACGCCGAGGAGGAGGCCTGGCGCACGATCCCGTGGCGCACGACGTTCTGGCAGGGCGTGGTCGACGCGAACGAGCTCGACCGACCCGTGCTCCTGTTCGCCATGAACGGGCACCCCTTCGGGTGCACGTGAAACAACGGCGTCATCGCCAGACGGTCCGTCTGGTCGGATCCCGAGGTCGTCGAGCTCCTCGCCGCGTTCGTGCCGTGCGCCGACGAGGTCTGGCGCCTGCAGAACCTCGACGAGCCGGACTGCGTCCACTTCCGGAAGTTCTGCGACGAGGGTGAGGGCGGACGCCTCAACGGTCGCGACCCGAGCGAGACGCGCCAGGGCACGTACGCGGTGACGCCCAGCGGGATCCTGCTCGACAAGATCAACTCGCGCGACCCGCGGCGCATGGCGGCGATGCTCCGCCGCGCGACCGCGCGGTACGCCGAGCTCGAGCCGTCGGCGCGCCTGCTCGCCGACGATCCGCGCGAGACCGCGGCGCGCATCCAGCGCGCCGAGAACCGCTATCCGTCGGACGGACTCGTCCTGCGCGTCGACTCTCGCGACCTTCCGCGTCCCGGGGAGGAGGACGCGAACCGGGACGACGGTGACTGGCGCGAGTTCGCGTGGAACTTCGACTACGCCTGGTTCTCGCGCGCCGAGCTCGACCGCACGGTGCCGAAGGAGCTCGTCGCGGGGGCGTCCTTCGCGTTCCCGGCCGACCTCGTGCAACGACTCGCTCGGCTCCACCTCGTCGACAACGTGCGCGGACAGACCGCGCACTACGCGCGCGACCAGGTGCGGGCGGCATCGATCGACGCGGAGGTCGTCGAGCTCCTGACCGACGCGTCGGGCGAGCCGACCGCCGCCGTGCTGCGTCTCGCCGGCGTCGTGCACCTCGACGACGCGAAGACGAAACGGGGCGTCGCGGGAGGCATGCAGGGTCGCGCGACGTTCGATCTCGCCACGCGGCGCTTCACGGCGTTCGAACTGCTCGTCGTCGGAGAGCGCTGGGGGCAGACGCGCTACAACCAGCGCGCCGACGACCTCGCGCCGGAGCCGATCGGTTTCGCCGTGCATCTCGCGGGCGACGGACCGACGGAGCGCGTCGCGCCGACGGCGTTCTGGGAGTACGGCTGGCGCTGAAGGCCGCCTACGCGTCCGAGTAGTCGTTCCGCTCGACGGCGTCGGCGCTCAGGTACTGCACGAACTCGATCTCGAGCCCGCCGGGCCCCTCGAAGTACACGCGGCGGCGCGCGGGGTGGGTGTTCTTCGGGGTCGTGTCGGTGTAGCCCGCGGCGGCGAGCCGCGCCCGGACGGCTTCGGCGTCGTCGACGACGAAGCCGAGGTGGTTGAGCCCTTCGCGCGGACCGTAGCGTTCGCGCGCGTCGCTCTCGTGCGCCTCCTCGAGGGAGAGGTAGACGTCGTCGTCGCCGACGTGCATCCAGCGCGAGCCGTCGGCCTTCGTCCCGCCGTGGCGGACGCGGAAGTCGGGGAAGGCGGAGCGGAGGAAGTCGGCGACCTCGACGATGTCGGTGACGGCGACGTTCGCGTGTTCGAGACGGACGCGCATGGCGGTGACCTCGGTGGAACGGGGGCGGACCGTGTGGTCGGGCCCGGACGAAAGGAGGACGGAGAGGCCCGGCGGGTGTGCCGGGCCTCTCCGTCCTCCCTTCGCAGCGTTCCGCCGGGCGTTCGCCGCCGCGGGCCGCGTCAGCGTGATCGTCGGTTCACCCCTCGATCGTCATGACGTGCGCGTTGCTGATACGCGTGATGATGCACGGTGACAGCGGGTCGAGCACCACGAACGCCGCGCGGAGCTTGATGCCCACGAAGGCGGGGTTCGGGGGCAGCGGGAAGCGCGGCAGCTTGGAGCGCCCGAGCGCGTTCAGCGTCCCGAACGAGTTCGAGAACACCGCTCCCGGCGTCAGCGTCTGGAGGAACAACGAGTCGACGTCGAGCGGGACCGTCCCGTTGCAGGTGGGGTAGCCGACGGCTCCCGTAAAACTACCGACCAGGAAGTAGAGTGCACCGGGGTCCGACGGCGACTGGAGGTAGAAGTTGCGCGTCGCACCTCCGCCGAAGGGCGGGTGGATCGTCGGCCGACCCTCGAACACGAGCCCCGCTCCGATCGTCACGATCTCGAAGCGGTGCTTGGTCTCCGGCGCGCCGAAGTCCGACTTCACGAAGGCGGTGTACCTGCCGGGGAGGAGCGGCAGTCCGTTGTCGTCGACCAGGCCGTAGTACCAGGTCACCCAACCGTTGGGTCCCATGAGCACGGACTGCTCGAACGTCGTGTCGGAGTAGACGACGGTGCCGGTCGAGTCGACGACGCGCAGGTAGTTGAGCGAGACACCGAACGCGCCGGGGTTGTCGTTCGAGAAGGTGATCGACAGTTGACCGGTGAGCGGGACGACGTCGGGTCCGACCGTCGTGTTGAGCTGGGCGAGGGCCGCCGGCGAGGCGGCGGCGACGAGGGCGAGGGCGGAGATCAGTCGGGCGATCATCGTCGTGGTCGTGGGGCTCGGTCCGGCGTCGGCGACGCGACGGAGGACGCTGCACTGGAGGCGCGGCGAGAGGGTCGCCGCGGCGGGGACGCGAACCGTGCGCCGTCCCCGGGGACAGGCGTGGTAGGTGCGTCGACCCCCATCGTTACGCGCTTTCGCGAGCTGTGTGGCCGGAGACCTCGCGAGAGTCGGCCACCGACCGAACGCGAGCCTCACGAACGCGCGAGGAAGGCTTCGATCCGCGGCATCTGCGCCTCGGCGTCCGCGCGACCGATCGCGAGCAGGCGACGGATGTAGTCGTGTTGGAACATGATGAGGCTCAGGAAGTCGTTCGACCGGGTCTCCGCCGTGCCGGTGCCGCGCAGCATGAAGCGCAGCGGTCGCGGGAGCTTGGCCTCGTACTCGTTCGCGAGCCCGCCGAGATCGACGCTCGGTCGGAAGACCTCGAGGTCGACGTGGCGGAGCCCGCCGCGCTGTTCCTGAGGCGTGTGCTCGATGAGTCGGTTCATCGACTGCATCCGGATCGCGTCCCCGTCGAACTGGTCGAGGAAGATCGCGTTCATGAGCGCACTTCCGATCTGCGACGGCGGGGGATAGGGTCCCTTCTCGACCGGGACCTCGCCGCCCTTCGGATCGGCGCGGGTCGAGATGGCGAGGATCCTCCGCGCCCCGAGGTGCACGGCCGGCGCGAGCGGCGCCGTCAGACGGATGCCGCCGTCGCCGTACCAACCGTCCTCGAGCTCGATCGCCGGGAAGAACAGCGGGAGCGACGACGACGCCATGATGTGCTCGACCCGCAGCTCGGCCGCGCGACCCTTGCGGTAGGGACGCTCCCAGTTCGTGACGTCGCGACCCTGACAGAACGTGACGGTGCCGCCCGACGTGTAGGACGACGCGGTGACGGCGACGGCGTCGAGTTCTCCTCCCTCGATCTTCCTCGCGATGCCGGGCAGCGAGCCGTCCTCGGACCGGAGCGCGCGGAACAGGAACTCGCGCAGCGGCGCCGTGTCGATCAGACCCTGGAGGCGCTTCGGTCGGAACCGACCGCCCGAGAGCAGCCGCATTCCCCACGCGAACGCGAGCCGCCCGGTCTTGAGCGCACTCGCGTCCATCACGTCGTCGGGACGGAGCCCGAGCCACAGCTCGGCGAGCCCGTCGACGAGGGCGGCGATCCGCCCGGGCGTCGCCGCGAGGTAGGCCGTGTTGATCGCGCCGGCCGAGACCCCGGTCAGGATGCGCGGCGCGAACGCGGGAGCGCGCTCGGCGACGGCGGCGAGGAAGCCCACCTGGTACGCGGCCCGGGCGCCGCCGCCGCTCATGACGAGGGCGAGCTCGGTTCCGCCGGTGTCCGGCGATCTCGTTCCTTCGGGTCCTTCCATGGGTCCGGGCACGGTCGCCGAGCACTCTACGTCCGTCAGGAGCGCGGGGCCGCGCTCGATCGCGCTCGGCGGCGCTCGCGCGCCTCCCATCGCCGAGTTCGGCACGGGAACGCCTCCGGGGACCCTCGCGGGGGACGGGGGGGCGGCGCTCGGCGGACCGCACCCCGACGGCGCGCCCTCGCGTCGGCGGGTCGACGCCCCGGACCGTCGAGCACTCGCGGCGAGCGTCGCGCTCGACCGCGGCGAGCAGCGTGGGTTCGTCGCGCGCGCGGCGGTTCGTCCGTCGTCGCTCCGCCCCTTGACCGAACGTTTGCATTGCGAGGATGCCAGACATCTCGCGCGTTCTCGCGTGCGACGACGGCGGAACGCGCGGAACGTCGGCGTCGCGTTCGAGTTGTGGTGCGTCGCGCGAAGGGATGTCGCTTTCCTCCGACCCTCACCCGCCTTTTGCAGTCGCGCAACAACGCGTCCCTACCATCCCGCCCGCTCGAAGCTCCAGGTCGTCGTTCTCGAACTCACGCGAGCGCGCACCGGCATCGAGCACCCCCGGACCCTTCAAGACCCCACGTACTCCTCAGGAGTCCTTCCAGACATGAGTTTCCTCAAGGGACTTGCGACCGCCGCGGCTGCCGGCGTCGCCATGGCGGGGACGGCGAGCGCCGATGTGCTCGTGACGTCCGACATCGCCACGTCCACCACGTGGACGGCCGACAACGTCTACAACCTCCAGACCCAGATCTACGTCCTCCCGGGCGCGACGCTCACGATCGAGCCGGGAACCATCATCGCCAGCGACACCGGCATGGGCGGGAGCCTCGCCGTGACGCAGGGCGCGAAGATCATCGTCAACGGTACGAAGACCGATCCCGTCATCATGACCTCGAAGGCCGACCAGGCCACGTGGGTCAACGGTGATCCGCGCTTCGGAACCTGGCGTGAAGCCTGCTCGGAGTGGGGCAACCCTGACCCTGATGGGCAAGGCCTACGTCTCCAGAACGCGACGCCGGGCAACACGAACACGTTCAGCGCGACGGAACTACGGGACGATGGAAGGACTGGTTCCGCCGGTCGCGCACCCCAGTACGCCCGCTACGGCGGTGGGGACGACGACGACGACAGCGGTGAGCTCCACTACCTGTCGATCCGCTACGGCGGCACCGTCATCGCGGTCGGCGACGAGCTCAGCGGCGATCTCTCGATGGGCGGCATCGGTCGTGGTACCGACGTCGACCACATCGAGATCATGAACAACGTCGACGACAGCATCGAGACCTGGGGCGGCACCGTCAACTACAAGTACGTCAGCATCTGGAACATCGGCGACGACAGCTTCGACGTCGACCAGGGCTGGCGCGGCAAGGCCAGTTCATCTTCATCGTCCAGGGCTACAGCTGCGACGATGCGCAGGGCTCAGGCGTCGGTGACAACTGCTTCGAGACGGACGGCGCCGAGCAGTCCGACTACGAGCCGGTCACCACGGCGTCCCTCTGGAACTGCACGGTGGTCGGTCAGCCGAGCGTCGGCGACCACGGCACGGCTTGGCGCGACAACGCTCGCGTCCAGTACAACTCGTGCGTCTTCATGGACCTGGGCGAGCAGCTCGTGAAGTTCGACAACGTCGACGGTGACGGCGGTGCCGGTTACGGCATCGGCGGGACGCTCTCCTGGGCGGACACCTGGACGACGGCGGCGAGCACCTCCACGAACTACCAGGCCCAGACCTCGGGCAACCTGGCCCAGATCACGGACAGCGTGTTCTTCCGCAACCTGAACGGCTCGGCGTACACCGAGGCGACGGCGCGCGGTGTGTTCGCTGCGGCGAACGACAACGTGAACGCCGGCAGCGCGGCCGTCGACATGCCGATCCGCGCGCTCACCCGCGCCGCCGCGGTCTCCACGACCGCCGGAACGGTGCTCCCCGTCGCGAAGATCGACCCGCGCCCGGCGAACGCCGCCGTCAGTGCGGTCCGTTCGGCCCCGAGCGACGGCTTCTTCACGCCGGTCGACCACCGCGGCGCCTTCGGCGACGTGAACTGGCTCTGCGGTTGGTCCGCGGCCGACGCCTTCGGGTTCCTCGAGGACACCGACGTCGTCGACGTCACGGCCGACATCGCGACGTCCACCACCTGGACGGCGGACAACGTCTACAACCTGACGACGCAGATCTACGTCCTCCCGGGCGCGACGCTCACGATCGAGGCCGGAACGGTCATCGCCAGCGACACGTTCGCGGGCGGCAGCCTCGCGGTCACGCAGGGCGGCAAGATCATCGCGATCGGCACCGAAGATGCGCCGATCGTCTTCACGTCGCACCACGACCGCTGCACCTGGACCGACGGCACCCCGCGCACGGGTTGCTGGCGTCCCGCCTGCACCGAGTGGGGCAACCTGACCCTGATGGGCAAGGCCTACATCTCCGAGAACGCGACGCCGGGCAACACGAACACGTTCGCGGCGACGAACTACGGGACGATGGAAGGTCTGGTTCCGCCGGTGGCGCACCCCGAGTACGCCCGCTACGGCGGCGGTGACGACGACGACGACAGCGGCACGCTCAGGTACGTGTCGCTCCGCTACGGCGGCAAGGTCGTCGCGGTCGGCGACGAGCTCAACGGTCTCTCCATGGGCGGCATCGGTCGTGGCACCGACGTCAAGCTCATCGAGATCATGAACAACGTCGACGACGGCATCGAGACCTGGGGCGGCACCGTCAACTACAAGTGGATCAGCATCTGGAACGTCGGCGACGACAGCTTCGACGTCGACCAGGGCTGGCGCGGCAAGGGCCAGTTCATCTTCATCGTCCAGGGCTACAGCTGCGACGACGCGCAGGGCTCGGGCGTCGGTGACAACTGCTTCGAGACGGACGGCGCCGAGCAGTCCGACTACGAGCCGGTCACCACGGCCGCTCTGTGGAACTGCACCGTGATCGGTCAGCCGAGCGTCGGCGACCACGGCACGGCTTGGCGCGACAACGCTCGCGTCCAGTACAACTCGTGCATCTTCATGGACCTGGGCGAGCAGCTCGTGAAGTTCGACAACGTCGACGGCGACGGCGGTGCCGGTTACGGCATCGGCGGGACGCTCTCCTGGGCGGACACCTGGACGACGGCGGCGAGCACCTCCACGAACTACCAGGCCCAGACCTCGGGCAACCTGGCCCAGATCACGGACAGCGTGTTCTTCCGCAACCTGAACGGCTCGGCGTACACCGAGGCGACGGCGCGCAGTGTGTTCGCCGCTGCGAACAACAACGTGGACGCCGGCAGCCTCGCTGCCGACCTCCCGATCCGCTCGCTGACCCGCGGCACGCCGGTCTCGACGATCGCCGGTACCGTCGTCCCGGTCGCCACGGTCGACCCGCGTCCGGCCAACGCCGCGTTCACCTCGGTGAGGAGCGCGCCGGCCGACGGCTTCTTCTCGCCGGTCGGCTTACCGCGGTGCCTTCGACCGTCACCTCAACTGGCTCTGCGGCTGGTCCGCCGCGGACGCGTACGGCTTCCTGTCGTACCCGGCCGAGGCGACCGTCCGCGGTAGACGGCCTCGTCCTGAACGGCGTCATCGCGGCGAACGGACTCCCGAGCTTCGGCAACTCGTCGTACGGCTTCACGGTGACCCCGCCGGTCGGCACCTGCGGTGTCGCGTCGGCGCACGTCACGGTCTGCGCGTTCAGCGCCGGCCCGCCGACGAGCAGCCCCTGGGTCGACGGCGGTTGCGCCGGCGGCCCGTCGACGCTGCTCCTCGACCTGTTCGGGTACCTGGCCCTCGGCGGCCAGGGCCTCCAGTACGCGGTGAACGTCTCCGGCTCGCCGGTGGTGTTCAGCTTCCCGATCCCCGCGAGCCGCGACTTCTGCGGTTCCCGCTTCACGGCGCAGGCCGCGTTCCTCAACGGGTTCACGGACTTCGCGTTCCGCTGGGGTGACGCCGTCGACAACGTGATCGGCAACTGATCCGACGCGAGACGAGGACGCGGTCGTCGGTACGGAGCACGCACCTCGTACCGGCGACCCGTTCGAACCTCGACCTCGACGAGTGAACCTCGTCCGACCACGGCCCGCGGCGTCCTCCGGACGCTGCGGGCTCCCTGACGTGCCGAAGCGAGAGCCTTCCGTCCAACCGCTCCCGCTCGACGCGGGCGGCACCATGCGTACGCGCGGCCACGACCGCGCTCCGAGCGACTCCCACGACCGATGAAGACCTCCCAGCCGATCCTCACCTCCGTCATCGTCATCGCCTCCGTCGTCGGTGCCGCGTGCTCCGGTTCGACCGACGCGCACGAGACGCCCACGAAGGCGGTGGAGACGTCCGCCGTGACGAACGAGCGAGTCGCCGACGCGGCGACGCAGGAAGCAGCGGCCGCGAAGCCCGCCGCCGCTCCGGTCGTCGACGCGCCGCTCGCGCAGAGCCGCCGCGACCTGCTCCGGCGCGCCTACGACGTCGCCTCGAGCATCCCGACGCAGCCGCACCACAAGACGCGCGGCAAGTACCAGGAGATGGTGGTGGAGGCGGCGCTCGAACTCGACCAGCCCGCGACCGCGCTCGACTTCGCCCGCGGGATCGAGAACTGGCGCCGCGGCGCCGCGATCGCCGAGTACGCGCTGTACCTGGCGGAGAACCACCCCGACAGCGATCTCGCGGCGCTGCTCGACGAGGCGCGACAGGTCGCCGTCGACGCGGCGAAGGCCGAGGAGCAGGAGTGGAGGGTCAACACCATCCGCGCGAAGATGGCGAAGGTGAAGCTCCGCCTCGGCGACGACGACGGCGCCCAGGCGCTGATCGTCGGGGTCGACGGACCCGAGATCGGGGAGGTCGATCGCTATCGGGCGACGACCGCCACGAAGGCCGAGGCGACGTCGAGGATGGCGTACGTCGACGAGATCCTCGGCCAGGGCGACTTCAACTCGCAGTCGAACGTGCTGTTCGTGTGCGCCGAGTTCCACCGCCGCTTCTACGACGACCCGGACCTGCGTGCCGACCTCGAGGAGAAGATCACCGAGGGCTGGGGCAAGATCCCGCTCGGCGTGCGGCTCGACCTGCTGTTCGAGCTCGCCGACTCCGCGCGCGAGCACTCCGACCGCGAGCACGCCGTCGAGATCCTCGGCGACGCGCACGCGATGATGGACGCGGCCCACTGGCTGCCGCAGGACCACGCGCGGATCCTCGGCCGCATGGCGAAGGAACTGTGCGCGGCGGGCGAGCTCTCCTGGGCTCGGACCGACGCCGACCAGGGCCTCGCCGTGTACCAGCAGGAGGCCGAGCGCATCACGAACATCGAGCGGACGGAAGCGCTCCTGCCGCTCGCCGAGGTCTACGTCGACCTCGGCGACACAGCCACGGCGCGCAAGGTCTACGCGCTGGCCGTCGAGGCCGCGGTCGTGAACCCGAACTCGTGCCCGAGGGCCGAGGACCTCACGCAGATCCTCCTGTCGCTCGCGTCGAAGAGCTTCGACCCGGGTGCGGAGATCGTGGCGCGCATCGGCGAACTCGCGGGCGCGCTGAGCGACCCGTGGTGAGAGTGCGCGAGTGATCCCGCACGTGTCGCGGCGCGCACCGCCGCGACACGTGGATCACGGTGCACCGCGTTCCGCGCGTAGCAGCGACGCCACGATCGTCGACGTCGTGGACGGCGATGTCACGGACGACGACGCCGTCGTGAGCGACGTCGTCGTCGCACATCCGCCGCGTCCGCCGCGCGTCCCGTCGACCTCGCGCGTCTTGACGTCAATCCAGGCGCGCGTTCACGGATCCCTCACACGACGCTCATAGACTCCCCGCCTCGTTCGTCCGCGAGCCCCGCTCCGGAACGCGCCGATTCCTCTCCCCCCACGACCACGGCGAGAACCAGGCAGGCACATGGCCACGTGGAGAACGCTGGGCGTCCTCGTCCTCGCGGTGATGGGCTTCGTGTTCCCGCTGCATGCGGCCCAGGAGCAGGCCGGATCCATCCGGGGCGTCGTGTTCGACAAGGAACGCGGCGTCCCGCTCGGCGGCGTGGAGGTGTCGAACCTCTCGACCAAGCAGCGCGAGACGACGAGTGAGCAGGGGACCTTCCTGTTCGGCTCGGTCCCGCCGGGCACGTACCGCCTCGTCTTCGCGAAGCAGGGCTACGTCAAGCAGGTGAGTCAGCCGATCGTCGTCGTCGCGGGGCAGCTCGCCGACGTCGACGTGCAGCTCGCCGGCGACTTCTTCGAGATGGACGAGTTCGTGGTCCGGAACGACCTCGACCTCGGTGCCGGTTCCGAGGCCGCGTTGCTCGAACTGCGCTTCGACAGTCCGTCGCTGCTCGACTCGATCGGTTCCGACCTCATGAGCCGCGCGGGCGCGAGCGACGCCGCGAGTGCGCTCCGGCTCGTCTCCGGCGCCTCCGTCCAGGACGGCAAGTTCGCGGTGATCCGCGGGCTCCCGGACCGCTACGTGAGTTCACAGCTCAACGGCGTGCGTCTGCCGACCTCGGACGAGGACAAGCGCGCCGTCGAGCTCGACCAGTTCCCTTCCGCGGTCATCGAGACGATCCAGGTCAGCAAGACCTTCACGCCGAACCAGCAGGGCGACGCGTCGGGCGGCGCCGTCGACGTGCGGCTCAAGCGAGTGCCGGACGAGGCGATCTTCGAGTTCAAGGCGCAGATCGGCGTCAACTCGAACGTCGCCGGCAGCGACTTCATCTCGTACAAGGGCGGCGGCGTCGACGTCTGGGGCAACAAGGGCGGTCTCGGCGCCCAGAAGTCCGGCACGGACTGGGACGGAGCCGTCGGCACGACGCGCGTCGGTGCGCCCGACGAGTTCAAGTGGTCCGCCACGCTCGGCGGCAAGCAGGAGTTCGAGAGCGGCATCGCCGTAGGCGGCCTGCTCAGCTTCTTCTACGAGCGCGACGTCTCGTTCTCGGACGACGGGAAGGACGACTCGCTGTGGGTCGAGAACCCCGGCGACCCGCTGACGCCCGAGAACATCCAGGGCAGCTCGAGCAGCGGCGACTTCAAGACCGCGCTGTTCGACCTCGTCCGCGGCAGCGAGACCGTGCAGTGGGGCGGGCTCGCGGCGCTCGGCGTCGAGACCGAGGAGGACTCCGTCGGGGTCGCGTACCTCTACACGCGCACGGCCGAGGACTCCGTCACGCTCGCCGAGGACACGCGCGGCAAGGAGTACTACTTCCCGGGCTACACGCCCGACGACCCCGCCGGGCCGGGCAACGGCAAGGACGACGTCAAGTCCGCGCCGTACATCCGCACCGAGACCATCGAGTACACCGAGCGGACCGCGAGTTCGCTCCAGTTCAACGGCTCGCACGACGTCCCGATCGGCGAGTTCACGTGGAACTACGCGATCAGCTCGGCCACGCTCGACCAGCCCGACAAGCGCCAGTTCGGCGAGCAGTGGTACCCCGACTCGTTCGACCCGGGCATCCCCGACATCCTGCCGCCGACGATCAACCCGGAGTTCCACTTCCCGTTCAAGCCCTCGGCGAGCATCACGCTCGGCAACCTCCAACGCATCTACAAGCGCATCGACGAGGACAGCCGGTTCCTGTCGGCGGACCTGAAGATGCCCTTCCAGGTCGAAGACGGCGACGGCTACGTCCAGTTCGGCGTCTTCGGCGACCGGGTCGAACGCACCTACGACCAGGACAGCTACAGCAACTTCAGCGACACCGGAGCGAAGTACTTCGCGCCCTGGGAGGACTTCTGGAGCGCCGCCTGGGAGTCGCAGACGCACATCGTCTCCGGCGCGAACACGGACGTCGACTACGACGGCGAGCAGAACATCGAGGCCTTCTACGCGATGGTCGAGCTCCCGCTGCTCCCGAACGACGGACTCTCCGTCGTCGGCGGCGCGCGCATCGAGTCGACCGAGATCTCGGTGCAGAACCACCCGGAGTCGGGCGCGACCTGGTTCCCGCCGGGTTCCGTCGGCCCGGTCCAGCTGATCCCGGGCGCGGGCGACGTGTCGATCGAGCAGACCGACGTCCTCCCGGCACTCGGTCTCGAGTGGAGACCGTTCGACAAGTGGACGTTCCGCGCCTCGTGGAGTCGGACGATCGCCCGGCAGACGTTCAAGGAGCTCACGCCGATCCTCCAGCAGGAGTTCCTCGGCGGTCCGATCTTCATCGGCGACCCGGGGCTCAGGACGAGCGACGTCACCAACTGGGACCTCCGCGCGGAGTACGTGCCCTACAAGGGCGGACTCGCCTCGGTGTCCTTCTTCCGCAAGGACATCACGGACGCGATCGAGTACGTGCAGCGCCTCATCGCGTTCACGTTCACGACGCCGACCAACTACCCCTCGGGTCGACTGCAGGGCGTCGAGCTCGAGTGGCGCCAGGACCTCGGTCGCCTCGTCGACGAGCTCGACGGCCTCTCGTTCGGCATGAACGCGACCTTCATCGACTCCGTCGTGAAGCTCCCGCCGGACGAGGTCGCGGACTTCCTGAAGCCCGAGATCCAGGCACCGATCACCGAGCGCGACATGACCGCCGCGCCCGAGCACCTCTACAACCTCTACCTCACCTACGACCTGCCGGACACGGGGACGCAGCTCGGTCTCTTCTACACCGTGCAGGGCGACACGCTCCTCGCCGGGCCCGGCGAGAGCAAGGGCAACTTCATCCCGAGCATCTACGCCGCGGAGTACGACACGCTCAACTTCAGCGTGTCGCAGAAGCTCGGCGAGCACTTCAAGCTCCAGATCCAGGCCAAGAACCTCACGAACCCCGACATCGAGACGGTGTACCGCTCCCAGTACATCGGCGCCGACGTCACCAAGACGTCCTCCTCGAAGGGGATCGACTTCTCGATCGCGCTCAGCGCCTCGTTCGCGCTGTGACCGTCCGGCGCACGCCGAAAGGACGAACCACGTCATGAAGCACAAGAGACTGATCCCGACGCTCGCCGTCGCCGCCGCCGCCGCGACGCTCACGGTCGGAGCGACCCGACCCCAGGATGATCCCGTCCTCGACGTCCCCGGGACGCGCGAAGCCATGAAGGCGTGGGTCGAGAACAACCGCATGATCTCGAAGGCGCGCTCGGACTGGCAGGTCGAGCAACAGGTGCTGAAGGACCGCATCGTCCTGATGACGGACGAGATCGCGCGCACCCGCGCCGCGACCGAGGAGGCGTCGCAGAGCATCGGCTCGCTCGACGAGGAGCTCGCGGGCCTGCTCGAGGACGACGAGTCGCTGAAGGCCGCCGTCGGTGCGCTCGAGGAGGCCGTCGCCGACGCCGAACGGAGGATCAAGGCGCTCGTGCCCTCGCTGCCCGAACCGTTGCTGGCGCAGATCGAGTCGCTGACGAAGCGTCTGCCGGACGATCCCGCCGACGCGAAGGTCAATCTGCCCGCGCGCTTCATCGCGGTCGCGGGCATCCTCCAGCTGATCGACCGCTTCGACCAACAGGTCACGACCGACAGCACGATCGTGACGCTCCCGAGCGGGCAGAACGCGTCGGTCGCGACGATCTTCCTCGGTCTCGGGCAGGCGTACTACGTCACCTCGGACGGGCAGAACGCGGGCGTCGGGCGCCCGACGCCGGAGGGCTGGGTGTGGACGGCGGCGAACGACGCCGGACCGCAGATCCTCGAGGCCATCAGGATCGCCGACGGCGACAGCGCGCCCGGCTACGTGCAACTCCCGGTGAAGGTCGACTGAGCGAGATCACGCCATGCAGTTCAAACAACGACACACCTCGGCCGGCAAGGCCGCGGCCCTGTTCGCCGCCGTCGCGCTCCTCGCTCCCTCGGCGTCCGCGTTCCAGGAGGACGCTCGCGCCCGAACGTTCGCCGAGGCCGCGGCCGACGTGCAGGCGCGGCTCGAGCAGAGCCTCGCCGAGCTCGCCCGCGTGCAGAGCGAGATCGCCGACGGCAAGGTCGGCCTGACGCGCGAGCTCAACGCGCTCGAGAGCGACGCCGTTCGCGCCCAGGAGGAGTACCTGACGGTCAAGCGCGAGCTCGACCGGCGCCAGTTCGACGTCGGCCGCAGGAAGAACGACATCGACACGCGCCGCGCCCAGACGAACACGGTCTCGGGCACGCTCCAGGAGTACGTGCGGATCCTCGACACGAGGCTGCACATCGCCGAGAAGCGCCGCTACGCCGACACGATGGCGGCGTCGATCGCCTCCGTCGACGACGTGAACATCGAGCTCGCGGAGTCGATGCGGCGGCAGTCCGCCGTACTCTCGATGTCGCTCGGTCGCATCGAGGAGGTCCTCGGCGGCACGAGGTTCGAGGGCAACGTCGTCGACTCCGAGGGGCGCGTCGCGAAGGGCAGCTACCTGCTCGTCGGTCCGGCGGCCGTCTTCGTCTCGGCCGACGGAAAGCAGGTGGGCTACGCGGACCAGGCATCGGGCACGAAGGAGCCCACGCTCTACACGTTCGAAGACCCGCTGCTGCAGGCGGCGATCGAGGACTTCGCGAACGACGGCGACGGCGTGCTGCCCTTCGACCCGACGCTCGGCGACGCGCGCAGGATCGCGGCGACCGAGGACTCGCTCCTCGAGGAGGTCGAGAAGGGCGGACCCGTGATGATCCCGATCGTCCTGCTCGCCGCCACCGCGTTCCTCGTGGCGCTCTACCGCTGGATCGGCTTCATGTTCCTGCGCGTCCCGCGCAAGGCGCGCATCGAGGGACTCCTCGCGGCGATCGAGAAGCGCGACGAGAAGGAGGCTCGCGCCAAGGTGTCCGCGATCCGCGGTCCGGTGGGGGAGATGCTCCGCGCGGGCGTCGACAACGTGCGCGAGTCGCGCGACGTCATCGAGGAGGCGATGTACGAGACCGTCCTCACCTGGCGCATCAAGCTGCAGCGCATGTTGCCGTTCATCGCGATCAGTGCCGCGTCGGCTCCGCTCCTCGGTCTGCTCGGCACCGTGACGGGCATCATCTCGACCTTCCGGAAGATCACCGTCTTCGGTTCGACCGACGTCAACCAGCTCTCCGGCGGCATCTCGGAGGCGCTCATCACGACCAAGTTCGGACTCGTGGTGGCGATCCCCGCGCTGCTCGTCCACGCCTTCCTCTCGCGCCGCGCGCGCGCGATCGTCGGCAGCATGGAGCAGGCGGCCGTCGCCTTCGTCAACCAGATCAGCAAGACGCCCTTCCGGCGGTCGCGCCGCGCCGTCGCGGGCGAGGTCGACGCGGCGGGCGCCGGAGCGGACCCCGAACTCGTGCGCGAGCAGGTCCGCGAGATCCTCGGCGACCTGCTCGGTCCCGAGCTGATCGAGGCGGGAGCGGTCCGGTCGACGTCCACGAACTCGTCGGCGAGCTGAGGCGACGGCCGAGCGCGGACCACCCATGCAGGAACTGATCGAACGACTCGTCCGTCACGGCACCGAGCTGTGGTCGGCGGCGAGGAAGATCTGGCTCGACGGCGGTTGGGCCATGATCGCGATCGCCGTCATCGCGTTCGTGATGTTCTCGGTCGGGATGCGCCTGTTCCTCGCGCTGCGTCGCAAGGGCTTCAAGCACGTGCCGGAGCGCACGTGGCGCCGCTGGATCGACGCTCCGGACGAGCGGCGCGGGCGCATCGGCACGTTGCTCGACTTCGTCACGGGCGGACTCTCGGAGGAGGACATGACGTTCTTCTTCCGACAGCTCCGCGTGTCCGAGACGCTGCCGTTCGAGCGCGACCTGCGCGTGATGAAGATCTGCGTCAGCGCCGCGCCGCTCGTCGGCCTCCTCGGGACCGTGACGGGCATGCTGACGACCTTCGGCGCGCTCGCGACGGGGTCCGGCGGCGACCAGACCATGGGCATGATCGCGGGCGGCATCTCGGAGGCGCTCATCACCACCGAGACGGGGCTCGTCATCGCGCTGCCCGGGCTGTTCTTCCAGTACCACCTCTCGCGCGGGTTGCAGCAGTACAAGGCGTTCCTCGCGCACCTCGAGTCGGTCTGTCTCCAGCGCCACCACCGGACGATCCGCGAGCGACTGACGCGCGAGGCCGAGGCGGCGGCGCGACTGCGCATCGCCGAGCGACTGCGCGAGCGCGTCGGCGCCGCGCACGCCGGGACGCACGCCTTCGCGACCTCCGAGGCCGGCGGCCCGGACGCGGACGCGGACGACGGCGACGACGTCGACGACACACCGGAGACCACGCTCTCGCCGATGCCCGGCGACGGCCGGACCAACGGACCACGCGAACGCGACGGCCGCGCCGTCGAGTCCGAACATCAGGAGTGACGAACCATGGGACGCTTCAGTGACGTTTCGAACGACGACGAGGTCGAGACGGCGATCGACATGTCGCCGCTCATCGACTGCGTCTTCATCCTGCTCATCTTCTTCATCGTCACGACGGTGTTCGTCGACGAGAGCGGCATCGAGGTCGACAAGCCGCAGGCAGCGACGGCCTCGCAGCTCGAGAAGACCAGCATCCTGATCGCGATCAGCGCGAAGAACGAGGTCTTCGCCGGCGGCCGCAACATCGGCGTCGGCGGCGTGCGCCAGTACGTCAAGCGCAACATCCAGGACGAGAAGCTCCCCGTGATCGTGCAGGCCGACAAGGGCTCCTCGTCCGGGACCTTCGTCCGCGTCATCGACGAGGCCAAGCTCGGCGGCGCCGAGCAGGTCAGCGTCGCGACCCTCGTCGGAGGCTCCTGAGTCCGGGAGGCCCGTCGCCATGGAAGAACTCGGTCGCACACCGTTCCTCGCGAGGATCACCGACCGCGTCCTCGGGACGCTGGGCGCCGTCGTCCTCACGCTGGCGTTCTTCCTCGTCCTCCCGCTGATGCAGGCCATCGCGCAGTCGAACGAGCGGCTGTACCGCACCGACGAGGTCGAGTCCGTCGCGCAGCCCACGATCGACGACGTCGTCGAGGAGCCGCAGCAGGAGCAGGAGCAGGAGCCCGAGCCGCCGGAGGAACAGCCGCAGGACGACTTCCCCGACATCGACCTCGCCAACCTCGAGGTCGCGATGAGCGCGGCGGGGAGCGGCCTCTACGGAGGCGGCGACTTCGGCCTCGACTTCGGCGCGCTCGCCTCGTCGATCGCCGACGACGACGCCACGGTCTCGTTCACCGATCTCGACCAGCCGCCGCGGCTCACGAATCCCGAGAACCCGGACCTCGGTCCGAAGCTGCTCAAGCGCGTGCCCGCCACCGTCGTCATCGCATTCGACGTCGACGTGCGCGGTCGCGTGAAGAACCCCGTCGTCCTCGACTCGACCGACCCCGCCTTCGACAAGGCCGCGGTCGAAGCCGTCAAGAAGTGGCGCTTCGACCCGGCGCGCAAGGACGGCGAACCCGTCGCCTTCCGCATGAAGGTCCCGATGACCTTCCCCGAGAGCCTCAAGAAATGAGACACGTCACGATCAGCGTCTGCACGGCGGCGCTCCTGCTCCTGCCGCTCGCCTCCTGCGCCGGTCTGCGCGGCGACGGCATCGGTCCCGTCAGGGCACCCGGCGGCTCGCGCGCGGCGAGCACGGACGAGAGCGCGGCGGGGACCGTCGAGGCTTCGGCCCCGGTCGGCGCGTCCGCGACCGAGGCGACGGCGCCCGCTCCGCAGGACGACGCGTTCGTCGAGTCGGCCCCGCTCGGGTTCGACGCGGCGTCACCGCTGCCGGCGCGCCCCTCCGTGGACCCCACGGTCGACCTCTCCGAGAGCACGCTCTGGACCGACCCGGCGTTCCGCCGCCGACTGGTCGAGAGCTACGTCGCCGTGTCCGAGGTCGAGCCGCCGCTCTTCGGCAGCGAGACGGAGAAGTGGGGACAGCTCGTCGAGCTGCTCTACACGCAGCGCATGGAGGAGGCCGAGAAGTTCGCGAACAAGCAGCGCGGGCCGGCCGCCTCCGCCGCGTTCGACTTCGTCGTCGGCAACCTCCACTTCCAGCGCGACGAGCTCGACGAGGCCGAGGCCGACTTCCTGGTCGCGATCGAGAAGTACCCGAACTTCCGCCGCGCCTGGAGCGGACTCGCGCAGATCTACGCGCGCCGCAACGACTACGCGAACACGGTGCGCGCGTTCACGAAGGTGATCGAGATGGGCGGCGGCGACGCGCTGACGTACGGACTCGTCGGCGTCGCCTACACGAAGCTGCAGGAGTACGTCGCCGCGGAGTCCGCGTTCCGCACCGCGTCGATGCTCGACCCCGACTCGGTCGGCTGGAAGGTCGGTCTGGGCGAGGCGCTGACGCGCCAACGTCGCTTCGGCGAGGCGATCGCGCTCTACGACTCGCTGATCCGCGACCAGCCCGGCGAGCCCAAGTTCTGGCTCGCGCAGGCCATGGCGCTCGTGCGTTCGACGCGGACCGACGAGGCCGTCGAGAACCTCGAGATGGTCGACGCGCTCGGCGGTTCGACGCCGCAGTCGCTCGCGCTGCTCGGCGACATCTACACGACGTCGGGGCTGTACGACCTCGCCGCCGACGCCTACGTCCGAGCGATCGACGCGAACCCGGTCGCCGAGGTCGAGTCCGCGCTCCGGCAGGTCGCCGGTCTCGCCCAGCGCAACGCGAACGTCCCCGCGAAGAAGGTCCTGGACCACGTCGAGGAGGTCTACGCGGGCCTGCTCGAGATCCCCGACCGCAAGGAGATCCTGCGCCTCGAGGCGCGCGTCGCGATGGCGCTCGGCGACCCCGACGGCCACGTCACGAAGCTGCAGGAGATCATCGACCTCGACCCGTCCGACGGCGGCGCGCTGATCCTGATGGGCGACCACTACGCGCGGACGGAGGAGCCGGAGCGCGCGGCGTTCTACTACGAGCGCGCTGCCGACCTCGACGGCTTCGAGGCCGAGGCCAAGTTGCACCACGGCCAGATGCTCGTTCGCGCGCGCGACTACGCCGCGGCGCTCCCGCTCGTCAAGCGTGCGGCGCAGCTCGACGAGCGCGACTTCGTGCAGCGCCTGCTCGAGCAGGTGGAGCGCAGCGTCCGCGACTGATCCACGGACACGGCGGTACGAACGCGCGCGGGCCCTCCTCCGACTCGGTCGGAGGAGGGCCCGCGCGCCGTCACGATCGGCGTCCGGTTCGCGATCAGTCGTCGCGGCGCGAGACCGAACCGCTCGCGGACGGGCGGCTCGCGGTGCCGTTCTCGTGGAGCCAGGCCTCCGCGCGCAGCTTGCCGCGCTCGAGCTGTTCACGTCCGAGGCGTTGCACGAGACCGTCGCGCATCTTCGCGGCGTCCTCGATGCCTCCGATCGCGGCGAGGCAGTACCAGGCGAAGGCCTGGGCCTCGTCCTGCTCGACGCCCTGGCCGAACTGGTACATCGAGGCGATCCGGTTCTGCGCCTCGGCGAGGCCCTGCTCGGCGGCTTCGCCGAACCAGCGCGCGGCGCGCGTGTCGTCCTGCTCGACGCCCCGGCCCTTGAGGTAGAGCATGCCGAGGTTGTACTGCGCCTGCGGCGAGCCGGCGCGCGCGGCGCGTTGCAGCCACTTCGCACCCTCCTGCGGGTCGGCGTCGACGCCCTGACCTTCGACGAGGAGGAGGCCGTAGCTCACCTGCGCCGACTCGAGTCCGTGCTCGGCGGCGCGGCGGAACCAGTCGGCCGCCGCCGCGTCGTCGACCTCGCAGCCGATGCCGCGGTGGTGCATCCAGCCGAGCGCGAACTCGGCGCGCGGGTGCCCCTGCTCGGCCGCGGTCTCGAACCACGTGCGGGCCCAGCCGAAGTCCTGCGACGTGCCGTCGCCGCGGTAGGCGAGGACGCCGACGGTGTACTGCGCTTCGGCGTCGCCGGACTCGGCGGCGCGCTCGAACCACTGCGTCGCGGTGGCGTCGTCGCCCTCCGCGAACCCGCGGCGCTGCATCGTGCCGAGGATGCGCTGGGCGCGGGCGTCGCCCTGTTCGGCGGCGGTCGAGATCAGCTCGCGGGCGCGCTGCGGGTCGCGTCCGACCGACTCGCCCGTGAGGTACATGACGCCGAGGTTCGTGCGCGCCGCCGCGAAGCCCTGGTCGGCGGACAGACGGAAGAGGCGCGCCGCCTCGTCGCGGTCCTGCGCCACGCCCTCGCCCCGGTAGAAGAGGAGGCCGAGGTTGTTCTGCGCCGCGGCGTGACCCTGGTCGGAGGCGAGCGCGTACCAGCGCGCCGCTTCGAAGCGGTCCGAGTCGACGCCGCGACCCTCGTCGTGCATGACGCCCATCAGGAACTGGGCGTCGGCATCACCTTCGGCGGCGATCGGCGACCACGCGGCGATGGCGCCGGAGTAGTCGCCGCCGTCGTAGGCGTACCAGCCGACACGGGACGGGCTGCTGCACCCGGCGGCGACGAGGAGGAGGGCGGAGAGGAGGACGAGGGGGCGGGACGCGGAGATCATTCGCCCGGTATCGGTGTCGACCCTCCGCCCGGTTGAGCCCGATCGGCGGCCGTGGGACGAAATCCGGGGACCCGGCGTCACGACACCCGGCCGCTCCGCGCGACCGCGGGTCCCCGCGGACCCGCAGTTGCCCGAAGGGGCGCGTTCCGGGAGGATCGACCCGCACCGACAGGACCCAGGAGGCCCCGGATGAAGCTCGCCGCCCTCGCGCTCGCCCTCGCCGCGCCCGCCCTCGCGGCGCCCGCCGCGCCGACCGACCCGCCGACCGTCGCGCCGTCGACCGCTCCCAAGAGCGCGCTCGGGGAGGACCTCTCGAAGGTCTACCCGGCGACGCTCGAGTGGAGCGCCAACGGGCTGTTCCCGGTCTGCGACGCCGAGGACGTCTGGCGCCTCGCGTCCTTCGACCTCGAGTTCGACGGGCTCGAGATCTCGTGCGGCAAGGCGCAGGTCGCGCTGGCGCACGACGGCACGAACGTCCTGTGGGCCGTGGTGTTCCCCGACGAGCCGGCCAAGGTCGCGAGCGAGGTGGGCGGGAAGCGCGAGCGCACCGCGGCGATCTTCCTGCGCTTCGCCCCGGGCGAGGTGGAGCAGATCTTCCCGTCGCGCACCGTGAAGGGTCGCGGCGACGGCTTCCTGCGCGCCGAGGCGAGCCGCGTGGCGCGCGCGAAGATCGGATGGAAGTGGTCGACGCCCGCCGGCAACCCGACGGTCGTGCCGCGCGGCGTCACGCTCGTCGACCTCGACGTCGACGGCGGTCCGCGCCGCCTCTGGTGCGTCGACCGGAACGAGCACCGTCTCGAGTACGTCGCCGACTTCGAGTCACAGCCGGTGCCTCCGTCGCCGCCGATCTCGAAGAAGGACGCGGGCGACCTGCTCGACCGGGCGTGGGAGGCGTTCGACGCGGAGTACGCGGGCTTCGTCTCGCTCCCCGACCTCGACTGGGACGACGTCCGCAAGGAGTATCGCGCGCTCGTGCCTCGCGCAGGGACCGAGTACCTCGCGGCGGCGCTCGTTTCGGACATGCTCGCGCGCCTCGAGGACCTGCACGTGTGGGTGAAGCAGGGCGAGCAGTTCCTGCCGGGTTACACCCGCGAACGACCGCTCAACGGGAACTGGAACGGGACGCGCGCGACCGTCGGGTCGACGACGCAGCGCGGCAAGGAGCTCCACACCGCGCGCACCGAGGACGGCATCGGCTACCTGTGCGTCGCGGGGCTCTCCGACGCCGATCTCCCCGCGCTCTTCGACGCCGAGCTCGACGCGCTGCTCGACACGAAGGGCCTGGTCCTCGACCTGCGCTTCAACGGCGGCGGCGACGAGACGCTCGCGCAGCGCATGGCGGGGCGGTTCGTGACGGAAGAGGTCGTCTACTCGAAGAACCGCTACCGCAGCGGCAAGCGGCACGACGACCTCGGGCCGATCTACGACCGCGTGGTCGGCCCGCGCGACGAGCCGCGCTACGAGGCGCCGGTCGTCGTGCTGCAGGGCCGTCGCACGATGAGCTCGGCCGAGTCGTTCGCCCTCATGCTCGCGCAGGCGCCGAACGTCGTGACGATGGGGGACCCGACGGCCGGGTCGAGCGGCAACCCGCGCCGCCTCGAGCTCGAGCACGGCGTCGTCGTGAACCTCCCGCGCTGGCTCGACATGGATCCCGACGGGAATCCGATCGAGCGGATCGGCGTCGCGCCCGACGTCGTCCTCGAATTCGCGCCGGAGGCGTTCACCGAGAAGGCGGACCCCGTCGTCGCCGCGGCGCTCGAACGGCTGCGCGCCGACGCGAAGTGACGGTGCTCAGCGCCGCTCGACCGCGCCCGTCAGGACCTCGGCGAGACAGCGCGAGATCGGGAAGCCGGGCACGCGCTCGAGCCAGAAGAACTCCCCCGAGGGATTGATCTCGAGGAACACGCAACGACCCTCGGGCGTGACGACGAAGTCGGCCGCGCCGTAGTTGAGCCCGAGGCGCTCCATCATCGCGAGCAGCCCCGTGCGCACGCCTTCCGGCAGCTCGTACTCGCGCCACTCCTCCATCAGCGCCGTGCCCTCGCGGCGCCAGTCGTGGCGCGATCCGTCGAGCGCCTGCGAGTCGATCGACGCCGCGAACACGCGTTCGCCGACGACCGTGACGCGCAGCTCGACGCTCTTACGGAGCGTCTCCTGGAACGTCATGGGGCAGAAGCGCAGTCCGTCGAGGTCGGCGAGGTCCGCCGCCGTCACCGGGTTCGTGAACACGACCTGCTCGCGACCCTCCTCGTACACGGCGAACGAACTCATCATCTTGGTCACGATCGCGCCGCCCAGCTCGTCCGCGAACGCGCGGACCGCGTCGGGGTCGTTCGACACGAGCGTGCGAGGCACGTCGAGACCGACCTCGCGCGCGAGGTCGAGCTGCATCTCCTTGTTCGACGAGCTCTCGAGGCGTTCGCGCGGATCGAGGACGAACGCGTCGAGCGCGGCCAGCGCGCCCAGGAGCACGCGACGCGCCTCGCCCAGCGACGCTCCGCGCAGCTGCGCGTCCATGTCGGCCGGGATCCGCGCACCGATCGCGAGCCGACGGTGCCAGACCGAGTCGAACTCGTCGAGCGCGTGCCGGACACCGTCGATCACGAGGTCGCCGTCGCGACCGTCGTTCGACGTCCTCCGCGAGAGTCGGATCCCGGGGGGGTAGTGGTCCGTGTCGAAGCGGACCGGTTCGGCGCCGAGCTCGAGGAGCGCACTGCCGACCAGCGCGACGCTCTCGTTGTCGTCGCTCTTCGTGACGAGCAGGACCTTCATGCCTCTCCGGGTTCTCGCAGGAGTTCGTCCGCCAGTGCGGCGGCGACGGGGAGCCCGAGAACGAACTCGAGCATGCCCCACTCGCCGTTCGGGTTGACCTCGAGGAAGACGTGCTCGCCCTCCGGGGTCCGGATGACGTCGATGG
Organism: Planctomycetota bacterium; assembly: GCA_041398665.1. GTDB lineage: Bacteria > Planctomycetota > UBA1135 > UBA1135 > Rohdeia. The sequence continues at coordinate 17,155 of JAWKUH010000012.1, read as the reverse complement.
CGCCGTACACGAGTCCGAGTCGCTGCATCAGGGCGCGCAAGGAGTTCGCCACTTCGTCGGGCACGTCGCCCTCCTGCCAGGAGGCCTCGCTCGGGTCGGCCTCGCGCCAGTCGATCCTTCCGGTGCTCGAACCCGACGCGTCGATCGCGCCGGTGAACAGGCGTCCGCCGACGTACGCGATGCGCAGTTCGACCGCCTTCGGGACGAGTTCCTGGAACACCATCGGGCAGAGCGAGAGCGATCCCGCGTCGACGAGGTCGGCCTCGCTGACGAGGCTCGTCGGCACGGAGAAGCTCTGCTTCTCCATTCCGGTCGAGAGGCGGGTCAGGAGTTTCGCGACGAGGTCGCCGCCGATCTCCTCCGCGAACGTGCGCAGCGCGTCGGGGTCGTTCGTCACCAGCGTTCGCGGGACGGTGAGACCGACCTCGCTCGCGATGCGGAGCTGCCGCAGCTTCTCCGCCGCGCTTCGGCCCGCGTCGAGCCGGTCGATCCAGCGCACGTCCGGCATCCCGCCGAGGAAGCCCTCGAGCGCCGCCGCCGACTCGCGCATCGCGCCCTCGCGGAAGCGCTCGTCGATGGCGCGGCCGTCGTAGCGCGCGGGGAAGAGGTGCCGCACCCACACCGCGCGGATCTCGTCGCTCGTCGCGCGCGCGTCCGCGGTCTCGAGGACTCGCGACGCTCCGCCGACACCCTCGCGCGACGACAGTCGCACCTCGGTGGGGAAGCGGTCGCCGTCGACGCGGATCGGGCGCGCGCCGCGTTGCACGAGCTCCTGCGCGACGCGATCGACCGTGTAGAAGTCGTCGCGGTGCGTGAGGACGAGGACGGTGTCGCGCGTCGCCATGGTCGGTCCGGGAGCTCCCTCGTACGCGCGAGGGCCGCGCGGTCGTCGGTGCGCCGCGCGGCCCTCGCTCCGATCGGGCTCGTCACCCGTCGTTCGTCGTTCGACGTCCTGCGATCAACCCTCGGAGTCCGAGGGGAACTTCAGCGTGACGAAGATCGGACCCTCGTCGGAGTCGGAGGGGTACTTGAGCGTGCCGTAGATCGCCTTGTAGCGCGACGACTTCCCACCCTTCACGTCCGCGTCCACCTCGGGGAACGTCGTGCGGTCGTCGGTGGTCTGGCCTTCGAGGTAGCGAGCGAAGAACGGCTTCTGCTTGGTGTCTTCCATGGCGATCTCCTCGACCGATCTCGTCGGTCACGGATGTTCGTGCGAACGGGACGCAGGCCAGCCTAGGGAGGGGCTCCGCGGACGGCAACCCCTGCCGTTGCGGCGGGTTCCGTCGCCGCCTCGGCCCGACGCACGGCGCCCTGACGGCGGCCGAACGGAAGCCCGCGGACGGGCCGGCCCGCCCGATCCGTGAAGGCGGTGCGGGTCCGCGGCGGCCCGGTCGCTCAGGGGTGGGCGACGACCACGAGAGCCCCCGCGCGCGCGCCGGCGCACGCGAGCACGCGGCGCCGACTCTCCGTGTCGAGCGCTCCCAGGCTCTCGTCGAGCACGACCGTGTCGGCGCCCTGGAGCAGCGCGCGCGCGACGAACAGCCGCGCGCGTTCGCCGTGCGACAGGCGCCAGCCGGTCTCGCCGACCTGCTGCCACATCCCGTCGGGCATCGTGTCGACGAGGTCGCCGAGTCCGAGCTCGCGACACAGCGTCTCCGCCTCCGCGAGGTCGTCGGGCGACGGCGGCCACGCGCGACCGAGCAGGACGTTGAACACGAAGCTGCCCGTGAAGACGTGGTTCTCGTGCTCCTGCGGTGCGGCCGAGACGCGCGTGCGCCAGCGCCGCGCACCGAGGGACGCGCGATCGAGTCCGGACGCGAGGATCGTCCCGCCGCTCGGCCGTCGCAGTCCGAGCGCGAGCGCCGCGAGCGTGCTCTTCCCGCTGCCCGACGGGCCCTCGAGGACGACGCGGTCGCCGCGCGAGAGTTCGAGGTCGACGTCGTGCAGGACGTCGCGACCCGCGCGGCCGTAGTCGAACGAGACGCGCCGGACGGAGAGCAGTCCCTCGCCGTGGTTGCGCGGCACGTCGACCCCGGTGATGCCGGTCGACTCGCGGCGCGCGCCCGCGCGGAACAGGCGACCCGCCGCGCGCCAGGAGACCGCGAGCGAGGAGATCGCGGCGGTCGCCCCGACGAGTTTCGCGAGCGCCTGCTGTCCGAGGAGGACGGCGCCGATCGCGACGGCGACCGAGGCCGTCGTCGCAGCTCGCCGCGCGCGATCGCCGGAGCGAGCGCGCAGAAGGAGAGCGCCGCGAAACCCGTCGGCGGCAAGCGCTCCCGACCAGACCGAGACGGTGTCCGCGCGCGCACCGGCCTCGAGGTGCTCGGTCAGGAGTTCGTCCTCGCCGCGGTGCAGGTCCTCCTCGCGCGCCTGGACGCGGCGGGATGACCGTCATGCGTCGACGAGGTCGTGCGTCGCGGCGAGCCGCGCGTCGGTCGCCCGCGCGTTGCGCAGGTGGAGCACGCGACCGACGACGAGCGCGAGGACGATCCACGCGAGGGAGGTGCAACGACTGCAGCGTGCGCCGCTCGCTCCCTGCGACGCGACCCACAGCGACGGGGAGTCAGCGCGAGGAACAGCGCCGTCCCGAGGCCGTGCTCGATCGACCCGTCTCGACGACGCGCGAGAGGTGCGCACCGGCACCGTCGCCGCGCACCTCGTCGGGATCGAGCCGCGCGGTCCCGGCGAGCAGTCGTCGCTTGAGCAGTGCGCCGACGTCGACGGCGAGCGCCGACTCGACGAAGTTCTCGTACGCGCGGATCGGCACGGATCGCCCGAGCGCCAGCGCCCAGGCGGCGATCCACGCGGGTCTTCGAAGCGCCCTCGAGCGCGCCGCGCCCGACGAGGTACCAGGGAGCCGACGAAGAGCGCGAGGGAGAGCGTGGAGCATGAAGAGGAGCAGGATGAGCCTGGCGCGAGGCGCGCGCGCCCGAGTTGCTCGCTGAACGGTCGGTGCGCGGGCGCTCGCAGCACGAAGACGCCGGCGTCGATCTCGGCACCGCCGAGCGCCGCGTCGGCGATCGCGTCGAGGAGTGCTCGCGCGGGCGCGGTCGTCGAGCCCGGCCTCGACCAGGAGCGCGCAACTCGTCCTCGGCCGCGAGCGCGTTGCGCAGTCGGGAGGGCGTCGCGCAGCGGCGAGCGGCACGCGCAGCGTCGTCCCGTCGCGCGCGACGAGTCGCGTCGTCGCGCCGCGCACGTCGAGCAGCGCGGCCGTCCCTCCGCCGACGCGGACGAGCGCGGGCGCGCCGTCGCGCAGCATGCGACCCATCTCGTCGCGTCTCGCGGTGACGCGGACCACGTCGAGGTCGATAGCCTGGCGGTGCGGCCTCGACGCTCGCGTCGACGTCGGCGCCGGTGGATCGCGGCGGTTCGACGCGCGCGGGTCGGAGCCCTGCGCGCCGCGCCAGCGCCTCGAGCGCGCCTCGCCCGTCCGCGCGCCTCTCGGCCACAGCGCCTCGTCGGAAGCGTCACGGTCGCGCCTCCTCGACGGCCGATCGCGCTCGACGCGGACGCGCCTCCAGCCGGCTCAGTCCCGAGCGAACCGCGCTGTTCGCGGTCGTCGGCGACGAGACGCGCGAAGCGCGAAGCTCGGTCCGCGAGCAACTCGCTCGGCACGCCGTCCTCGACGACGCGCCCGTGCTCGATCACGACGACGCGGTCGAACTCGCGCGTCTCGTCGAGGTCGTGCGTGACGCACAGGAGCGTCGCGTGCGCCCAGACCCTGCGCGCGCGCCGCAGCAGCCGGGCGCGCACGTCCGCGCCGAGACCGCCGAAGGGCTCGTCGAGCAGCGCGAGCCGCACGTCGCCGCGCACCGTCGCTCGCGCCAGACGCACGCGCTGACCCTCGCCGCCCGACACGAGCGCGCCCTCGCCGAGCGGCGCCGCGAGTCCGTCGAAGCGCTCGAGCAGCTCTCTGAGTTCGGCCGATCGGCGGTCCGCGATCCGTCCCGCACCGAGGCGTCCGCGCCGTACAGCAGGTTCTTCGAGCAGCGACCGGTTCCACAGCCGCACCGTCGGATCGACCCACGCCGTCGACGCCGCAAGCGGCGTGCACCGCGTCGCCGACGAGCGGCTCGCCGTCGACGAGGAGCCGTCCGCCCGATAGTCGGTGCGCAGTCCGAGGAGCGTCGCGACGAGCGTCGACTTGCCCGCTCCCGACGGACCGACGATCGCCACGTGCTCGCCGCTCGCGAACTCGAGGTCCAGGTCCTCGAGGACGAGCGTCTCGCCGGGCGCGACGCAGGCGCGACGCAGCTCGACGCGCACGCCCCTCGCGACGTCGGGGCCGACGTCGTTCGCCCCGGCCGCGCGTTCGGCGAACGGTGCGCCGACGGCGGCGCCGGACCCTGCCGCGCGCAGCACGCTCTCCTCCGGGCGGCGCGGCTGACGCAGTGGAGCGACGGCCGGCTGGGCGAGTGGGGGACGAGCACGGGTCCGCGCGCGACCTCGGTCCCGGGCTCGCTCCCGAACTCCGGCTCGGCGTCGATCGTCCCGAACGCGCGCGCCGCCGCGTTGCGGACGCCCGGCACACGCTGCGCCGCGATCGCGAGCTTCCTCGAGGACGGGCAAATCCGAGCGCCCAGTACACGAGCAGCAGCGCGCCGCCGGCGGTGCCGTGCGCGCCGACGTGCGCGGCGACGATCCACACGGCGAAGCCGTAGCCGACCGCGGCGAGGAGCGCGTCGAGCAGTTACATGCGCGCGCGAGACCGAGACTCGCTCTGCGCCACTGCACGAGCAACGCTCGTGCTCGCGGGCGATGGTGCGCTCCGCTCCGTGCAACGCGCAGCGGCACGATCCCGAGCAACGCGTCGAGGTGGAAGCGCGCCAACGCGCCGACGTGCGTCCGCACGCGCATGTCGCGCACCTGGATCACGCGGCGTCCGAAGAGCCACGGGACCGGCGAGGTGACGGCGGCGGCGATCGCCATCGGCGCGACGCCCGGGTCGATCCACGTGATGCCCGCGGTCGTGAGGGCGAGCCTCGAAGGTCGCGCGGAGGACCTGGACCGAGTTCGTTCGGCAGCGCGCGGACGAATCCGAGGAGTGCGCACGCTCCGCGACGTCGGAGCCGGGTCGGCTGGCGAAGAAGCGGTCGCTGAGCTGCGCGACGCGACCGCGAACGTCGTCCGCAGCCGCGTCCTCGAGCCTGCGGCCGACGCGCGCCAGTTGGAACGCGATCGCGCCGTCGAGCGTCGCCGCGAGCACGGCGAACAGCGCGAGCGCGAGCACCGCCACGGTCCGTGTCTCGGGCAGGGGCAGGCGCGTGCCGACGTCGAGCAGCGCGCGCAGCAGCAGCGCCTGCACGAACACCGCCGCCGCGGCGCCGAAGAGCGCGAGGAGCGCGAGCACCGCCGCACCGCGAGCGTCCTCGCGCACGACCGACGCGATGCGGGCGAGCGGGCCGCGGACGCGCTCGGCCGCGCGTCCGACGTCGTGCGACGGTTCGCTCGTCGCAGGTTCGCGCGCGTCCTCGCTCGGCTCGACGCGACCCGTCGCACCGAGGACGACCGCGCCGCGGACGAGCAGGAGCTCCTCGCCGTCGTCGACGCCGGCGAAGCCGACCGGCCAGAACTCGCGGTCGACGGCGGGACGCTCGCTGCGCGCGTCCGTCGCGGCGCTCCTCGCGAACACGCGCAGCGTCGACGCCGCCTCGTCGCCGCGCCGCACCGCGCCGCGTTCGACCAGCGTCTCGGTCGCGGCGATCGCGGCCGTCAGCGCGGCGAAGCCGACCCACGTCGCGTCGGCGCGCGCGAGTTCGAGGAGCTCCTCCGCGGCGCTCCGCCTCGACACGAGTCGGACGAGCCGTTCGCGCAGGGGCTCCGCGTAGCCCGGGCTTCCCGCCCACGCGCGCCACTCGTGCGCGGCGACGGCGTGCGCGATCTCGACCACGTCGCGGAGGAAGAGCTCGGCGGCGACGCGCGTCCGACCGATCGCGGGGTCCATGACGTCGAAGCCGCGCGGTCCGAGCCGCTCGCACAGCACGAAGTGGTTCGCGCCGTCCTCGCGCCGCGTGACGACGACGGCGGGCAGCAGCGTCCGGCTCGCGTCGACGAGGTGTCCCCGCGGGACGTGGAACTGTCGCGCGTCGAGTCCGAACGAGCGCGCGACGCGGCGCAGCGCCGACGTCGACGTGCCGTCCACGTCCGTGCCGAGCAGGTCGCGCAGTCGCTCGACGGGGACCTGGATGCCGTGCAGGGCGAGGAAGGACGCGAGCACCGCCGGACCGCAGTCGACGGGCGACGACTGCACCACCTCGGGTGCGCGGCGCCTGCGTCCCGCGGACGACGTCATCGCGAGCGGGCCGCTCCGGATCCCTGGACGCCGTCGACCGGACGCGCGCGCCCCGACGACGCCAGCACGATGTCGAGCGGCGACGCGCGCTCGACGACGACCTCGACGCGCACCGGCATGCCGTGCTGCACCGGGACGACCGACGAACCGGGGTCGTCGAGATCGAGCTCGACGCGGACGCGACCGTCCTGCGCCTCGGTGCCGACGCTGCGGACGGTGGCGGCGAGCTCGCCGTACTCCGCGCGCGGGAAGCCGACGAAGGTGACGTGTGCGGGACTGCCCGGACGGATGCGTCCGACGGCGTCGCCCGCGGCGAAGTCGGCGGAGATCGCGAGCCGACCCGACGAGACGATCGCGCCGAGGGGAGCGCCGCGCTCGACGAACGTGCCGACCGCGACGTCGACGGCGTCGGCGATCTCGCCGTCGGCCGGCGCCGTGAGGACACGGTCGCGCACGGCGTTCTCGAGCGAACGCGCGTCGGCGCGCACCGCGGCGAGCTCGCCCGCGAGGCGCTCGCGTTCGCGCACGAGCGCGTCGATCGCGGCCTCGCGCTCGGACGCGGCGCGCCGGACGTCGACGCCGAGCTTCTCGGTGAGGATCAGCGTGCGTTCGACGTCCGCGGCGGCGCGCTGCGACTCGAGCCGCGCGCGCGCGACGTCGGACTCGGACACGCCGCCGCTCCCCAGGCGCTCGAGGCGCGCGAGTTCCTCCGCGGCGAGTTCGGCGGCGAGCTCGGCGGTGCGGTGTTCGAGCTCGGACGCGCGCAGCGCGGCGTCGTCCGACGAACCGCTCGCCTCGTGGGCGTCGCGGCGCGCGGCGATCTCGCGTTCGATCGCCTCGATCTGGCGTTCGAGCGACTCCGTGCGCGCGCGACGTTCGTCGAGCCGCAGTTCCTCCTCGGTGGAGTCGAGCACGACGAGCGCGTCGCCGGCCTCGACCCGCCGACCCAGGGCGAGTTCGCTGCGCACCGCGCGTCCCGCGGCGACGGAGACGACGGGGTGGACGGAGCGCTCGACGGCGACGCGCGCCTCGAGGCTCGTGGCGACGACGTCGACCCGCGCGAGCACGAACCAGGCGAGCCAGCCGCCGATCGCGACGACGGCGATCACCATCGCCGTCCCGGCGCCGGCGAACCGGTCGGTGCCGAGCGCTCGCAGCGTGCGTGTGAAGGAGACGGACGCCATGCCTCACCATCATGCCAGCCCGCCCGATGCGCGGCCGAGGGGGCGCTGCGCGAGCGTCCCGCGTCTCGCTCGCACGGTGCTCGACCCGTGCTGGCGGCTGCGCTCGGCGCCTTCGGCGCCGAAGTCCACGCAGGAAACACGAAGGGAACGGCAGAAGGGACACGAAGAGCACGAAGGCGCCGCTTCGCGGCGCTGGAACGCTGGGACCCGCGGGGCGCATCGCACCCCGCGGGTCCCTGCGTCGCTTCCGAGTGGTCCGCCGCCGCAGGCGGCGCCCGTGTTCTTCGTGCTTCGTGTTCGCAGCCGGCGATCGCGCACGCTCGGGACGAGCACGAGGCGCTGCGCTCGGCGCCTTCGGCGCCGAAGGTCCACGCAGGAAACACGGGGACGGCAGAAGGACACGAAGAGCACGAAGGCGCCGCTCCGCGGCGCGGACGCAGGACCCGCGCAGCGCGGCGCGCCCGGGTGCCTGCGTTCCTCAGTGTGGTCCGCCGCCGCAGGCGGCGCCGTGTGCTTCGTGTGCTCTGTGTTTCCAACCGCGCGGCCGGTAGGCGCGCCACGCTCGCGAAGTGCACGAGGCGCTGCGCTCGGCACCTTCCGGTTCTTCGCCTTCCCCATGTCTCGGTTCGCGCGGTGCAGATCGCGCGCCGCGACGGATCGGGGTCCGGCGGCGGTCGCCCGACAGCTCCACGACACCACGGTCACGACGACACCGACCACGAAGCCCGTCGCGAGACCACCAGGTGCGCCGTGGAACTCACGTTCGGGACGAGCGAGTCGAAGACCATCTGGAGCCCGACGATCGCGAGGAACGTCCCGAGCTGTCGCCGCAGCATCGGCGTCGCCTCCTTCGCGCTCCCCACGAGCAGGCGACCGCCGATCGCACCGAGCAGACCCATGATCCCGCCCGACGCCCCCGCGAAGATCCGCACCTCGTCACCGGCCGCGAGCACGACGGCGGCACCGGACACGAGCACGGCCGCGGCGTAGACACCGACGACGAGGCGCCTCCTCCACACGCGTTCGAGTTGCCCGCCGAGCCACAGCAGGCCGAGCAGGTTGAGCCCGAAGTGCAGCCAACCCACGTGCAGGAACGCCGCCGTCACGACGCGCCACCACTCGCCCGGCGTCGCCGACAACGGCACGACGAGCGCACCCATCTCGTAGAGCGTCCGCGTGTCGGTGGCTCCGCCGCGCGCGAGTTCGACGGCGAAGACGACGCCGAGCACGGCGGCGAGCGCGCGCGTGAAGACGGGCTTCGCGTCGCGCCTCCCCGAGCCGAGGCCGTAGGACTCGTCCGCGGCCGCGCGCCTCTCGACGTCCCGCACCACCTCGAGCGCGGCCGGGTCGAGCGAGTCGAGGTCGAACGGGGGGAGGGGCTGCTCGATCGCTCGTTCGAGCAGCCGCCGGACCAGCGCCGATCCCGTGGCGGCCGCCGCTCGCCGCGCGACCTCCTCGGCCTCCTCGCGACGGCCCGCGCGCTGGAGCGCGACGACGACGTATGTCGCGGAGACGTCGCCGAGCTGGCTCCCGAGCGAGGACTCGACGGTGCGCACGACGGTGTCGACGAGTCCGAGGTGGGCCGCCACGAGCGTGCGCGCGACCTCGGCGTCCTGCGCGGCGGCCTGCTGCTCGAACGGGAACGCGACGCCTCGCGCGAGTTCGACGACGCCGGCCGCGTCGGCGCGGCGCGCGGCGGCGCGCAGGAACGCGACGACGAGACCCGCGTCGCGCATCAACGCCTCGGCGCCCTCGCGGCGCACGAGTTCGAGGATCGCCGCGTCGTCGTCGTCGAGCGCGGCGACGAGCTGCAGCGACGCACCGCGCACGAGCGAGGAGCGACCGGACAGCGCGGCCGCGAGCTGCCGCGCGCGGTCGAAGTCGCCCTCCTGCGCCGCCCGCACCGCCGTCACGAACCTCGGGAACGTCGACCAACCGTCCGCGGGGTGGAGCAGCGCCGAGGCGCGCGCGAGGAACGCCGCGCGTCCGAAGCGACCGCGCCGCAGCTCGGTGCGCCACCAACGCGCGAGCACGATCGGCAGCATCACCGTCGCGATCCAGACCGGCGCGACGACGGACGTCGTGAGCTCGGGGTCCGTCGACTGGACGAGGCCGAGCAGCGCGAGGTTCGCCGCGAACACCACGGTGAACCCGTTCGGCGTGCCGCCGCGGGCCCGCAGACCGCGCAGCAGCCCGAGCAGACAGTTGAGCCCGACGACGAGGGCGACGACGCGATCGGTCTCCACGCGTGGACGGCGCGGGCCGGCCTACTTCTCCTCGCTGCCGTCGGCGGGGGTCGGGTCCTGCGCGTCGCCGTCGAAGCGCGCGCTGTCGAGGATCGCGACGAACTCCGCCGCGAGTGCGTCGTCCGGCGCGGCGCCGACGGCAGTGCACGTCAGCACGATCTGCCTGCCGTCGCGGACGTAGAGCCGCTGGTGGCAGGCGACCCTGCGACCGTTGGCGACCGCGCTCCACTCGAAGTCGACGGTCCGCGTGCCGTTTCGTGCGACGATCTCCGCGGTCGTGATCTCCGCGTCCTCGAAGAGCGAACGGATCTCGTTCCGGCTCTGCTCGAGGCAGGCCTCGAGCGTGAGACCCGGAGCGGCGAGGGCGAGGACGTTGAAGGTCGTCCTCGACTCGCCGCGGACGAAGTAGGCGAGCGCCGCCGCGATCGGACCGTCGGTGGCGTTCCACACGTCTGCGGGAAGGTCGAACTCGAGTCCCAGCTCGCCGACGCGGGCGTGAGCGCCGTCGAACGCGAGCCCCTGCGCGTCCAGCTCCGCCAGCAGTTCCGCCTCGATCGCGCGCGTCACGGCCGCATCGTCGGCGCCGCGCGAGACGTCGCGCGGGTCGAGGACCGGGGCGGCGGAGCGCGCGGCGTCGAGCAGCGCCTCCTCGAGCTCGCGCGGCGCGCCCGCGAGCAGGATCACCCGCGCGCCGCGTCGCTCGAGCACCTTGCGCCGCGACCCCGTGCCCCGCGAGACCGTCTCGGTCGTGGGGTCGCCGTCGCGGATCCGCAGCTTCGAGGCGAGCACCGTCGCGAACTGTCCGGCGTCGAGCTCGGAGTCCCACCGGCTGATCCAGACCATCGCGCGTTCGTCCTCCGCACCGAGCACGGCGCACAGGTCGCCGTCCCAGCCGACGGTCCCCTCGACCACCGCGCGCTCGTCCTCGCCGTCGAGGAAGACGCCGGTGAAGAACTCGCCGAAGCGTTCGCGCAACAGCACCTCCCAGCCCGCGTCGCGCGCCGCGACGGGGAGCTCGAACGCGAAGCCGACCGGGAAGTCGGGCGCCTCGTCGTACTTGCGCGGGTGGAGGACCTGTTCGGTCGTGAGCGGGGGGGAGGCGAAGGCCGCGTCGACGGCCTCGTAGCCGCCGCGGCGCACGAGGCGCTGGACGAACGACGCGCCGCGCCCGTACGCGAACTTGTTGTACTCGACGTCGCCCATCAGGCCGGACGACATCGCGTCGATCACGGACGCGAGTTCGAGCGAGTTCTGCACGTCGTCTCCGATGTCCCCGTCGTACTCGGCGGCCGAGGAGCCCGCGCGGCGCAGGTTGCGGTCCGTCGAGGTGACGACCGCGTCGCCCTCGATCAGCGCGCTGCGCGCGTGGCGACCGTCGAGCGTGTCGCGCCCGCCCTTCATCACGTCGTCGATCCCGAACGCCCGGTCCTGCAGCGCGTGTTCGACCTCGTGCGCGAGGATCTGTTCGCGCAGGACGTCCGCGCCGACGAGTCGCGACGACGCCTGTGCGGGGTGGCGCACGACGTACATCCGACGCTGGTCCGGCACGTAGAGGCCGATCATCCCCGCCGTCATCGAATCGGTGACGGTCCCGAGCAGGTCGAACTCCGCCGACCGCGGCAGCAACCCGAGGAGTCGCATCGCGTCCGGGAACCGCTCGACGAAGTCGGCGGGGAGGTTGTGGAGGACCTGCTCGCGGACCGCCTCGCGGAACTCGTCGGCGTCGACCAGCGCGACAGCGACCTCGCCCTGCTCGCCGTACCCGCGGAACCCCGCGATCTCCGTGACGAGCCCTTCGACGAGGCGCACCGCGCTCTCCTGCTCGGGGTCCGGGGCACGATCCTGGAGCGCGACGAGCGAGGCGGCGAGGACGAGGGCGGCGACGTGTTCCATGGCGGTACTCGGGCGGAGCGCCAGACCCTAGCGGATCCCGGGCATCCGCATCGCGGCACGCCGCGAACTCCTGCTGTCGCGGCGCACCGGTCGGCTATGGTGGCGCGCCCCTCCGCGCGACCTCGCGTCGCCGCACCCCACACGGAACGACGTGCGTCGCACCATCACCACGCTCCTCGTCCTCGTCGCGCTCGCCGCCCTCGCGTACGGGATCCAGCGGAGACTCGGCGACCTCGCCGCGGGCGACGTGTCCGCCGGCGTGCAGCGCGCGCCCGCTCCGGTCGAGGTCGCGGACGTCGTCCAGGGCGAGGTCGTCCTGCGGCGCACCTTCAGCGGCACGCTCGAGGCCTCGTCGTCGTTCTCGGTCGCGCCGAAGGTCTCGGGCCGGTTGCGCGGCCTCGACGTCGACATCGGCGACGCGGTCGAACGCGGACAGGTCGTCGCGCTGCTCGACGACGACGAGTTCGTGCAGGCCGTGAACCAGGCCGACGCCGAGCTCGCGGTCGCGCGCGCGAGCGAGTCCGAGGCCCGCAGCGCGCTCGAGATCGCGGAGCGCGCGCTCGCGCGCGCCGAGGCGCTGCAGAAGGAGGGGCTCGCCTCCGACTCGATCCTCGACGACGCGCGCTCCGACTCGGTCGCAGCCCGCGCGCACGTCGAGGTGACGAAGGCCCAGGTCGCGCGGGCCGAGTCGGCGCTCGAATCGGCGCGCATCCGCTCGGGCTACACCAGGGTCGTCGCCGACTGGGGCGCGGACGCCGGCCGACGCGTCGTCGCCGAGCGCTTCGTCGACGACGGCGAGATCGTGTCGGCGAACACCGCTCTGCTCTCGATCGTGCAGCTCGACCCGGTCGTCGCGGTCGTCAGTGTGCCCGAGCGCGACTACGCGCGGCTCGCGGTCGGTCAGCCCGCGACGCTCGTGACGGACTCCTACCCCGGGCGCACCTTCGACGGGGCGGTCTCGCGCATCGCGCCGGTCTTCCGCGCCGCGACGCGTCAGGCGCGCGTCGAGCTGACCGTCGCGAACCCGGCGAGGAGGAACTCAAGCCCGGCATGTTCGTGCGCGCGACGCTCGAACTGGAGCGCACGCCCGAGACGACGGTCGTGCCCTACGCGGCGCTGACGACGCGCGGCGGCGAGACCGGCGTGTTCGTCCTCGCGGAGGACGGGAAGCACGTGGCCTGGCGCCCCGTCGTCGTGGGCGTGCGCGAGGGCGACGTCGTCGAGGTGCGCGGCGACGGCGTGACGGGCAGCGTCGTCACGCTCGGACAGGAGTTGTGCGACGACGGCAAGGAAGCTCCTCTGCCTTAGCGAGCAACCCACCAAGTATTTTCCAGGGGAGGATCAGTCGGCAATCGAACCGTGAGACCGCCGCGGCGGAGCATCGGCACCTTCCGTGAACAACGTCCCGCGCGCCAGCGTGCGCCGCCCGATCTTCACGACCATGGTCACGCTCATGGTCGTGGTGCTCGGCATCGTGGCCGCTCGACCGCCTGCGCATCGACCTCCTGCCCGACGTCGAGCAGCCGACGCTCACCGTCCGCACGGAGTACGAGGGCGCGAGCCCCGAGGTCGTCGAGCGTCTCGTGACGCAGATCGTCGAGGAGATCGTCGCGACGGTGCCCGGCGTCGAGGAGATCTCGTCGGATCAGGCGAGGGCAACAGCCGCGTGACCGTGCGCTTCGCCTGGGGCACCGACCTCGACGCGGCCGCGATCGAGCAGGCGCTCGAGAGCGAGATCGACGAACTCCCCGAGGAGGTCGTGCGGCCGCGCATCTCGAAGTTCGACGTCGCGAGCTTCCCGGTCGTCATCCTCGGCATCTCGAGCAAGCTCGACCCGGTCGCGCTGACCGAACTCGTCGAGGACCAGGTGCGCTACCGCTTCGCGCGCGTCCCCGGCGTCGCGCAGGTCGACGTCTGGGGCGGCTACACGCGCGAGGTGCGCATCGAGCTCGACCCCAACCGCGTCAACGCGCTCGGTCTGCCGCTCGACCGCGTGATCCAGGCGGTCCGCGACGCGAACCTCGACCGTCCGGCGGGCAAGCTCGAGGAGGGGCGGCACGAGGTCGTGCTGCGCGCGCCTGCGGAGTTCGTCGACCTCGACCAGATCCGCGACACGGTGCTGCTCGAACAGCGCGGCGCCGCCGTGACCCTGCGCCAGGTCGCGGAGGTGAAGGATACCTACGAGAAGCTCTCGCGCTACGTCCGCGTCGACGGCGACCAGGGCATCCGCGTCGCGATCCGCAAGCAGGCCGACGCGAACACGGTCGAGGTCAGCAAGCGCATCCTCGAGCAGATCGACCTGGTCAACGCGGCGTACCCGCAGCTCCACGTCGTCCCGGTCTCGAACCAGGGCAACTTCATCGAGCGCTCGATCTCGAACGTCGCGACGAGCGTGCTCTACGGCAGCGGCCTGGCGGTCCTGGTGCTGCTGTTCTTCCTGCGCAACGTCCGCAGCACGCTCGTCATCTCGCTCGCGATCCCGATCTCGGTGATCGGCACCTTCGCGCTGGTCTACTTCGGAGGCTTCACGCTGAACCTCATGACGCTCGGCGGACTCGCGCTGGGCGTCGGGATGATGGTCGACAGCTCCGTCGTCGTGCTCGAGAACATCTTCCGACGGCGCGCGGAGGACGGCGAGGGCGTGGAGGAGGCCGCCGTGAACGGTGCGGGCGAGGTCGCGACGGCGATCGTCGCGAGCACGATCACGACGCTCGTCATCTTCCTGCCGCTGGCGTTCGTGCGCGGCGTGTCGGGCGTGCTCTTCCAGGAGCTCGCCTACGTCATCGTCTTCTCGCTGGTGTGCTCGCTGCTCGTGGCGCTCAGCGTCGTGCCGATGCTCGCGTCGAAGCTGCTCTCGGACCAGGACGGCACGGCCACCGGCGGCAACGCGCTCGCGCGCGCGGCCGAGCGCGGTTTCGCCGGGCTCGACGCGGCGTACCGCGACGTGCTCGCCGCGGCGCTGCGCCACCCGTGGCTGACGGTGCTCGGGTCCGCGACGATCGTCGGCGCGAGCCTCCTGCTCGTCCCGTACATCGGTTCGGAGTTCCTGCCGCCGAGCGACGAGGGCGAGGTGCGCGTCACGGGCGAGATGGAGATCGGCACGCGGCTCGACCTGGTCGACCAGCAGACGAAGCTGATGGAGAGCATCGTGCTTCCCGCCGTGCCCGAGGCCGAGTCGTCGGTCGTCACGGTCGGCGGCGGCTTCCGCAACGCGTCGGCGTCGTCGCAGGGCGAGATCGCGCTGCGCCTCGTGCCGGCGTCGCAGCGCACGCGCTCGAACGTCGCGGTCGCGAACGACCTGCGGGCGCGGCTCGACGGCGCGGTGCCGGGGATGAAGGTGCAGACGCGCGCGCCGCAGGGGCAGTTCCTGCTCGAGCGCGTGCTCGGGCGGCAGGAGGGCCTCGAGGTCGAGGTGCGCGGGTACGAGCTCGACACGCTCGGCGCGCTCGCCGAGCGCGCCGCGGCCGCGATGGCCGAGGTCCCCGGCGTCACCGACGTCGACGTGAGCCGCGACGCCGGCATCCCGCAGGAGGAGATCCGCGTCGACCGGCAGAAGATCGCCGACGTCGGCCTCAGCGTGCGCGACGTGACGTCGGCGCTCGAGACGGCGCTCGCCGGTTCGCGCGCGGGCGAGTACCGCGCCGCCGGCAACTCCTACCGCATCCTCGTGCAGCTGAAGGACGCGGAGCGCAGCAGCATCCAGGACGTGCTCGACCTCACGCTCAGCACGCCGTCGGGCGAGCCCGTCGCGCTGCGCAACCTCGTCGAGTCCGAGTCGGGCCGCGGTCCGCTCGTGATCGAGCGCCGCAACCAGCAGCGCCTCGTGACGGTGCGCTCGGGCATCGCCGGCCGCGACCTCGGCTCCGTCGCGCGCGAGGTCCAGGCGAAGCTCGACGAGATCCCGCGCCCCGCGAACCACGAACTCGTCGTCGCGGGACAGGTGGAGGAGCAGGAGGCCGCGTTCCGCGAGCTCGTCGTCTCGTTCGCGCTCGCCCTGGCGCTCGTCTACATGGTCCTCGCGTGCCAGTACGAGTCGCTGCGCGACCCGGTCGTCGTGATGTTCTCGGTGCCGCTCGCGATCGTCGGCGTGCTCGTGACGCTGTTCCTCACCGGCACGACGTTCAACATCCAGACCTACATCGGTTGCATCATGCTCGGCGGGATCGTCGTCAACACTGCGATCCTGCTCGTCGACCAGGCGCAGCGGCTCGTGCGCGACGGGCTCGAGCCGCGCGACGCCGTGGCCGAGGCCGGACGCCGACGGCTGCGCCCGATCCTCATGACGACGCTGACGACGGTGCTCGCGCTCGTTCCGCTCGCCGCCGGTGTCGGCGAGGGGGCCGACGCGCAGGCGCCGCTCGCGCGCACGGTGGTGGGGGGGCTCACGGCGTCGACGCTGATCACGCTCCTCCTCATCCCCGCGGTCTTCACGATCATGAACCGCGGCGCGCGGCGATCGGACGGAGCGACGCACGCGTGACGCGCGGCCGCTCGCGGCCCGCGGCTGGTACGATGCTCGGCCCTCCCCGGAGGACGACGACCATGCGTATCGCGAACCTCCTCGCCGCCGCGTGCACCGCGCTCGCGGCGAGCTGTGCCGCCTTCTCGACCAGTCACGACTGGGACCCCGCCGCGGACTTCGGCGCGCTGCACGACTACGCTTGGATCGAGCCGCCGAAGGACGCCGTCGAGGCCGACCTCGTCCGCAAGCGCGCGGTCGTCGCCTTCGACGAGGAGCTCGCCCGGCGCGGCTACACGAAGGTCGACGCCGACCCCGACTTCCTCGTCGCCGTCCACCTCGGCACCGAGCGCCACGTGCGCGTGACCGACTGGGGCTACGGCTACGGTCCGTACTGGTCGCACTTCGGTCCGAGCCGTCTCGACGTCGTCGAGTACGAGCAGGACACCCTGATGCTCGACGTGGTGCTGGCGGCGACCAAGGAGCTCGTCTGGCGGGGGAGGGCCGAGGGCGACATCGACCCCGGCTCGGCGCCGGAGAAGCGCATGGAACGCATGCGCGAGGTCGCCCGGGAACTCCTCGGGAGCTTCCCGCCGACGACGGGCGGTTGACTCCGGCGGCGCGCGTCGTCGCGCCCCTTGACGGCCGATCGCGCGGTCATCACCATCTCGCGCCGCCGGCCTCGCCGGCTCCGCTTGACCGACTGGATCGATCGCTGCAGGGAGATCTTCGAACGCGCGGATCGCGCGGCGTCGGAACTCTCGACGCGGGTCGGTCTCGGCTGCCCGCCGGGTTGCGGCGCGTGCTGCAACTCGCCCGACGTGGAGACGACCGTCGCGGAGATGCGGCCGCTCGCGCGCCGCATCGTCGAGGAGGGGCGGACCGAGGAGGTCGTCGCGCGGATCGACCGTGCGACCGAGGCGGGTGAACGACGCTGCGTCTCGTACGTCGCGGACCCGTTCGATCCGCGCATCGGACGCTGCGGCGTGTACGCCGACCGACCGCTCGTCTGTCGCCTGTTCGGCTTCGCCGCGTCGCGCGACAAGCACGGTCGCGACGTGTTCCGGAGCTGCGGCGTCCT
>JAWKUH010000011.1:0-157336 GCA_041398665.1 Planctomycetota bacterium | reverse complement strand
GCGTCCGCTACTTGCCGGCGCCGTTCATCCGGAAGCCGCCCTGCGACTGGGCGCCCTCGCGGTAGGTGTCGATCCACTTGCCGAGCGCCGCGGCGAGGCGCTTGTCCTCGAACAGCGCGCCGCGCTCCGCCTTCACGGTGCGCATCTCGACGTAGTCGATGTTCTCGGACTTGATGAGGTCGTCGATCGGCTGCTCCTCGTCCTTGCCGACGACGATCTGCATCGGCAGTCCCTCGGCGTCGGGCAGGAGGGCGGACAGGCGGTAGCCGTGGTCCTCGAGCGCGGGCTCGATCATCGTCAGGTTGACGATGCGTTCGTCGCGCGCGGCGCGCAGTCCCAGGAGTCCGCCGAAGCCCTGGCCGACGATGCCGATGCGCGTCCCGATGACGCGGGAGTCGGCCGTGAGCCAGTCGAGTGCGGCGTTGACGTCGTCGCGCATGAACGGCGTGAGCCGCTCGCGCTGGACCTCCTCCAACTTCGACCAGTCGAGGTCCTCGGTCGCGCTGGTGCCGTGACCGCGGAGATCGATGGCCAGCACGCAGAGCTTCTCCTTGAGGAGCTTCTCGACCAGCGGGACGAGCTGCGACCGGTCGCTGCCGAGGTCGTGGATCAGGAGCACCGCGGGCAGCGGGTCCTTCGCACGCGGCACCGGGTAGAAGGTCGCCTCGAGTCGGATCTTGTCGCGCGTCTCCATGCGCGCGAGCTCGCCGACGGGGTCGTCCTTGGACTCCGCCTTCTCGGGAGTGGCCGTCGCGAGGGACGCGGCGCCGACGACGGCGCACGTCGTCGTTCCGCCACTCGGGAGTTCGACGGGCTCGGCGGTCGCCGGACGGACGTCGGGCGGGAACGCGCAGAGCGCGAGGGTGACGAGAAGCATGTGGGAACGGGCGGGGAATCCAGTTCGCCAGCACGCCGCGCGGCGGCGTGCTCTTCGGCTTCGAGCGGGTAAGGAGCGCGTGGGAACGCCCGCGTCACGTCGGCCCGACCGGGACCGAGCGACGCGACATGGGGGATCGCGGTGCTCGGGTGGGGACGGCACGTGCCGACGCTGGGAAGGACACGGAGCGCTGCTGGGCGAGTGTCGTCCATCGACGGACGAAACTCGCTTTCGCGTCCCACCCTAGCGCCCGATCCTCCCGGTGGGTGCGGTCTTTTTCTGCGAACCTCGTCGCCCCGGGGGCTGCCCCTGTCGGGGCGTCGCCGGCCCTTGTCGCCCTGGGCCGCGTCCCGCGGCTGTGGTACGGTGCCGCACACCACCGGGGTGGTCGCCATGGCACGAGTACCAGGCGACTCCGCCTCACCCGTGGCTCTCGGCCCAATCGAGGAGTCCGTCCCCGGACGGCTGCCGCCGCTTCGTGTTCGACGAGAGCCGTCGGCCCTGCCCCGTCGCCGATGACTTCGTCTCGGACGGGACCTTCCGGCCGAGCCTCGGCCGTTGCCTCGATCGCCGTCCGTGCGATCTCCGCGACGCGGTCGCCGTAGGACGAATCGGACGCGACGAATTCCGCGGTGGAGCATCGCGCGCCGGGATGTCGTATCCACCCCGAGCCCGAGCATCCGTGCGATCCGTTCGAGGCTGAGCGAACCGAGGTCGCGCAGCAGTCCCACGTGAGCGACCTCGGAGGCGTGCCACGTGCGGCCGTTGCTCTCGACGACCCAATCACCTCGCTCGGACACGTGTTGCGCGATCGCACGTCCCACCGAAGTCGGGCCACTGACCGGTAGCCCGATCGCCAGACCGTCGGCGAGCGTGCCTTGCGCACCATCCAACGTCGGACTCGAGCCGGCGTCCGCCCGACGAGGTCGTCGAGCGGGTCGATCTCGCTCGACGAACGCATCCTCGCCTCGACGAGTTCGATCACCGCATCGACGGATTCGCGATCGCGGACTCCGAAGGCTCGCACGTAGACGGATGCGTCGAACGAGCGTGCCCGTACCGACTCGAGTGCCCGAGCGATCACCCAGTCTCCGCAGAGCCAAGGCGGCCGATTTGGTCGCCGACGTAGGACCTCGCGCTTCCGAACTCGTGCTCCGACGGGATCGCGACCAGACCGGCCTGCACCGGATGGCGTCGATGTAGCGGACGACGGCGCGCGATAGCGATCCGTGTCGACCCGCTTCGAGAAGTAGCGTGCGCGGATCAGCGGACCGTCTCGACGTCGGCGTCGGTTGAAGTAACGCGAGTACGCGTTCTGCACCCGACACATGGTGGTGGAGACTGCCGCGCGGACTTCGGACGAGCAAGTGGAAGTGCGTCGTCATCAGACAGAACGCGTGTACGTCGACGCGACCCGCACGAACCTCGGCCGCGAGCCGTGCGAGTAAGCAGCCGCGTCGGACCTCGCCTCGAAGACGGGCGTTTGGCGATCGCCCGATTCATCACGTGGTGCCAGCTTCCGGGTTCGTCCCTTCGTGGTCGGCGCGCCATGCCGCACGACGACCTCCGGAAGTGGCTCGGTTGCGCTCCTTCGGTGACTTTCTCGTCGCGGCCGGCGGCTGGATGCGGTACCGCGGAAGAAGGCCGGGGTGGAGTCGCGCGTCGCGAGCGATGCCGTGCGTACTTCCGTCCGGTCGACCACCTGGGTGGTGTGCGGCACCGTATCCGTATCCACTGACCGCTCGGCGCGGCCGCGGCCGCGAGCTCAGCCCAACTCGAGCTGCTTCCGCGCGTCCACCTCGTCGCGGCCCAGTCCGTCGATCGCCAGCGTGAGGCGCTCCGCCAGGTCCTGGTCGGAGCCGGCGGCGGTGCGCAGTTGGCGCATGACCTGCAGGGCCATGCGGAAGCAGCGCACGGTGTCGCCGGCGGGGACCTCGGTCAGTTCCTCGAGGTCCTCGATCGGCGCGCCGCGCATCCAGGCGGCGACGGCGGGGGTGAGGCCCCACTCCGGGCGCTTGAGGTTGGTCGGCACCTGGAACTGCTGTTCCGCGTGGACGAGCCGCGCGGCGATCTGGTCGGCGTGGCGGCGCACGCCGCCCCACAGGCGCTGCGGCACGTGCGTGTCGCGGAAGCGCTTGCGGTCCTCGTAGACGAGGCCGACGAACAGCATCGCCAGCGCCGCGGGGTCGATGCCCTCGTACGCACCGCGCCACAGCCACTCCGCGACGACGATCTCGAAGCCGTAGATCGTTCGCGCGAGCCGGCCCTTCGGCGTCAGCTTGTCGCGCCCGTCCTCGACCTCGAGGAAGCCGGTCTCGCGCAGGAATCCCACGAGCCCGTCGAGGAAGCGCTCCTGCTGACGCGCGTTGCGCTCGCGCGCCTTCTTGCCGCCCTCGCGGTGCTGGAACTGGTCGAACGACTTCTGCCAGGCCTCGAGCAGACGGTCGCGGCCGAGCTTCTCGATGAGGTGCAGGATCGCGGAGTACGACAGGCGGAAGCGGCTCTCGATCGGTTCCGGCTTGCCGCGGACCAGGCGCTCGAGCGGCGCGTCGAACAGGTCGCGCTCGTCGAGGCGCGTGACGACGTAGCCCACCGTGTCGATACCCTGCCGCCCGGCGCGCCCCGCCATCTGCAGGTAGTCGCGGGTGCGCAGGTAGTCCATGCTCTCGCCGTCGAACTTCTTGAGTCCGTAGAACGCCACGGTGCGCGCCGGCATGTTGATGCCGACGGCGAACGTCTCGGTCGTGAAGAGCAGCTTGAGCAGGCCCGACGTGAAGAGTCGCTCGACGATCTCCTTGTGCACGGGCAGCATGCCCGCGTGGTGATAGGCGATGCCGCGCGAGCAGAGGCGGTAGAGCTCGCCCTGCTTCCAGTTCTCGCCGAGCTGGAACGACGCCATCGTCTCCTCGAGCAGCGCCGCCATGCGCTCGCGTTCCTCGCCGTCGAGCAGGTCGCGCTTCCTCTGCTGCACCGCGAGCTTCTCGCAGTCCTTGCGGCTGAAGCAGAACGCGAGGATCGGCGTGCGGTCCTCCTGCTCGAGCGTGTCGAGCAGGCGCGAGAAGCTGCCCGCCTCCGCGCGCCGCGCCTCGTCGCGCCGGCGCATGCGCTCGGCGTACGACAGCCGCCGGCCGCCGCGTCCGCGCTGTTCCTCGCGCTTGCCGAAGCGCTTGCGCACGCGCGGCAGCTCGTGCTCGTCGAAGACGCCCTGCTCGGGGTACCAGAAACGGTGCTTGAGCGGCACCGGCCGGTCCGTCGAGCTCACCACCGTGAGGTCGTGCCGACGGATCTCGTCGATCCACGCGCCGAGCTGCCCCAGGTTGTCGATGGTCGCGGACAGGCAGATGAAGCGGATGGACTGCGGCGCGAAGATGAGGCTCTCCTCCCAGACGGTCCCGCGCTCCGGGTCGTCCATGAAGTGCACCTCGTCGAAGATCACGTACTCGACGTCGTGCAGCGCGCCGGGGTCCTCGAGGATCGTGTTGCGCAGGATCTCGGTCGTCATGATGAGGACCTGCGCACCGGGGTGGATCGTCACGTCGCCCGTCATCAGGCCGACGTCGATGTCCGGGTCGTCGCGGAAGTCGCGGTACTTCTGGTTCGACAGCGCCTTGATCGGGGCGGTGTAGATGCAGCGGCGCCCGCGCTCCACCGACTTCGCGATGGCGTACTCCGCGACCAACGTCTTGCCCGCGCCGGTGGGGGCGGAGAGCAGCACGTCGTGCCCCTCCTCGATGGCGCGGACCGCCTTGAGCTGGAAGGCGGAGAGGCGGTAGCCCTTGAAGGTCGTCGGGGCGCTCGCCGCCCCTTCGTCGCGGGCTCTTCCGCGTGTTCGTTCGGACGGCATGGATCGCGGAGGGTAGCACCGCGCGCCCGCGACCCGATCGACGTCGCCGTCCCCGTCCCGGTCCGACGGAGCACCGCCGCGCGTCCCCGCCCTTGGGTCGACCCGGCGCGCGGCGACGTGAGGCGGGGCGGCACCTGCGCGGACGCTCCCTCCATGTCCGACCGAGCCCGATCGAGCGCCGACGTCCCCGAGCGACGGCGCCGCTCCCACGTCGCCGCGGCGCGCGCCGCGCACCCCGCCCGTCGCGGTGGCGTGCCGGGCTGGCTCCCGCTGGGAGTCCTCGCGTGGGGCGTGGCCGCCGGGCTGGGAGCGCTCGACGCACAGGTCGACCGCGAAGCGGTGACCTGGATCGACCCGGCGCGTGTCGCCGTGCTCACGGACGCGACCTTCGTCGACCCGCGCTGGGAGGACGAGCTCACGGCGCTCCTCGCGTCGTTCGAGCCCTTCGCGTCGGACGACGCGGAGGCGCGCGCGAACCTCGCGCACGAGCTCGCCGCCCTGCCGTTCGTCGCCGAGGTCGGCGATCCGCGGCTCCTGTGGCCCGACGGTGCGACGCTCCGACTGCGCTTCGAACGCCCCGTCGCGTGCGTGCGCACGGACGGCGTCTTCCACGCGGTGTCCGACTCGGGCGCGGTGCTCCCCGGCGCCTACGCGGCGCCGCCCGAACGCGGCGGCGTGTCGCTGCCCGTCATCGGCCGACTCGGGTACGACGAGGACGGCCTGCGTCCCGGCGCCGTGCTCGACCGCGAGCCGCTGTGGCACGCACTGTCGGTCGTGCTCTCGATGGAGCGCCACCTCGACGCCGACGCGCGCGCCGCACTGGGCCGCGTGACGATCGACGCGGAGCAGGGCGAGGTCGGTGAGGTCGAGGTGCCCGGCGCGGTGCTGTACCTCGAGGGTCGGCGCGCCGTGCTGTTCGGTCGCACGCCGGACGTGGACGCACCGGGCGAACTCGACGAGGCGACGAAGTGGCGGCACGTGCGCGACGCTCTGCAGCGCGAGGCGCGCGGCGAACTCGCCTGGCGCGCGATCGACGTGCGCTGGGACCGATACGCCGTCGCCGCGCGTCGCGACGAGGCGGAGCGCGCGGGCCCCGCGCCATGGCGCACGCCGGCGCAGCGGGCGAAGGACGAGGGGCGGGAACCGCCGTCGTCGCACGACGCCGACCTCGCGGGGACGCACGGCACCGTCCCGCTCGTCGCGGTCCCTCTCGCCGGTCCCGGCGCGAGCGTGAACCGCGGGGGCGCGTCGGACGTTCCGCGCATCCGATGACGCCGGCGCGTCTGTTCCTCTCGCTCCTGCTGGTCGCGTCCTACCCGATCCTGACGGCGTTCCCCGTCGGTCCGCCGCTCGACGTGCCGACGCGCACGGCCCCCGTGATCGCCGCGCTCCTGCTCGTCGCGTCGGCGCCGCGCGCGGCGACCGGGCGCGTCCCGTGGTGGCAGAGCACGGCGCTGTTCGCACCCGTGGTCGCGCTCGCCGCCGCGCTCGACGGCGGCGGCACGTCCGCGGCGCTCGCCCTCGTCGTCGCGGCGCTCGCGTCGCGCGCGGTCGAACGCACGCGCACCGGCGCCTGGTCCGCCGCGTTCTGGCTCGTCTACCTCGGACCGCTCGCGGCGGCGCTCGCCTTCGGTTGGGCCGCGGATTCCGAACGCGGCTCGACGTTCGTGCGCGTCTCGCCCTTCGACCTCGCGGCGCGCGCGCTGCGCGGCGACGACGTCGCCTGGATCGGCGCGGCGTGCGGTGCGGCGATCGCGCTGCTCGCACCCGCGCTCGCGCCGCGCGGCGACGCGGACGACGGTGGGGGAGCGGAGCGGTGAGCGCGTTCGTGCGCACCGTCCTCGCGGCGCTCGTCGCGCTCCTGTTCGCCGGCGGTGCGCGCGCGCAGGAAGCGCGACTCTTCTTCGCGCGCGTCGAGCTCGTAGGACCGCTCACCTCGGTCGAACTCGCGCCGACGCGCGGCGGCACTGCGCATTTCGACGTCGAACTCGTGGAGGGCGAGCGGCTCGAGCTCGCGTTGCCCGTGCCGCTCGGCGGAGCCGTCGACCTCGAGTTCGGCGGCCCGCCGACGATCGTCGCCGTCGGCTCGGGCAGCGCGAGTCTCCTCGGCTTCGAACCGGCACCGCGCCTCGCCGGCGTGCCGCGCGCCGTCCTCGCGCTCCCGCGTCCGCGCGGGCGCGACGGTCGCGCACCGACGCCCTTCGCCGCACTCGCGACGGCCGCGGCCGCGCTGCTCCTCGCTGGGGCGGCGTCGCGTCGGTCGCGCGCGCTCTCGGCGGCGTGCGGCGTGCTCGGAGCGGCGGCGGTGGTCGCGGTCGTCCGGCTCCTCCCCGGCGGCCCCGCCTGGGTCGAGACCCGCGACTCCGTGCACGGTGCGGACGCGCCCACCGCCGTCGTGCGCTGGACGCGCGGCGTCGTCGAACTCGACGGATCCTGGCGCGGCGCGATCGAGACCGATCCTCCCGGCGCGGACCTCCGCGTGCGCGGGCGCCTCGGCGCGGACGGACTCCGCTACGAGGTCGGGGTCGCCGGAGGGGCGGGTGCCGCGGCGCTGCTCCGGCTCGACACCGAGAGTCCGGCGCGCCCCGAGCCCGAGGACGCCGTCGTGCGCTGGCGCGGCGCCGACGGGCGCTGGTTCGCGCCGGTGCCGGGAAGCGAGCCGGTCCCGTCCGCGGCGCCGGCCGGAGCCTGGATCACCGGCGGCCTGCCGCAGGGCCGCACCGCGCGCGTCGCGGTCCTGGGCGAGCGGGTCTGGCGCGTCCTCGACGCGCCGCCGCCCTGATCGCGGCGCGCGCCTCCGTGCTTGTGCGGCCCCGGGCCCGCAGCTACCTTGTTCGGCCTTCGTCGCCGTGCGAGGCCCCCGGAGCAACGGGGAACGCGCGGCGGCGGCGCCTTCGTCGCCCGCGTGCGGGCGAGCTCCTCCGCCGACCGGCCCCTCCCTCACGCTCGATCCATCCGCCCCCGCCGAAGGGGGCGAGACGTCCCATGAAGACCACCCACGTCCGTGCCGCCACGCTGCCCGAGCGTTGGTACGTGTTCGACGCCTCGACCGAACCCGTCGGTCGCATGGCCGCGCGCATCGCGACCCTGCTCATGGGCAAGGACCAGCCGACCTACACGCCCTCCGAGAACAACGGCGCCCACGTGGTCGTCGTCAACGCGGAGAAGGCGATCTTCACCGGACGCAAGGAAGAGCAGAAGATCTACCACTTCTACTCGGGCTACCCGGGCGGTCTGAAGGAGGTCGACGTGCCGCGCATGCGCGAGCGCCGTCCGACCGACATCGTGCGTCTCGCCGTGCGCCGGATGCTCCCGAAGAGCCGTCTCGGCCGCGACATGCTCTCGAACCTGCGCGTCTACGCCGGTCCCGAGCACCCGCACACCGCCCAGAAGCCCGTCCCCGTCGAAGCCGTTCGGCGCTGATCGCCCGAAGACGATCGCGCGTCCCGACCACCGAGAGTTCTTCGAACACGCCGTCGTCGCACCCAGAGAATCCGCAGCACCTCATCCACCTCGACATGCCCGTCGTCAATCCGTTCACCTGGGGCCTCGGCCGCCGCAAGTCCGCCGTCGCGCGCGTCCGCATCAAGCCGGGCAGCGGCAACTTCACCGTCAACGGCCGCACCTTCGACGAGTTCTTCGTCACGAAGCGCGACCGCACCGCCGCCAGCGCGCCGCTCCAGCGCCTGCCCGAGACCGACGCCTACGACGTCGCCGTCAACGTGAACGGCGGAGGCCCGCACGGCCAGGCCGGCGCGGTCAGCCTCGGTCTCGCGCGCGCGCTCAAGAACGCCAACCCGGCGGTCTTCGAGGAGCTCCGCGAGCACGGCCTCCTCACGCGCGACTCGCGCATGAAGGAGCGCAAGAAGTACGGCCGTCGCGGCGCGCGTCGCGGCTTCCAGTTCAGCAAGCGCTGATCCCGTCGACGCGCCGCACCCCGCGAGGGGCGCGCGGCGCACCGACGCCTCGAGCGGGCCGTTGGCGGCCGGTCGCACCCGCGGCCGGGAGCCCGCGGCCCGCGCCGTTCCAAGGACGCTCGATCCAGGGCTCGACGATCGATACCCAGCACGATGGCCGGTCACACCCACTCCGCGAACATCGCGCGCCGCAAGGGCGCGGTGGACAAGAAGCGCGCGAAGGTCTTCTCGAAGTGCGCGAAGGCGATCATCTCGGCCGTCAAGCAGGGCGGGCCGGACGTCGACGGCAACCTCAAGCTGAAGTACGCCGTCGAGAAGGCCAAGGCGGCGAACATGCCGAAGGACAACATCCAACGCGCCATCAAGAGCGCGTCGGGTGACCGCGGCGGCGACATGGAGGACCTCACGTACGAGGGCTACGCGCCGGGCGGCGTGGCCGTCATCGTGGTGGCGCTCTCGGAGAACCGCAGTCGCACCGCCGCGGACGTGAAGCACATCTTCGACAAGCGCGGCGGCAACCTCGGTTCGCCGGGCTCGGTGTCCTTCATGTTCGACTTCCGCTCGATCTTCACGATCGAGACCGCGGGGCGGAGCGAGGAGGAGCTCATGGAACTTGCGCTCGAGGTCGGAGCGGTCGACGTCGAGATGGACGGCGACGCGGCGACGCTGCTCGCGGACGCGACCGAGTTCCTCGCGGTGAAGAGCGCGCTCGAGGAGAAGGGCGTGGCCTTCCTGTCGGCGGAGACCGGCTACGTGCCGCAGAACGACGTGAAGGTCGCGACGATCGAGGAGGCCAAGAAGATCGTGCGCCTGCTCGACGACCTCGAGGACCACGACGACGTGCAGACGGTGTACGCGAACTACGCCTTCGAGGACGGTTGGCTCGAGCAGATGGAAGGCTGAGGCCGGCGCGCTCTGCGTCGAGACGAGCGCGAGGTGCTGCGCTCGGCGCCCTCGCTCGGCGCCTTCGGCGCCGAAGGCCACGCAGTTCACAGGGAGCCGGGGAGGACGGGGAGGTCACCTGGAGGTGGAACGCGACCACCGGCAGCAGGGACGCAACGGCGGGCCCCAATGGATGGTTCCGTTCCGACGTCCGCGTCTTCTCCCCGTTCTCCCCGGCTCCTGTGAACCTGTGTTCCCGCGCGGCACGAAGTGGCGCGCTGTGCCCTGCGCGCGGCCGGCAGGTCAGCGCAGCCCTCGAGAAGAGCGCGAGGCGTTGCGCTCGAGGCCTTCGGCGCCGAAGCCCACACAGTTTCAACACGAAGGGAACGACAGGAAAGGACACGAAGAACACGAAGGCGCCGCTGCGCGGCGCGGACGCAGGGACCCGCGGGCGCAAGCGCCCCGCGGGTCCCTGCGGTCCTTCCGTGTGGTCCGCCGCCGAAGGCGGCGCCTTCCGGTTCTTCGCCTTCTTCGTGTTTGATTGCATGGCCCGCAGGGCACGTTGTTACGCGACCGAAGGTCGCGTGTTCGTTCCCCCCGTGCGGCGCGAAGCGGCGCGCTGTGTTCCCCCGCGCGGCGCGAAGCGGCGCGCTGTGTTCCCCCGCGCGGCGCGAAGCGGCGCGCTTCGTTCCCCCGCGTGGCCCGTGCAGACCCCGCGGGACATCCCACGATTGGGAGATCCTTCGGTCCTCCCGCACGGCCCGACGCGCGGATCCGGGCGGGGCGGGAGGGGGGTGCCACAATGCGGGGCCTCGACCTCGTGACGACCGCGAAGGAGCCTCCCGTGTCCAGCATCCGCATCCTCACCGCCGACCCCGCCTTCTTCGCCGACGTGCGCGCCGCGCTCGGCTCGCGCTTCGACGGCGACGGACCGGTGGAGCTCGACGCGCTCCTCGTCTCGTCCCCCGGCGGGACGGTGGTGGTCGACGGCTCGACGGCGAACGCGTTCGAGGCCTGCCGCCGGCTCGCCGCGCGCGGCGGCACGCGCATCGTGTTCGTCCTCGAGAAGGGCGTCACCTCGCCCGCCGACGTCGCGGTGGCCGAACCCATCGCGCGGTTCTGCGGAGCGTCGGCCGTGCTCGCCCGTCACGGAGCGAAGGGCGGCGTCGACGCCGACGACTTCCGCGACGCACTCGGCGCCGCGCAGGCCGCGCCGCTCGTGCCCGACGCGCTCCACGGCGGCGACGCCGTGCTGCCCGAGGCGCTGCTGCGTGAACTCACGCTCGACGGGTCGCGCCCGATGGAGTTGCTCGAGCGACTCGCCGACCCGGAGACGAGCCTCTTCAACTACGAGTTCATGACCTACAAGCTCGACGAGGAGTTCAAGCGCTCCCGTCGCTTCGGTCATCCCCTCGCGTGCGTGCTCCTCGCGTTCGACGGCGAGGCGCACGAGGACGTGCTGCGCCAGCTCGCGAGCATCTTCCTCCAGGCCTGCCGCGACACCGACATCCTGGGTCGCTTCGACCGCTCGTCCTTCCTCTTCCTGCTCCCGAGCACGCCGCCGTCCGGCGCGCGCATCATGGCGGAGCGCGTGCAGGAAGCCGTGCGCAAGGCGGGGCTCCGCGACCTCGTCGGCGACCGCATCGAACTCTCGATCGGCGTGTCCTCGAGCCCGAACCCCGAGATCACGCGCGCCGCCGACCTCCTGCGCCGTGCGCAGGACGCGAGCCGCGAACCCTCGCGCGGTCGTTGAACCCGGCGATGCCGTAGACTCCAGGGCGCTCCGGCCATGGACGACTGGACCCCCGACATCGCGCTGCTCCAGGCGCACGACGACGCGGAGTGGCGGCGCGTCGAACAGACGTACTGCGGCCGTCTCCACGCCTACGCGCAGCGGCGCGTCGGCGACGTCCAGGGCGCGGAGGACGTGGTGCAGGAGTCGCTCCTCGGCGCCGTTCGCGGCATCAAGGACTTCGACAGCAAGTACAGCTTCGAGCAGTACCTCTTCGGCATCTGCCGCAACCGCACGATCGACCACCTGCGGCGACGCAAGGCGCGCACGATGGCGGTCCAGGAGGACGAGGAGTGGTCGGGTCCGTCGCTCGACCAGCTCGTGCGCGAGTCCGAGACGCCGAGCGCGATCGTGCGCGGCATCGAGCTCTCCGACCGGGCGCGCGACCTGCTCGGCGGCGTCCTCGAGGAGTGGGTGCAGGAGACCGCGTCGCAGGGCGAGTACCGCCGCCTCGCCGTGATCGAGTCGCTCTTCGCGGGCGGTTGGCGCAACCGCGACGCCTGGCGCTTCTTCGAGTTCGCCGACGAGACCGCCGTCGCAGGGGTCAAGTTCCGCGCGCTGAAACGCATCCGCCAGCTCGCCGCCCGCATCGAGTCGCAGAGCGACCTCCTGCCGCTGCTCGCCGTCGCGGAGGAGGGGGGCCGGCTGCTCGACATGGACGTCTCCGCGCTGTGGCGCGAGCGCCACATCTCGTGCCCGCCGCGCGAGGACTTCGAGCGCCTGCTCGTCGGTGAACTCGACGGCGAGCACAAGGCTTCGTCGAGTTCCACTTGATCGAGATGCGCTGCCCGTGGTGCATCGCGAACCGCGACGACCTCCGGCGCAAGGGCCCGGGCGGGATGGACGCGCTCCTCACGAAGCTCGTCGACCAGCGCCGCGCGCTCGACGGCGGCGACGTCCCGGCGGCCCAGGAATGACGCCGCCGACGACGACCCGACGCGCCGTCCTGCGCGCGGGCGTCGCGATCGGCGCGGCGCCGCTGCTGCATCTCCTCGACGGCGCGCGTCGAGGAGGACTCGGCGCTCACGAGTCCTGGGACGACGTCGCGGTGGGGTGCTGCGCGCGCCCCTCCGACGCCGCCGCGATCGCCGCGGCCGGCGGCGACTTCGTCGAGCTCTCGTGCACGCGCGACCTCGCCGACGCGGCCACGGAGGAAGAGCTCGCGGAGCGACTCCTGCACCTGCGCGCGCTCGACGCGCCGCCGCGCGCGGCGAACACGTTCCTGCCGGGACGACTGCGTTGCACGGGGCCCGACGCCGACCACGACGCGGTCCTCGCGTACGCCGAGCGCACCTTCGCCCGAGCGAATGCCGTCGGCATCGACACGATCACGTTCGGCTCGGCGGCGGCGCGCACCCCGCCCGCCGGTTTTCCGCTCGACGACGCGCGGCTCCAACTCGTCGCCCTGCTCGCGCGGCTCGCCGAGCCGGCGCGCGAGCACGCCGTCACGCTGTGCCTCGAGCCGCTGCGCGCGGAGGAGACGACGCTCGTGAACACCGTCGCGGAGGGGCTCCGACTGGTGCGCGCCGTCGACCACCCGAACGTGCGGCTCACCGCGGACCTCTACCACGAGTTCGCCGCGGAGCGACCCGCCTCGGATCTGCTCGAGGCCGCGCCCTTCGTCCACCACGTCCACGTCGCCGAACCCGCGTCGCGCCGACCGCCGGGGTCGAGCGCCGACGCGCCCGACCTCCTGCCCTGGTTCGCCGCGCTCCGCGAGGGCGGCTTCCGCGGCCGCGTGTCGGTCGAGGCGCGCTTCGGCGACGACTTCGGCTCCGAGATCGCGAGCGCGGTGCGCAGCGTGCGCGACACGCTGCGGCGCGCGCAGGAGGCGCGGCGATGAAGCGTTCACGTTCGCTCCGCCCGACGCTCGTCGCGGCGCTCGCCGCCGGTGCGCTCGCGCTCCACGGCTGTCGCGGGACCGACGCCTCCTCGACACCCGCGGTGCGGACCGTCGCGATCCCGGGGAGCGACGTCACCTTCGAACTCGTGTGGATCGAGGACGGCGGCTTCTGGATCGGACGCCGCGAGGTGACCTGGGAGGAGTACCTCGTGTTCTGCGACTTCGCCGAACGGAGGCGCGCCGAGGTCGACGGCATGGCGCGTCCGTCGCGGCCGCTCGACGTCGAGCCCATGGACCACGGCTTCGGGCTCGGGCGGCACCCCGTGATCGGCGTGAGCCGCAACGGCGCGGAGACCTACTGCCGCTGGCTCGGTGCCGTCACCGGCGAGGAGTACCGACTCCCGACGGAGACCGAGTGGACGCTCGCGTGCGCACCGCTCGTCGTCGACCCGGAGCTCGTCGTCGACGCGCAGAGTTCGCAGGGTGCGACCGCGGAGGTCGGATCGCGCGGCGCCGACGCGCACCTGTTGTTCGACGCGCTCGGCAACGTCGCGGAGTACGTGTCGACGCCGGCGTCGCCGGACGCGCCGAAGCGCGCGCTCTCCCTGGGCGGGTCCTTCCGCACGGAGCGCGCGGCCTTCGTCGACGAGCTCGGAGCACCGCGCGTCCCGCGACTGCCCTTCGACCCCGCCTGGACGCTGCGCGACTCGAACTTCCCCCCGGGCGTCTGGTGGGTCCCCGACGGCGACCAACTCGGCTTCCGCATCCTCTGCGCCGGACCCGGTCCCGGCGCTCGCTGATCGCCCCGAACCCGGACCGACCGGCCCGAACGCCATGACCACGTCACGCACCCTCACGCGCCGCGCGTTCACGCACGACGCGCTGCTCGCCGCGGCCGCCTCGGCCGTCGTGCCCGCGACCCTCTTCGCCGCGTCGCCCGCGCGCCGCAAGGACGGGGATCCTCTGCGCGTCGCCGTCCTCGGCGTGCGCGGTCGCGGTCGCGCGCACATCGCCGGCTTCACGAACTCGAAGGACTCCGTCGTCACGTGCATCTGCGACCCCGACGAGGGCGTGATCGAGCCGGCGCAGATGGCGGTGCCGGAGGCGCGCTACGTGAAGGACCTGCGGCGCGTGATGGACGACGACAGGATCGACGTGGTGTCGATCGCGACGCCGAACCACTGGCACTCGCTCGCGGCGATCCTCGCGCTCGACGCCGGCAAGCACGTCTACGTCGAGAAGCCGGTCAGCCAGACGCTCGGCGACGGACTGGCGCTGGTCGCCGCGGCCGCCCGCAGCGGGAAGGTCGTGCAGACCGGGACGCAGGCGCGCTCGCACCCCGCGACACGCGAGGCGATCGCCTGGATGCGCGCGGGCGGACTCGGACGCGTGCTCCGCGCGACGGGCCTCTGCTACAAGCGCCGCGAGTCGATCGGCAAGGTCGACGGGCCGCAGGACCCGCCCGCGACGCTCGACTACGACCTGTGGTGCGGGCCCGCACCGCTCGTCCCGCTGCGCCGCGCGAGCCTCCACTACGACTGGCACTGGAGCTTCGACACGGGCAACGGCGACATCGGCAACCAGGGCGTGCACCAGGTCGACATCGCGCGCTGGGGACTCGGCGTCGACGGTTTCCCGAGGAGCGCGGTCAGCGTGGGCGGGCGCTTCGGCTACGACGACGACGGCGAGACGCCCAACACGCACGTCGTCCACTACGACTGCGGCGACACGGAACTCGTCTTCGAGGTCCGCGGCCTCGTCACCGAGCCCTACCGCGGCGCGAACATCGGCGTCGTGTTCGAGTGCGAGGACGGCTACCTCGTCTCGTCCGCCTACAACCACGTCGTCGCCTACGACGCGAACGGCGTCGAGGTGCGCTCGTTCTCCGGCGGCAGCGAGCAGGACCACTACCAGAACTTCCTCGACGCCGTGCGCGCGGGCGACCCCGGCGCGGTGAACGCCGACGCGACGTGCGGACACGTCTCGGCGGGGTGGTGCCACCTCGGCAACGTGTCGCACCGACTGGGTCGCACCGCGGCGCCGCACGACGCGCACGACGAGCTCGGCGCGTCGGATTCGTCGCACACCGCGCTCGCGCGCACGCTCGAACACCTCGCGGCGAACCAGGTCGCGACGGTGGGCTTCGAGTGGACCGTCGGGCCGGAGGTGCGCTTCGACGGCGAACGCTTCACCGGGGCTTCGTCGGAGCGTGCGAACGCGTTGGTCCAGCGCGAGGCGCGCGCGCCCTTCGTCGTCCCCGGCTGATCCCGGGACGTCGGCGAGCGGGCGCGACGAGCCGTTCCACCGTGCGCTCCGCGCGGCGCCGTCCTCCGTGCGGCGTCCGCTCCGGGACGGTTCGTCGCGCTTCCGCGCTCACGTCCGGCCGTGAACTCCCGTACATCAGGAGGGGTGTCGGGGAACTCTTCGTCCTTCGGCGAACGTCCTCCCGAGGGGGTCGAGGAGGGGCGCCGGTCCGGTCGATGCAAGCTATGATCCGGGTGGATCCGGACCCCCGGCTCCCGAAATGCGATTCCCCATGCGCCGACACGCCGTGAACCCGCAACGCGAGCGCTCCCGGCCGTCCGTCCGAAGGCGCGTGGCCGCGTTCCTGTCCTGCGCGACGTTCGTGTCGGCCCTGGGCGCCGCAGCGGCCGCGTCGGAGCCCTCGGCCGCCGCTCACGCACCGCTCCGCGCCCTCCGCCAGGACGGCGCCGACGAGGCCGAGCGCCTCTTCGAGGAGTTCGTGCGGCCGACCTTCGAGGCGAAGTGCTCGAAGTGCCACGGCGCCGCGGCGAAGCGCGTCAAGGGCGGACTGCGCATGACCGGCCGCGACGCGCTGCTCGAGGGCGGCTTCTCGGGTCCGTCGATCGACCTCGAGGATCCCACGGCGAGCCTGCTCGTCCGCGCCGTGCGCTACGAGGCGGTGGGGCAGGAGATGCCGCCGGACGAGCGGCTCGAGGCCGAGGTCGTCGACGCGATCCAGCGCTGGGTCGAACTCGGCGCGCCGTGGCCGCAGGCGCCGCTGCGCGAGCCCACGCCGGAGGAACGCGAGGCGGCGGCCTTCTTCGAGCGGGAGGTGCGTCCGATCCTCGCGCTCAACTGCTTCGAGTGCCACGGACCGAACGTGGAGGAGCCGAAGGGGCACCTCCGCATGGCGAGCCGCGAACACCTGGCGGCCGGCGGATCGCGCGGACCGGCGATCGTCCCGGGCGACGTCGAGGCGAGCCTCCTCGTCCACGCCGTCCGCTACGACCCGGCGACGATCAACATGCCGCCCACGGGGCCGCTCTCGAAGGCGAAGGTCGCCGTGCTCGAGAAGTGGATCGCGATGGGTGCCCCGTGGCCCGACGGGGAGGTCTTCGTGCCCGTGTCCGAGGAGGACGAGCTGAAGCTCGTCTCGACCGCGCGCGAGAGGTGGCCGTACGTGCCGCTCGAACGCCCCGCGGTCCCCGAGGTCGCGGGCGCGCCGACCGAGATCGACGCGTTCGTGCGCGCGACGCTCGCCGCCAAGGGCATCGAACCGAACCCGCTCGCCGAGCCGCGCGAGCTCGTCGAGCGACTGCACTTCGACCTGACCGGTCTCCCGCCCTCGATCGAGGTCGTCGACGCGTTCGTCGCGGACCCGTCGCCGGAGGCCTACGCGAAGCTCGTCGACGACCTCCTGGCGTCGCCCGCCTTCGGCGAGCACTGGGCGCGCATGTGGCTCGACGTGGTGCGCTACGCCCAGACCAACGGCTTCGAGGACGACCGCGAGAAGCCCTACGCGTGGCGCTACCGCGACTACGTCGTCCGCTCGTTCGACCAGGACGTGCCCTACGACCGCTTCGTCCTCGAGCAGATCGCGGGCGACGAGCTCTTCCCCGACGACGTCGACGCCGCGATCGCGACCGGCGTGTACCGCCTCGGGACCTTCGACCGCCAGACCGACGACGAACTGCAGGCGCAGTTCGACGACTACGACGACGTCGTGCGGACGTTCAGCGAGGGCTTCCTCGGCCTGACCGTCGGCTGCGCCCGCTGCCACGACCACAAGTACGACCCGATCCCGCAGGAGGACTACTACGGGATCCTGGGGTTCATCCGGAACGTCGAGCCGTACGCCGAGGAGCGCTTCAACCCGGACTCCTCGACGCTCGGCCTGTTCGGCCCGCCGGTCTCGAAGCGGAACGAGTGGAAGGACGCGATGTACGTGCGGCAGCGCAAGCTCCGCGTCCGGGAGCGCGACCTTCTCGCCGCCGCGCGCGACCGGTTCGCGCGCGACCTCCTCGCCGATGCGCCGGAAGCGGCGCGCGAGGCGTACGCGACTCCGCTCGGTCGCCGCACGAACGCCCAGCGCCGCGCGCTCTCGCCCTACGTCGCCGACCTCGGCAACGTGCAGAAGCTGCGCGGCTACATGAGCGCGTTCGAGGCGCGCGAGTACCAGCGCATCTACGTCGAGATCGAACAGATCGAGAAGGAGGAGTCCTTCGAGGGCGACTTCGACTGGTACCTCACCGTGCGCGAGGACACAGGGACGATCCTCCCGACGGAGGTGTTCGCGCGCGGCGACCCGACCTCGCCGACGGCGACCGTCGAACCGCACTTCCCGCTGGTCCTGAACCGGAGCGACGCCGCGGCGTACCCCGAGATGCCGCAGGGCCGTCCGTACCCGAACAGCTCGGGTCGACGGGCGATCCTCGCGCGTTGGATCGCGAGTCCCGACAACCCGATGACGGCGCGCGTCATGTCGAACCGCCTGTGGAAGGGCATGTTCGGCAAGGGACTCGTGCAGACGCCGAACGACTTCGGACTGGGCGGTGTCTCGACGAGCGACCCGCAGCTCCTCGACTGGCTCGCCAGCGAGTTCGTCGCGGGCGGGTGGAGCGTGAAGTCGCTGCTGCGTCGCATCGCGCTCTCCGAGACCTACCGCGCGTCGTCGCGACCGCTCTCCCCGACCGGCCTCGAACTCGATCCCAACGACGACCTGTTCTGGCGCCAGGGTCTGCGGCGACTCAGCGCGGAACAGCTCCGCGACTCGATGCTCGCGGTGTCCGGCGAGCTCCAGACGTCGCGCGGCGGTCGCGGGTTCTTCCCGGAGCTCGATCGCGAGGTCCTCGCGGGAGCCTCGCGGCCGGGCGAGGGCTGGGAACCGTCGTCCTACGACGAACGCTGCCGGCGCGCGATCTACGGCTACGTGAAGCGCGGCATGCAGGACCCGCTCGCCGTCGCGTTCGACGCCGCGGACCCGACGAGTCCGGTGGGGGCGCGCGCCGTCACGACCACGCCGATCCAGGCGCTGTCGCTCGTGAACGGACGCTTCTCCGACCAACGCGCACGGATGGTGGCGTACCGCGCCGCGCGCACCGTGGGCGACTCGACCGAGGAACGGGTGACCGAGGTGTTCCGATCCGTGCTGCAGCGCGTGCCGACGGACGAGGAGCTCGCGGCCTGCGTTGCGCTCGTCGAGGACCTCACCGTCGAGCTCGCCGCGACGCCGAGCGTCGTTGTCCTCGAGCCCGGCGTGCCGGACCGACTCAGCGACATCTACCTCGAGACGCTCGCCGAGGAGGACACGTTCGTCGCACCGACCGACGGGATGGTCGCCGTGCGCGGGAGCTTCGGGAACCCCTACAACGCGACTGTCGAGCTCGACGTCGACCGCGGTCCCGCGCGACTCGTGCGCAGCGGCGCGATCGACGCGGGCGGGATCTCGGCGACCTTCAGGCCGCACGAGGGCGCGACCGTGTTCGCTCTGATCTTCGGCGCGTCCGCGAAGGAGCACGTCTTCACCGGACTCGAGGCGCACCTCGACCTCGTCGAAGGCACCGTCGAGCTGCGTCGCCACGACCCGGACCCCGACGCGGCGCCGACGGTGCTCGCGAGCGCCACCTTCGAACCGGCCTTCGACCGCGAGACCCGCGTCGACGTCGAGTTCGGCGACGGCAAGGCCGGCGTGCGCATCGACGGTCGGTCGGTGCTCGTCGCCGACGGCCTCGGCGCCGCGACGAAGGGACTGGTCGGGCTGCGCTCGTGGGGCGACGCGGTCGACGTCGCGAACTTCGAGGTCCTCACGCCGGGCGCCGACGCGCCGTTCTTCTCGCTCGACACCTCCCGCCGGACCTCGCCGCAGGTGGACGCGCTCTCCGCCGTCGCGCTCGTCCTGCTCAACTCGAACGAGTTCGTCCACGTCCCCTAGGTACGAGACCATGTCCGACCGCGAACACACCGACCCGCGCCTGCTCGACCGACGTCAGCTCCTGACGGCGGGCGGCAGCATGGCGCTCCTCGGGTTGCTGGCACGCGCCGGCCTCGCGCGCGGCTCGTCGGAGTTCTTCACGCGCGCCGCTCGGGCCAAGCACGTCATCTACCTCTTCATGTTCGGCGGTCCGTCGCAGATGGACCTGTTCGACTACAAGCCCGAGCTGCAACGGATGGACGGCAAGACCATCCAGTACGAGCGCAAGCCGCGCTACTTCGAGCCCTCGACGGTGCTCGGCTCGCAGCGGAAGTTCAAGCAGTGGGGCGAGACGGGGCAGTGGTGCTCGGACGCGTTCCAGCACATCCCGAAGCACATCGACAAGATGGCCGTCGTGAAGAGTCTCTACACGGACTCGTTCGCGCACGGTCCCGCGCTGCTGCAGATGAACAGCGGCCAGCCGTTCCCCGGACACCCTTCGATGGGGAGCTGGGTCTCCTACGGCATGGGCTCGGGCAACGCCGACCTCCCCGCCTTCGTCGTCATGCAGGACCCGCGCGGCGGCCCGATCTCGGGCCCCGCGAACTGGAGCAGCGGCTACATGCCGGCGAACCACCAGGGCACGCTCTTCCGGTCGAGGGGCGAGCCCGTGCTCGATCTCTCGGCGGGTCCGCGGTCCGTGCGCGGCGCGATGGACAGCGCCATGCAGCGCGCACAGCTCGACCTGCTGCACCGCCTGAACACGATCCACGCCGACGGTCGCGCGCCGGAGGGCGCGTCGCCCGAGGACGCGCTCACCGCCAGGGACGCGAGCTACGAGCTCGCCTTCCACATGCAGACCGCGGCGCGCGAGGCGCTCGACCTCTCGCAGGAGGACGAGGCGACGAAGGAGATGTACGGGCTCTACGACCCGGCGCCGAGCCATCGGCTGTCGGCGGGCCCCGCTCCCTTCGGGACGCAGTGCCTCATGGCGCGTCGCCTCGTCGAGCGCGGCGTGCGCTTCGTGCAGATCTACCACGGCGGCGGACACCAGCAGCAGACCTGGGACGCGCACCAGGGCGTCGAGGAGAACCTCGCGATCCACTGCCCCGAGGTCGATCGTCCGATCGCGGGCCTGCTCACGGACCTCGAGCGCACGGGTCTGCTCGACGAGACGCTCGTCGTGTGGGGCGGCGAATTCGGTCGCCAGCACGTGGCGCAGACCGCCGGCGACGGCCAGGTCGCCAACTCCGGCGGGCGCGGCCACAACCCGCACGCGTTCACGATGTGGCTCGCCGGTGCGGGCGTGAAGCCCGGGAGCTTCGGCGAGACCGACGAACTCGGCGCGCGCGCCGAACGGGGACGCCACCACGTCCGCGACATGCACGCGACGATCCTGAACCTCCTCGGGCTCGACCACGAGAAGCTGTCGTTCTACTTCGGCGGTCTCGACCGACGGCTCACGGGCGTGTTCGACGCCAGCGTGATCCGCGAGATCCTCGCCTGAGAGTTCCGCGGTCCGCCGCGGAAGGCGCTACCGGCGCTTGCCGCGTCCGTCCTCGCTGCGGCGGGCACGGCGCAGGGGCTTGGCGGGACGTTCGGCGATCGGGAGCTTGCCGACGTGCACCACGGCGTCGCCGCCGTTGACGACGGGGTTGTTCGTGCGGCCGATCACGACGCCGTCGAAGGGAGCGCGCACGTCGATGCGTTGCATCCCGAAGGGGTCGGAGATCGTGCCGAGGTGCTGCTTCGCGGCGACGAAGTCGCCCTCGTCGACCTCGAGTCGCAGGAGTCCGCCGCGGCGCGCGCGGATCCAGCTCGACCCCTGCACGACGAGCGTCGGGCGCGGTCGGCCGCGCGTCCTGCGGCTGGTCATCCCGAGGGCGCGCATCGTCCGCAGCACGCCCGCCACGCCGATCTCGATGGCGTTCGTGTTGAAGCGCTGCGGCTCGCCCGCCTCGTAGACGAGGACCGTCTTCCTGCGCTTCGTCGCCTCGGCGCGCAGCGAACCGTTGCGAACGATCGAGTGGATCGTGATCGGAGCGGCGAAGGCCTCGGCGCAGCGCCGCGTCTCGGCGTCCTTCAGGTTGCCGCGGATCTGCGGGAAGTTCGACTTGTCGGTCGACGCGGTGTGGAGGTCGATGCCGTGGGTCGAGCGACCCACGACCTCGGTCATGAAGAGGTGCGCGATGCGGCTCGCGAGCGAACCGCGCGCGGATCCGGGGAAGCTGCGGTTGAGGTCGCGGCGGTCGGGGAAGTAGCGCGACTGTTGCAGGAAACCGAGGACGTTGACGATCGGGAGGGCGATCAACGCCCCGCGGATCGGGCGGTCGCCGAGCTCCTCCAGCACGAGGCGGATGATCTCGAGGCCGTTGAGCTCGTCGCCGTGGAGCGCGGCGGACAGCCACAGGACCGGTCCCGGGCGGATCCCGTTCACGACGGTGATCGGGATCTCGAGGGACGTGTGCGTCGGCAACTGAGCCGCCGGAACGTGGAGCCGCCGCTTCTCGCCGGGGTCGACGACGTGGCCGGCGATCTCGAAGGGGAGTTGGGCGTCGCCGTCCACGGGGGGAAGGTAACGAAGTCGTGGGGGAGAAGCCCACGCGACCTTCGGTCGCTTGGGGGTGGAACCACAGAGCACACGAAGCACACGAAGCGCCGCCTTCGGCGGCGGACCACGCAGAGGGAACGAAGGGACCCGCGGGTCCCTGCGTCCAGCGCCGCCGCAGGCGGCGCCTTCGTGCTCTTCGTGTCTCTTCTGCCGTCCCCGTGTTTCCTGCGTGGGTTCGGCGCCACAGGCGCCGAGCGCAGCGCCTCACACCCACAGGGAGCCGGGGAGGACGGGGGGGCGACGCGGGCGTCGGACCAGGACCGTCCATGCCGGCGCACCGTTGCGTCACTACGGCCTGTCGCGTTCCACCTGCAGGTGACCTCCCCGTCCTCCCCGCCTCCCGTGGACTGCGTGGCCTCGGCGCCGCACCTCACCTCGCGCGCTTCGCGGCCTCTTCTTCCGCTTGCGCCGTCCCTGCACGAAGCTCCGCCCCGGATCCACGAGGAAACGGCCGCGAAGTGCTTCCCGCCCGAGCAGCATGCGGAACCCCATCATGTCGCGCCGCGCGAGGTTGAGCCTCGATGGGGAAGCGGCGCCCGCCAGTTCGGCCGTCGTCTCCACCACGTAGGCACCTCCTCGCGACCGCTCGAGGGGCGCACGACGCGGCGGTCGAGCGCGGGGAGCTCGACCTCCTTCTCGCCCTTCGCGCTGCGTTGCTCCGGGTGGACGCGGAAGCGCACCCACGTGCGTCCGCCGCGCCGGAACTCGACGACGTCGAAGGCGTGGAGCGACGACGTGCGCGCTCCCGTGTCGACCTTGCACTTGATCGTCGCGACGCCGAGGTCGGGGAGCGCGATCCACTCGCGCCAACCGATCGTCGTCACTTCGTCGCGAGCGTCCATCGGCGCGTCGTCACGGAGCCGCGGAACCGTCGCGGACGCGCATCCCGGCGATGCGCCACTCCTGCCCGACGACGAGTTCCGTCACCTGGTCGAGCCGGTCCGCGATCGCCGGCGGCACGGGCGACTCGAGTTCGATCGTCGCGACGAAGCGCTCCTCGCGGTCCCACTGCTCGCCCTCGCTGACGCGTCGGATGGCGTCCCTGAACTCGATCGAGCCGTCGTCGAGCCGCTCGTCCCCGGACCAGACCTCGAAGTAGCCGTCGCGCACGAGGTACACCTCGATGTCGACGGTCTGGAGCAGGAAGCTCACGCGCGCGTCGATCTGCGCGAGCCCGGTCTCGTGGTACGTCGTCCCGCGGATCTCGGCGCGCGAGATGCGACGCACCCAGGGCATCTGCGCGAAGAGCTCCTTCCGAGCCACGCGGTAGTTGCCCTGCGTGATCTTCCACTCCTTCTTGAACTCCGACGCGTAGCAGCGGTACTCGAGGTCGATGAGGTCGGCGCCCACCGCGGCCTGGAAGGTCCGGAAGGTCTGCTCGGGGCTGCGGAAGCCGATCGCGACGAGCTCCTCCGGCGTCGGAGGGGCGGTCGCGCACGACGCGACGAGCGCGAGCGCGCCCGCGACGAGGGCTGTGGCGGATCGGCGGAGGAAGGACATGGGAACTCGGCCCGCGACGGACGATGGAGGACGGTGGGGCGGGGGCGTCACGCGGCCCGGGTCCTAGGCTAGCAGCCCGCCCGAGAACTCCCTGCTGCGGCTTCACCGCCCTCGCCGATGCTGCGCCCACGGCGGCGGCTCCGTCTCGCGGCGGGAAGGGCTCCCGGTCCCGAACCACGCCACGTCGATCCATGCACGTCCGAGCGATCACCGCGACCTGCGCCGTCCTGCTCCTGGCCGCCGGCTGCTCCCGTCCGATCGAAGGTCCGGCCTTCCGGACCGACTCCCTGCGGGCGGACTTCGGTCACCTGTGGGAGGGCGAGACGCGCCACCACGTCTTCCGGCTGGAGAGCGCCGGCACCGAGCCCATCGCCGTCGAGCAGCGCCTCGACGCCTGCGGCTGCACGTCCGTCGAGTGGTACGAGGTCGAGCCCGACGGCTCGCGCGCGGTCTACGAGCGCGGCGCTCCGATCGAGCCCGGCAACGCGCTCGAGGTCGAACTCACGTTCGACTCGCGCGGTCGCAGCGGCGAGTTCGAGAAGGCGGTTTCGCTCTACGGCGAGTTCCAGAGCGGCAAGATCGAGCTCGTGCTCGCCGCGCAGATCGATCCCGTGCTCGTGCTCGACGGGCTCGAGGGCGGCGCGCCGCCGATGGAAGCGGCGCTGTCGCTCCAGCAGCAGGCGCTGTCGGGCAGCGCGGACGCCGCGGCCGGACGCGCGCTCGACCTCGGCACCACGCGCCCCGGCGTGCGCGCGAGCGTGCGCGCCGACCTCACGTCGCGCGCGGGTCCGCTCGTGCTGCACGTCGGCAACGAGTTGCCCCAGGGACTGCACGCGACGATCGCGCCCGTCGACCCCGACGCGGACGGACGCTCCGAACACTTCCGTCTCGAACTCGTCCTCGGCGAGGAGGCGACGTCGGGGTACCGCATCGGCGACCTCGAACTCGCGAGCGATCGCCTCGACGGGAACGGCGAGCCGTTGCGCTCGTGGATCCGCGTGACGGCGCGCGTCGCTCCGCTCGTCGAACCGCTCCAGCCGAACCTCGACCTCGGCACCGTCGCGAGCGGCGTCCGCACGGCGCGCGCCACGGGATTCCGACTGGAGTCGCCCGCGGTCGTCGTCCCCGGCCGTCCGATGATCGAGGTCAGGGCGGCGCTCGAGACCTCGGAGGGAGAGGTCGACGTGTCGGACTGGTTCAGCGCGGTGTGGTCGGCCGACGGCGGCGCGCCGACCCTCTCGCTGTGGGCCGACGCCCTCCCGCCCGGCCGCTCGGGCCCCTTCGAGGGCGTCGCGATCGTCCACCTCGGCCTCGACGAGCAGGAGGAGGTCGAGGTCCGCTTCACCGGAACCGCCACCGGACTCGACGCGTCCGGAGCCCGGGTGGGCGCCGACGGGGGCTGACGCCGACCTCCGCGCTCGACCGGGTCCCGGGCCGCCGCGCTCCCCCGGGTAGACTTCTCGCCGAGAGAATCGATCTCGCGCGCGCGTGGGCCGCAACCGTCGGGCGGTCGCGCCGGTCCTGTCCCAACGGCACCGCGCCGGATCCCGTACTTCGAGCTCCCAGGCCCATGACGACGCATCGAACCAGTTCGCCCGTACGCGCCCTCGCGGCCGCGCTCGCCCTCCTCCTCCCGCTCGCCGCCTGCGACCAGGGCGCGACCAAGGCCGCGGGGACTCCGAGCACCGGCTCGAGTTCGGTCGGCTCGACGACCGAGGGCGGCGCGGGAGCGAAGGCCGCCGAGGACGGAGCGGCGAAGGGCGAAGCCGCGACGACCGACCCGGCCTCGCCCGGGAGCTCCTCGCCGACGAGCCCGAAGACGCTCGAGGGCTTCGACCTCTCGGGGCTCAACCCGCCGGGCCGCGCGGTGCGCGAGGTGCCCGTCCCGACGACGCCGACGGTGACGTCCAAGCTCGTCGTCGTGGGCGAGGACACCGCCAAGTTCGGGCGCGTGTTCGAGGGCGACGCGGGCGAGCACGTCTTCGACGTCGTCGTCGAGGGCGACGAGCCCGTGGTCGTCTTCGACCACCAGAAGACCTGCGGCTGCACGCTCGGCGAGTTCGAGCTCGTCGCGAAGGACGGTTCCTCGTCCGAGTACAAGGAGGGCACGCCGATCGAACCCGGAGCGATCCTGCGCGTCCACGGCAGCCTCGCGACGGAGGGCAAGGTCGGACCGCAACGCCACTCCATCACGCTGCGTCACAACGGTGCGAACCGCACGACGGCCATGAACTTCGAGTGCGACGTCGTGCCGATCTTCAAGATCGACCCGAGTCCGTACCTGAACTTCAAGGAGATGTTCGTCAACGAGACGCGGACGGCGAGCGTGACGATCACGAGCGAGGTGATCGATCCGTTCCTGCTCGAACTCGACGAGTCGTTCGGTCTGCCCGACTACCTGAAGGTCTCGGTCGTGCCCGTCGACCCGGACGAGGACGGCCGCTCGCTCACCTGGACGGTCGAGGGCACCATCGGCCCCAACGCGCCGGAACACCTCGCGGGCCAGCAGGGGATGACGGTCGTGCTGAAGACCGACGTACCGTTGCCGGCGGCCGCTCCGCTCCCCGACGGGACGCCGCGGGTGCGTCAGATCAACCTCCACGCGATCGCGCGCGTCAAGCCGATCGTCTCGGCGAAGCCGGCCTTCATCTCGTTCGGCGCGGTCCGACCGGGATCCTCCGCCGAGCGCGCGTGCGCCATCGAGATCGGTGACGACTTCGTCGTCGACCGCAGCCGGCTCGAGCAACTCGAGGTGGTCGCGACCGATCCGAAGGACCAGGAGTTCTACGACTCGATCTTCACGCACTCGATCCAGGACGGCGAGAACGGACTGATCGAGGTCCACCTCGCGTTCGAGAACTGGCCGCAGGACCACGTCGGGCCCTTCCGCGGCGAGATCCACATCCCGATCGGTCACCCGCTCAAGAGCG
This sequence comes from Planctomycetota bacterium, assembly GCA_041398665.1. Classification (GTDB taxonomy): domain Bacteria; phylum Planctomycetota; class UBA1135; order UBA1135; genus Rohdeia. Next base: position 130,986 of record JAWKUH010000011.1, on the reverse strand, counting down.
TGCTGACCGTCATGTTCAGCGGCGTGGCCAACAACACGCAGCCGCTGCCGTTGCCGCGCAAGGACGGCTGACGCGCGCGGCGCGGGGGACCAGGCTCACGATGCGAACCAGCAGGACGACGGTCGGGCGCCTCGCCGCGGGGATCGCCGCCGCCCTCGCACTCGCCGCGTGCGGGGACGGTGGGAGCGGCGCGCGCCCGGTCGAGGCCGGTCCGCGCGCGGCGTCGGAGCCCGAGGGCGACGGCGCGAAGGTCGCCGAGGACCGCACGGCCGCGGAGACCGTCGACGTCGCCGCGACGACGACGGGCGTCGACGCGCCGACGGCGGCGAGCTCCGCCTCCGGCACGGGCCACATGCGCACGCTCGAAGGAGCGGCGCCGCTCACCGGGCTGCGCCTCGACGGTCGGACGACCACCCCGCCCGTCGAGTCGCCCGAGCTGTTCGTGCACACGCTGGTCCCGGTCGACGGCGAGTTCGAGCACGACTTCGGTCCGGTGCTCGAGGGCGAGCCCCTCGAGTACGAGTTCGTCCTCGAGAACACGGGCGACGAACCCGTCGTCGTCGACAAGGCGACGACGACCTGCAAGTGCACCGTCTCGAACCTCTCCGTCATCGACGAGGAGGGCGGGCACCACGTGTACGAACTCGGGACGCCGCTCCCCCCGGGAGCGCGACTCGGCGTGCGCGCCGGACTCAAGACCGTGCTCCAGCGCGGACACATGCGTCACCAGGTGACCCTGCTGCACAGCGGCGGCGTCGGCGCGACGAAGCTCGGTCTCGGCGCGGACGTCCACCCGTTCTTCACGACGCAGCCCGACCGCGGTTCGATCCCGCTCGGCAAGCTCCGCCGCGGCCAGTCCGCGACGGGCCACCTCGACGTCCAGGTCGTCGACGGTCGACACGTCATGCTCAGCATCGATCCCGAGCAGGTCGCGTCGTTCGTCCACCCGACGCTCGAACCGGTCGATCCCGACGAGAACGGACGCAGCGCGAAGTGGCACCTCGTCGTGACGGTCGGTCCCGACATCCCCGAGACCGTCGACCGCCCCTGGGGCTTCGAACTCCGGTCCGACGTGCCGCTCCCGGCGTTCGACGCGGCCGAGCACTCGCTCGCCGAGGTCGTCGACGACACGAGCGAGGACGACGTGCAGCGCACGTCCTCCGCGGAGCCCTCGACCTACGTGCAACGGGTCATCCTCGCGGTGACCGTCGTCCCGCCCGTGCTCGCGACGCCGAACCACATCGCCTTCGGCGTGTTCAAGCCCGGGACGTCCGTGTCGAAGTCGATCGACGTCGAGTTCACCGACGACCGGCGCGTCACGGAGGAGCCGAAGCTCACCGTCGAGTGGGGCCTCAGCAAGGGCGACACCGCGAAGCTCGACGAGCATCTGCACGCCTCGTTCGTGGAGACCGACGACGGACGCGAGTGGCGGCTCACCTTCGATCTCGACGGGTTGCCGGCGGAACTCGCGGGGCCCTTCCAGGGCCGCGTGCTGTTCGAGACGGGACACCCCTCGCGGCCGGTCGTCGAGGTTCCCTTCTCGGGCCTGTGCGCGGTGCCCGGCGGATCCTGATGCGCGCGATCACCGGAACAGCGGCGCACGTCCCGCGGTCCGCCCTCGCGGCGCTCCTCGCGCTCGTCGCGTCCTGCGGCGACGGATCGGACCCCACGCCCCCGGACGACGCCGAGATCGCGCGCATCGCGCAGGAGATCTCCGGGCTCGACCGGGGCGCGCCCGTCGTCGTGACGCCCGACTTCGGCGACTTCGCCGAACTCCCGGAGAAGGAAGGCGCGGACCTGCGGACGAACGCCGTGCTGTCGCTCGTCCGCACCGAGCTGCCGGTCCCGCCCGCGCTCCCCGGTGCACGCGAGCTCGAACGCACGGAGGACGGGCTCCTCGAGTTCGAGCGCGGCGCGCGCACGTACAAGGCGGGACGCTTCGTCGAGGGCGAGCCGATCAACTCGACCCGCCGGATCCGCAACGGTTCGCGCCGCTCCGTGCGCATCACGCGACTCGAGGGCTCGTGCCACTGCGTCGACGTCGCCTGCTTCCGCCTCCGCGGCGACGAGCGCGGCGCGCAGTTCTTCCCGGGCGACTCCGTCGCGCCGGGGGAGGAACTCGAGGTTCAGGTCCAGCTCGACACCACGGGACGCTCGGGACCGCTGCAGCTCGACGGCATCGTCGACTACGTCGGTGCGACGCGACCCCTCAAGTTCACGATCGTCACCAACGTCCAACCGATCTTCACGGTCGAGCCGCCGCTCGGACTCCAGGTCCAGGACGCGGTCCTCGGCAGTCGTGCGCAGGGTCGGGCGCGGATCACCACGCCGCTCGCCGAGCGCTTCCGTGCCGTGATCGACGACTCGTCGCTCCCGCGCCACGTGCGACTCGTCTCGCGCCCGGTCGATCCCGACGCGGACGGCTTCGCCAAGTCCTACGACGTCCGCGTCGAGATCCTGGGCACGGCGCCGCGCGTCCTCACGCTGCAGCTCTACCACGTGCCGATCGAGATCACGACGGCGGACGAGCCCGACGGCGGCGGCAGCCACACGTGGATCCGGTCGCTCGAACTGGGCTACGCCACGCAGTTGCCCGTCGGCATCGCGATGGTCCAGCCCGACGGTTCGCAGCGCGCCCTGGCGAGCGTGTTCCTGCCGGCGACGCCGGCCGGCGAGCGCGTCGTCCGCCGCTACCGCTTCGTCCATCGCGACGACTGGGTGCCGCAGGGGCCGTTCACCGTGACGCTCGAGGACGGCGCGAAGATCGGGCCGCAGGACCTGCCGCCGCTCTGGCTCACCTGGCGCGTCGAGGCGCAGGAGGACGGAGCGCGCGACCTCGTCGTCGACTTCGAACCGTCCGCCGACGGCCCGACCGGTCCGGTGCGCGGCGCGTTCGTCGTGGAGCTCGGCCACCCGTCGCTGCCCGAGCTGCGGCTGCCGTTCTCGGCGCTCGTGCGCTGAGGCGGTGCGTCGTCACGCGCGACCCAGGAGGTCGTGCAGCGTGAGGATGCGCAGGCCGTCGAGCAGGTCGGCGGCGTCCTTCGCGCCCCGGGCGAAGACCGCGATGCCGGCGACGTCGTCGGACTCCACGCGAGGTTCGTCGACGAACGGCGTCTCGACGGCGAAGCGCTCGTGGAAGACCGTCGGGTACCAGGCCGGGCCCTCGCACTCGAACTCGACGACGTAGGTCGCGTCGTCGACGCCCTCGATCCTCTCGCAGTTCACGACGCGTGACTTCGGGTCGCGGATGCGCCACCGACCGAGGGGGGCGGGGACGAGTTCGGCGCTCCAGTAGGGCGCGTCCCCCGACACCGCGAGTTCGACGACGGCTTCCTCGGGAGCGAGGCCGTGGTCGTCCAGCCACGACGCGAGGTCGACCTCGAAGAGCCGAGTCGTTCCCGTCACCTCCGTCACCTCACCCTCGAGCGGGCGCTCCGGACCTCCGTACGCCCCGTCGATGCGGGCGACGCTCGACCGCCACCGGATGCGCGCCGGCTCGCGCTCGAGGATCTCGGGATCGTTGCACGTCAGGTGTCCGCGGAGTTTCCGCGCGCCCGACGCTGCGTCGAGTTCGAGCGAGAGGAGCCGTGGTTCGGCGGCGCGACCGAGGACGAACTGCAGCGGACGCGAGGAGTGCGGCCCGTCCAGCGCCGCCCACGAGTCGCCGAACCAGGGTTGGTTCAGCTGCCACAGCAGGAAGCCGCCGCACCTCGGCCACCCGCGCCGGAAGTGCTCCATCGCGAGCTGCATGCCGCGCGCCTGCACGATGCGAGCGAGATGCGCGCGGCGCACGGGGTCGAGCGTCGCCGCGTCGATGCCCTCGCGCGCGAGGTAGCGGTCGACGCGCGCGTCGCCGTCCTTCGAGCGCTGGCGGCGTCGCACGGCGGGGTTCGCGGGGGTGAGGTCGCCGCCGACCTCGTCACGCACGACCGTCGGCTCGGACGGCGCCTGGAAGCCGAACTCGCTCACGAAGCGGTGGCGCGACAGGAGGAAGTGCTCGAACGGCTTCTCGCCGTGCCACACGTCCCACAGGTGTGCGTCGCCGCTGCGCAGGTCGTTGAAGTTCGCGCGGTCGCCGACGGGCGTGTGCGGACTGCCGGGCCACCACGCGACGCCGGGCGCTTCCTCCGCGACGACGCGCGGTGCGAGTTCGTCGAACAGGCGCGCGTAGTCGCGCCAGCTCATGCGCTGGTCGGTCCACTCGTCGGCGCACAGTCCGTTCTCGAGTTCGTTGTTGCCGCACAGCAGCGCGAGCGACGCGCGGTGGTGGAGCCGCCGGCACTGCTCGCGCAGCTCCTCCTCGACGTTCGCGAGGAACGCGTCGTCGAAGGTGGGGTAGGTGCAGCACGCGAACGGGAGGTCCTGCCAGACGAGCAGGCCGTACCTGTCGCAGAGGTCGTAGAACGCCTCGCTCGCGTAGGGTCCGCCGCCCCAGACGCGGACCATGTTCAGCTTCGCCCTCCAGCACTCCCACAGGACCTCGTCCTCGTCCTCCGGACCGACCTCCGCGTCGAAGAGGCGCGGCGGCACGACGTTCGCCCCGCGGATCGCGACGTCGCGGCCGTTGCCGCGGAAGAGGAACGACTCGCCGTGCGCGTCGGGTTCGCGCACGAGCTCGATCGTGCGCAGGCCGATCGAGAGCGCGCGGCGGTCGAGCGTCTCGCCGCCCTCGCGGGCGAGTCGGACCTCGAGGTCGTACAGCGGCTGCTCGCCCTCGCCGTTCGGCCACCAGAGCTCGGGAACGGCGACGACGAGGCGCAGCTCGACCGCGTCCGCGCCGCGCGTCGTCGCCGAGTCGTCCGCGAACTCGCCCAAGCGCCCGAGCCGCGCCCCGACGCGCAACGGCTCGTCGATCACGGCGCGCAGCGCGACGCGGACGCTCACCACGACCGACCCGTCCGCGCGGTGCTCCTGCTCCGCGCGCACGTCGTCGAGCCGCGCGCGTTCGAGCGCCTCGAGCCGCGCGCCCTTCCACGGCCCGCACGTCACGGCGCGCGGCGCGAAGTCCCAGCCGAACACGACGGGGGAGACGCGCAGCCACGCGCCGGTCGCGTCCTTGTCCTGGCCGACGCCCCAGCCCGGAAGCTGCCGCTCGGCATCGCGCTCCGCGAGCCACGCCATGGTGTCCGCGAAGCGCAGCTCGAGCTCGTGCTCGCCCTCACCGACACCCGCGACGTCGAAGCGCCACGTGCGGAACTGGTTTTCGGCGCGACCCAGCACGCGGCCGTCGAGCACGACGTCGCACACGCCCTGCAACCCGTCGAACACGAGCTCCAGGTCCGGCGCCGCGGCGCTGCGCTCGTCGACGGCGAAGGCGCGGCGCCACGTCCACGCGGTCCGTCCGATCCAGTCGACGTGCGGACCGTCGCCCGTGCGTTCGAGTCTCTCGATCAGTCCCGCGCGCACGAGCTCGGTGTGAACGCAGCCCGGCACCTCGGCCGGGATCGCGGCGGGCAGCTCGGGGCGGGACGCGGCGCTCGACGCGCCGGGCACGAGCGTCCAGCCCGCGCCCGCGAGGTCGATCGCGCACCAGCCGAGACGCTCGTCGTCGGTCACGCGTGCTTCAGCGTTCGAACAGTCCCGCGCACTTCTCGAGCCGCGCGCCCTTCTCGTCGCACACCGCGAACGTGCGGTCGCCGAACATGCTCGCCGACCCGAACGCGCCGTCCTTGCGCAGCGCGTACATCACGACGTCGAAGTTCGGTCGGCCCTTCGCGTCGAGCAGGTGCGGACGCTTCGTGCGGTCCGCGATGCGCTTCAGCACCGCGAGGCACGCCTCGGTCGGCGACCTACCGTCCTCCATCTCGCGCACCGCCATGAAGGCGCCGCACACCTGGATGACCGCCTCGCCGCGCCCCGTCGCTCCGGCGGAACCGACGACGCCGTCGCAGTAGTTGCCGGCACCGATGATGGGGGAGTCGCCGACCCGACCGGGGATCTTGTAGCTGAGCCCGCTCGTCGTCGTCACGCCGGCGTTGTCGCCGTTCGCCGCCAGGCCCGAGCAGTGGATCGTGCCCGTCGTGTAGGGCACGTCCTTCTCGCCGTCGGAGTGGATCTGCTGGTCAGCGTCGAGGTAGTCGTCGTCGGGGTTCAGGTTCGCGCGCCAACGCAGCCAGGCCGCGCGCGCCCTCGGCGTCAGCATGTCGACCTTGGGGAAGCCGAGTTCGCGCGCGAAGCGCGTCGCTCCTTCGCCGACGAGCATGACGTGGTCGGTCTGCTTGAGCACGGCGAGCGCGACCTGCGCCGCATGGATCGTGTCCTCGAGCGCGCCGACCGAGCCCGCGCGGTGCGTCGGTCCGTGCATGACGCACGAGTCGAGCTGCACCACGCCGTCGGCGTTCGGGAGCCCGCCGTAGCCCACGCTCGTGTCCTCCGGATCGGCCTCGACGATGCCGACGCCCTCGACGATCGCGTCCATCGGGTCGACGCCCTCGTTCATGCGCTGCACCGCGCGGCGCACCGCCTCGAGACCGTTGCCGGAGGCGATCGCGATCGGACCGCCGGCCGGGCGCGCGTGTTCGCCCGTCGGAGCGGTGCGCGCGAAGCTCGCGGGGGAGAGCCCCACGGCCGCGGCGGTCGCGGCGGAGGCCTGGAGGAAGCGGCGGCGGTCGATGCTCATGGTGGTTCTCCTCGTTCGCGACGGTCTCACTCGAACACGAGCGAGCCCCAGCGCAGCGGCAGGTGCATGTCGATCAGGCCCATGGGGGACCAGACCCAGTTGTGTTCCTTGCGTCCCTCGATCTTGCGGTAGCGACCGTCCTCGACCTCGAGGTCCCACTGCACGCGGGAGAAGTCGAGGCCCCAGCGTTCCCCGGGGCGCGGCGCGCGCGGACGCTCGCCGCGCATCTCGGCGTGCACGTCGAACGCGGCGAAGGGCATCGCGATCTCGACGGTCCAGCCGCGGTCGCGGTCGCTCGGGTCGGTGAGCGTGCCGTCGAGTCGCACCGCGGTCTCGAGCCCTTCGATGCGCCAGACGGAGTCGGCCTGGCCGCCCGCGCGGTACGGCTCGCGCAGGACGAGGTCCCACACGGTGCCGAGCGCGTTGATCTCGAGCTCGTAGTAGCCGCGCCCCTCGCACGACGGGTCGAGGAAGACCTCGAAGTCGTTGTCGTGGAAGATCACGGAGTCGCGCTCGGTGAGCGTGGCCCACAGGTCGGGCTCCTCGAGCTCCGCGCCGACGTAGAGGCGCTCGTCGTCCCACAGGAGCTTCGCGCGCGTCGCGAACCGCGGCGCGGGCCGCAGGTCGCCCTCGATGTCGACGAAGAGATCCGTCCACGGAGCGGTGGCCCACTCCGGCTTCGTGAGGTCGCCGTCGATCGCGAGCCGTCGCGGCGTCCGGCGGCAGCGGTAGGTGCGCGCCGGCTGCGGCGGCGCGAGTCCGCGTTCGTAGTCGGGGACCTCGCGGCGGGGGGCACCGTCCTTCGTCGTCACGCGCGGGAGCTTACCAGCCGCGCGCGTCACCGACGGCCCACCAGGCGAGCAGCGCCCCGCCGACGGCGAGGACGTCGACGGCGAGGCGCGGTCGCTTCGCCAGCGCGGGACCGAACGGCACGAGCAGGAGGGCGACGAGCGCGGCGTTCGGGAACGCGCCGGCGAGGGTCGAGGGGGTGAGGAGCTGGCTGATGATCTGCGGCAGCGTCCGGAGCAGCGGACCCAGGAAGAGCGCGACGAAGGACAGTCCCGCCGCGGCGAGCAGCGGACGCAGCGGTCGCGGCGCGAGCGCGACGACGGCGGTGACGAGCAGCGGCACCGACGCGGCGTGCGACGACAGCGGCGTGACGAGTTCGAGCCACACCGTCGCGATCGCCCAGGGCACGAGGAACACCTCGAAGCAGCGCGCGAGGCGCGCGGCGACGGCGGCGAACACGCCGCCCGAGAAGAGGCCGACGCCGACGGCGAACAGTCGCATGCTCGTCTCGTTGCCGGTCGGGACGTGCTCGGGTCCGAACCACGAGACGACCTCGGCGACGAGGTGCGACGCGCCGAGCGAGCAACCCAGCGCGGCGAGCAGAGCGCCGAGCCCGACGCACAGCGACCACACCGCGCTCGAGGCGCCGTAGGTGCGCGCGCCGCGCCACGCGACGGCGAGGCCGAGGGCGACGGCGAGCCACGCGAGCGCGCTCGACAGCCACGGCGCGATCGCGACCATGCCGATGCCGGGCACCTCGAAGAACGCGGGCTCCGCCTCCTTCGGCGCCGAGAGGTTCTCCTCGACGAGGATGCGCGTCGCGGCGAGGCCGCTCTCGCCGAGGTGCGTCAGCGACGCGAGCGTGAGGTTCGCCGGCGTGTCGAAGGCCTGGTGGTTGGCCTTCGTGCCCCAGACGTTCGCGAAGTTGAAGCCGCCGACGCCGCGGTCGCGGAAGCGCGTGAAGTCCGTGTTCCGGCGCTTCATCGCCGTGCGGTAGATCCACTCGGCGAGCGAGTCGCCGATCGGCAGCGGCGCCTCGCGTGCGAAGCGCCGGATCCAGCGCCCGTCCTCGGGACCGGTCTCGAACAGCCACGCGGGACCGCCGTTGCCGAGCGACTCGAGGTTGACGACGGCGTCGATCTCCACCGCGAGCGGGTGGCGCTCGACGAACAGCGTCGCGCCGTGCAGACCGAGCTCCTCCCCGTCGGTGAGGAGGAGCACGAGGTCGTTGCGGTGCGGTGCCGCGGCGAGCGTCGTGAAGATCTGGAGCGCCGCGACCGTCCCGATGCCGTCGTCGCTCGCGCCGGGGCAGTCTGGTGCGCGCGAGTCGTAGTGCGCCATCACGAGGACCGTGCCCGTGCTCTCCGTTCCCTCCGAGACGCACACGAGATCGACCATCGGCAGTCCGAGGATCCGGCCGGCGAAGCGCTCGACGCCGTGTCCCGCGGACTCGAGCCGCTGCTCGAGCTGGTCGAGCGCCGCGGTGTGGTACGCGTTGCCGCCGAGGCGCGGGCCGAGGCACAGCGTCTCGAGTTCCCGGTACGCACTCGCGGTGTCGAACTCGCTCGGCGCCCGCGGATCGGGCATCGGCTGGATCGACAGCGCGCCGAGCCAGGCCGCCGCGAAGATCGCGAGCCACCAGATCGACGGCGCGGGCTCCTCCGGTCGCTTCGCGAAGTCGATCATCCCTTGACGCCCCTCGTGGTCACGGACTCGGTGAACGCGCGCTGGAACAGTGCGAAGACGAGGAGCACGGGGAGGATCGTGAGGATCACGGCGGCCATGAGCAGGTTCCACTGCGTCCCGCTGTTCTGGCTCTGGTACATCTGCAGACCGAGCGCGAGCGTGTAGTCCTCCTGGTGGTTCAGGAACACGAGCGGACCGACGAAGTCGTTCCAGGCGGCGACGAACTGCAGGAGGAACACGGCGGCGAGTGCGGGGACGGAGTTGGGCAGGATCACGCGGGCGAAGATACCGAGGTGACCGCACCCGTCGACGAGCGCCGCCTCGTCGAGCGCGCGCGGCAGCCCCAGGAAGAACTGGCGCAGCAGGAAGATGCTGAACGCGCCGCCGAACGCGCTCGGCAGCCACAGGGGCAGGAGTCCGCCGATGAGGCCGAGGCGCTCGAACAGCAGGTACTGCGGCGCCATCAGCACGGTGAACGGCACCATCATCGTGCCGAGCACGACGGCGAAGGCCGCGTCGCGACCGCGCCACGTGACACGCGCGAAGCCGTACGCGACGACGGCGCTGGACAGCGTCATGAGGCCCGCCGAGAGGAACGCGACGACGAGCGAGTTGCGGTAGTAGCGCGGGAAGTCGGCGGAGTCGCTCGCGAGGACCGCGCCGTAGTTCGTCCGGGCCTGGTCGGCGAGGCGCGCGGCGTAGTCGAGCGGGCCGTCGGCGCCGAGGTCGGGCAGGAACTCGACGCCGCGCGAGAGGTCGGCGCTCCCGGCTCCGTCCGAGGCCGAGTTCGCCACCGGGACGTCGGGCGTGAGCGACGTCGAGACCATCCACAGGAACGGTGTGGCCCAGGCGCACGCCACCACGGCGAGCAGGACGTAGAGGACCGTGCGCGCGCTCCACCTCATCGCGCCGTCGCTCCCCGCGCGTACACGCGCTTCCGTGCGAGGGCGACCGCCGCGGCGGTGAGGGCGCACGTCACGGCGAACTGCACCCAGGCGAGCGCCGACGCGTAGCCCATGCGCCCGTACTGGAACGCGTTCTGCCACACGTACATCGAGTACACGAGCGTCGTGTTCTGCGGTCCGCCGCGCGTCATGATGAGCGGCAGCGCGAAGACCTGCAGCGCCCAGATGATCGAGACGAGGACGTTGAACGCGACGGCCGGCGAGATCTGGGGCAGCACGACGCGCAGCAGGCGTTGACGCGCGTTCGCGCCGTCGATCGCCGCGGCCTCGACGAGCGAGCGCGGGACGTCGCGCAGTGCAGCCGTGTAGACGAGGACCTGGGCTCCGACGACCCACGCGCTCATCCCGACGAGCGACCACAGCGCCCAGCGCGCGTCGCCGAGCCAGTCCGGGCCCTGCACGCCGACGATCCGGAGACCGGCGTTGATCAGCCCCTCGTCGCGGTGGAACAACCACAACCAGCCCACGGCGACCGCGCTGATCGGCACCAGCGTCGGTGCGAAGACGAGCGCGCGCACGAACTCGCGCCCGCGCAGCCGCTGCTCGAGCAGGAGGGCGAGCGCGAGCGCGACGACCGTGTTGAGCGCGACCGAGCACGCGGCGAAGACGAGCGTGTTGCGCAGCGCGGTCCAGAAGACGGCGTCGCCGGCCATCTCGCCGAAGTTCGCGAGCCCGATCGGCAGCGGCGCCTCGACGAGGTCGTAGTCGGTCGTGCCGTAGTACAGCGAGAGCCCGACGGGAACCGCCGTGAACAGCGCGAAGCCGATCCAGAAGGGCGCCGTGAAGAGCAGCCCGACCCGTGCACCGTCGCGCCTCACGCCCGCTCCTCCCGGGCGCGACGCGCGGCGTCCGCACGGTCGACCTCGGCCTGCGCGCGGCGCGCGACCGCCTCCAACTCGCTCTTCGGGTCGGCGCCGCCCCAGATGCGGTCGAAGGCCGGAACGATCGTGTCGGAGTAGGCCTTCCAGGCGCGGTGGCGCGGGAGGACCGTCGCGTTCGGACTGCGCACGATCGCCTCGTGCACCGCGACGAACGGGTTGGGGTGGTTCTCGCGGAAGCCCTCGGGCACCTCGTTCATCGGCGACGGCTTGCAGTGCTGCGAACACAGGTCGGCCTGCACGTCGGGGCGCTGCGTGAACGCCAGGAACTCGAGCGCCTCCTCGGGGTGCGGGCAGCCGCGCGGGATCCCGATGACGTCGGCCTCGAGCAGGCCGCGCGGGCTCTGCGGATCGAGCACGTCGGCCGCGACCGGCATCGGCGCCGCCGCGAAGTCCAGACCGGGCGCGAACCGACGCGCGAAGTTCGCCATCCACGGACCCTGGACGATCATCGACACGCGGCCCGAGAGGAAGGGGTCGGTGCGCGAGAGGTAGGAACGCTCGAACGACTTCGCGAAGCCGAGCGAGTCGGCGCGACCCAGTCGTTCGGCGGTCGCCGAGACCCAGCGGAAGGCCGCGACCGAGCGCTCCTCGTCACACGTGACGCGATGCGCCGCGTCGTCGAAGAGGCGGCCGCCCGTCGCGATCGGCCAGAGGTAGGGCCACCAGCTCGGGACCGCCTGGAGGAAACCCGCGCGCGCGATCCTGCCGCCCGTGTCGCGGACGTCGAGTCGCACGGCGGCCGCGTCGAGTTCGTCGAGCGTGCGCGGCAGGTTCCCGTCGTCGAGCCCGGCCTCGCGCAGGTGCGCGCGGTTGGCGTAGAGCGCGAGGGTGTAGCAGGTGTTGACGCCGACCCACGGTCGTCCGCCGTGCGTGAGGAGTTCCCAGATCGCCCGCGGATAGGCCTCCTCTCGGACGGGGCGGCGCGGCTCGGGCAACTCGTCGAGCGGGATCAGCGCACCGCTCTCCGCGAAGTACGGCACGTTGTAGCTGAAGAGCCCCACGAGGTCGGGCGGATCGCCGCCGCCGATCGCGACCATCGCCTTCGTGAACGTCTCCGGTACCGGGACGCGCACGACGAAGATGCGGTCCTGCGAAGCGTTGAAGCGATCGACGACGGACTGGATCGCGTCGCCCTCGTGGCTCGCCCACTTCTCCCAGTAGCGCAGGGCGACGCGACCCGTCGGAACGTCGCGTCGCCAGCGCGGCGACGGAGGGAAGATCGCGTAGCCGAGCGCGGCGGCGGCGCCCCCGATCGCGAGGGCGCGACGCGTGGGGCCGAGCGTGGGTCGTGCGTGCGGTCCGTCGGGCACAGGAGCACGATAGCGGGGGGCGCGCGCTGCGCTCCCCGAGGATTCAGCGTCCCGCGAGGAGTTCCTCGACGCGCGCGACGATCGCGTCGCCCGCCGCGCCCTCGCCGGCGAGGTACCGCCGCACCGTGGCGCGGATCGCAGCTCCGTCCTTGCCGCCGTGCTGGACGACGTAGCGCGCCACGGCCTCGATCGTCGCGACGCCGTCGTCCCGGCGCCGAACCTGGAGGTTGAGGTCGGGGAGCGCGTACTCCGTGAAGTCGAGAACCGCCTCGATCGGAGCGTTCACCGCCCCGAGGTGCTGCATCAGCACGCGGTCGATCGTCGCGCGCCGATCGAGGTTGTCGTCGAACTCGCGGAGCAGGCGCTTCGCGGTGCGAACCGCGGAGTCCCACTCGCCGAGCCGCGCGTAGACCTGCACCGCGACCTCGAGGCGTCCCGTACCGATCCCGACGTACGTGAACAGGTCGTCGTCGTCGAACGCAGCGACGAAGCGGTCGACCTCCTTCGCGTCGAACCGATCGATCGCGTCGCGGCCGTACTGGAGTCGCGCCGTGAGGAGCTCGTCCTCGAGGATTGCGCGCGGCACCGGGTCGAGCGTCGCGACCAGCGCCTCGGCCTCGTCGGGGCGACCGAGCTTCTGGAGCAGGATCCACTCGAGCTTCGCCATGGAGGGCATCGCGCCGCCCGCCTCCTCGCGGACGCTCTGGATCCAGTGCAGCGCGCGCTCCGGTCGGTCGAGCTCCGTGTAGATCGTGTAGACGGGGAGCAAGAGGCGCCGCGCGCCGACCTCGTCCTCGGCCGCCATCTCGACGGCTTCCCGACCGACGCGTTCGAGCGTCGTCGAGCGAGAGCTCGGGCGCGTCGGGGTGGGGGACGCGCCGCAGGACGACGGAGACTTCCCCGTCGGGAGCGCTGCGTCGGCGCGCGCTTCACCTCGTGCGGGATCACGTCCCACTTCGTCGACTGACTGACGAGCGCGTCGCAACGACTCGCGCGCGGCCCTCGAGGTCGCCCGCGCGGAGGTCGAGCCAGGACGTGAGCATCTTGGCCTCGCCCGCGAGCGGTCCGCGCGGATCGAGACGGAGCACGCGGTCGAGCGCCTCGCGCGCGCCCTGAACCCGCGCGCGGAAGAGCGACGAGCGCGTACTCGAACCACGGCGGCGCGTTGCCGGGCGAGCGCTCGGCCGTGGCGCGCAGGATGTCGAGCACCTGGCCGTCGCCGCTGCCGAGCTTCTCCTGCACACCGCGTTCGAACTCGTAGGCGTGCCGGTGCGGGGGGAAGAGCGTGCGGCCGAGCACGAGCATGTCGAGCGCGCGCTCGCTCTTGCGTTCGAGCGCGCCGGCGTCGGCTCCGTCGTCGTGAACGCGAGCAGTCGCCCGCCGACGATCAACACGTCGGCGACGAGCGGGAGCGCGCCGAGCGCGACGACGCACGCGCCCACGAAGGCGGCGCCGAGCGGGCGCAGGCCGCGCACGGCGTCCGAGTCACCCGCCTTCGCGCCCGACGCGCCGTCGGCGGAACGCGCGAGCGCCGCGCCCGTGCCCAGCGCGACGAACAGGTGCAGCGGGAGGTACAGCGGCTGCACCATGCCGAGGTCGAGCATGTTGCTCGCGAGCATCCCGAAAGTCGCCGCGAGCGGTGCGGCCGCCAGCGCGCGCTCGCCGCGCGGGAGTCGGACGAGTGCTCGGCGCAGGAGCTCGACCGTCCCGAGCACGACGCCGAGGAAGAGGAGCAGCGAGACGATGCCAGAGCCCTCCGCGACGTGGAACAGCACGTTGTGTGCGTGGAAGTTCTGACGCGTGCCGTCGTAGTAGCTGGGCTGCGCGTACTGCGCGTGCACGTAGGGCTGGCCGGGCCCAGCGCCGAACCAGGGATGGTCGAGAGCGCACGAGCCGGCCATGCGCCAGTAGTGGTAGCGCTGTCCGATCGCGGAGTTCGGCTGGAACGCGAGCTGGTCGAGCTTCGCGCGCACGGGGTCCGCGAGCGGTGTGAACCACAGCGCGACGGCGAGCGCCAGCAGGCCCGCGCCGACGAGGTAGGGCACGCGCGGCCGACGCGGTACGGGGAGCCACAGGGCGCTCGCCGCGATCGCGAGTCCGACGGCGACGCCGAGGTAGGTCGCGCGCGACCCCGTGAGGTGGACGACGTACAGACTCGCCACGGCGACGACGAGTAGCGCGACGCGGCGGACGAGGGCGAAGCGGCCGCCGCGCAGGGCGGCCAGCGTCGCGCACAGCACTGCACCGCCCCCGAAGAACGGTCCGATCTGGTTGGGGTGCGCGTCGATCAGTCGGAAGCGCGTGGCGAGCGTGCGCGCCCAGCCCTCGACCGCCGCGGTGTCGAGGAGCGACGAAGCCGCCATCCCGACGCCGACCGCGACCAGGATCGCGGAGGCGAACAGCGTGCGCCGCACGCCGTCGCGGTCGAGCCCGACGGCGAAGGCCTGCGCGAGGAGCGCGCAGGCGACGAGCGTGTGCCAGTTGGCGAAGCCCGTCGTGACGCTGTCGCCGAGGAGCGCGGCGACGAACACCCAGGCGACGAGACCCCAGAGCGCGAACCAGACGGTGCGCGCCCCGCGGTCCGCGCCGAACGCGTCGAAGGGGCGCCGCGGGTTGCGCGCGACGGCGAGCGCGAGCGCCGCCGTGCACACGAGCAGCGCGACGGGCGTCAGGAGTTCGCGCGAGAACAGGCGCGTGTTCGCGGCGCCGACGACCAGCGCCCCGACGAGGACGCGCTGGGGGGGAGGGTGCGAACGCGGACCGGCTCCGACGTACAGCGCCGCACCGACGATCAGCGCGCCGTAGTAGGGCAGGAGGAAGGGTCCGTCGCCGAGCTGGGCGTTGCTCGCGAAGTGCGGCAGTTCCGCCGCGACGCATCCGAGGAGCGCACCGACGACGACGCAGGCCGCGAGGACGGGCCACGGCTCGCGTCGGATCGCGCCGACGATCGCGCCGCCGAGGGTCGCGAGCACGACCGCGAGCGGCCAGCCGGACGTCCACGAGTCGGCCGACGCGAAGCGACCCGTGGCGATCCACGGGTCGACGATCGACCAGGCCCAGAAGAGCACGACCCCGGCGACGAGGAGGGCGAGGATCGCGCCGGTGACGCGGCTCGCGGTCGCACCGCGGGAGGGCGGGTCGGTCGGTTCCATCCGAGGACGAGGGTAGACGAACCCGGTCGAAGCCGCCCCTGGCCGGAGCGGTGAGGCCCGGACGGGACACCCGGTCGGGCGCGAGGGGCCAGGCCGGCGCCTCGGCGCCGAAGGCCACGCAGAGCCTGACACGAAGGGAACGACAGGAAGGACACGAAGAGCACGAAGGCGCCGCTGGCGGTGCGGGACGCAGGGATTCGCGGCGCTTCGCGCCTCACGGGTCCCTGCGTCCTTCCAGGTGGTCCGCCGCCGAAGGCGGCGTCTTCCGGTTCTTCGCGTTCTTCGTGTGTTTCGATCCGCGCGGGTCGCGCGGCCGGAGGCCGCGCCACGCCTCGACCGCACGCCCACGACTCCGAATCCACTTCCCATCCCCTCTCGCCCCGGACCGGTCCGCGCGCCGTCGCTCGGACCACGGGCGGGCCCCGCTGCGGAACTCGCTTCGAGAGTGACCCACGGTTCCGCGCGCGCGCCGCGACCGGAACCGCGATACTCCCCGCGATGGTGACCGACGCGGAGAGGACGAGGCTGCGCGCGCGCGTGTTCGTGGATCAGGTGCTCGAGCCCGCGGTGCACCGCTCGCGCACGCCCCTCGACGTCGCGATCTGGCCCTGCACGGATCGCGCGAGCCTCGCCGAGGCGCTCGCCGCGGAGCGCGCGGGATCGTTCGAAGAGGTCGCACTCGGCCACCGCTTCGGACCCGTGTGGTCGTCCGCCTGGTTCCGACTCCGCGCGGAGTTGCCGGAGTCGCTCGCCGACGCAGCCGTCGCGCTGCGCTTCTCGTGCGCGACCGAAGCCGTGTTGTGGCGCGGCAGCGTGCCGGTGCACGGCCTCGACCCGAACCGCGACCTCGTGCGCCTCGGCGCGCTCGGCGGTGCGGGCACGCGCGTCGAGCTGTTCGTCGAGGCGCACGTCAACCACCCGCTCGGCGTCGCCACGTTCTGGTGGGACCCGCCCGAGGTGCACGCGCGTTGGAAGGAGAGCGAGCCGGGGCGGCTCGAGCGCGCCGAGCTGTGCGAGGTCGACGACACGCTGTTCGAACTCGTCGAGGCCTACCGCCTCGCCGCCGACCTCGTCGTGGAACTCGGCGACGCGAGCCCGCGCGCGAACCGCCTGCGGCTCGCGCTCGAACGCGCGCGCGCGCAGATCGACCCGGCGCGGCCCGAGGACGGCGCCCTGGCGGCGCTCGCGATCGTGCGCGAGGCGCTCGAACGCGGCACGGCGCCGTCGGCGACGGCGTGCTTCGCCGTGGGGCACGCCCACCTCGACACGGCCTGGCTGTGGACGTTCGACCGGACGCGCGAGAAGGCGGTGCGCACCTACGCGAACGCCGTCGCGCTGCTCGACCGGCGTCCCGACCTGCGATTCCTCGCGTCGCAACCGCAACAGCTCGCGTGGCTGGAGCAGGACGCGCCGCAGCTGTTCGCGCGCGTCGAGGCGCTCGTCGCGGACGGGAGCGTCGAACCGCTCGGTGCGACCTGGATCGAGCCCGACGGCAACATGCCGAGCGGCGAGTCGCTCTGCCGGCAACTCGCCTACGGCACGCTCTGGCAGCGCGACCGTTTCGGTCCGGCGTCCGCGAACCGGATGCTGTGGCTGCCCGACACGTTCGGCTTCGCCGCGAGCTGGCCGCAGCTCGCGCGCCTCGCCGGCCTCGACGTGTTCGTCACGAACAAGCTGTGGTGGAGCGAGCGCGAGGACTTCCCGCACTGCCACTTCCGCTGGCGCGGACTCGACGGGACGACCGTGCTCGCGCACGTGACGCCGGGACAGGACTACAACGCGACGAACACGGCGGCCGAGCTGCGCCGCGGCGAGCGCGTGCTCGCGAAGCACGACCGCGTCGACGTCGGGATGTGGCTCCAGCCCTTCGGCTACGGCGACGGCGGCGGCGGACCGACCGAGGCGCAGGTGCTGCGCGCCGAGCTCGCGGCGGACTGCGAGGGCCTGCCGCGCGCGCGGCTCGACGGCGCGCGCGCGTTCTGCGACGCGTTCGCGGCGCGGGCCGAGCTGCTCGAGGCGCGCGGCGAGCCGCTGCCCGTGTGGGACGGCGAGCTGTACCTCGAGAACCACCGCGGCGTGCTGACGACGCAGGCCGCGCTGAAGCGCGGCAACGCGCGCAGCGAGCAGTGGCTGCGCGGGCTCGAGGCGTCGCTCGCGACCTGGCCGATCGGGCTCGCCGACGACGAGCGCGAGCGGTTGCTCGGCAACCTGCGCGCGGACTGGGCGACGGTGCTGCTGCACCAGTTCCACGACGTCCTGCCGGGTTCGTGCACGAGCGACGTCGCGGCGGAGGCGCGCGCGGCGTACGAGCGGCTCGACGCCGGTTGGATGCGACTCGCGCGCGGACTGTCGGAGCGCATCGCGCGCGTGCTCGACACGCAGGGGCTGCGGCGCCCCGCGCTGGCGATCAACCTCTCGAGCGAGACGCGCAGCGGTTGGTTCGGCGAGCCGAGGGACGGCGCGTGGGCCGAGGACGTGCCGCCGCTCGGCTTCGTCGTCGTCGACCGCGACGATCCGGTTCCGCACCCGCGGCCCGTGGCGTCGTTCGCCGCGACGGGCGAGCCCGCGATCGAGGCGCGCGGGCCGCGCGGCGCGACGCGCGTCGTGCTCGACGCCGCGGGCGGCGTGCGTTCGCTCGAGTTCGACGGCCGCGAGCTCGTCCCCGACGGTCGTTCGCTCGGCGAGCTCGTGCTCCTCGACGACCGGCCGCTCCAGTGGGAGGCGTGGAACGTCGACGCCGAGGCGCTGCTGCGCGCGGAACGCGTCGCGACGGGCGGCGAGTGGTGCGAGCTCGACCTCGGTCCGGCGCGGACCGGCTTCGAGTCGGAGCGCGCTCTCGGCGAACGTTCGTCCGTGTCGACGCGCGTGTGGTGCGAGGCGGGCAGCGAGAACGTGCACGTCGACCTCGCGATCGACTGGCGCGAGGAGCGCCGCTGGCTGCGCGCGCTGTTCCCGACCGTCGTGCGCGCGCGGACGGCGACGTGCGAAGTCCCGTTCGGACACGTCGAACGCGCGGCGACGCGCAACGACGCGACGGAGCGCGCGGCGTTCGAGGCGCCGATCCACAGGTTCCAGGACGCGAGCGAGCCCGGTCTCGGCCTCGCCGTCGTCAACGACTGCAAGTACGGCGGCTCGGTGCTCGCGACGGACGACGGTGTCGAGCTCGGCGTGTCGCTGCTGCGCGCGACGGGTTGGCCCGACGCGAGCGCGGACCGCACCGAGGCGGAACGCGGCGTGCGCCACCGCGTGCGCTTCACGCTCGTGCCGCACCACGGGAACTGGAGGCGCGCGGGCGTGCTCCGGCTCGCGGAGGTCGCGCCGCTCGGATGGACGTGCATGCCGCTGCCCGAGGGGCGCGGCGGTCCAGGTCCGCTCCGCTACGCGCCGGTCCGGGTCGAGGTGGTGGAGGGCAGCGGTCCGATCCTCGCGCAGCTCGCGGCGGTCGCGCCGAGCTGGTCCGGCGACGCCCTGCTCGTGCGCCTCGTCGAGCGAGCCGGTGCGCGCGGCGCGGTGCGTGTGCGCTTCGCGTTCCCAGCCGAGCACGTCGCCGCCGTCGATCTGCTCGAGCGGCCGCGCCCCGAGGACGGCGTCACCTTCGAGGACGGCGTCGCGCACGTGCCGCTGCGACCCTTCCAGGTCGTGACGCTGCGCGTGTCGCGCGACGCGGTCGTCGAGCCCTTCGGCTGACGGCGATCGCGGTACGAGGCTACCCTCACGGGATGCTCGAACTCGTCCTCGCCCTCGCCGCCGCAGCGACACCGTCGTGCGGTGCCGACGACCTCGCCGCCCGGTTCAGCGGATTCGACCAGGACGGCGACGGCCGCATCGAGATCGCGAGCGTTGAACCGCTCGGCGCGCGGCGCACCGACGGTGCGACGAGGTCGGTGCTCGTGCTCGTCGAGGCGCGCCTGCTCGAGGACCTCGACGGCGCGATCGACCTGCGTCCGCGCGTCGAGCGGCTCGCGAACGACCTCGCGGCGGAGTACGCCGTCGACGTCGTGTCGGTGCGTCTCGCGCCGAGCGAGGGGCATCGCGACGGGCGCTTCGTGCTCGCGTTGCGCGAGATGCTGCGCGCCTACGACGCCGAGCCGTCGCACGAGTTCGCCGGCGCGTTGCTCGTGGGACACTTCCCCGACGCGCTCGTCGTGCGCACCGTGAACTGGCGCAAGCACGAAGATCTCGTGCTGCACCGCGGTACGCCGGAGGAGGCGCGCTACCCGGACGCGTACTTCCTGCGCCGCGTGGCGGAGGACGTCGCGCGCCGCGCCGACATCGTGCTCAGCGACCTCGACGGCCGCTGGGAGGACGTCTACGTCGAGCCGCGCACGCGACTCGAGACGGTCCTCGCCGTGTTCGACGGCAAGGTGCCGAGCGCCGGCGGAGCGTGCGTCGACCTCGAGCGCGGCGCCGTCGAGTTCGAGGACTTCTTCCACCTCGTCGACGGCACGGTGGTCGTCGACGACGTGCTGGGCGTGGACGGCGACGTCGTCGGGCATCGCGTCACGCCCTACGACGAGGCGTGCGACCACGAGTGCTCGGACTCCGACCGCGCGCGCCCCAACGTGATCCCGCGCCCCGACGTCGTGGTCTCGCGCATCGACGCGCGTGGCACGGCGGTGAGTCCGAAGCGCTCGATCCGCGGCGCGGACGGCTCGGGCCTGCTCGACGAGGCGGGACACGCGCGCGAGGTCGCCTTCGCGTCGAAGGAGGACGTGCCGCACTGGCGCGACGGACTCTACGAGCTCGATCCGTTGCTCGAGCGCCGGCTGCTCGCCGAGTTCCTCGACCGCAACCACGCGTACCGCACGGGCAGCGCTGACGTCGCGTGGCGCGCGACGTCGCTCGCGCACGGGCTCGGGTCGGGGTACGGCGTGGTGCGCCGCGCCGCCGACGACTGGGGCGCGACCGACCGCGAGCGCGCCGACGTCGCGGGCTCGCCGACGCTCGCCGATGTCGTCTCGTGGCTCGAGTACCCCGCGCTGCTCCGGACGGTTCGCGCGCACAGCGACGACTGGGGCTCCGTCTTCGACAAGGCCGACGCGAAGCTCCTCGACGAGGCCTGCGCCGGCGGCGTCATGGCCTGGACGCAGCGCGGCGAGAAGCTCGTGCCGTCGCTCCGGGCGGCGTGCGGCGGCGGCAAGCTCGACTGGTTCCTGCTCAGGTCCTTGTGGGAGAGCGGAGCGTTGCCCGACTCGCCGAGCTTCTACCACCACACGGGCTGCAACGGCATCTCGCCGCCGGGCGCGCTCGACCGCGCCTACGACGATCCGCGCTACGGCGTGCGACAGGGCGGCGAGGCGCTGCTCTTCTTCGGCCGCGGCCTCGCGATGGTGGGGCGCGCGAAGGTCTTCTACGACGAGCCGGCGGGCTTCGCCGAGGCGCTGCGCGAGGGCGCGACCTTCGGCGACGCGTGGCGCCGCTCGTTCGAGATCGAGTCGAACGCCGAGACCTGGGGGAGCGTCGGCGGCGACATCGGGAGGAAGCGCACGCTCTTCTGGAGCGTGCTCGGAGACTGGACGCTGCGGCTCGAGCGGCCGACCGCGCTCGCGACCGACGACGTCGACACCGGACGACGGGGTCGGTGACCGCCGGTCGCTGCGCAGGCTAGGAACCGACGTGCGACAGCGGAACATCCTCGGTGCGATCGTCGTGGCGATCCTCGTCGCGTTCGCCCGCTTCCGTTCGTCGGTCGGCGACGCCCCGAGCGTCGATGCGTCCCCGAGCGAGGCGGTGCGTGGCGAAGGTCCGGTCGACGTCGTTCTCGCCGACCACGATGCGCACGAACCGCGCCGCTCCGTCGAGGTGTCGGAGGAGGGGGAGACCGTGCCGCTGCGCGTGCACGAGGGCGAGCGTCCTTCCCGGGCCGTCGTGGTCGACCGATCGTTCGCCGCGACCGACCGGAGCGACCGCGTCCGCATCGACGTGCGTGCGGATTCGGTCGACGTCGACGGCGCGACCTGGAAGCGGCTCGAGATCCGTGTCGGCGGAGCGATCGCGGACGCGTTCGGGACCGGCTTCGCGCGCCCCACGGTGGACGCACGCGAGGTGCGGCGCAGCGCCGAAGGCGGGGTTCTTCGCGCCACGTTCGAGGCGGAGCGAAGCCTGCTCGGGTCCGAACTCGAGGTGCTCGTGCGCGAGATCGAGTTCGACGAGATCTTCGGTCCGTGCTCGACGCTCGAACTGGGCGAGCGCGAGACCGTCTACGTCCGCCGGATCGCTCCCGCGCGTCCCGTCGACGTCGATCGCTACGAGTTCGACCTGGGCTCGATCGAGCGCGCACCGGCGCCGGTCGTCGCGCACCTCGTGGTCCGCTGCGAGGACGCGGCGACGTGTCGGATCCGGTTCGGGCGCTTGGACCGGGGCGGGGGGAGTCTCCAGCTCTCGGGCGAACACAGGACGTTCGAGGTCGAGACCGATCGCCGCGTCGAGGTCCGCGGTCGGCCCGACGATCCCGACCCGATCTGGAGCGTGTGGGGCGAGGCGCTCGAGCCGACCTTCGGTCCCGACGGAGCCCTCCGCCCGCGCGAGGTCGTCGCACCGTCGTTCGGCCTCGGCGACGACGTGGTCGCGGAGCTCGTCCACGTCGGTCGACTCGAAGTCGTGTTCGGCGAGGTGCTCGCGGTCGAACTCGCAGGGGAGTCCGTGGCAGCGGTCCTGACGCCGGCGGAGGAGTACCTGCCGCTCGTGTTCGAGGACGGCTCGCTCGACGCGATGCTGGCCCCGATGCGGCTCTACCAACCGGAGCTCGTGCGCGGGCGCCGCGGATCGAGCCTCGCGTTCGGCGAACCCTTCGCGTTCGAGTGGGTCCCGCCCGGAGCGTACGTCCTCGAACTGCGCGACCGTCGCGGCCGACGAGGCGCGCCCTTCATCGTGCGGGAGCTGTCGCTGCCGCTCGCGGGCGGCGGGGAGGTGCTCGAGCTGTAGTGGCGGGGTACCGGGGACCGGTCGTACCGGAGGGACGGCGCGTCGCAGCTTCCGTCGACCGCGCGCGCTCGGCGCGGCGGCACTCGTCGTCACGCTCGCGCTCCTCGCGGTGTTCATGCGAGCCGCGAACGACGACGCCCGTGACATCGCGTCGAGTCGCGTCGATCCGGCGCGACCGAGCGTGGATCGTGTGGCGCGTCTGGCGGACGCCGAGCAGCAGCAGGAGCGGCGCGAGACCCCGGACGTCGTCGCCGTCGAACCACCGACTGCGGACGACACGGAGCCGCTACCGGTCGTTCGCCGACTTGCCGTGCGTGCGCGCATCGTCGATCCGCAGGGGCTCCTCCGCGAGCATCTCGAACCCTCGATCCACCTCGAGGTTCCCAGGCTCGCACCCGGACGCGGGACGTGGACGTTCGAGAACAGCCCCTCGGTCGACGAGAACGGATTCCTGGTCGCGTGGTTCACCTACGACGAGGGCGACCTGCGCGGTCGTGCGCTCGACGTCGAGCTCCTCGTGGCGCCGCGCAGCATGTACTCCTGGGAGTGGGCGAGTCCGCTGCTCCTCGAGCCCGCGTTCCACGCACGCGCGAGATTCACCGGCGTGCCCGAGATCGACGAACCCGGGCTCGCCGTCGTCGACCTCGGCGAGGTCGCGCCGCGCGCGCTGCCCGTGGCCGCCACGTTCGAGATCCGCTCCGATCGCGACGAGGTGTGCGAGGTCGGGTTCTCGCGCTTCACCGAGATGGTCGTGAACGGAGTCTCGATGCCCGACCGAGTGGAGATCCGGACCAACGAGACCCACGAGCTGTTCGGTTGGCTCGACTCGCCCACCGAGCGTTGGCACCTCTGGGGCTCCGCTCGCGACGAACCGGGGCGAGTCGTGTTCGCACCCTGGTTCGGCCCCGGCGACCACGTCGTCGCGACGCTCGCCGAACCGATCTCGCTGACGGTCGATTCCACGGGGATCTTCGACATCGACGACGGTT
Source organism: Planctomycetota bacterium (assembly GCA_041398665.1). Classification (GTDB taxonomy): domain Bacteria; phylum Planctomycetota; class UBA1135; order UBA1135; genus Rohdeia. The sequence continues at coordinate 107,671 of JAWKUH010000011.1, read as the reverse complement.
GGGCGGTGCTCACGCCACGAGCCGAGCACGTTCCGGCGGTTCCGCTTCCCGAGGGTTCCAGACCGAGTTCCAGATTGTTCGCGATCCTCCAGCGCGAGAATTGGTCGCGTCCGAGCCTGAACACCTACGGCTTCCAGGTGTCGCGTCGAGATCCGGTCCGGTTCGAGGGCCTTCCGCCGGGCGACTACGTCCTCGACCTCTGGCTCGAAGCTCAGGCGGTCGTCGGACCTCTCCTTTCCGTCGACGTCACTCTGCCGCTCCCGGGCGGAGGAGAGGTGCTCGAGCTGTGATGCACCTGCCGACGAGGATTGCGGCACTCGCGCTCGCCGCCTGCGCCCTCGCGAGCGCGTGTCGCTCGGCGACGAACGATCCGGGTGATGGGTCGCCCACATCGACCCGTTCCCTCGTCCTCGCCGATCCGCCCGATGCGCACGTACTCGACGACGGCGAGGACGCTTCGTCGTCACGTCCGACCGACAGCGATCCGGCTCACCGCGTCGTGCACCGCCTCACCGTGCGCGGTCGGATCGTGGATCCCGACGACCGCCTCCTCTCGGGTGGACCCGAGGTCTCCGTTCGCATGCCCGGCGCGCGTCCCGACGGGGGCGACTGGGTGAAATCGAGGGACGCGCGACGCATCGAAGCGAGCGGTCGCTTCTCCGCGGTCCTGCGCGACGACGAGGGCTACGTGCTCGGGCACGACGCGGAGATCGAGCTGTTCCTCGCTCCGCGCGCGATGTTCTTCTGGAGGTCGTCGCAGCCGCTCTCGACGGAGCGGCTCGAGTACGTCCGCCTGCACGTCGTCGCGACGCCCCTCGCGGATCCCTACGACGGCGCGGTGGTCGACCTCGGCGACGTCGTCCCGACGCTCCTCCCGGTCGCGGCCACGCTCGAAGTGCGCTCGGAGCGCGACGAGTCCTGTCTCGTCCGCTTCTTCCGCCACGACGGCTCGGGTGGGAACGGCACGCTCGGACCGGAGACGCTCGAGGTGCCCACGAACCGGACGGTCGAGGTGTACGGTTGGCTGGACGGACCGGACGAGGTCTGGTACGTCGAGGGGCGCGCCGCGGACGGTTCGGAGCGGCGCGTGTTCGCGCCCTGGATTTCGAGGAACCCGGCGACCACGTCGTCGCGACGCTCGCCGAGCCGGCGGCGTTGCGCATCGAGCTTCCCGAGGGATCGACGGGGAGAAGGGCGCAACCGTCTTCCCGAGGTCGAGGTACGTCCCGCGCAAGTCGGACGCGTTCTACGGCGATGCGAGGAGCGTGCTCCTCGGATTGACGACCCACGACTGTTGGACCCTCTGCGTCCAGCGGAGCACCGGAACGTGCTCGGCGACTTCTATCCGCCGTACGAGTTCGATGAATTCGCCCCCGGCGACTACGTCCTCGAGGTGTGGGACGCCGCCGACGTCTCGAAGGGACCGGCGTTAAGTGCCGCGAGCTGACGCTGCCGCTCGCGGACGGGTCGGACGTGCTCGGCTCTGACGGCGCGGCCCGCGCCGCTCTCCGATCAACCGCCGACCGGCGCGAGCAGGAACAGGTGCTCCCTGCTCGGACACCACGACGCCGCCGGGCTTCTCGACGTCACCGCGAACGCCGCCGGCTTCCCGACGGCGAGCTTCGCGTCGATCGGGACGACGATCTCGTCGTCGCTCGACGCGTCGAACGCCGCCCGTCGACAGGGTGTTCGCCCTCGCGCGCGGCGTCGATGATCCAGAGCTGGTACTGCTCGTGCTCAGGGTCGTGCGTCCACAGACCCTTGAGCGCATGTAGCCCCTCTGCTCGGACGGGCTCCACGACGTCGCCGGTGACGCCGGCGCCCAGCGGATCCTCGGTCGGCGTCCAGTCGACGCGCACAGCGAGGTCGGTCGCCCGCGCGACGAACTCCGCGCGCGTCTCGGGACACGGCGCGCCGCCGTCCTCGCGCAGCAGCACCACGATCAGCGCGATCGCCGCGGCGACGGCGGCGATCCAGCCGACGGCGGCGGCGAAGGTCGGACGGTGGGCGATCTCGACGGCGCGCTCGCGCTCGACCTCCGAGGGGCCAGACCAACGGTCGGCGTCGAGCTCGACGCGCTCGCCGGATCGCCGCGGGCAGCTCGGCTTTGCCGCGCAGCGTCGAAGGCGCGTGCAGCGCTGCCGCGTCGCGCGCGGCGGCGTCGATCATCGCCGCCGCCCGCGCCGTCGTCGAGCGCGTCGAGCAGGCGGTGCAGCTCCGCCGTCTCGGCGGCCTCGAGGTCGCCGAGCTCGAGCCCGACGAGCAGCTCGTCGAGCCGTGCGCGATCGTCCCCGGCGCTCACGCCTCACCTCGAGGCGGCGCCCGGCCAGGTTCGCGCTGCCCTTCTGGAGCCGCGCCGCGCGATGCGCGTCTTCCGACAGACCGACGGGCATCTTCGTGCGCTCGGCGATCTCGGTGTGCGTCAGGCCCTCGACGAGCGAGGGCGAGCACGCTGTTGTTCAGGCCTTCGGGCGCCGGCACCTCGTTGGCGACGCGCACCTCGTCGTCGCGCTCCACCAGCTCGAAACCCTCCTCGGTGCGGGCGACCTCGTCGAGGCGCGTCGCTCACGACGTCAACGCGTCCGGCGCGCGCGCCGGCGCACGTCGATGGCGCGGCGCCGCGCGATCAGCGCGACGAAGCTCGCCTCGCTCGACTTCGAGCCGTCGAAGCGCGCCGCCTTCGTCCACAGGTCGATGAAGACCTCCTGGGCGGCGTCCTCCGCGAGGTCGCCGTCGCCGAGCACGCCCCGGACCATCGACCAGACCAGCGCGCCGTAGCGCTCGATCGCGAGGCCCACGGCCTCACGGTCCCCGTCGGCGATGCGGGGGAGGAGATCACCTCTCTCGTGCGAGCTCGGCATGGGGGACCGCGGCGGTGCCGGTCGCGCAGAGGATAGAGCGAACGGGGCGCGCGACGAAGACTCCTCGGGTCGAGCGACGGCCAGGACCCGCGGGAGCGAGTGCCGGACGGGGACCGTCCCCCCGAGAGCGTGTGCGAGAACCATCGATCGAGCGCCGTGCGACGCTCGTCCTTCGCGCGAAGGCGACCCGCGGATTCGCGGCGCGGTCCGTCGGGACGCTGCCCCCGGAACGCGGCGCGCCGCCGCCCCGCGAGGGGGCGACGGCGCGCCGCGGACCGACCGGTCGGTGCCGGGCTCAGCGCGCGGGCGGCGCGACCTCCTTCACGACGGCTCCGTCCGTGTCGGACAGGACGAGCACCGCGTAGCGCACGGCGTCGTTCGCGCCGGACCCCGACAGGGAGGCGTAGTCGAAGCGACCGCGCAGGTCGGTGTAGCCGTCCTTGTGGAAGCGGACCGAGCCGTCGGGCAGCTTCGCGAAGACCTTCACGTAGACCTTCGGCAGCAGCTCGCCCGTGCCGGAGCGCGTCACGCGCACCTGGCCGAAGTTCTCGATCCACTGCACGGAGAGCGAGCCCGCGAAGACCGTCTCGCGCCGCGCGATCCCGCCGGCGCGCACCTCGATCGAGAGGTTCGCGTTGCGGAACTCGTCGGGCAGCTCGAACGTGGTCTCGTTCTTCGCCGGGTCGAGACGGAGGACGTCCGAGCGGCGCGGCACGACGTACGCGAAGGACCCCGGACCCTGCTGGACGAAGGGGCTGCCCGAGAAGAGCAGTTCGACGTCCATGGGGTGGTAGTTCACCTCGCACGACGCGAGGTTCGCGTAGGTCACGTGCACCGTGCGGCCCTCGACGCGGAGGTCGAGCGACGGCTCGCCGGCGGCGAGTTCGCCCTGGCGCTGACCCGGCTCGCCGTTCGCCGGCGTCCCCGTGGTGCGACCCTCGGCCTCGTCGAGCTGGGCGACGACCTCGCGGAAGAGCTCGCGCCAGCGTTCGACGGGGTGGTCGAGGTAGCGCTCCGCGATGCCGCGGGCCCGCGCGTGGTCGTCCGTGTAGAAGTCGAGGTAGGCCGCCAGGTAGTCGTACTGGAGCCTGGTCTCGATGCGCTGCGGGTCGATGCGCGCGAACTGGTCGAGCGCGTCCGCCACGCGGTCCTGGAGGAGGAGGTAGTACGTCGCCTCCATCAGGTCGTCGTCGTCGAGCTGCGGCCGGTACGCGAAGATCGCGAGCATCGTGCGGTACTGCCGCGCGACCGCTCCGTTCAGGATCTCGTACTGCCGTCCGAAGCGGTGGGCGCGGCCGTTGACGAGCGGGTCGAACTCGACGTGCTGGTACCACTTCCGCTCGACCGGGTCGATCGTGAGCAGGGGCGAGTCGAGTGCGAGGCCGCAGCGCTGCGCGAACCAGTCCTGGTGCGCGAGCCACTCGCGCGTGGTGCGCGCGTCCTGCTGTCGGACGCCGTAGCTCCACAGCGTCGGCTCGTAGCGGAAGCGCTCGCGCAGGTAACCGATCACGCGGTCGTACGCCGCGCGGTCGCGCATGCGCCAGGCGATCCGGGAGAGGTCGAGGCGGAGGAGGTTCGCGCCGTCGAGGAACTCGAACACCTGGTCGAGCGTGCCGACCTGCGAGACGTACTCCCAGGAGCGCGTGTCGACGGTGCGCGGTTCGACGAGGACCTCGAACGTGTCGGGCTCGGCGAAGGCGACGACGCTGCCGTCCTCCTCGACCTGCACGGGGTACTGCGGGAACGTCCCCGCGCTCGGGAAGTAGAAGGCGTACTCGAAGGTCGACGTACCGAAGGGCTGGAGCCTCACGTCCACGCCGCGCGTGCGACTGCCGTTCAGCACGGGGATCGCACCCACCGGCACCTGCACGAGGAGTTGGAGCGTGCGCGGCGCCGACGTCGGGTTCGTCACCACGATCCGGCACCCGTAGGCCGTGTCGACGAGGTACTCCGCCGTCACGAACTTGTCGAGCTGGACGCCGTCCTCGTACACGTAGCGGTCGTCGAGCCGGTAGAAGTCCTGGCTGACGAGCACCGGCGCCGCGTCCTCCGCGAGCGGCAGGGCGCGCGTCTCGCGGCGCACCACGAGGAGGCCCGACTCCGACGTGATGCGGACCTGGTCGTCCTCGACCGGCGTCGTCGTCGCGTCCTGCTCCTGCGGCAGGTCGAGAACCGCGAGCGCGAGCAGCATCTCGGTGAGCGAACCCGCGGCCTCGGTGAAGTTCGTGGAGAAGAACGGCGCGTCCGGGGCGCTCTCCGCGAAGTCGCGCCAGAAGGCGTCGACACCGACGAGATCCGGACCCGCGTCCTCGACGCGCACGTGCCACCAGTCGTTCTCGACGAGGGCGCGCGTCTCGTCGACGGCGCGGTAGAGCTCGCGGTTGGCGCTCCGCCGGTCCGCGTCCTTGTCGGCGGCCGCGCCGGCCTGCTCCTGTCGGTCCTCGCGCAGGCGCTCGAGGCTCTGGTCGAGCGCGACGAGCCCCTCCTCGGCGTCGAGTCCGCCGTCCTCGGTGGAGGCCTCGGGCTCGGCCGCGTTGCGCGCGACCTCGTCACCGAGATAGAAGTCGGAGGAGCCGGTGGTCGTCGGCGGCGGCCCCTGCGGCGGTTCGCCAGGACCGCCGCCGCTCGCACGCGACAGGGCGAGACCCGCGAGCGCCTTCTCGACGGCCCGCGTCGAGAGCGTCAGCGCCGGCGGGAGGAGTTCGAACGCCTCGCGCACGTGGCGCCGCAGGTCGTCGCGCCGCTCCGCGACGGAACGCGAGAGCAGGATCTTCTCGAAGACGTTGAGTCGTTCGAAGGCCCAGGGGTCGAGGAACGCGCTGACGTCGCGGTCGAGGAGCCACAGGTCCATGAACGTCTTGTGCGCCTTGTTCGCGAGGTACGGGCGCACGACGGCGTCGAAGAAGGCGGGATCCTTCTCGTGCAGGAAGTAGTGGACCTCGTGGCAGGCGAGCTCGGAGTAGGTGGAGCGCTTCTCCTCCTCGGTCAGCGAGCTCCAGCGGACGAGGGGCTCGAACCGCGCGAGGTCCTCGAACGGCGCGAGCGTGCGGAAGAGCTGGTAGACGTCCGCGAGCGTGGCGTAGGTCGCGAGGTCGGATCCGCTCGGCACGTCGACCGACGAACCGCCCGCGAGGAACTCGATGCCCGCGAAGTTGCCGAAGTGCCGCGTCGCGTCGAGCGGCTCGCCCTGGCGCAGGTCGCGCGGCTGCAGCGGGAACTCCGGCAGGACCAGCGTCCGCACGACGGTGTTCGCACCGTCGATCGCGACGACGTGCACGATGCGCCCGTCGCCGAGTCGGTCGAGCGGGACGCGCACGCGGCCGTCCGCGTCCGGACGCAGGTTGGTCGCGATCGGCGAACCCTTCGGCAGGAAGTCGAGGTTCGCGAACACGCTGCCGTTCCAGCCGATCCCGCCGTGCGCGTCGTCCGCGCCCGACTTCTTGCCCTGCGCGCGGCCGCCCCGTCGACCGCCGAAGGCACCGCCGGAGCCTCCGCCGAGCCCGATCGTGGTGTTCGTCTCCTCGAGCTCCCAGGGGTTGAGGAGCAGCCCGGGGCGTCGAAGCATGTTGCCCGGGAAGATCCGCGCGAGACGACGTTCGAGCACGTAGCGGAACTCGTCGCCGATGTCGCGCTCCGCACGGAAGTCGCCGTCGGGACGCTCGATCCCGAACCACGCGAGGCCGACGTCGCCGCGGACCGCGAGGTCCGCGAACGCGTCGTAGGCCGAGGCGTAGCGCGAGGTGTGGACGTGCACGCGCGTCGAGGCGCCGGCACCGGCGAGCTCGACGACGACGCCGTCGCCCTCCGCGCGGAGGCCCGTCACCTGGAGCGGCGTCGCGTCGCCGAGTTCGAGCACGCGGTCGCGGCCGACGGCGATGCCGCGGACCACCTCGCCGTCCGTGACCGAGACGTCGACGGTCGCGCCCGGCTCGAGGAGGCGCAGCGTGTACTCGCCCGCGGCGAGGCCGCGCAGCTCGACGTACCCGTTCGCGAGCGTCACCTGCTCGAACGCGTCGCGCAGCGGAAGTCCCTGACGGGTCTCCTGGAACGAGACGGTCTCGCGCGTGACGCGTCCCGCGCGGCCGAGGTAGGGCACGCGCAGCGTCTCGCCGGCGACGCCGTGCACGCTCGGCGGGAACGTGCGCGCCTCGTCGTCGAGCAGCCAGGTCGTGAACGAGCCGGGGAGTTCGCCGAGCGAGACGCGGGTGACGCCGTCGAGCGGACCGAGCGCGACGCGGCCGCGCGCGTCGGTCTGCAGGGCGACGTTCAGCGCGTCGGTGTAGTCGGCGAGCTCGAGGCGCACCGTCACCGGCCGTCCCGCGAGCTTCTCGCCGTTGCGTCCGACGACGTCGACGTACCAGCCCTGCGGCGTGCGACCGAGCAGCGGACTCGCGGTGCGGTCCGTCGGGTCGATCGCGTTGAGCACGAAGCTCCGCGACGCGGACACCACGTCGTCCTGTCCGCGGCTGATGTTGCGGACGTTCGCGCGCAGCGTCACGCGCAGTTCGGCGACGTCGTTCGGGACGGGGATGCGGCGGACGTACTCGCCGTCGGCCGTCAACGCGGGGTCGCGCACGTCGAGCGTCGACGTGTTCCCGTCGCGGTCGCGCGTCCACACGACGAGGACGACGTTCTCGAGGATCGACGGCGCGGCGACGTGTCCGTTCGAGAGCAGCAACGGGCGCACGACCAGGTCGGCCTCGCCGCCGCGGCGCAGCGCCTCGCGCTCCACGTGGATGCCCGCGCGCAGCTCGTAGCTCTCGTCCGCGTGCCGGAACGTCGCGAGCGAGGTGCGCCGTCCCGACTGCACGACGATCGTGCGGCGACCGGGGTCGGTCGAGTAGGGGAGCGTGATCTCGCCCACGCCGTCCGCCTCGTACGACCGCCCGCCGAAGAGGATCGAGGCGTGCTCCTGCTCGACCCCGTTCTCGTCGAACACGCGGAAGACGTGACCGGCCGAGCCCGTGCGGTCGACGACGTGCAGTCCGCCCTTGCGCACCACGGCGCGGCTCGCGACGCCGTTGCCGATGAACTCGACGATCCAGACACCGGGGCCCTGGAGCTGGTCGAAGCGGAAGTTCCGGCGCACGCGGCGCAGCGGCGGCTCGTCGTACGTCGTGGTCGTCTCGCTCCCCGCCACGATGCCGTCGAGGTCGATCGACGCGTCGACGTCGCGGCCGGTCGCGACCAGGGAGTTGCGCGCGTCGATCTCGAAGACCTTCACGAGCAGCGTCTCGACGTTCTTGACGTCGAGCGCGATCTCGACGGGGTCGTCGACGCCGAACTCCGTGCGCTGCGTGCGCGGGAACTCGAGGTCGACGCGCTGCTCGAGCTGTTCGTAGTACGCGGGGTCGTCGAGGAGCGAGTACCAGCGCTCCATGTCGCCGAGCCCGGCCAGGATCTTCGTCTCGGCGAAGAGTCGGCCCAGCCACTTCTCCTCGACGAGGTCCGTGAAGCGCGCGAAGGAGTCCGCCCCGCGCAGCAGCTCGGCGAGGTAGTCGCGCACGAGTTCGGTGTCGTCGCCGATCGCGTCGAGGCCGGTCGGGTAGTTCGCGCCCGAGTCGACCTGTTGCGCGCTCGGCGGCAGGTTCTCGAGCACGCGGCGCGGCGTGAACGCGGCGCGGCGCGGGAGCGCGAGGTACGCGCGCAGTCGCTCCGCGTCGGGCGCGCCCATCTCGAGGTCGAGTTCGAGGCGGTGGTGGAGGACGTGCGCCTTGAACGAGTTGAACGTGGCGGGGAGCCGGTCGGCGAAGCCCTGGAGCCGCTCGAGGTACGCGAGTCGTGCCGCGCGGTCGCGGCGCCAGTTCACGTCCTCGTTCGGCAGGAGTCGCCGGATCCAGGCGTCGACGAAGGCCCGGTTCGTCAACAGCTCGGGACGCAGCGTCGCGCACTCCTCGAGCTGCGACAGCAGAAGCAGTCCGTGGACGCGGCGCGTGCCGAAGCCGCGGCTCTCCCGCGTGTCGAGGTCGCGCGCGACGAGGCGGGCCATTCCGGGAAGGTCGGCGCGGTCCAACCGGTCGAGCAGGTCGCCCAGCACGCGCGAGTCGAGGTCGCCGCCGCGCATCGCGAGGCGCGCGAGGGCCGCTCCGCGCAGACCCGAGGCCGAGCCGGGGTGGTTCGAGAGCGCGCGCTGGGCCAGCGTCGACTCGACGAGCAGCGCGGGGTCGAGCGCGGTCGGGAGGTCGGGCTTCTCGCCGGGGAGCTCGCGCTGGTGACCGAACGAGAGGTTGAACGTGTCCGTCAGGAAGGCGTAGGCCTTCGCCGGGTCGCGGTCGAACAGCAGCAGCGCCTGGCGGTTGCGGATCTGTTCCGTGCGCGCGTTCTCGCCGTGCCTCGCGACCCAGGCGCGCAGGAGCGGGTCGACGGCGTCGAGGTCGCCCGCGTTCTGTCGGTCGAGACAGCTGTAGAAGTAGTAGTCCTCCGTGCCCGGCACGAGCTCCGCGAGGGCCGCGCTCCGGTCCGTCGCGAGCGCGAAGTCCTCCTCGAAGCCGATCGGCACGCCCTGCGCGCGGGCGGGAGGCGCGAGGAGCGCCGCGCACCCCGCCAGGGCGAGGAGGGCGGCGAGGGAGCGGTGGAGCGGGCGGGCGAGGGACGACGGACGGCGCCCGGAGGCGCCTTCGAACACGTTCTTCATGGGTCTTGGGCGCGGCGGTGGGCCCCACCGAGGCGCTTCGGAGGTCCAGCATGACCTCGCTGAGTCGTTCCAACGACGCCGACCCCGTGCGGATCGGGGGAATCTCGGGATTGCGGTGGGGAGCGCCGCTTCGCTCCGGATCCGCGCGTCGACGCGCTCGTCCGCTGATTCTCGACCGCGGTGCGCGCGGCTCGGACGACGTCTCAGGGTCGATCCGCCGACGTCCTCGGCCGGAACGCTCGGCGAAACCCGACGCGGCGCGGTTGCGGGTCGTGTCCCGTACGAGGTCGGGATCGATCGTCCCGGACCACGCCTACAACATGTCCGGACGACCTTTCGTCGTGGTCGTCGCGCTCCCGCGGAGCGCCGTTCTCGTGCCTGGGTGGGGCCGTACCGGGGGGGCGCGGTGCATGGCCTCGGATCCGCGCGTCGCCGCCGTTCGATCGCCGTTCGGTCCGCTCTCGATCGAAAAGTCGAGCGAGAAGAGCATGGTAAAGGCGCTCTCGAACGCTAGTCTCTTGCGCGTGGCAAAGAAAAAAGCACAGAGAAAGCGTTCGCGCGGTCCCAACCGCTCCATCGACGTCCGCATCGCCGAGCTCCAGGCGGAGATCGACAAGCTGAAGTCGCGCAAGGAGGGCTCGAAGGTGTTCTCCGCCGGTGCCGTGAAGAAGCACCGCGCGCAGCTCGAGCTCTCGGCCGCCGACTACGCGCTGCTGGTCGACGTCGCACCGCTCACCATCTACAACTGGGAGCACGGCCGCACGAAGCCGCAGGCCGCCCAGCTCGAGCGCTGGCTCGACGTGAAGTCGATGTCGCGCGCCGACGCCTGGAAGAAGCTCGGCTACTGATCCGCGGCGCGATCGACCGGGTCGACGCATGAGCGCTCCGGGCGCGGCGGGCGTATGCTCGCGCGCCCGGAACCACGGCCATGCACCGACCCACGATCGTGTCCCACACCTCCCGCGCCCCGCGTCCCTCCGTCCGCAGCGCCGCGGCACCGCTCGCGCTCCCCGCGGCGTTCGCGCTGCTCGCGGCGTTCGCGCCGACGGGCGCCGCGCAGCAGAAGCCGCTCACCTTCGCCGACCTCGGCGAGCGCGTCCGTTGGACGACGAGTCCGCCGCGCTGCGGTTTCGCGGCCGACGGGACGACGCTCTGGATCGAGAGCGACGACGGACGGAGGTTCGTCGACCTCGCGACGGGCGAGGAGGTGCCGGAGCCGGCCGCGCGCGAGCGCGCCCCCGAGCCGCGCATCAGGATCGTGCGCGGAGCCGTCGTCCTCGAGGACGGCGCGGGCGGTGAGCCCCGCACGATCGCCGAGAGCGACGCGGCGAAGCGACTCGCGCAGCTCGCGCCCGGTGCGCGCGCCGCGTCGTGGGTCGAGGGCTCGCAACTGCGACTCGCCGCCGTCGACGGTTCCTGGAGCGCGCTGCTCGGCGACGGCGACCCCGACCATCTCACCGGGGTGCTCGACTGGGTCTACCAGGAAGAGGTCTACGGGCGCGGCGACTTCAACGCGTCGTGGTGGAGCCCCGGCGGAGATGCGATCGCGTTCCTCGAGCTCGACGAGACGAAGGTCCCGAGCTTCACCGTGATCGACCACGTGCCCGAGCGTGCGCGCACGGAGCAGCGCGGTGTCGACGTCGAGACGACGCGCTACCCCAAGGTCGGCGACGCGAACCCGACGGTCGCGCTCGCGATCCGCGCGGCGGGGGCCGACGCCGTCGTCGTGCACGCCGACTTCTCGAGCTTCCCGCAGGACGCGCTCGTCGTGCGCGTGGGATGGACGCCCGACGGTTCGAAGGCCTGGGCGATCGTGCAGGACCGCATCCAGAAGGACGCCGACCTCGTGCTCGTCGACCCGCGGGACGGCGCCGTGACGAAGATCGTCTCGGAGCGCTCGTCGACGTGGACGGAGCGCCCCGCGGCGCCGCGCTTCCTCGCCGACGGCACGTTCCTGTGGGAGAGCCACCGGACGGGCCACAACCACCTCTACCGCTACGACCTCGCCGGGAAGCTCCTCGAGACCGTGACGAGCGGCCCGTGGCGCACGACCGGCGTCGAACGCGTCGACGAGACGGCGGGTCTCGTGTGGTTCACGAGCACGCAGGACGGCGCGATCGGCAGCAACCTCTACGTCACGCCGCTCGGCGACGACGCGACGGTGAAGCGGCTCACGAACGGCGTCGGCACGCACCGGGTCGAACTCTCCGACGACGGTCGCTGGTTCACCGACACCTGGTCGTCGCACGAGCAGCCGACGCGCGTGCGCGTCGCGGACGCGCGCACGGGAGCCACGGTGCGCGAGATCGGTTGGAGCGAGGTCCTCGACGAGTGGCTGCTGCTCCCGACGCGGCGTCTCGTCGTCGAGGCGCGCGACGGCTACCCGCTCGACGCGACGGTGATCCTGCCGCCGCAGGGCGCCTTCGAGGGGCCGCGCCCGATCTTCCTCGACACGTACTCCGGTCCCGACGCGCCGACCGTGCGCGACGCGTTCCGTCCGAGCACGTGGCTCCAGTTCCTCGCGCAGCGCGGCGCGATCGTGCTGCAGGTCAACGTGCGCACCGCGAGCGGTCGCGGCATGGCCGACACGGGCCTGTGCTACGAACGGCTCGGCGTGCAGGAGCTGCGCGACCTCGAGGACGCCGTCGACAAGGTCGTGGCCGAGTTCGGGGGCGATCCCGCGCGCGTCGCGATCTCCGGGTGGAGCTACGGCGGCTTCATGGCGGGCTACGCGCTCACGCACAGCGACCGCTTCGCGCTCGGGCTCGCCGGCGCCGGCGTGTACGACTGGCGCCTCTACGACTCGATCTACACCGAGCGCTACATGGGTCTCCCCGACGCGAACCGCGCGGGCTACGACGCGACGAGCGTGATCGAGGCGGCCGGGAACCTGCGCGGTCACCTCGTGCTCATGCACGGCACGATGGACGACAACGTCCACCTCCAGAACACGATCCAGCTCGCCGACGCGCTGCAGCGCGCGGGCGAGCAGGACTTCGAGATGATGCTCTACGCGAACTCCCGCCACGGCGTGGGCTCGCCGCACCTGCGCGAGTACCGCTGGCTGCGGGTGAAACAGTTCCTGGGCCTCACGGACTGACGCTGCACGAGCGATGGAACGCACGTTCGCGAACCGGGTCCTGATGGTGCGCCCCGCGTCGTTCGGCGCGAACGCCGAGACGGCCGCGTCGAACGTGTTCCAGTCGACGGACGCGTCGCCCGACGCGCTCTTCGCCGCGCGCGGCGAGTCGGTCGAGCTCGAGCGCGGTCTGCGCGACGCGGGCGTCGACGTCCTCGTGTTCGACGAGGAGCGCGACGCGCGCGAGGGCGCGGTGTCGCCCGACGCGTGCTTCCCGAACAACTGGTTCACGACGCACGCGAGCGGGCGCCTCGTGCTCTACCCGATGGAGTCGCCGTCGCGCCGGCGCGAGATCCGTTCGGAGCTCGTCGACCTCGTGATGGACGCCGTCGACGTGCGCGAGGTGCTCGACCTGCGGCACTGGGCGGAGCGCGGCCGCTTCCTCGAGGGCACGGGCTCGCTCGTGCTCGACCGCGAGGCCAAGGTCGCGTTCGCCGCACTGTCCTCGCGCACCTGCGAGGGACCGCTCGCGGAGTGGTGCGACGCGATGGGTACCGAGCGGTGACATTCCGCAGCCGCCTGCGCGGCAAGCCGATCTACCACACGAACGTCATGCTCGCGCTCGGACCCGACGTCGCGCTCGTCGGACTCGACTCGGTCGAGAGCGAGGACGAGCGCGCGAAGCTCGCCGCCGAGCTCGAGGCGACGGGGCGAACTCCTGCCCCTGTCCGAGTCGGACCTGCTCGCCTTCTGCGGCAACGCGCTCCACCTCGCGGGTGCGGGCCGCCGCGGCGTGTGGGCGTTGTCCGCGTGCGCGCGCCGCGCGCTCGGCGACCGCGCGGAACTCCTCGAGCGCACGGGCCGCCTCGTCGCACCCTCGGTCGACACGATCGAGAGGGTCGGCGGGGGAGGGGTGCGCTGCATGCTCGCGGAGCTCTTCGCGAGATCGCGTTCGCGGATCTGATCCGCGGCAAGGCGCACGCGGGCTCGGCTGCTATCCTCCCGCGCCCCGCGCGACCGTCCCGCCGGACCGCCCCGCGCAGCCGCTCGGCCGGTAGGTCGCCCCGCCCTCCGCCACTAGGACCGGTCCCGAAGGCACCCCGCCCCTTCGCCCACTCCCCCCCGATGACCCAGATGCTCGGTGAGATGCTGCTCGCGGCCGGCGTGGTCGACGCCGACCAGCTCCGCGAAGCGCTCGTCTACCACCGGGACCGCCGGATCAAGGTCGGCGAGGCGCTCGTCCAGCTGGGCTACGTCGACGAGCCGACGGTCTTCCGCGCCCTCGCCAAGCAGCAGGGCATGCCCTTCGTCGACCTGTCGGGCAACGTCGGGCAGGAGATCCTGGACCTCGTCCCGGAGGAGATCGCGCGCGACCAGCGGCTCGTGCCGGTGATCGAGAAGGGCGGAGCGCTGATCGTCGCCGTCGACGACCCGTCGAACCGCATCGTCGCCGACCAGCTCCAGTTCCAGCTGGGCCGCGACGTGCGCTGCGCGCTCTCGACGCCGACGGCGCTGCGCGAGGCGCTCCTGCGCTACGGCGCGGCCGAGGAGGCGGCGCCATCTCCACGACCCAAGCTCGCCGTCGCGAGGGCGACGACGCCCCGGTCATCCGGCTCCATTGTCGCGCACGTTCGCCGACGCGACCGAAGATGCGCGCGTGGGACATCCACCTCGAGCCGACGCGGGACGCGCTGCGCGTGCGCTTCCGCGTCGACGGCGTGCTGCGCGACGTCGCGCGCCACCCCGCGCACCTCGCGGCGCCGCTGGCTGAACCGCCTCAAGGTGATGGGCTCGATGGACATCGCCGAGAAGCGGAAACCGCAGGACAGGCGCATCGAGGTCGACCTCGGCGGGCGGCCGCTCGACGTGCGCTGCTCGATCTTGCCCTCAGACTGCGGCGAGACGATCGTCGGCCACGCGTCTGCTCTGAGCGGTCGGCGAGCCACGCTGTCGCTCCGCGACCTCGGCCTCGACGCGGACGACCAGAAGTGGTTCGACAAGTTGATCTCGCGGCCCAACGGCATCGTGCTCGTCACGGGACCGACGGGCTCGGGCAAGACGACGTCGCTCTACGCGGCGCTGCAGGCGCTCAACCGGCCCGACGTGAAGATCATCACGGCCGAGGACCCCGTCGAGTACCACATCAGCGGCATCAACCAGGTCCAGGTCAACAAGAAGGTCGGCCTCAGCTTCGCGCGCATCCTGCGCGCCATGCTGCGCGCCGCGCCGAACGTCATCCTGGTCGGCGAGATCCGCGACCTCGAGACGGCGGAGGTCGCGGTGCAGGCCGCGCTGACGGGTCACCTCGTGTTCAGCACGCTGCACACGAACGACGCGCCGAGCGCGATCACGCGCCTCATCGACATGGGCATCCAGCCCTTCCTCGCGTCGGCCGCGGTGCAGGGCGTCATGGCCCAGCACCTCGTGGCGCCTGTGCTCGGAGTGCCGCACGGGTACCGCCGGAGACGAGGAGGTCGCGGCGCTCGGTCTCACCGCCTCGGCGGTCGAGGGTCCGCACGTTCCACGGACAGGCGGTTGCTCGGCGTGCGAGGGCTCGGGCTACAAGGGTCGCGTCGGACTGTTCCGACCTGGCGCTCGGCTCGACCCGCAGCTCCTGAGCTGATCTTCGAGGGCCACAGCCTCGAGAAGCTCCGGCACTACGGCGAGGTCCGCCAGGGCGACGCTGCTCGCCGACGGCGCGCGCAAGGTGTTCGCGGGTACGACGAGCGTGTCGGTGCTGCGTGACGCGCGCGGCGGGTTCGCTGCAGGTGGTCTGAGCGCGGCCCCGACCGGGACTTCACGACATGACGGTCAAGACGCTGCTCGACCAGGCCATCCAGACGAGGGGCCTCCGACCTGCACATCAACCCGGGGCCGTCCACCGTGTTCCGCATCGGCAGCCGCTCGTATCGCTCACGGACGACGTGCTGACCCTTGAGACGTCTGCTCGCCCGCGCGCGAGCTGTGCCCCGAGCACGCCTGGAAGGAGGTCGAGCAGGTCGGCACGGCCAGGCTTCGCCCCTCGCGCGACTCGGGCAACCGCTTCCCGCTGCAGCGTCCTGCGCACGCGCAGCGGACCGGCTGCGGTGCTGCGCCTGATCCGCAGCGGCTCAAGTCGATGGACGAGATCGGCCTGCCCGAGAAGTGCCGCGAACTGCTGCGGCGGCCGCGCGGTCTCGTGCTCGTGACCAGTCCGACGGGCTCAAACCGATCGACCGTACGCTTCGCGTCGATGATCGACTGGATCAACACGCACCAGGACCGTCACATCATCACGATCGAGACCCCGTCGAGTTCTTCCACTCGCACCGAAGGGCCTCGTGACGCAGCGTGAACTGGGCGCCGACGTGCCCGACTTCCCCCGGAGCCCTGCGCCGCGCGCTGCGCGAGGACCCCGACGTGATCCTGGTCGGCGAGATGCGCGACCTCGCGACGATCTCGGCGGCGATCACGGCGGCCGAGACAAGGTCACCTCGTGTTCGGCACGCTGCACACCACGGGCTCCGCGCGCACGATGGAGCCGCATCATCGACGCCTTCCCCGCGAACCAGCAGGAGCAGATCCGCGCCCAGCTCTCGGTCTCGATCCGAGCCGTGATCTCGCAGGTGCTGCTGCCGAAGAAGGAGGGCAACGGTCGCGTCGCCGCCTTCGAGGTGATGCTGATGACGCCCGCGATCGGCAACCTCATCCGCAAGAACAGGGCAAACGAAGATCCAGTCGACGATCCAGACCTCGCTTCCGGGATGATCACCACGCTCGACGACTACCTGCTCGACCTGGTGCGGCGCGGCGAGATCGACAAGGAGACGGCGCTCGACGCCGCCCAGGACCGCGCGGACCTCGGAGCCCGGCTCGGATGAACGCCGGCAAGCGACTGATCGGCCAGGTCCTCAAGGGCCGCGGCGTGCTCACCGAGGCGCAGGTCCAGCGCGCTCGAGGAGCAGAAGAAGCTGCAGCTTGATCTGATCGGCACGCACTTCGTCGCCATGAAGATGTGCACGCCGGAGCAGCTCGCCGCCGGCCTCGCGGAGCAGTCCGGCCTCGAGTCCATCGCCAGCGACGACCTCGGCCAGCAGGACGACGCGCTCGAGCTCGTCGACGGCAACACCGCGCACACCTTCGGCGTGCTGCCGCTCCGCATCGACGGCGACGAGCTCGTCGTCGCGATCGCGGACCCGCTCAACACGGCGATCCTCGACGACCTCGGCTTCTCGACGGAGCCGCACACTGCGCGCCGTGATCGCGGACGCCGCGGCGATCAAGCGGCTCGTGTCCGAGCGCTGCGGCGAACGAGAGCCTCGCGGACGCCGTCGCCGCCTGCCAAGTCGCTCGGCGACGCGGAGGACGGAGCCGCGAACGCGCGCCGGTCGTGCGCCTGCTCAACTCGATCCTGCACCGCGCCATCCGCGACCGCGCGAGCGACGTGCACTTCGAGGTCTACGAGGACGTCTTCCGCATCCGCTACCGCGTCGATGGCGCTGTACGAGGGTCGAGTCGCCGCCGCGCCACCTCGCGCCCGCGCGCACGGTCTCGCGCATCAAGGTGCCTCTCCGAGCTCGGCACCTCGCGGAGACGAAGCTGCCGCAGGACGGTCGCATCGCGCTCGCCATCGACGGCCATGCGGTCGACCTGCGCGTCGCGACGCTGCCGAGGGCATCTGCGGAGGAGCGCCATCCTGCGCGCGTGCTCGACCGCAGCGCCGTCAGCCTCGACCTCGAGGTGCTCGGCTTCGACCGCGCGACGAGCGCCTCCTGCGCGAGATGACCAAACTGCCCAACGGCATCATTAACAAATGCCGGACCACGACCGGCAGACGACGACGCTCTACGCGATGCTGAACGAGGCCAACGAGCCCGGCGTCAAGATCATCACCGTCGAGGACCCCGTCGAGTACGACATCGAGGGCGTCGTCCAGGTGCCGATCCACCCCGACATCGGCGTGGACTACGCGGCGGTGCTGCGCACCGTTCTGCGCCAGGACCCGGACAAGATCCTGGTGGGGGAGATCCGCGACGGCGAGACCGCGGCGACGGCGATCGAGGCGAGCCTCACCGGCCACACCGTGTTCGCCACGGTGCACACCAACGACGCGCCGAGCGCGATCACGCGGATGCTCGACATGGGCATCGAGCCGTTCCTCCTGTCGGCCACGCTCGAGACGATCGTGGCGCAGCGACTCGTGCGCCGCGTCTGCCCGCACTGCAAGACGTCCTACACGCCCGACGACGAACTGCTGTTCGAGCTCGGCCCCGACGCGAAGCTGCTCGAGGGCAAGGAGCTGTGGTTCGGCAAGGGCTGCAAGGAGTGCTTCCACACGGGGTACCTCGGCCGGACCGCGATCACCGAGATCATGGTCCTCGACGACGACCTGCGCGGCCTCGTGCTCGAGAACGCCTCGACCGCCAAGGTGCGCGACCTCGCCCGCAAGCGCGGGATGCGGACGTTGCGCGAAGCGGGACTCGCCGCCGTGGCGCGCGGTGCGACGACCGTCGAGGAAGTGCTCCGCGAGACCGCCGCCCTACACTGATCCCCGACCGGCCCGGCCCGTCCCACCCAACCTTCGATGGCGAAGAAGCTCCAGAGGAACCCGTCCGCGCGCCCGAGCGCGGCCCGTTCGAGCGGCGACGGCGCACGCGCCGAGCGCAAGGGCTCGAAGAAGGCCGGCGGGCGCCGGATCGCGAAGGACCTCGTCACGGACTTCACGCACCAGCTCGCGACGCTGACCGAGGCCGGCATCCCCGTCGTCCGGTCGCTCCAGATCCTCGAGGGTCAGGCCAAGGCGGGTCCGTTCCGAGCGATGCTCGGCGAACTCGTCGAGGACGTCTCCTCGGGCACGCCGCTGTCCGACGCGATGGCGAAGCACGAGCGCACCTTCGACCGGTTGTTCTCGGCCATGGTGCGAGCGGGCGAGACCGGCGGTGTCCTCGACACCGTCCTCCTGCGCATCGCGGACTACCGCGAGCGCGCCGCCGAGATCCGCTCGAAGATCCTCTCGGCGATGGTCTACCCCGTCGTGGTCATCTTCTTCGCGCTGTGCGTGATCGCCGCGGCGATGACGTGGGTCATCCCGAAGTTCCGCGAGGTGCTGACCTCGCTCGGGACCGAGCTCCCCGCGCCGACGCAGGTCCTCCTGGCGGCGAGCGACTTCACCGTCGAGTACTGGTACGTCGTGATCGGCGTGCCGGTGGCGCTCGTGGTCCTGCACTTCGTGATGCTGCGGGCGAGCGTGGGCTACCGCTACTTCGTGCACCGCTCGATGATGCGGATCCCGTACCTCGGGTCGGTGCTCGCGCTCGGTCAGGTCGCCGGCTTCTCGCGCACGTTCGGCACGCTCGTCCAGGCCGGCGTGCCGCACCTCGACGCGCTCGCCATCGCGCGCGACACGACGGACAACGAGGTCTTCTACACCGCGATCGACGACGTGCGGACCACGGTGCGCGAGGGCGAGACCATCGCGCGTCCGATGAACGACTCCGGCGTGTTCGACCCGCTCGTCTGCAACATGGTCGAGGTCGGCGAGCAGACGGGTGAGCTCGACGGCATGCTCCTCAAGGTCGCCGCGGCCTACGAGGTGCAGGTCAAGCGCAAGATCGATCTGTTCTTCCGGATCCTCGAACCGATCCTGCTGATCCTGATCGCCGGCATGGTCGGCTTCCTCGTGGTGTCGATGTTCCTGCCGCTGCTGCGCATCACCGCCAGCTTCGCCTCGGGATGACCGCGCCACCGACGGAGGGGACGGCGGACGACCGTCCCGCCCGGAGCGGGCCCCGCGGACGGCGCACGCGCGTCGGTGGGGCGACGTGAAGGCGCGCCTCGGACTCCGCGTGTTCGCGCTGCTCGCGGTGCTCAACCTCGTCGTCTTCACCGGGCTCGGCGCGTTCCTGTCGAACCGACTCGAGCAACAGCGCAGCGACCTCGTGTTCGGCCTGACGGAGCAGACCGTCGCGACGCTCGAGGGCACGATCCTGCCGGAGGGCGAGCTCAACGTCGCGCGCATCCTCGACTGGCCGGGCTGGCGCTACGTCTCCGACGCGGTGCTCGTCGACGCGAACCTCGAGCGCGCGCCGTCGGGGAGGCTGTGGCCGCGCGGCGTCGCGCTGCACCCCGTCGGACAGGCCAAGGGTCCGCAGGACCGCTCGGCGCTGTTCGAGGGGCTCGACCGCTGCATCCGCGACCGTCGCAGCGAGTCGCTGCTCGGCGGTCTCGCCGTGCCGATCGTCGTCGGCGGGCGCGCCTGGGGCGCGCTGTGGTTCGTGCCGCGCGAGGACGAGACGCGCGGCGACCTCTAGCTCCTGCTGTGGAGCGGCTTCGCGCTGTCGACGGTGCTCCTCATGGTCGGGACGTTCGCCGCGCTGCGACCGCTCGTCATCGATCCGGTCCAGCGCCTCGCCGGGGCCGCGACGCGCCTCACGGCGGGCGATCTCTCCGCGCGCGTCGAGGCGGGCGACCGCGACGACGAGGTCTCGGAGCTCCTGCGCGCCTTCAACCGCATGGCGGAGCGCGTGGAGCGCCTGTCGCACGACCTCGAGCGCGAGGTCGCCGACGCGCTCGACGCCGCGCGCCGCGCCGAGCGCGCCGCGCTGATCCAGAAGCGTCTCGCGGCGATGGGGGAGCTCGCCGCCGGCATCGCGCACGAGATCAACAACCCGCTCGGCGGTCTGCAGAACGCGGTGCAGGCGCTGAAGAAGGAGATCCCCGAGGAGCGGCGCGTGCGCTACCTCGACCTGCTCGCGAGCGGACTCGAGCGCATCGAACGCACGGTCGGTCAGGTGCTGCGCATGGCGCCGCGCGAGACCGTGGCCGCGCGCGTCGATCTCGTCGAGGTGGTGCGCGACGCCGCGTCGCTCGTGCGCCACCGTGCCGACCGGGAGGGCACGCGGCTCGTCGCGTCGGCCGACGGCGGCTCGTTCGACCCGTGCGAGCCGCCGCGTTCCCTGTCCGACCGCTACGTCGTGCTCGGCGCGCGCCACGAGCTCGGTCAGGCCCTGCTCAACCTCGTGGTCAACGCGCTCGACGCCGTCGAGGAGCGCGAGGGCGGCGGAACGGTCGAGATCGGGCTCGCCGACGACGGCCCGCACCTGCGACTGTGGGTGCGCGACGACGGACCCGGTGTCGAGAGCGAACAGCTCGAGCGTCTGACCGACCTGTTCTTCAGCACGAAGGCGCCGGGTCGAGGAACGGGCCTCGGACTCGCGATCGTCCACAACGTGCTGGACACGCACGGCGGCGAGTTGGTGTTGTCGAGCACCGTGGGCCGCGGCTTCACCGCCACCTGCTTCCTGCCGCGGGCACCGAGGACGTGAACGACACCTGGAACTGGGTGCTGCTGGGAGCCCTGCTCCTGTGCTCCGGGGTGATCAGCGCGAGCGAGACCGCGCTGTTCAGCCTGGGTCGTCGCGACGCGCGGCGCGCGGGCCTCGTCGCGCAGCGCCTGCTCGACCAGCCGCGCGACCTCCTCGTGAGCGTGCTGTTCGCGAACCTCGTCGTGAACATCCTCTACTTCTCGTTCGCCGACCGCCTGCAGCGCGGGAGCGACATGGACGCGTCGCTGTCGGTGCTGTTGGCGCTCGTGCCGCTGCTGATCGTCGGCGAGGTGCTGCCCAAGACGATCGGACTGCGCGCGCCGGTGCCGATCGCGCGCACGTTCGCGCGTCCGATGCTCGTGATCGTCCGCGCGCTCCTGCCGATCCGGAGCACGCTCGTCACCTCGCTCGAGTTCGTCGGCCGTCTCGTCGGGACGCGCGACGAGCGCCACCTCTCGTCGGACGAACTCGCTCACGTCCTCGGCGACGCGAGCGAGAAGGGCGCGCTCCACGAGGTCGAGGCGGACTTCCTGAGCGAGGTCGTCGAGCTGCGCGGCATCCGCGTGCGCGAGATCATGACGCCGCGCGTCGACGCCATCTGGCTCGAGGTCGACGGCAGCAACCGCGACCAGGCCGTCCAGGAGGCCCTCTCCGACCGGGTGCAGTGGCTGCCCGTCGTGGAGGGCGGACCGGACGCGGTCGTCGGCATGGCCAAGCTCCGCGACCTGCTCCTGCACAAGGACCGCGAGATCTCGAGCATCGTCATGCCCGTCGCCTTCGTGCCCGAGGTCGCGAGTGCGCTCGACCTCCTGCGCTTCCTGCGCGAGCGGCGCGCGAGCGAGGCCGTCGCCGTCGACGAGTGGGGCGGGAGTGCCGGCGTCGTCAACCTCGAGGAGGTCTTCGAGGAGATCGTCGGCGACCTGCGCGTCGAGGGCGAGGCGCGCGAGGACCGCATCGTTCCGCTCGGCGAAGGCCGCTTCCGCGTGCCCGGCGGCGTGTCCGTTCGCGACTGGAACGAGTTCTTCGGCCAGCGCGTGCTGCCCGTCGAGTTCGAGACGGTCGGCGGTCTCGTCACGGCGCTGCTCGGGCGCGTCCCGCGCGCGGGCGACGAGGTGCGCATCGGCGGGCTCGAGCTGGAGGTCAACGAGGTGCGCGGTCGTCGCGTGCTCTCCGTCGACGTCGGTGCGACGAGGGGGGCGTCGTGACGGGTTCGGAGATCGCGCTGGCCTTCGCGGCCTGCATCTTCATGTCCGCGCTCTTCTCCGGCGCGGAGACGGGTTTCTACTCGCTGTCGTCGTCGCGGCTCGAGCTCGACGCGCGCGAGGGTCGGCGCATGGCGCGTCTCGTGCGGCGGTTGGTGCGGAACGAGCACGCGTTGCTCGTCGCCGTGCTGATCGGCAACAACCTGATGATCGAGCTCGTGACGCACTTCGGCGACGAGGGCCTCACGCGCGTCGGACTCCTTCCCGAGACGGGGCGCGAGCTCGTGCTCGCCGCGATCCTCACGCCGTTCGTGTTCTTCTTCGCCGAACTCCTCCCGAAGGACCTGTTCCGGCGCCGACCGCACACGCTGCTCGGCTTCGCGGCGCCGGTCGTCGCCGTCGCGCGCGTCGCCTTCGTCCCGATCTCGTGGCCGATCGGACTCGTGTCGCGGCTGTTCGAACGACTGCTCGGGATCCACGACGCCGAGCTCGAGGAACTGCGCAACCGCGAACACGTCTACGAGATGCTCGAGGAGGGCACGCTGTCCGGAGCACTGCCGACCGACGCCGTCGTGCTGGCGCGCAACGTGCTCCAGCTGCGCACCGTCACCGTGTCGGACGTCATGGTCCCCTGGTCGAAGGTCGCGACGGTCGCGAACGACGCCGACGAGGCCGAGCTCGTGGCCCGCGTCTCGCGCTCCGGGCACACGCGACTCCCCGTGGTGGGGGGCGGCGGCGAGGTGCTGGGCTACCTGCACCAGCTCGACGTGCTCGCCGATCCCGAGCCCGGGCGGCTCGAGCGCTGCACGAGGAACCTCCTCGAGTTCGAGCCCGACCTGCCCGTCGACCGCGCGCTCTTCCGGCTCCGCGCGCGGGGCCAGCGCGCGGCGCTCGTGCGCGGCGGGGGGGCGCCCCTCGGGCTCGTGACCCTCAAGGACCTGGCCCAGACCATCGTGGGCGACATCGCCGACTGGTGATCCGCCCGGGCGACCGGGGATCCCGCGGCTCCGCGACGGTAGTCGAGCCGCGCGCCGGCACGTAGAGGGTCCGCGGCGGCTCCGGACCCGCAGGCGCCCCTTCGCGCCGCACCCCCGATCCACTACCATTCCCGCTCCGTCCCGCGCGGACGGCCCCTCCCCGATGGCCGACCCCCAAGCTCAACGAGGCGCTGCCCCGATCGTGCTCGCGCACCCGCGACTCCTCGGTCTCGGGCTCGTCGGCGCCAACCTCTTCGGACTGCTCGGACTCGGGGTCCTGCTCTCCGGCGCGTTCGCCGCGCCGCAGGACACCGTCCCGCCCGCCGAAGCGTTCCCCGTCGGAGCGCCGCCGGCCTTCGCGACGTCCGACTCGAACCGCACGATGATCGCGGTGACCGGCGTCGACGTGACCGGCGCGTCCGTGCTGTACCTCGTCGACACCGAGCACAAGCAACTCGCCGTGTACCAGGCGACGGGCGGGGCGAAGAGCACGCAGGGCCTCAAACTGGTCGGCGCGCGGCGCATCGACCTCGACCTGCAGCTCGTCGGCTTCCACGACGACTCCGAGTACTCCTACCAGGACCTCGAGAAGCAGTTCGCCGACATTCCGGTCGCGAACGGCGCGAACAAGCCAGGCAAGTAGGTCCGCCGCGTCCGACGCCCGCGCCCCGTCGAGGGGTGCGCCGCGCACGCGATCGCGACCCACCGATCGAACGACCGCCGGACGACCCGCTCCGGTTCCCCGACCCACCCCCATCCGATCCCCGACGTGACCCAACGAGACGAGTTCTTCAGCTTCGAGGAGGCCCTCGACCGTCTGCGCCTCAAGGAGGAGGAGCTCAAGCGCCTCGTCTCCGAGGGTGAGATCCGCGCGTTCCGCGACGGCGAGACCATGAAGCTCCGCCGCGCGGACGTCGAGGACCTGCGCCGCGAACTCATGGGCGGCGACGTGGTCGACCTCGACGACGCGTCCGACGACGAGCTCGTGCTCTCCGACCCGGGCATGGCGACCGAGGAGCTCTCCACGGCCGACACGCTGCTCGGTGACGATCTGAGGAGCTCGACGGCGAGGAGGAACCGGACGAGCTCGAGGAGCTCGACGAGGACGAGGACGACGACGGCGAGGAGGGCGACGAGTCGTGGTCGCGAACCGCCGTCGCCAGGCCGTGCTCGAGGAGCCGGTCAACCCGCTGGCCTCGCCGGCATCTTTCTTCACCACGATCATCCCGATCCTGATCTTCCCGGTCCTGGAAGAACCATTAACGGTTGTGACCTCGGCCATCGCTGCGTCGATCTCCGGCCTGTTCGTCGGCGAGACGAGGCGGAGGCGGGCGACCCCGGCTCCGACCGAGGGCACCGAACAGCCCGCGGGCGACTCGAAACCCGTTCCCGGGCGAGACCGACGGCGGACGGACGCGGGCTGGCGCAGCGAAAGGGGCCCGCCTGCCGCGGCCCCATCGGCGATCCACGGAGGGCGCGAGAGCGCCCTCCGGTGCGTAGCGCAAGGTCGCCTTCTCCCGACGCTCCGCGATCCTGTCCGACTCCGGCGCCGCGCGCGCCGCCCTCGGCGGGTCCAACGTCCCGGCGTGCCCCGATCGGGTGCACGCGCCCCAGCACGCGCGATCGGTCCCGCGGGACCGTCGCCGTCGCGCGCGTCGCGACGCCGCGCGTCCGAGCGGTCCCCGCGCGGGAACCGCCCGACCCACCTCCTCACGACAGTCACGACGACGATGTTCACGATGACGACGTTCCGCCTGCTCCGTCGTACGCCGAGCCGCGTGCTCGCGCTCACCCTCCCCCTGCTCGCAGCGAGCTGCGTCAGCCAACAGCGCTTCGACGAACAGGAGGAGCTCAGCCGCTACTGGCAGGACTCGTACACCGACCTCGACGCGGCGTACGAGCAACTCACCACGGAGGTCCGCGACCTGCGCGAGCGCGCCGCCGCGGCCGAGTCCGGGACGCAGACGGCGTCGGTCCCGGTCGACCCCGAGATCGACGAGCGCATGGATCGTCTCGACGAGCTCGCGCGTCGCCTCGGTCGTACGCCGGGCGACGTCACGCGCATCGACGTCGACGGCGGCTACGGCTTCGCGCTGGCCGACTCCGTCGTGTTCGACTCCGGCTCGGCCGACCTCCGCAAGGAGGGGCAGGACGTCCTGACGGAACTGGCGCACGACATCGCACAGCGCCCGTTCGACGCACTGTGGGTGCGCGGTCACACCGACAGCGTCCCGATGCGACTCGAGTCGACGCGTCAGAAGTACCCGTTCGGGAACATGCAGCTCTCCGTCGTGCGCGCGCTCAGCGTGCGCCAGTGGCTCGTCGACCACGGCGGCCTCCCGTCCGAGAAGCTGTTCGTCGCCGGTTTCGGTCCGTACCTGCCCGTCGCGGACAACGCGACGCCGGAGGGCCAGCAGAAGAACCGCCGCGTCGAGATCGTCGTGCTCGACGCGCAGAGCGCCGAGGGCGCCGCGAGCCAGCCCTGACCGCGACCGGTGCGGAGCGACGGCGCCGACGCGTCGTCACGCGGTGCGGGCGCGTGCGCGCGCTCGCACCGTTGGCCGCGCTGCTCCTCCTCGGTGCGTGCGGTGGTGGAGGAGGCGGAGAGCGCCTTCTGTTCGAGCTCGAACGGATGGCGTTCGTCTCGCCGGGCCGCTGCGACTGGAGCGGCCCCACCGTGATCGAGCCGACGCGCGTGCGTGCGTGGTCCGACGCGCTCGTGCGCCAGTTGGTCGAGCGGGCGCCTGGGCTCGCCTTCCTCGAGGAGGTCTTCCCGCCGTTCGAGCGCACGCCGGTGTGCGACGACCTCGTGGTGCGCGCCCCGCTCCTCGTCGATCGCTTCGAGGCGTCGCGCGACGACTGGCGCCACTACACCGGAGCGGCGCCCGCCGCGGACGGGCTCGACGACCCCTTCGCCGCGACGAGCGAGGACCGCTGGGCCTGGCCTGCGTTCTGCGACCTCGACGAGGCGCGCGCGTACGCGGAGGCGCGCTCGATGCGCCTGCTCTCGGCGGCGGAGTGGATGTACGTCGCCGCAGGCACGAGCTTCCACCGCTATCCCTGGGGCCGCGACCGCAGCCGGTCCGTCGCCAACACGCTCGACCTCGGACTCGCGCGTCCCGTGGGCGTCGGGACGTTCGAGCGCGGTCGCACCGGTTCGGGTTGCTACGACCTGGTCGGGAACGCGATGGAGTGGGTGGAGGGATCGCTCCCGCCGTACTCGTCGCTCGACTGGAGCGGTCCGCAGGGGCCGAGCGCGATGGGCGGCTCCTACCTCCACACGCTGAAACCGCTGCACGCCGCGCGCAGCTCGGGACCGCCGTCGAACGCCGTCTTCGACTGCGTGCCGCTTCCTCCGCACAGCCGCTCCGTCGACCTCGGCGTGCGCTGCGCGATCGAGGCCGAGGCCTTCCTGCGCGAACGGCTCCCCGCGTTGAGCCGCGCGAGCTCGACGCGCGAGCGCCTCGTCCGCGTCGGCGCGCTGTGGGGGCGCGCTGCGCAGCCGCTGCTCGAGCGGCTCCTCGCTGAGCGTCCCGGCGACTTCGCTCTGAGCGCCCTCGTCGAGGGGGCACGGCGCTGACGTCGACCCCATGTCGCGACCGTCCTGGAACGAGCTCCGCGCGCGGATGGAGCGCGCCGGCTTCCGACCCTCGCGTCGCTTCGGGCAGAACTTCCTGCTCGACGAAGGAGTGTGTCGCGACGTCGTCCGCATCGCCGGTGTGGGGGAGGGCGACCGCGTGCTCGAGGTCGGCGTCGGACTCGGGTTCCTCACGACGCACCTCCTCGCCGCGGGCGCCGACGTGCTCGGCGTCGAGGTGGACGAGCGCCTCGCGACGATCGCTGCGTCCTGGCTCGAACCGCGGGAACGCCTCGAGCTCGTCGTCGCCGACGCCCTCGCGGGCAAGCACGCGCTCGAGCCACGCGTCGTCGACGGACTGTGGCGCGAGGGCGACTGGCACCTCGTCGCCAACCTGCCGTACTCCATCGCGTCGCCGCTCGTCGCGGAGCTCGTGCGCACGGCGAACCCGCCGGCGTCGCTCACCGTGCTCGTGCAGAAGGAGGTCGCCGAGCGGATGTGCGCGTCGGCGGGCGAGCGCGAGTGGGGCGCCCTGGGAGCGCGCATCGCGTTGACGCACGCCGGCCGCGTCGAACGCGCCGTCCCCGCGGCGCTGTTCCGGCCGCGCCCCAAGGTGGACAGCGCGGTGTGCCGCCTCGTTCGACGCGACCGCCCGCTCGCGAGCGTGTCCGCGACCGAACTCACGGCCTACGACCGCCTCGTCGCGCACCTCTTCACCCAGCGCAGGAAGAAGGTCCGCTCGCCGCTCGCCGACCTCGCCGGCGGCGCTCCCGCGGCCGACGCGTGGATCTCCGCGGCCGGACTCGACCGGGACCTGCGCGTCGAGGACCTCGACCCCGCGGCGCTCGCCGCCCTGGCCTCCGCCGCTCCGAATTTTCTCGGGGAATGACCTGCCGCGGGCTCGGGCCCTCCGCGTTGAACCCCCTGCGCCGACGGCCCGGCGGAACCGCACCAGCCGTCACGTCTCCGCGAAGGGCGGAGCGCTCCACCGAGAGCGAGTTCCCAGGCTCGGCGCAGGTGTCCCACGTTCGACCGACGCGCGCGGTCGCGCGCCGCGGCACGTCTCGAGGTCCTGCGAAGGGAGTCGGCGTCGACACGGCTCCGACGTCACGTCTCCGACGACACGGCTCCGACCCGACGTCTCCGACCACACGTCTCCGACGGCACGTCTCCGACGGCACGGCGCGTCGAGTTCGTGCGGAGGCGATCGGTGCCGTCCGTCGGGAACCGCGACCGACACCGGACTCCTCGGCGACGTCCTCCGGGCGCAGCCTCCGCGAAAGTCGAGATTCCACATCTTCGGGACGACGGGCCGCCCGTCGTCGGGTCACGCTCGACCGGAGCGTCACGCCGCCGGAACCGATCCCACCGGGCCGCATCCGCCGGACCGCACCGGCCGGTCCGGAGCAGCCGCTCGCGATCCCGCTTCTCTCCACCCGCCTCTTCCCGCCCGCCTCTCTCCGCCGCCTCTCACTCCACCCTTCATCCCGGCGCGCCATCCCCGGTGCGCCGGCCTCGGGCCGCGACGTTCCCTCCCGTCGCGCGTCGCCCCGCCCTCCTCCCAGCGATCCATCTCCCGATCCCGCCGCGACCCCACCGTCGCGCGGGTTCGCCCATCCCCGTGCCCGACCTTCCCTTCCGTCACTTCCTCGACCGGCTCAAGGACGCCGTCGCGATCGAGGACGTCGTCCGCCGCCGCGTGCCCGGTCTCCGGGCCTCGGGCGCGGAGTGGAAGGCGTGCTGCCCGTTCCACGACGAGAGGACGCCCTCGTTCTACGTCGTGCCGCGCAAGGGCATCTTCCACTGCTTCGGGTGCGGCAAGAGCGGGGACGCGATCGGCTTCGTCGAGGCCTTCGACGGCGTGACGTTCATCGAGGCCGTCGAGGAGCTCGCGGGCTCCGTCGGTCTCGAGGTTCCGCGGCGGAGCGAGCGGAACTCGCAGGAGGACGCGCGCCTGCAGGCCCTTCGCGAGGCGCTCGAACGGGCGGCGCGCCTCTTCCGCAAGAAGCTCCTCGGGCCGGACGGCGAGGCCGCGCGGCGCTATCTCGAGGAACGCGGTCTCGGCGCGGACGTCGGCGAGGCCTTCGGTCTGGGATGGGCGCCGTCGGACGGTCGCGCGCTCGTCGAGGCCGCGCGCGGGTCCGGCTTCCAGGCGTCGGCGTTGCTCGACTCGGGTCTCGCGCGCCGCAACGACCGCGGCGAGCTCTACGACTTCTTCCGCGGGCGGCTCGTCGTCCCGATCCGCGACGAGCGCGGGCGCGTCGTCGGTTTCGGCGGACGCCTGCTGCCCGGCGTCGAGGGTCCGAAGTACGTGAACACCGCGGAGACCCCGCTGTTCCACAAGGGCAAGCTCGTGTTCGGGCTCGACCTGGCCGCCGACGCGGCGCGCCGCGAGCGCCACGTCGTCGTCGTCGAGGGCTACACCGACGTCATGGCGGCGCACCAGGCCGGCGTCCGCAACGTCGTGGCGGTGCTCGGCACCGCGACCACGGAACAGCACGCGCGGCTCCTGCGCCGCACGGGTGCACAACGACTCACGCTCGTGTTCGACGGCGATCGCGCGGGTCGAGCCGCGGCACTGAAGGCCCTGCACGGCGTGCTCGTGCGCGACGACTTCGAGCGCGTCGACGTCGTCGCGCTGCCGGAGGGCGCCGACCCGTGCGACCTGCTCGCCGGTCGGAACGCGAGGCCGGAGGTGTTCCGCGACGCCGTCCGGGACGCGCGCGAGTGGTTCGACTACCTGGCCGACGGTGTCGCGGCGGAGAGCGGCGCGAGCGAGATCGCCGACGCCGTGGACCGCGCGCTCGAAGTCGTCGCGGTGCTCCCCAACCCCGTCGAGCGCGAAGCGCGGGCACGCGCGCTCGCGGGCGCGGCCGGGCTGTCCGAGACGAGCGTGCTGGCGCGTTTCGACCGCATCTCCGACGACTCGGCGCGCGTGCGGACCGCGGGGCGCCGCGAGCGAGGACGTCGTCCCGCCGCGGTCGGCGGCGCGCGGCGCGCACTCCGCCCCCGCCGCTCCCGCTGCTGGACAGGCTCCGCCGTCGCGCGCGACGAAGGGCGTACGCCAGCAGGAGCTGCGCGCCTGGGCCGAACTGGTGGGGGCGTGCCTCGTCGACAACTCGCTCGTGGCGCTGCACCGCGAGCGCCTGGAGTCCGCCCGCGAGGGCCGCGGGCCCGAGCACGAAGGTCTGGCGCGCGTCCTGGAAACCCTGTGCGACGTGTACGACGAGGACGAACTCGCGCACGAGCGCGCTCCCGGATCCGTGCTGCCCCCGATCGACGCCGTCCGGATCGCCGACCTGCTGGCGGTCGCGGAACTCGAAGCCCTGGACGCCGACGGGGAGGACGCGGGCGGCGCGCCCTTCGCGGAGGGAGCCGGCGGCGCGCCCGAAGGGCCCGCGGTCGACGGAACCGAACAGGGGGTCGGCTCCATCCAAGGGGTGCCGACCCGCACGGGGTCCGCGGTCGGCGAGGCGCGCTCCATCGCCGTCCGCATCGAGGAACGCGCGCGGAGCGCCGACGACATCCGCGCGCTGGCGTCGGGAGCGGCTTCGGTCCTCGACCGACTCGACCGCGAGCGCGTGGCGCGCGAGACGCTCAGCGCGGAGTCGCAGGCCGCCGCCGCTCGAGGCGAGGACCCCGAACTGCGCCGACTCGAGGCCGCGAACCGCGTGTTCGGGCTCGCGGGGCGCGCGGACCACGGAGCGAAGGGCTGACCCGCGCCGCACGAGACGAGACCGAACGCACCGCACACGAACGAACGGAGCCCGGACGCACCACGCCGACGACTCCGCCCACCGACCACCCACGCGGACACGCGCATGCGCGTACCGCCCAGGGACCGAACGAACACGACCGACTCGAACGCGACACCCACCGACGTGCCCTCGACGGGACCCGCGCGCGAGCCCTCAGCATCCGACCGACACCACCTCCAGCGAACGACCGACGCGATCATGGCTGACCGAATCGAGGACATCGGCAAACTCCTCGTCGACGAGGGGAACCGCCGCGGGTTCCTGACCTACCAGGAGATCAACAAGCTCCTGGACGACCAGTTCATCCCTCCGGACCGGATGGACCAGCTCTTCATGATCCTCGAGGACCAGGGGATCGACGTGGTCGACGAGTCCGACGCCGAACGGCCGTCGCTCGGCGGCGACGACGACGACGACGAGCAGAAGTCGCGCCCGCGGATGGGGGAGGACTTCGAGGCTCCCGTCGAACGCGTCGTCACGCCGGAGAAGATCGACGACCCCGTTCGCATGTACCTGACGCAGATGGGCGAGATCCCGCTGCTCACGCGCGACCAGGAGATCTACCTGGCGAAGACGATCGAGATCACGCGCAAGCGCTTCCGCAAGAAGTGCATGGGCTCGGGCCTGTGCATGGACGAGTCGCTCCTGACCCTCGAGGCCGTCCAGCGCGGTGAACTCGCGTTCGACCGCACGCTCAAGGTCAACCCGAACCCGAAGCCGGACGACGACCCGAAGATCGTCGAGACGCTCGGCAAGCCCTTCCTCGCCATGCGCCTGCCGGTGAACCTGGAGACGATCCAGGGTCTCGTCGGTCGCGTGCGCGACGCCTTCCGACCGCTCCTCGATCGTTCGCTCACGGCCGAGCAGCGCTCCGAGCACCTCACGAACGTCCAGGTCCTGCGGCGCAAGCTCGTGATCCTGATCGAGGAGTGCCACATCCAGATCAAGAAGGTGCGCCCCTACGTGGAGCTCATGGAGGAGCACTACCGCGAGATGCGCAGCGTCGAGCGCAAGCTCGCCGCCATGCGCGCCGCCGGCAAGACGGGCGCGCAGGTGGAGGAGCTCGAGGCCCAGCTCGCCGAGCTGGAACTCGCCGCGCTCGAACCGGCCGATCGTCTCAAGCGCCGCATCGACCAGGTCAAGCTCCACTACGAGGAGTACGAGGAGGCGAAGCGCCAGCTCAGCTCGGGCAACCTGCGCCTCGTGGTCTCGATCGCGAAGAAGTACCGCAACCGCGGACTCTCGTTCCTCGACCTCATCCAGGAGGGCAACACCGGCCTGATGAAGGCCGTCGAGAAGTACGAGTACCGTCGCGGCTACAAGTTCTCGACCTACGCCACGTGGTGGATCCGCCAGGCCATCACGCGCTCGATCGCCGACCAGGCGCGGACCATCCGCATCCCGGTCCACATGATCGAGACGATGAGCAAGCTCCGGAACATCACGAAGAAGCTCATCCAGCAGAAGGGTCGCACGCCCTCGGTCGAGGAGATCGCCGAGGCCGCCGAGAT
Organism: Planctomycetota bacterium; assembly: GCA_041398665.1. Lineage (GTDB taxonomy): Bacteria > Planctomycetota > UBA1135 > UBA1135 > Rohdeia. The sequence continues at coordinate 75,769 of JAWKUH010000011.1, read as the reverse complement.
CACGATGGACGAGGCGAAGCGGGTGATGAAGATCAGCAAGCACCCGATCTCGCTCGACCGTCCGATCGGCGACAGCGAGGACAGCTACTTCGGCGACTTCATCGAGGACGAGTCGGCGGAGAGCCCGGTGCAGGCCGCCGGCCACGAGATGCTGAAGGAGCGCATCAACGAGGTGCTCAACACGCTCACGTTCCGCGAGCGCGAGATCATCAAGCTCCGCTACGGCATCGGCGACGGCTACACCTACACCCTCGAGGAGGTCGGTCGGATCTTCCGCGTCACGCGGGAGCGCGTCCGCCAGATCGAGGCCAAGGCCGTCCGGAAGCTGCGTCACCCCGTCCGCGCGCGGCAGCTCGCGAGCTTCCTCGACGGCGTCGTCTACGACGAGGCCGAGGGGCTCGAGGGCGCGCTCGAGTAGGACGTCGGTCGTCCGTCCGGGCGCGGCGGCCTCCGGCCGTCGGTCCGGACCCGGGACGGCGAACGGCCGCGTCCTCCCCGCAGTGGGAGGGCGCGGCCGTTCCACGTCCGGCGGCGTTCGTGCCCGCGCGGATCGTCCGCGTCCTGGTTCGAGGTGTCCGCGACGGCTACACTCCGCGGCTCGCTCGATGAATTCCAACGTGCCCGCAGCGCCCACCCCGTCAGCGCCCCATACGACCATGCGAGAAGTCCTTCGCGTGCTCGTCGACCTCCAGGAGCTCGATGAGGACCTCTACCGCATCCGCCGCGAACTCGAACGCCTCCCCGAGGAGCGCGACCGCAAGCGCGGCGAGATCGACGCCAAGATCCAGCGCGTGAAGGAGCTCGACAACGAGATCCTGCAGGTGAAGATGCAGGAGAAGGAGTTCGACGACGCGGCCCGAGCGAGCCGGCAGCGGATCATGAAGCTCGAGAGCGAGGCGTCGAAGTGCACCGACCAGGCGCTCCTCGCGGCCTACGCGCACGAGGTCCGCACGCTGCGTCGCGAGATCTCCGACACCGAGGACGAGAGCCTGAGGCTGATCGAGCGCCGCGAGGCGAAGGACCGCGACAAGTCCGCGCTCGGCGAGCAGATCGAGGCGGAGGAGGCGGACTTCGCGGTCTACCTCGCCAACGTCGAGAAGGAGATCGCCGAGGCGAAGGAGAAGGAGGCCGGCCTCGTCGCGAAGCGCGAGGAGCGGATCGGCACCTCCGTCCCGCGCGACGTGCGCGACACCTACGAGAAGCTGCTCGAGGCCCGCGACGGGATGGCGCTCGCCGCACTCGAGGAGCGGACCTGCCAGGGCTGCTACATCCAGGTCCCGACCAACATCTACGTCCGTCTCGCGCGTGGACGGGATCTCGTGCAGTGCCCGAACTGCCAGCGGATCCTGTTCATGTGGGACTGACGCACGGGCGCCGAGATCGAAGGCGACGGGGAGGCGCGACGGAGGTCGCGCCTCCCCGTCGTTTCGACGGTGGTCTCGAACGGCGCGCTCAGGCGCGCGCGCTGCCCTGCCGGGTCCCGCGCCGCGCGAGTTCGTCGCGCAGCCGTTCGCGGATCGCGCTCTTGTGGACGGTCCAACGCGGCGCGAGCTGCTCCGTCCAGGGAGCGTCGCCGGTGAGACGGTGGAGCACCTGGGAGGGAGCGAGGCGCTCGACGAAGTCGGCGAGCCAGTCCACGTAGGTCTCGGGCTCGAGCAGCTCGACCTCGCCGTCCTTCCACCACCTCTCGAGCACGGTCCGTCGCAGCACCATGAGGTGGTGCACCTTGACGCCGGCGCACCCCGTGCGCGCGAGGACCTCCGCGGTCCGACGCGCACCCTCGCGCCCGTCGCCCGGTAGCCCGAGGATCGCGTGGCCGACGACGAGCAGCCCTGCGGCGTGGGCGCGCTCGACCGCCGTCTCGAACTCGGCGACGGTGTGGAGCCGGTGGATGCGCTCGAGGAGCGCGTCGTCGGCGGCCTCGAGTCCGAGCTCGAGCCAGACGGGCACGCGCTTCGCGAGCTCGGCGAGCCGTCGGATCGCCCAGTCGGGGAGCGTGTCGGGCCGCGTCGCGAGCGCGACCGCGTCGACGGGATCGCCGAGGAACGGCTCGATCGCCGCGAGCACCTCGTCGAGCCGCTCCGGCTCGACGTAGGTGTTCGAGTAGGACTGGAAGTAGGCGACGACGCCGAAGTCGGCGGGGTCGCGCCGCGCCACGCGGCGGATGCCCTGTTCGAGCTGCGAGCGGATGTCGGTGCCGCTCTTGAGAGCGCCGGTGCCGCTGCCCTCGACGTCGCAGTAGACGCACCCGCCGTACCCCCGCGACCCGTCGCGATTCGGGCAGGTCGAGCCCGCGTCGAGCGCGACCCGGTGCAACGGCCGACCGAACGTCGACTCGAGCCACGGGCGCAGCGGTCGGAAGCGCCAATCTTGAGCGTCGGTCACGCGCGGAGTGTACGGACACGGGCCGCGCGAGAATTCCGGACCCGGGACGCAACCGCTCGGGGGTCGGCGCAGTCTTCCCGGGCGGGTGGGGGCGGTGGCTGGAGGAACGCCCATCGAGGCTGCCCGGCGCCCGCTACAGTCTCCGCCATGGAGATCCAACCGGTCGTCATCGGCACCGCCGGACACATCGATCACGGCAAGAGCACGCTCGTCCGCGCGCTTACCGGGATCGATCCCGACCGGTTGAAGGAGGAGAAGGAGCGCGGGCTCACCATCGACCTCGGGTTCGCGAACATGGAGTTGCCGGACGGTCGGCGCGTCGGGCTCGTCGACGTGCCCGGACACGAGCGCTTCATCCGCAACATGGTCGCGGGCGCCACCGGCATCGACCTCGTCGTGCTCGTCGTCGCGGCGGACGACGGCGTCATGCCGCAGACGCGCGAGCACCTCGCGATCATGCAGATCCTCGGGATCCGCCGCGGACTCGTGGCGCTCACGAAGATCGACGCGGTCGAGCCCGACCTCGCTCTGCTCGCCGCCGAGGACGTGCGCGAATTCCTCGCGGGGACGTTCCTCGAGGACGCGCCGATCTTCCCGGTGAGCGGCGTGACGGGGGAGGGCGTCGAAGCACTCCGCTCGGCGCTCGCGTCCATGGCGGCCGAGACCGCGCCGCGTTCCGCCGACGGCGTGTTCCGCATGCCGGTCCAGCGCGTGTTCAGCAAGCAGGGCTTCGGCACGGTCTGCACCGGCATCCCGGTCTCGGGCGTCGCACGGGTCGGTGACGTGCTCGAGGTGCTGCCCTCGGGGAAGCGCGGCAAGGTCCGCGCGGTCCAGGCCTACGGACGTCAGCACACGGAGGCGCGCGCCGGTCACTCGAGCGCCGTCAACCTCGCCGACGTCTCGCGCGAGGACGTCGCGCGCGGCGACGTCGTCGCCACGCCCGGCTACGTCGGCGCGGCGCGCATGGTGGCGGCGCGGATCGACGCGCTCGCGGACCTCCCGCGTCCCGTTCGCGACCGCGTGCGCATCCGACTGCACACCGGGACCGCCGACCCCTCGGGCGAACTCGTCCTGCTCGACGTCGAACAGCTCGAACCCGGCGCGTCGGCGCTGTGCCAGTTGCGCCTCGACGACCCGATCGTCGTCGGGCCGGGCGACCGCTTCGTCCTGCGACTCCTCAGTCCCGAACTCACGCTCGGCGGCGGCGTCATCCTCGAGGAGAGTCGCCACCGACTGAAGCGCTTCAAGAAGTTCGTCATCGAGGAGCTCGAGCAGACCGAGTCGAGCCTCGACTCGACCGCCGAACTCCTCGAGACCGTCCTCCTGCGACGGCACCGTGCCGACGTCGGTCGACGACCTCGCGTCCGCGATCAAGCGGGACCGTCGCACGACGACGGAGCTCCTCGAGGGACTCGCGACGAAGGGCTCCGCGGTGCGCACCGAACGGTCCGGCGCGTGGCTGCACCGCTCGGCCCTCGACGAGGGTCGCACCAAGCTCGACGCCGGCGTCGCGTCGTGGTTCGAGCAGAACCCCCAGCGCGTCAAGGCACCGGTGCTCGAGGTGCGCCGCGCCTCAGGTCTCGAGCAGGCCGTGTTCCAGTTCGTGCTCGACGCCGCCGCGAAGGACGGCGCCCTGACGCTCGACGGCGCCGACCTCGTGCCGGCGGGGCGCCGCGTGGAGTCCGACCCCGAGACCGAAGCCGTGCACGCGCGACTGCTCGAGGCGGGTCTCCAGCCGCCGTCTCCGGCCGAGCTCGGCGCGACGTTCGGCGGCGAGAAGGCCGTCCGGGCCAAGCTCGGGCGCCTCGTCGACCTCGGCCGCGCGGTGCGCGTCGGACCCGAGATGTACTTCGCCGCCGAGGCGTTCGACCGCGCGCGCGAGGCGGTGGTGGCGAACTGCCGGAAGAACGGCCACCTCGACCTGCCGTCGCTGCGCGACGAGGTCGCGACGACGCGCAAGTGGCTGATCCCGCTCCTCGAGCACCTCGACGCGATCGGGGTGACCATGCGCCAGGGCGGGCACCGCGTGCTCCGCGGTCGCTGACCGGCCCAGGCGGCGCGCGGCGCGGTCCGCCGACGTTTCCTGCGCTCTCCCGTCAGTCCGGCGACCCCGACGACCGATCGACGACGGAGTCCCCGGACCGGCCGACGAGCCGGCGCAGGAGCATCCATGGCGAATCCCGACGAGTACGCCGACGACACCCCCGAGGAATTCGACCTCGGAGCCGCCGCCGACGCCGCCTTCGACGACGCCGCCTTCGAGGCGGAGGAGAACGACGAGGTCCTGGTCTTCCAGATGGAGGACGAGGAAGGTCCGTACCTCCCCGACGGCGTCGATGGCGACCCGAGCGCGACCTACGCCCTTCCCCCGGGGGGCGACGCCGACGAGTTCAGCGAACTCGGCGACGAGTGGGACGCGCGCGCCAACGGCGAGGAGTACGACCCGCAGCCCGCGGCTCCCGACCGTCGCAAGGCGATCGCCGCCGCCGCTGCGCTCGGCGCGGTCGTGGCCGTGCTCGCCTTCGCCTTCTCCGGGGGCGACGAGCCCGCAGGCGACCAGGTCGCGAAGGTCGAGAACGGTACGCGCGCGACCAAGGACGCTCCGCGCGCGAAGGTCGGGGCGTCGAACGCGCCGGCCGACGAGATCGCCGTCGATTCCGAGCCCGTGCAGCAGCAGGAGCGCGCGCCTCGCAGCATGGTCGCCGGACTCGGTGCGCTCTTCGGTGCCGCCGACGACACGACGTACGGAAGCGGTGTCCCGATGGGCCCCGACGCGACCGGTCCCGGCGGCGACGGGGAGTACGCGTCGAACGACGACGTCGCCTCGAGCTCCGACCGCGTTCGTCGCGAAGGCGTCGTCGACTACCGCGATCAGGTCGTGCTCCCCGGGCCGCTGCCGAACATCGCGTTCGCGAGCGACACGGTGCTCTCGTCCGTGTGGACCAAGGACTCGCTCCCGCCGGAAGGCGCCGCGGGCGAGAACTACCTGCAGACGCCCTTCGTCGGCATGGTCCGCGTCCACACCGATCGGAACGAGTTCTTCGACGGCCGTCTCGTCGGCCTCGGCGGCGGGCGCGTCGTCCTCACGACGTCGGCCGGCGACCTGACGCTCGAGTCGTCCCACGTCGCGCTCACCGAGCGCCTCGTCGGCGGCATCCCGACGGCGGGCAGCCTGGTCGCCAAGACCACCGGCGAGCGCGTCCGGGTCCACGTCGCCGGCGGCTGGCTCGGCGGTCAGGTCGTCAGCGAGGAGGACGAGGCGATCACCCTGCTCCTCGACACGGGCGGACGGATCACCGTGGAGCGCCGCGACGTCCGACCCGACCGGTCCGCGAACGAGGTCCGACTCGCCCACGTCCCCGAAGGCATCTGACGGGACCCGTGCGAACCCGCGCCGACGCTTGACCGCGCCCCCCCCGGTGGTACCTTGATCGCGGCTCGGGGTGTGGCTCAGCTTGGTAGAGCGCTGCGTTCGGGACGCAGAGGTCGGAGGTTCGAATCCTCTCACCCCGACCACCGGTTCGGACGGACGACGGGAGCGCCGCGCGCCCCGGCGACCGGACCGGTGGACGAGCCGAGGTGTGCTGCGACGGGACTGCCGTCCGCGATGCGCCGACGCCGCGGAACGTCGAGTTCCGCGGCGGTAGACTGAAGAGGCGTCGTCACCGACGAGTCGCTGCCGACGGGCCACTGTCGCGCGCACCGGTGACGGACGACCGGCGCGCATCGGTCGTCCCGGCGCACGCCGACACGACAGGCCTCGTCCGGGCACGGCGCGTCGAAACGACTCGAACCGGCGCGCCTCGGATGGCGCCGCTGCACGGCCGGCCCGCGGGCACGGCGCGTCGACCGCGCCGCCCACCACGACCACCCGCCGCCCCGAACACGGGAAGCGCCGGGCGACCCTCGATCCGCTCCTTCGCCGGAGCGGATCGAGACCCCAGACTCCAGACCCGACCGCGAATCGCCCCACGGGATCGCCCGTGGAACGGTGCGGAGGAATCGGCCCCAGGGCCCGATCGCGCGGCGCCGCTTCGAGCGGCGGCCGTGAGCGAGCGGCGCCTGGGGTCGCCGGAGCCCAGGCGCGCCGACGAGGTGCGCCCGCGCGGCCCGGTGCGCCCGAGGAGGTGCTTCCTCGCGCGGTCCTCCCTCGCGGTGCGCGCACGCCCGAGCTGCGCGCGACTTCACGACGTCCACGCGTCACCCCCCGAGCACGACCGGCTCCGCCGGCCTTCGTGTCCCGGGCACGCCGACGCCACTCCGTGGTGCGACCCGTCTCGCGCCGCCCACCCCGCGCCCACGCGCGCCGAACGATTGAAGAAGACCGACACGGAAGACGCGCCCTTCGGCGCGATCGCCGGCAACACCGGTGAGACGCGTCGCAAGGCGCGCCGCCGCACCGAAGGAGAGGCCGCCGCGCCGGCTGCCGACGACGCGCGTCCCGAAGGCGGCGAGGCCGCCGACGGCGACCGCCGCGACTGGCGCAACCGGCGCGCCGCCGCGGCAACGCGCGACGCGGCGGGCGCCGACGTCGCCGGAACGGCGGGCCCGAAGGGACCGAGGGGTCGGGTGAGGGGGCCGAGTCGGAGGAGTCCGCGGCGAGCGCGGGCGCCGACGCGGCAGGTGCCGAGACCGACGGTGCGAGCCCCGAGCGCGCCGGCGACGATCGCGACGAAGCGCGAGCGTCGGGCGAGGCCTACGGCGACGGTCGCCAGGGCCGCGGTCGCAGGCGGCGCCGCCGCGGTCGCGCGGGTCGGGAGGAGCGCGCGACGAAGGGCGGAGCGCCGGAGGGTGCGGCGACCGAGAACGCCAAGGGCGCCGCGAAGGAGCGCGACAAGCGCGGCGGCGAGTGCGTCGGACTGCTCGTCCTCGACAAGGGCGGTCACGGCAAGCTCCGTTCTGCGCGGCGCGGCTTCCTCCCCGATCGCAAGGAGGACGTGCACGTCGCTCCGCGTTGGGTGCAACGCTTCAAGTTGCGCGAAGGAATGATGATCGAGGGCCGCTTCGCCAAGGGCATGGGCCAGCACAAGTGGGATCTCGCCGAGATCTCCACGATCGACGGCCGCGCCCCGAACGAACTGCCCAAGGTCACGGAGTTCAAGCGACTCACCTCGATCGACCCCGACTTCCACTACGAGGTGGGGGACCTGTCGAAGGACACGAGCATGCGCGTGGTCGACCTGATCTGCCCGGTCGGTCGCGGCCAGCGCGGTCTGATCGTCGCGCCCCCGCGCTCCGGCAAGACCGTCCTGCTGCGCAAGTTCGCGAGCTCGATCGAGGAGCACTACCCCGACGTGCACCTCATGGTGCTGCTCGTCGACGAGCGGCCCGAGGAGGCGACGGAGTGGCGTCGCTCGACCGAGAGGGGCGAGGTCTACGTCAGCACGAACGACGAACCCGCCAAGACGCACGTCGAGCTGGCCGAGGTCGTGTGGAAGCGCTGCATGCGCCTGGTCGAGCTCGGCGAGGACGTGATCCTCCTGCTCGACTCGATCACGCGCCTCGCGCGCGCCTACAACAACGTGCACGGCAACTCGGGCAAGACCATGTCCGGCGGCCTCGACACGCGTGCGATGGAGCGGCCGAAGGGCCTCTTCGGTTCGGCGCGCAACACCGAGACCGCGGGCAGCCTCACCATCCTCGGCACCTGCCTCGTCGAGACCGGCAGCAAGATGGACCAGGTCATCTTCGAGGAGTTCAAGGGCACGGGGAACATGGAGCTCGTGCTCTCTCGCAAACTCGCCGACCGGCGCATCTTCCCGGCCATCGACGTCGAGCGCTCCGGCACGCGCAAGGAGGAGAAATTGCTCTCCTCGACGCGTCTGCGCCGCATCCACACCCTGCGCCGCGTGCTCTCGCGGATGCACTTCGCCGAGGCGATGGAACTGCTCATCACGAAGCTCGACGACGTGGAGCGGAACGACGACTTCCTGAAGCGGTTCGACATCGACCCCGAGGCGTGAGAGGCTCCTCGGCCATGTCGCGGTCGGACCGACACGACCTCTTCGGCGTCCTCGGCCCGCACGCACTCGCGTTCGCCGGACCGACGAACGCCACGTCGCTCGCGAACTGACCGGACGAAACGGGATAGGAGGGGGCGTGATCCGCGCGCAGGGACTCTCGAAGAGCTTCGGCGGCTTCCGCGCCGTCCAGGGCGTCGACATCGCCGTCGACCGCCGCGAAGTCGTGGGCTTCCTCGGCCCGAACGGCGCCGGCAAGTCGACGACCATGCGCATGCTCGTCGGCTGTCTCGTGCCCGACGCCGGCAGCGTCGAGATCGCGGGCGCCAGACTGCCCGAGGACGGCGCCGCGGGGCGGCGTCGGATCGGCTACCTGCCGGAGAGCGCCGCTCTGACGATGCGCGCGGACCGCTACCTCGACTTCGTGGCGCGCGCGAAGGGGAGCTCGCTCGGAGCGAGCGTCGCGACGCGCTGCGCCGCGCGGCGAGCGCCGCCGACCTGCACGGCCACCTCGGTCGGCGCATCGACACGCTCAGCAAGGGCTACCGCCAGCGCGTCGGGCTCGCGCAGGCGCTCCTCGGCGACCCCGACGTGCTCGTCCTCGACGAACCGACGAGCGGCCTCGACCCCAACGAGGTCGTGCGCATCCGCGAACTGGTGCGCGAACTCGGTCGTTCGCGCACCGTGCGCTCGACGCACGTGCTCTCGAGTCGCCCGGAGCGTACCCGCGCGTCCTGATCCTCTCGGGCGGTCGCCTCGTCGCCGACGGCGCGCCCGACGCGCTCGCGCGCGCAGGTGCTCGGCCTCGTCCGCTCGCGTCCGCGGCGACGCCGTGCAGCCGAACGCGACGTCGTCGCGATCGCGGGCGTTCTCGGTGCGGACGGTCGCGAACGAGGGCGGCGCCGCCGTCCTCCACGTCGAGGCCGAGGGCGTCGACGCGATTGTCCACGCTCGCGCGCGCCAGCCGCGCTCGGTGTCGAACTGCTGGGCTGCGCCACCGTGCTGCGCCGACGCTCGAACAGGTGTTCGCGCGCGCCACCTCGGGGCGCGACGACCGCTGCTTCGCTCGGGCGAACGAGGAGGCGGCGCGATGAGCGGCGCCATCGCCGTCCTGCGGCGCGAGTTCAGCGCCGCGCTCGACGCCCCGAGCGCGTGGGTCGCCACCGCGACCTTCGCCGTCGCGCTCAGGCGCTGTTCTTCTTCGCGGGCTATCCGATCGGCGACCTGCAATCAGCCCGGACTGTGGGAGGGGCGCGTCGCGTCGCTGCACGTCGTGTTCGCGTGGTTGCCGCCGATGTACGCGATCCTCGCGCCGGCCCTGACGATGGGGTCCTGGGCGGAGGAGCGACGCGCGGGCACCGAGGAACTCCTCCTGGCCTGGCCGATCCGCACCTTCGACGTGGTGCTCGGCAAGTTCCTCTCGGCCTGGGCGCTGCTGCTCGTCGTGACGCTCGTCGCGATCGCGCCCGCCGTCGTCGTGGTCGCGAACCTCGGGCCGCTCGACCTCGGCACGGTTCTCGGCGGAGCCATCGGCACCGCTCTGCTCGGCGCGGCCTGCGTCGCGGTCGGCCTGCTCGTCTCGTCCGCCACGCGCGAGCAGCTCGTCGCCTTCCTCGTCTCCGCGCTCGTGCTCGCGGGCCTGTGGAGCGTGTCGCTCTTCATCCGCGTGATCCCCGCGAGCTTCGCCGAGTGGGCCTACCTCCTGAGCCCGCAGGCGCACTTCGTCGACAGCGCGGCGCGCGGCGTCTTCGCGCTCGCCGACGTCGTCTACTTCGGGACGCTCTCGGGTCTCGCGCTGCTCGTGACCTGGCGAACGGTGGAGGCGCGTCGACGTGGTTGAGCCCTCGACGAAGACGCGCGGCAGGCGCGGTTCCCTGCCTCCGACGCGGCGGGCGGCGGCGCTCTCCGTCGTCCTCTCGCTCGCACTGTTCGTGCTCGTCGCGCGTCTCGCGGAGCGGCACCTCGCGTGGCGTGCGGACCTCTCCGACGACCACCTCAGTCGCTGGAGCGACACCGCGATCTCGGTGTTCGACCGGCTCGACGACGTGCTGTCGGTCGAACTCTTCTTCTCGGGCGACCTCGAGCACTCCTCGTCGCAGCTCTACCGACGCGCGCTCGTCGACCGCTTCCAGGAACTCGACGCGCGCACCGGCGACCGCGTCCGCATCGTCCACTCCGACCCGTCGACGAGTTCGCAGGACCGATTCCGAGCGCTGCGCGCCGGCATCAAACCGCGCTCGCTCGAGGAGACCGTCGGCACGAGTCAGGTCGAGCAGGACGTCTACTTCGGCGCGGTGCTGCGCTACCGCGGCGACGAGGTCGTCCTCCCGTTCCTCGTCCCTTCGACGCTCGAGTACGACGTCGCGAGCGCCGTGCACCGACTGACCGAGGACGCGCGCCCGCGCATCGGCTGGTACGTCGGCGTCGACCTCGACGAGCAGGGCGAACGCGTCCCGGCGAGCGGCCAGTTCCTGACCGTGCGTCGCCACCTCGAGCGCCGCTACGAGGTCGTCGACGTCGGCGGGATCGAGAGCGGCGTGCGCGTGCCCGAGGACTTCGCCGCGCTCGTCGTCGTCGCCCCGCGCGACCTCGCGCCCCGCGGCGCGTTCGAGATCGAGAGCTACGTGCGCCACGGCGGTTCGCTCCTCGTCCTCGACGACCGCAGCCGCGCGCGCATGTCCGCGCGTCGCCAGGAGGCCTACGACACGGGGCTCGAGGACGTGCTCGCCGCCTGGGGCGCGCCGGTGTCGCCCGACCAGTGCTGGGACGTCGACTTCGCGCTCGGACTCGGTACGGAGGAGACCAACGCGCGCGGCACGTCGGTCACGCGGCGCGTCTCGTACCCGCTGTTCGTGCTGTCGCGCGGCGACGGGCTCGACCAGGAGTTCCCGGTCACGGCGCGCTTCCCCGCGGTGTCGCTCCGTTGGGCGCACGTGATCGAGGACGCCCCGCAGGTCGCGGGCGTGACGCGACGCGACGTCGTGCACTCCTCCGAGCGCGCCTTCACGATCCCGGTGCTGCCGGACCTGCGCCTCGACAGCGCCTCGGTCGACGGACTCACGAAGGAACTCCTCGCGCGCAACCCGCCGCGGCGTTTCGCGCTCGTCGCCGCGCTCGACGGACGATTCCCGCGCTCGTTCGAGGGCACGACCTCGCCGCCCGCGCTCGACTTCGCGACGCGCGAACCGGTCGCCGGCAGCGAGCGCGCCGTCGACCCCTCGCCGTCCGTTCCGGCCCGCGTGGTCGTCGTCGGCGACGCCGACTGGGCGCGCGAGACCAAGGACCTGCCGTTGGTCCGCCCCGACGGCGAGCTCTCCGACCAGGGCCTGATCGCCACGGCCTTCGCCGACAACCTCGCGGACTGGCTGACCGGCAGCGACGACCTCGTCGCGCTGCGCGCGAACGTCCCGCGCGACCGCAGCCTCGTCGACTTCGACGCCGAGGCGCTCGCGGAGGAAGGTGTGAGCGAGGCGCAGAGCATCGCCGGGATGACGGCGGCCGCCGAGCGCGCGCACCGCACGGCCCAGCACCGGCGCACGACCTGGACGCTCGCGAGCATGGGCGCGTCGCTCGTCCTCGTCGGTGCGCTCGTCGCCGTCTCGCTCCTGCGGCGGCGCGCCGCCGTGCTCGTCGACGTGGACCGCGGAGGTGCCGCGTGATGGACCGCACGAACGTCGTGCTCGCCGCGCTCGTCGCGGTCGCGCTCGCGATCACGCTCGCGACGTCGCGCGGCGTCACGACGCGGCTCGGTACCGGGCCCGTCTTCCAAGGCCTCGACCCCGCGCGCGCCGTTCGCGTCGACCTCGAACTCGGCGGTCGCTCGCTCGCGATCGTCCGCGAGGACGACGTCTGGAGGCTGCCCGACTCGCAGCACGTCGCGACGGCGGCGCGCATCGTCGACGACGGCGTGCTCGGCGTGCTCGCCCGCGTCTCGAAGGCCGACCAGGAGGGCGCGACGAGCGCCGGGTTCGGCTTCGAGCAGGCGCTGCGCGTGCGCGTCACCGACGCGAACGGAGCCGTTCTGTGCGAGTTCGACCAGGCGCTCGGCCGCACGCCGCCGAGCGGCGGCACGTTCGTGAGGCCGCGGGACGGCGACGTCGTCTACCGCGCGAGCGCGCTCCCGCCGCTCGACGTCGAACCGCGTCGCTACTGGGAGAGCCGCCTGCTCCCCGACGTCGACGCGGCCGTCGACTCGCTCGGTCTCGAACTCCAGGGCGCGGCACGCCTCGACCTCGTGCGCACGGGCGACGGTCGATGGAAGCGTTCGGACGGCGAGTTCGCGCGCTCGGCCATCGCCGTCGACAAGCTCGTGCTCGCCGTCTCGCGTCTGCGTTTCGGCGCGATCGACGGCGTCGAGGCCCGACCCGAGCACGGGCTCGACGCGCCGACCGCGGCGATCGAGGTCGGAGTGGGCGGCGCGTCGGGATCCGGTTCGCGCCGGTACCGGATCGCGATCGGCGCGGCGACCGGAGAGGGGACGTACGTCGCGACCTCGAACGACCTCGCGGTCCCGCCGGGCGCACCGTCCCCCGTCGTCCGGCTCGACGCCGCGCTGGTCGAGGAACTCCTCGTCGCGATCCGCGCCCTGGTCGACGAGGCGGCGCCAGCGAGCGTCCGTCCCGGTCAAGCGCCTCCGTCCGACCCCCGACCATGCGATCGCGCCTGCCCCTTCTCGCCGTCCTCCTCGCGGCCCTCGTCCTGCGACTCGTCGGCATCGGGCACGGTTTCCCCGAGACGGAGTACGTGCCCGACACGCACGAGGTCCGCGCCGCGCTCGGCATGGCGAAGGACAAGGACCCGTTCCCGCCGGTCGGGCGCTACTCGACGTACCCGAACCTGCTGCCGTACGTGCTGCTCCCGTGCTACGCCGGTCAGTACGCCCTCGGGCGCGTCACCGGCGAGTGGGGCGGTGCGGATGAGTACGGCATGCGGCTCAAGCTCGAGCCGGCGCGCGCGCACCGCGTGGCGCGCATCGTCACCGCGCTGTTCGGCGCAGCGCTCGCGATCGTCGTGTGGCTCGTGCTGCGGGACAGCGGCGCGCGCGACGTCGCGGCGATCGGTGCGTGGCTCGCCGCGACGTGTCTCCTCGACGTGCACTTCTCGGTGCAGGAGCGGCCCTGGGCGCCGCTCGCGACGTTCGGCATGCTCGCGTGCTGGTTCGGTGCGCGGCACGCCGTCTCCGGTCGTCGGCGCGACGTCGTGCTGTGCGGACTCGCGTGCGGAGCGGCGGCCGCGACGCACCAGGCGGGGATCCCGATGCTCGGGATCTGCGGGATCGCGTGGGCCGCTTCGACGACGCCCTGGCGTCCCTTCGGCGAGCGCTTCGTGCAGGGCGTGCTCGGCGTCGCGAGCTTCGCCGCGGTCGCAGTCGTCGTCGGCTACAACGCCTACCTCGTGCACGGTGCGCCTGCCGCTTCGCCGGACGCGACGGGCGACCTCGCGGTCGGCGGCCAGGCCATCGTCTTCGCGGTGCGCTGGGCCTCCGTCGAACACCTCGTGGGTGCGATGCTGGGCTACGACCCCGTGATCTGCGTGCTCGCGCTCGTCGGCCTCGTCGCGGCGCTGCGTTCACGCGGAGCCCGGGTGCCGACTCTGTTCGGCCTCGCCTGGCTCGCGTTCTTCACGACGAACCAGAACGACCACGTGCGCTACGTGCTGCCGGGCGTCGTCCTCCTGATCGTCCCGGCCGCGGTCGGCGCGCGGACACTGCTCGCGCGCGGCGCGGCGGGGCGCGCGGCGCTCGGGCTGCTGCTGCTGTTCCCCCTGGTCCAGTCCGCGCGACTCGCCCTCGTCCTCACGCGCGAGGACACGCGCGCCGTCGCGACCCGTGAACTCCTCGCGCACCCGCCCGACGGCGTGGTCGCGGTCGATCGCTACGGGCCCGAGCTGCCGCCGAACCTGGCGTCGCTCGATCGCGCGTCGAGCTACCGCGAGCTGTACGCGCGCGAGGAGCTCGAGGCGGAGGCGATCCGCGCGGGGGTGATCGAGGACGGCCCGGTCGAGTGGTTCCGCATCGGCGAGGTGCTGGCGTTCGACGAGCGGCACCGCGGATCGCAGGGTGCGCCCGGTCGGTTCGCCGGAGCCGCGAGCGCGGACGAGGTGCTCGACGCGCTCGGCGCGGACCTCGTCCTGCTCGTCGACCGCGACACGAGCGACGACCTGCCGCCGCTGCTCGTCGATCCCGCGCCCTCGCTGCCGTTCGAGCGCGGCGCGCGAGCGGGCCGCCCCGCACCGAAGCTGCCGCCGATCGCGCTCGCGGGCGAGCCGCTGCTCGTCGTGGGCGAGGACCGCGCCGAACAGCGCCTCCCGACCGAACTCGACTTCGCGCTGACGACGATCTGGCGCGTGCGTCGACCCGGGCCGCGTCTCGAGCTGTGGAAGCGCGAGTGATGTTCCATACTGCGGTCCCCCCTCCGCGGACCCAGGAGGACAGCATGCGAGACACACCTTCCCGAGCGACGTCGCTCCTCGCCACGCTCGCGACCGTCGGCGTCGCCGTCGCGGCGGCGGCCTGCACGTCGTGCACCGATCCTGCGGAGCCCGGCGAGCACGTGTCGGGCGTGACCGCGGCGCCGGAACCGGCGAGTGCGACCGACGCGGCGACGCCGACGGAGAGCGAGACGAGGACGACGATGGACGACGATGCCGAGACGGTGATGGTGCGCGTGTTCGACCGCGAGGGCCGCCTGGTCGGTCCGGTCGCCTCCCCGCGCGTCGTGAAGAGCGACGCGCAGTGGCGGCTCGAGCTGGGCGAGGAGCGCTACCGCATCCTGCGGAACGCGGGGACCGAGGCGGCCTTCTGCGGCACGCTCCTCGACAACCACATGGAGGGCGTCTACGCCTGCGGCGGGTGCGGCCTGCCGCTGTTCTCCAGCGACTCGAAATTCGAGTCGGGTTCCGGTTGGCCGAGCTTCTTCCGTCCCATCGCTCCCGAGAACGTGGTCGAGAAGGAGGACTTCAGCCACTTCATGCACCGCATCGAGATCGAGTGCGCGCGCTGCGGCGGCCACCTCGGGCACGTGTTCGAGGACGGACCGAAGCCGACGGGCAGACGCTTCTGCCTCAACTCGGAGTCGCTCGACTTCACGCGCGACGACGAACTCGCGAGCCTAGCCGACCCCGCGGCCGAGCGTTGACCGCGCAGCGACGCCGCGCTTCCTCCGGGACCACGCGGAGGGCGTTCGTCGCGGGCACCGCGGCGCTCGCGGCTTCCTGTGCACTCCCGAAGACGGAGGGCGACGCAAGGGCGGAGCGCTGCGACGTCCTCGTGGTCGGCGGGACGTCGGCGGGACGTCGGCGGGCGTCGCCGCGGCGATCGCGGCGCGTCGCCGCGGCGCGGACGTCGTCCTCGTCGAGGCGACGCGCGTCCTCGGAGGCATGTCGTCGGCCGGACTGTTTCACCGACTCCGGCAAGCAGGAGGTGGTGGGGGGCTCGCGGCGCAGTTCTACGCTCGCGTGTACGAGCGCTACGGAGCGACCCGAGGCCTGGGTGCACGAGCGGCGCGAGGACTACCGCGGTCGCGGGCAGGGACGCGCGCGTTCGACGCGGCATCCCGTACGGCGTGGGTGTTCGAACCGAGCGTCGCGGCCGCGGTGATGGAGCGCTGGTGCGAGGAAGCCGGCGTCCGCGTGGTCCGCGGCGCGCAGGCTGCTCCGACCGGGCGGCGCCGTCGTGGAGCGCGGTCGCGTCGTCGTCGTCGTCCTCGAGGACGGACGACGCTTCGAGGCGCGCGTTCGTCGACGCGACCTACGAGGGCGACCTGCTCGACGAGGCCGGCGTGCCGTTCGTCGTGGGGCGCGAGTCGCAGCTCGAGTTCGGTGAGGAGCTGAACGGGGTGCGCACCGCGCTCGCCGTGAAGAACCAGTTCCCGCCGGGCGTCGACCCCTACGTGGTTCCCGGGCGCACGGACTCGGGCCTGCTCGCCGGCGTGGTGGACGCGCTGCCGCCGGACGGGAGCGCGGACCGCGGCGTGCAGGCCTTCTGTTTTCGGCTCGCGCTCACCGACGTCCCGGCGAACCGCGTCGCGATCGCGGCGCCGGACGGCTACGACGAGCGGGAGTACGAGCTGCTCCTGCGCTCGATCGAGGCCGGTCAGCGCACGAACTTCCTCACGCTGAACCTCCTGCCCAACCGCAAGACCGACTCGAACAACTGGGGCGGTGCTTCCAGCGACTTCGTGGGCATGAACCACGCCCATCCGCTCGCGTCGTACGCGGAGCGCGAGCGCATCGTCGCGGCGCACGAGCGCTGGCAGCGCGGACTGCTCTTCACGCTGCAGCACGGCGAACGCGTGCCGCCCGAGATCCGCGCGACCTACGCGCCCTGGGGCCTCGCGGCGGACGAGTACGCGTGGAGCGGCAACTGGCCGCACGCGATCTACGTCCGCGAGGGGCGCCGCATGCGCTCCGACTTCGTGCAGACCGAGCACCACGTGCGTCGGCGCCTCGCCGTCGAACGCCCCGTCGCGATGGGCAGTTACAACATGGACTCGCACAACGTGTGGCGACACGTCGGCGCGGACGGCGACGTCCGCAACGAGGGCGACGTGCAGGTCTCGCCGGGCGGGCCGTACCCGATCGACCTCGGGACGGTCCTGCCGCCGCTCGGTTCGGTGTTGAACCTGCTCGTCGCGGCGGCGGTGTCCGCGACGCACATCGCGTTCGGATCGATCCGGATGGAGCCGGTGTTCCTCGCGCTCGGGCACGCGGCGGGCGTCGTCGCGACGCGCGCGCTCGAGCAGGACCGAGCGGTGCAGGACGTCGCGTACGACGAGGTGCGCGCCGAGCTCCTGCGCGACGGCGCCGTACTGGAGCTCCCGGCGTGAGCGCGGAAGTCGAACTCGCCGCTCCCGGCGCCGGTGTCCCGCTCGTCGACCGACTCGTCGGGCGGACGCTGATCGGGTGGCTCTCGCGGACGCGATCGAGCGAGACGTTGCTCGCCGGGTTCGCGCGCAGCGCGGACCGTCTGGCGACGCTCGCGGAGTCGGCGGGGGAGGAGCGCGCGTCGCGGCCCGTCCTCGTGCCGCGGATGCTCGCGCTCGAGGACTCGAGCCGCCGCTGGTCCGCCTACATGGTGCTCGCGCACCTCGAACTCGTCGATCGCGGCATCGCCATGTTCTGCGAGGACCTGGCGGCGGATCGCGAGCCGGAGATCGTCGTGGACATCGGCTCGCTGAAGCCGGACCCCGCGACCGGGTCGGAGATCGTGCAGGCGTTCCGGGCGACCGTGCGCGACTTCGAGAGCAAGGTCGCCGCCATCCCCGATATGCGCACGCGCCGCCGCTGGTTGCACCCCTGGTTCAAGCCCTTCGACGCCAAGGAGTGGCTGACGCTCGCCCACGTGCACCACGGCATCCACCTGCGGCAGATGAAGGCGATCCTCGGTTCGGGTTGACGTGGCGGCTCCGGCCGGCAGGCCGCGTCGTCCGAAAGCGCCAGCGTCTAGCGCACCGCGTCGAACGCGTAGAAGAGCGACAGCGACGTGAACGCATCCGCGTAGTGGCCCGCACGGAGACGGCGTTCGACCTCGGCGCGGGTGTGGCGCCCGACCTGGAGGCGCTCCGCGGGATCGAGGTCGAGCTCGGCCACCTTCACGCAGTCGAGCGCCGCGAAGGCGTGCGCGTAGTGCGCGCTGATACCGCCGGTGGGGAAGAAGCCGGGGAGCTGCACGAACTCCCGCGCACGACAACCCGTCTCCTCGAGGAGTTCGCGCGCCGCCGCGTCGACGGGCTTCTCGTTCGCGTGGATACGCCCCGCGGGCACCTCCCACTGCGTGCGGTTCGCCGGATGGCGGTGGTGCCAGAGCAGGAGCAGGTCGCCGTCCGGCAGGAACGGCACGACGGCGACGGCGTTCGTCACCTCGAAGACGTGGTAGTCCTGCTCGCGTCCCTCGCGCACGACGATGTGGTCGCGGCGCAGCCCGCACCACGGCGAGTCGTAGACGCGCTCTTCCCGCACCTTCTCGAAGGACGGGAACGGAGCGGGGTCACCGGGCTCGCGCACGACGTCCGGAGGGGCGGAGAGCGCCCACTCCGGACCGTCGCCCCAGCCGGGTCCGTCTCCGGCACTCACTCGGCCGACGGCCAGAGTTCGCGCCAGTGCGGACGTTCGCCGGTCCGACCCGCGAGCCCCTCGAGCACGGATCGCGGCACCTGGAAGTTCTCGAGCGCCGTCTCCGCGAGCACGCGGCCGCAGGCCTCGAAGACCGCGTCCGCGTCGATGCCCTGGTAGCCGTAGACCTGGGACGGACGACCGCACTTGCTGAAGCGGCGCACGGCGAGCGCGCGCTGCTTCACGCCGACGATCGAACCGAGGTTGTCGAGCAGTCCGGCCTCGCCATCGTGCACCGAGACGATCGGGACGCGTCGTCCCGCGATGGTGACGACGTCGGCGCTGTCGCTCGCGGCCCCCGGGACGCCGTGGAGGTCGCCGTCGATCCCGAGGCCCTGGAGCAGGTGACGGTAGTCGTCGGCGTGCGCGAGGATCCCGCACAGCAGCTCGGGCGAGCTGACGACGAAGACGTTCGCGAAGATCCCGCGCTCGAGCAGCCGCTCCGACGCGGCGACCGCCTCGGTCGCCAGCGCGCCCATGGTGAAGACGTGCACGACGTTGTCGCCGGGCTCGTAGCCCGCGTAGCCGCGCCAGTCGATCAGGGGGTACGCGCCCGCGAGGACGTCGCGGCGGAGGGCTGCGAGGATCGTCGCGTCGTCGACCGCGGCGACGGTCGACTCGTCGACGCCGCCGTCGTTCGAACCGGCCGGGCACAACAGCGCGTCCTCGGCGAGTCCGGTCTTGTGGCGGCGCTGACGACGGAGCGCCGACAGCAGTTCCTTCTGTTCGAGGCTGCGGGTCACCGCGCGGATCAGGACGCCGGAGCGACCGACGTTGCGGCCCTCCATCTGGCGCGCGATCGCGTCGGAGAGGATCCAGTCGAGTTCGATCGCGTAGGTCGGTTCCCAGGTGACGAGGTTCGGCATCTGGATGTCGCTCTTCCAGGAGTGCTGCGCACCCTCGGGGGAGAGCGTGACGCCCGACGGCGTCCCCATGATCACGAACTCGCTGCCCCAGTAGACGTCGTAGTAGAGCTGGTCGAGCGCGCGCTTCACGAAGAAGTCGTACACCGTCATGACCGGCATGAACGGCAGGCCGACGTACGCGCCCATCTTGCCGAACGAGCCGACCGCGCTCATCGCGTTCGCCTCGGTGATCTCGAAGCGGATGTGGCGCGTGTACCTCGCCGTGCCCGTCATCAGCTCGGGGTGGCGCGCGCCGAACTCCTCGGTCTCGCGTCCCTGTTCGGTCGGGCCGTAGATGCGCGCGTTCATCGTCGGCGCGATCTGCGTCGACGTCCCGACGTCGGGCGAGAGCGTGAGCATCATCTCGGCGGCGGGGCCCAGCGAGCTTGTGCTCGTCGAGCGGCTGCTCCGCCTTGGCGGAACCGCCGATGGGCGCGCCGCCCTGACCGTGCGTGCCGATGCGCATCAACTTCGCCGCGATCTGGCCCCACATCTGCTGCGTGTGGACCATCGGGAACATCGACAGATCGATGTCGAGCGACTCCGGGATGCCGCCGACCTCGTCGAGCCGACGCCGGAGCGCCTCCTTGTTGCGCTGCACGAGGTCCTCGTGGCCCTCGATCCCGCGGCGGTACACGTCGCCGCGCTCCTTGAGGAAGCGCGCCTCCTCGGTGTCCTCGGAGAAGTGCGCGAAGGGCCGCTCCATCGACAGACCGTTGCGACCGAGGATCGCCTCGACCTCCTTCGCGGACGGCAGCGACGAGTGGTTGGACGGGTCCGCCTGGGACTCGAGTCCGTAGCCCTTCAGCGTGTGCGCGACGATGAAGTACGGCACGTCGGGCTCGGTGCGCGAGCGCTCGAGCGCCTCGACCAGGCACTGCATGTCGTGACCGCCGAAGTCGGCGAGCACGGCCAGCACCTGCGCGTCCGTCAGCTGTTCGAGGACCTGCGCGCAACCGGGGTCGCGCGCCGTCAGCATCGTGCGCGCGAGCTGTGCGTCGCGGCGGTAGAGCAGGTACTGGAGGTCGTAGTCGGAGAGCGCGCCGTCGAGCAACCGCTTCAGCGACTTGCCGCCGGGCCGCTCGAACACCTCGAGGCGGCGGCGACCGTGGCGGACCTGGATCACCTTCCAGCCGTTCGCGAGCGCGGTGCGCTCGATGCGGTCGGCGTCCGTCGACTGCAGACCCGCGTCGAACGAGGGGCGCGTGCCGTCGAGGCTCTGGCGGTTGTAGTCGACGATCCACGTCACGTTGCCGAGCCTGCGCTCCGCCGCTTCGGGCATCGCCTCGAGCAGCGAACCCTCGCGGAACTCGCTGTCGCCCATGAGCGCCCAGAAGTGCGCGTCCTGCGGCACCTCGTAGCCGTGGTCGGCGGCGTAGCGGTAGGCGAGTGCGAGGAAGATCGCGTTGACCGGCGGGATGCCGACCGTGCCCGAGGGGAGGAAGTGGAAGCTGTCGGGGTCGGTCTTCGCGTGGTAGCTCTGGAACACGTCCGCCGCGCCGGGCTCCGCGAACTTGCGCAGCCGCGTCATCGCGCCCTCGGCCTCCTCGTCCGTGAGCCAGGTCCCGTCCTCGCGGCGGAAGAGCCGCATGAGGTGGTGGTAGGCGTGGTCGATCGGCGACGCGTGCGGCTTGCAGCAGACGAAGTCCTGCGGCTTGCGCACCACGAGGTGCAGGGCCCCGAGCAGGTGGAAACTGCTCGCGCAGGCCGCGGGGTGCCCCCCGACCTTCGGGTCGCCGGGCTCCTTGTCCTTGCGGTGGTTCGCGATGTGGATCATCGCGACCATCTGCGCGAAGGCGCGGTCGGCGATGCGTTCGAGCAGCTCGAAGCGGAGGCCTCGGGCGGTTTCGTCAATCACGTGCACGGGGAGTGGCTGGGACGGGCCGCGCGGGGGCCTGGGGCCGGGGCGGCTGGATGGAGATCGCGCGGGGGCGACCGAACCGTCAGTGTACCGGCGGCCGGGCGTCCTCCGGCGACCGGAGCGGCGCCTTCGCGGGCGTCCGGGCGAGCCCGACCGCCGAGGGCAGCGCAGAAGGGGCGCGGCGCGTCCGCGGCTCGCGGGGAGCGCGGCTCGCTCGATCAGCGCGAGCGTCGGGCGGCGGCGAGGTAGAGCTCGCGGTAGCGCGTCGCCATGTCGGCGAAGGCGTAGCGCCGGAGCGCGCGCCTCGCGGTTCGCCGTCCCGAGCTGCGCACGCAGCCTGGCGTCCGCCGCGAGGGCGCGAGCGAGCGCGCCAGTCCGTCGGCCCCGTCGTCCGTCGAGGAGACGAACGCGTGCTGCGCGTCGGGCAGGATGTGGCGCACGTCGCCAGACGTCCGTCGCGGCGACGGCGAGCCGCGCCTCCATCGCCTCGACCATCGCGATCGGCATCTGCTCCGTGTCGGACGGGAGGCAGAACGCGTCCGCCGCCCTGAGCGCGGGCACGGGGTCCGAGAGCGGTCCCGTGAGGAGCGTGCGTCCCGCGAGATCGGGGCGCGCCGCGCGATCCCGCAGCTCCGCTTCGAGCGGCCCGGCTCCGACCACGAGGGCGAACGCGCCCTCGACGCGCGCGACGGCCTCGAGCAGACGGTCCGGTCGCTTCTCGGGCCGCAGGCCGCCGACCGAGACGACGCAGAAGGCGTCCTGCGGGACGCCCAGCGACGCGCGCGCCGCGCGCCGGTCGCCCGGGGCGCAGTGCTCGAGGTCGACGCCGTTGGGGACGAGCTCGACGAGGTCGCGTCGCAGCTTCCACTCCTCGAGCGCGATGCGTTCGAGCACGCGCGAGGGGACGACGACCTTGTGCGTGCTCGGAAGCACGAAGCGACGGAAGAGGTTCCGGCGAGGCTCGCGCCGATGGACCTCCTCCGGACCGAAGCCGTCCTCGTGGTGCACGACCGACCGGAGGCCGAGCGTACGCGCGGCGACGACGGCGTCGACGGAGCCCCAGTTGTAGGTGAGCAGCAGGTCGGGACGTTCGCGCCGCAGCAGGTGGCGCAGCGCGGCGATCGTCCGGAGGCTCCCCGCGCGGGGCGGCGGCTCGACCCAGGTGAGGACCGACGGGTCGCGCAGCAGCGCGTATCCCGCCCGGTCGCCGTCGAGCGACACGACGGCGTGTCGGAACTCGTCGCCGAGGGCCTCGACGAGGCGTGCCATGCGCGCCTGGGCGCCTCCGACGGCGAGACCCGGAAAGACGTGCAGGGTGCGGACGTGGGTCACGGCGTCGTCGCGTCGGACCCCGGGAAGTTCCGAGGTGCGGCGCTTGAGTTTGCCCGGCGGCCGCGCCGAAGAGCAGCGAACCTCCTCCTTCTTCTGGGTCCGGGCATTCCGCTCCGCGGGGTGTTCGGACCCTCTTCGTTCCGGTCGGCGTTCGCGCGGCCGCGTCGGAGCGCGACCCGCGCGCAGCGGCGGCGGAGATCGGTCGGAGAGCCCGCGCCGTGCTTCGTCCGGGGGGGCGCCGTGGCTACGATGGCCCGCTTCCATCCGCGCCTCGCGCCCCTTCGGAGGGGCGATCCCGCCATGGCCCAACAAGCCCCCGGTACGGTGCCCTTCCCGGAGGGTCTCGCCTACGACGACGTCCTGCTCGTCCCGCGTCACTCGGACGTGCTGCCCAAGGACGTGGACGTGAGGACGCGGGTCTCCCGCAACGTCCCGATCAACCTGCCGCTCGTCTCGGCGGCGATGGACACGGTGACGGGCTGGAGCCTCGCCGTCGCCCTGGCGCGCGAGGGCGGCATCGGCGTGATCCACCGCAATCTGTCGATCGAGCGGCAGGTGCAGGAGGTGGACAAGGTCAAGCGGTCGGCCAACGGCATCATCCGCGACCCGCTCACGCTGCCCCCGGACGCGACGATGGCGCGCGCGCGCGAGCTGATGGCGACCCAGAACGTCTCGGGCGTCCCGATCACGGACGCCGAGCGGCGGGTCGTCGGCATCCTCACCAAGCGCGACTGCCGCTTCCAGACCAGCGACGACACGCCGGTCAGCGAGGTCATGACGGGCCGCGACCTCGTGACCGCGCCGCCCACGACGTCGCTCGACGACGCGCGCGAGCTGCTCTACCGGCACAAGATCGAGAAGCTGATCATCACCGACGAGAAGGGGCGCCTCGCCGGACTGATCACGATGAAGGACCTCGACAACCTCGAGGCCTACCCGTGCTCCGCGGTGGACGACTACGGTCGGTTGCGCGCGGCCGCGGCGATCGGCGTCCACGACTACGAGCGCGCGGCCGGTCTCGTCGAGGCCGGCGTCGACGTCCTCGTCGTCGACACCGCGCACGGACACTCGTCGAACGTCGTCGACACCGTCCGCGAGCTCAAGAACAAGCACGCCGTCGACGTCGTCGCGGGCAACGTCGCGACCGCGGAGGCCGCGCTCGACCTCGTGAAGGCCGGCGCGGACGGCGTCAAGGTCGGCATCGGGCCGGGCTCGATCTGCACGACGCGCGTCGTCGCCGGCATCGGCGTGCCGCAGTTCACCGCGGTGTGCGAGGTCGCGCGCGCGCTGCGAGGCACCGGCGTGCCGGTCGTCGCCGACGGCGGCGTGCGCTTCTCGGGCGACGCCGTGAAGGCGCTCGCGGGCGGCGCTTCGAGCGTGATGCTCGGTTCGTTGTTCGCCGGTCTCGACGAGAGTCCGGGCGAGAAGATCATCTACAAGGGCCGCACGTTCAAGGCGGTGCGCGGCATGGGCTCGCTCGGCGCCATGATCGAGGGCGGCAAGGAACGCTACCGACAGGGGCACGTCACCGACGCGCAGAAGCTCGTGCCCGAGGGCATCGAGGGCATGGTGCCGTACAAGGGCGAGCTCTCGACGTTCGTGTACCAGCTCACCGGCGGCATCCGCGCCGGCATGGGCTACTGCGGCGCGCGCACGATCGGCGACCTGTGGGAGCGCGCGCACTTCATCCGGGTCACGAGCGCGGGCGTGGCGGAGAGCCACCCGCACGACGTGACGATCACCCGCGAAGCTCCCAACTACTTCCACGAGTGAGCGCCGACGCGCTCGCGAACCGTATCCAGGCATGAAGGACAACCGCGGCGTCCTCGTCGTCGACCTCGGCACCCAGTACGCGCAACTCATCGCGCGGCGCGTCCGCGAGGCCCAGGTGTGGTCGGAGATCGCGCCGGCCAAGCGCTGCCTCGAGGTCGCGAAGGACATGGACCTCGCGGGCGTGATCCTCTCGGGAGGTCCGGCCTCGGTCTACGCCGACGACGCGCCCGAGATCCCGCGCGAGGTGCTGGAGCTCGGTGTGCCGGTGCTCGGCATCTGCTACGGCATGCAGTGGATGTCGCAGACGCTCGGCGGCCACGTCGAGGCGGCGGAGCGACGCGAGTTCGGTCGCACGTCGATGCGCATCCTCGATCCCTCGGGACCCTTCGTCGGCGTCCAGGGTCACACCGTGGTGTGGATGAGCCACGGCGACCAGGTCTCGCGGTTGCCCCAGGGCTTCGCGGTGCTCGCCGAGAGCGACACCTGCCCGTTCGCCGCGATCGGCGACCACGACCGCGGCTTCTACGGCATCCAGTTCCACCCCGAGGTCACGCACTCCGTGCGCGGCCGCGAAGTGATCGAGAACTTCCTCTACCGCGTCTGCGGACTCGAGGGCGACTGGACACCTCACAACATCGTCGAGCACCAGGTCGCGAAGGTGCGCGAACTCGTGGGGCGCGACGGCGAGGTCGTGATGGGACTCTCCGGCGGCGTCGACAGCTCGGTCGCCGCGATGATCCTGCACCAGGCGATCGGCGACCGGCTCCACTGCATCTTCGTGGACAACGGTCTGCTGCGGAAGGACGAGGCGGCGGGGGTGGGGCGCCTGTTCGGCGAGCACCTCCACATGGACCTCACGATGGTCGACGCGGGCGAGCGCTTCCTCACCAAGCTCGCGGGCGTCACCGATCCCGAGCGCAAGCGCAAGATCATCGGGCACGAGTTCGTCGAGGTCTTCCGCGAGCAGGCGCGCCGCTTCGAGAACGCGCACTTCCTCGGCCAGGGCACGCTCTACCCCGACGTGATCGAGTCGGTGGCGGCGCACGGGGGCAACACCGCCGTCATCAAGAGCCACCACAACGTCGGAGGTCTGCCAGAGGACCTCGAGATGACGTTGGTCGAGCCGCTGCGCGAGCTGTTCAAGGACGAGGTGCGCGCGATCGGTCACAACCTCGGCCTGCCGTCGAGCCTCGTCGACCGCCAGCCCTTCCCCGGACCCGGCCTCGCGGTGCGGATCTGGAGCGACATCACGCCGGAGAACGTCGCTCTGCCAGGAAGGCCGACGCGTCGTGCGCGAGGAGATCGAGGCGGCGGGCGCGCAGCACAGCCTGTAGCGGTACTTCGCGGTGTTGCTGCCCGTGCGCTCCGTCGGCGTCATGGGCGACGCGCACCTACGAACAGGCCTGTGCGCTGCGAATCGTCGAGTCCGTCGACGATGACGGCGGACTGGGCGTACCTCGACCGCGAGCTGATCGCGCGCATCAGCAACCGCGTCATCCGGCAGGTTCGCGGCATCCAGCCGCGTCGTCCTCGACGTCTCGAGCAAGCCGCCCGCGACGATCGAGTGGGGTGAGGGCCTCGACCCGGGACAGGACAGGCCCGCGACGTGTGCATCGCGGGGTATTCCTCGAACGGTTCCGAAGGTCAGGGGACGAGCGCGACCGCGACGGCGTTGCTCGCGAAGGCCTCGAATGTCGTGAGGTCGAGCGCGACGTAGGCGTGGCGCAGGCGCACGCCGGCGAAGGCGGGCGACGTCGCGCTCGGCAGGACGAACGCCGCGTCCGCGTTGCCGTCCGCGTCGAGGAGGCCGACCGCGCCGACGACCGGCGAGGACGGCGCGAAGCCCAGCCGTGTAGGCGTCGACGACGAGCGGCAGCTCGACGCCGAGGCGCGCGAGCACGACGCCCGGCGACGTCCCCGTCGTCGAACCGAGGACGAGGTACGCGTCGCCGCGCCGCGCGGCACCGGCGCGCAGCAGCAGGTCCTGCTGTCCGCCGCTCGCGAGGCCGACCACGCGCGAGCCGTGCATGAGCGGGGCGATGTCGATCTCCCGCAGGGATCCGAGGGCCGAGTTCGAACCGCCGGACGCGACGAAGAGCGTGTCGCCCTCGATCGCGCAGGCTCCGCCCGTGTCGGTTCCGTCGTCGGTGGCGTGCCGCACGGACCGGTACCACGTGCCGTCGGTCCTGCGCTCGTAGAGGTACGCGCTGCCGAACGGGAGGCCGGGGTACGGGCGAGGCGCGCCGACGGCGATGCGATCGCCCGCGACCGCGATCGACGAGCCGAAGCGAGCCTTCTCGTTCGACTCGTTCGTGCTGAACGTGTCGACGTACCGGTAGACGCCCGCCGCGTCGCGCCGGAACACCTCGACCTCGCAGACCGGGCTGAACGCGACGAACTCCGCGGACATCGCGGCGAGCGTCTCGCCGTCGAGGTCGACGACGCCGCCGAGCCTCCGGTTGGGGTACCGGCTGACGACCTTCTGGTCGAGCGTCCACGCGCCCTGCTGGTCGCGGCGGTAGATCCAGATGCTCCCGAGCGTCACCGCGGGGTGCGCGAACGGATCGACGGGGTAGTCGAGGAGGTCGCCCGAGACGGCGATGGTGTCGCGATGGAGGTCGATCGAGATCACCCGCATCGCCGTGCCGGCGGCGTCGACCAATGGGAAGCCGGCCGCGTGGACGAACCTGCCGTCCGGACGCTTCTCGAGGACGTCGACCCGGGCGGGCCTCGCGTACGCCGACGGCGCGTTCTCCTTCCCGTGGGTCAACGTGACGAGTCGCCCGTCCATCAGGTCGAAGGCGTCGCCGAAGAAACCCGAAGCGGGGGTGGGCGACACGATCAGTTGCGACTCGCGCCACTTCCCCGGACCCACACGCTCGTACGTCTGGAGCGCGTTGCGTCCGTCGGCCGAAACGACGCAGGTCGAGCCTTCGAGCACGACGTGGGCGCCGAGAGCCATGTTCGCGGACCCCGAGGAGTGGAAGTCGGTCTCCACCCAGGCACCCGAGTCGTCGCGTTCGTAGAAGGACACGGCGCCCGCGTTCGGACCCGCGGCGCCGTTGTTCGGTCGTCCGAGCGCGAGTCGGTCACCGTCGACGTCGAAGCTCGGTCGCGATCCGACGATGGACGCTCCGACGTACTCCCAGAGGAAGGCGTCGGCCGGCTGGATCACGGCGTCCTCCGTCGCGAACTGCGCACGGAGGTCGGTCGTCGCCAGGGCGAGGACCATCGGAACTGCAAGAAACGTAGAGAACTTCACGGGGAACCCTCCTGGGAGGAGTTGCCTTCGCGCGGAACGGTGGACGACGAGGATCCGATGCGCGCTGCGGCGGGTTGCCGGGATCCGTCCGGTGCGGAGCGGGCCGGGCGGACGGGGAAGGGTCCGCGAGGACGCTAGCCGCGGCGCGGCTCCGAGGTCTCGGGCCGAACGACCGAAGCGTTCGCATCCAGGTCGGCGTTCGCGTCGGCGCCGACGACGTCGTTCGCGGAGGAAGCGGACCCGACGAGCGACCGGGCGCCGGTCGCTGGCGCCGATCTCGATCGCGCGCGCTCCTCCTCGCCTACTGGTCGGCTTCCGACCCGCTCTGCGAGCCGCCGTTCCTGACCTCGTCGGCCCACGAGAAACGAAAACCGGAATCGTGGTACTTGGGCTTGGGACCGACGCAGCCCGCGAGCGTCGCGAGAGCGGTGACCCAGAGGACGAGGAGCGCGAGTCGGCGAGAAGAGCTGGAGTGCATGGACGACACCGAGGACGGGGGATCCGGGCTCTAGCGTCGCAGACGCTCGCGGTCTCCGCCCGGCGTCGAGTCCGCGCGCCGCTCAGGACTCGGCCAGGAGCCGCAGGAGCGCCTCCCGCACCCCGGCCGGGTCCGCCTTGCCCGCCGAGGCCTTCATCACCGCGCCGACGAGGGCGCCGACCGCCTTCTCGTTCCCGGAGCGGACGGCGTCCGCGGCCTTCGCGTTCGCCGCGATCGCCGCGCGGCACCACTCCTCGATGGCTCCGTCGTCGCGCACGGCGCCGAGGTCGAGCTTCTCGACCCACTCGCGCGGCGAGCCGCCCTCGCGCACGAGTCGCTCGAACACGTCCCGCGCGCCGCGCTGGTGCAGCGTGCCCTCGTCGACGAGGCGGAGCAGCTCCGCCAGCTCGTGCGGACCGAAGGGGAGGTCGGAGAGCGTGCTCGCCGTGATCTCGGCGTTCGACAGCGCGCCGAGCACCTGGTTCGAGACCCAGTTCGCGGCGGACTTCGCCGCGCCGTCACCGGCGAGTCGGACGACCTCGTCGAAGAAGTCCGACGTCTCGCGCGACCCCGTGAGGACGCCGGCGTCGTACTCGGACAGTCCGAGTCGCGACACGTAGCGCTCGCGCCGTTGAGGAGCGAGTTCGGGCATCGCCGCGCGCACCGCCGCGAGCTCTTCGGACGTCACCACGACCGGCGGGAGGTCGGGGTCCGGCATGTAGCGGTAGTCGTGCGCGTCCTCCTTCGATCGCATCGTCCGCGTCTCGTCGCGGTCGGGATCGTAGAGGCGCGTCTCCTGCACGACCTCGTGCTCGGCGCCGCGTTCGTAGGCCGACGACTGGCGCGCGACCTCGTGGAGGATCGCCGCGTGCACGTTGCGCAGCGAGTTGAGGTTCTTGAGCTCGACCTTCGTCCGCAACGGCTCGCCCGGCCTGCGGACCGAGACGTTCACGTCGCAGCGGAGGTTGCCCTTCTCCATGTCGGCGTCGCTCGCGCCGGTGTAGACGAGCACCTCGCGGTAGGCCTCGAGGAAGGCGACGGCGTCGTCGGCGGAACGCAGCGCGGGCTCGGTGACGAGTTCGATCAGGGGCACGCCCGCGCGGTTGAGGTCGACGAGCGTGTCGTCGCCGCGGTCGTGCGTCGCCTTGCCCGCGTCCTCCTCGACGTGGATCCGCACGAGCGGCACCTTCCGACCGTCCGCGAGCGTGACGGCGCCGCCCGAGCAGTAGGGGCGGAAGAGCTGCGTGATCTGGTAGCCCTTGGGCAGATCGCAGTAGAAGTAGTGCTTGCGGTCGAACGAGCTCACGTCGGCGACGTCGCAGTCGAGCGCGAGCGCGACGCGCAGGGCGAGCCGGATCGCGCGGCGGTCGAGGACGGGGAGCGCGCCGGGCTGCGCGCTGGTGACGACCGACACGAGCGTGTTCGGCTCCGCGCCGAAGACGTAGGGCTCGGGCGCGAAGAGCTTGGCACCGGTCGCGAGCTGGGCGTGCACCTCGAGGCCGATCACGACCTCCCAACCTCCGACGCTCATCGGACGACCTCCGCCGCGGGTACCGATCCCGGAGCGAACGCGCGCGCCAGGGCGATCGCGAGTGCGTCGGCGCCGCGCGGGGCGACGATCTGAAGTCCGACGGGCAGTCCCTCGACGTCGCACGGTGCGCTCACGGCGGGGAGGCCCGCGAGGCTGGCGGGGATGGTGAGCGCGTCGCCGCGGTAGAGCTCGAGCGGGTCGGGCACGGAACCGAGTTCGAACGCGCGCGTCGGCGCCGTGGGGGAGACGACGGCGTCCACCGTCGCGAACGCGCGGTCGAACCCGTCGGAGAGGAGGCGCCTGACGCGCGCGGCCCGGTCGAACCACGCCTCGTAGAAGCCGCTCGACAGGACGTGCGTGCCGAGCAGCACGCGCCGGACGACCTCGTCGCCGAACCCGTGCGTGCGCGTCGCCGCGTACATGCCGTCGAGCGTCCCGTCGCCGTCGACGCGTTCGCCGTAGCGCACGCCGTCGAAGCGCGCGAGGTTGCTCGAGGCCTCGGCGGTCGCGACGACGTAGTAGGTCGCGACGGCGTGCTCGGCCTGCGGGATCTCGACGTCGACGAGGCGCGCTCCGAGTCCCGCGAGTCGTTCGAGGGCGGCGTCGAACGCCGAGGCGACGTCGCCGCGGAGTCCGTCGCCGCGCGCGAACGTCGGGACACCGAAGGTGATGCCGTCGAGTCCGTCGAGCTCGGCGCGCGGCTCGAAGCGCGTCGTCGTCGCGGTCGCGTCGCGTCCGTCGGCGCCCGACGCCGCGGCGAGCACGCGCTCGAGGTCGCGCGCGCTGCGCGCGAGGACGCCGACCGTGTCGAGCGACGACGCGAAGGCGACGAGTCCGTGGCGCGAGACGCGGCCCCAGGTCGGTTTCAGGCCGAAGACGCCGCAGAAGGCGGCGGGTTGTCGCACCGATCCGCCCGTGTCGGAGCCGAGCGCGAACGGGACGACGCCGGACGCGACGGCGGAGGCCGAGCCGCTCGACGAACCGCCGCAGGTGCGCCCCGAGTCGCGCGGGTTGCGCGGGACCTCGTAGGCCGAGTTCTCGCCGCTCGACCCCATGCCGAACTCGTCCATGTGCGTCGTGCGCGGCACGGCGCCGGCCGCCAGGAGACGTTCGACCGAGGTCGCGTCGTAGGGCGCGCGCCAGCCCGCGAGCAGGCGCGAGCCGCAGTGCGTCTCGAACCCGCGCGCGCACAGGTTCGCCTTGATCGCGAACGGGACGCCGTGCAGCGGCCCCGGTGCCTCGCCCGCCGCGCGTCGCCGATCGAGTTCCCGCGCGCGCTCGAGGGCGAGCTCCGCGCGGACCTCCGCCATCGCGCCGAACGGATCGGCCTCGGCGCGCGCGATCGCGTCGGCGACGACCGACTCGACGCTGCGTTCGCCGCGGGCGCACGACTCGGCGATCGAGGTCGCGTCCGCGTCGCGTGCGTCGCTCGACGTCAACCGACCGTCCTCGGGACGCTGAAGCAACCCTCGCGAGTCCGCGCGGCGCGAGCGAGGAGTTCGTCGCGGTCGAGCGCTCCGTCGTCGCACGCGACGTCGCCGCGCTCGATCCCGTCGCCCGTGAGCGGGCGGTGGAGCGGCTCCACACCGTCGACGTCGATCGACTGGAGACTCTCGAAGGCCGAGAGGATGCGTTCGAAGTCGGACGCCAGACGCGCGGTGCGACCCTCGTCCGGCGCGAGGCGCGCGAGGCGCGCCACGCGTCCGACCTCGGTCGCGTCCGCACCGTCCGCGTCCCTCGTGAGCCCTTCCTGCGGTCGTCGTTCGGCCATGGGGCGCGGGATCGTAGCAGCGCGGTCCCCGGGTCGACCCCGGTCCTTGCGCGCGGGAGCGCGCCGGAAGTAGCGTTGGGCCATGTTCGTCGCCAGCGCGACCGCGTCCTTCCCGGCGGGGGTCCTCCCGCCGGACTCGCTCCTGCGGGCGCCCGACTGGGTCGTCGTCGGACTCGTGTGCGCGATCGCCGGCTGCTTCCTGCTCGCCAACGCGATCCTCTTCCGCGACCCGCGCGAGATGCTGCGCGACGCGTTCGGGCTCTCGAAGCGTCGGCTCGGATCGATCCGGACCTACATCTTCCACCGCGTCCAGGTCACGCTCGGCTTCGTGCTCATGCTCGCGGGCTTCGGTCTCGAGCTCTACGGACGCTCGTCGCAGGGCGTCGACGTCACACGCGAGTTCCCGATCCTCTGGGTCGGGCTGACGGTCGCGGCCGTCGCCGCGCTCCAGGTCGTCGGTTGGTGGGCGTCGCGGCGCCTGTTCCAGCGCTACGTGCGACAGCTCCTGCTCGAGGGCGAGGTCGACCTCGAGTCCGACTCGAAGTTGACGCGCGAGGTGGGGGAGCTGTTCGGCGTCGAACTCAAGGCGGAGGACACCGTGCAGTCCTACACGGCGCGCGTGCGCGCCCGCGTCCGCCTCCCGTTCCAGGAGCACCGTGCGCCGCAGCGGCGCGAACGGAGACTGGTCGTGGAGGAGGAGATCGCCTGAGTTCGCGCGTTCCGCGGACGACGCGTCGCGGAACTTTCCGGGAGAACGGTCGCAACCCGCGGCGCGCGGACCGGTCCTTCGTCCATGACGACGGAGATCGGTGTCGGGAGGGAGCGACCCGAGGGGGGAGCGGATCGAGGCGCGCGTCCGTCCGCGGCGTCGCGCTTCGCGCGTCACGTGACGGATCTCCTGCTGCCGCGCGCGTGCGCACTCTGCCGGCGCTCGCACGGGACGTGCGGATGCGATCTCGCGCCGTCGCGCGCCGCGTCGTCGGCGCGCGCGAGGTGCGTGCGCTGTGCCGCCGAGGTCGCGCTCGCACTGGACGGGCGGACGTGCCGCGTCTGTCGCGCGGAGCCGCCGGCCTTCGAACGCTGCGTCGTGCACGGGACGTTCGCCGACGACGCGCTGCGCGAGTGGCTGCTCCGCTTCAAGCACGGCGGGCGTCCCGACCTCGCCGAGGAGCTCGGCCTCGCGCTCGCGCGAGCCGTGCGCGAGGCCGGCGGTCCGCCCGGACCGCACCCGTTCGTCACCGCCGTCCCCCTGCATCCCCTGCGCCGCATCGAGCGCGGCTACGACCAGGCCGACCTGCTCGCGCGGGTCCTCGCCGAGCGTCTCGGCGTCGAGCACGTGCGCGCGCTCCGCCGTTCGCGACCGACGCCTCCCCAGGGCTCGGCCGGGACGTCGCGCCGCGACAACGTGCGCGGCGCGTTCGAGGTCCGCGTGCCGCGCGAACGCCTCCGCGGTCGATCCGTCCTCCTCGTCGACGACGTCGTCGCCTCGGGCGGGACGGTGCGAGCCTGTGCACGCGCTCTGCGCGAGCGCGGCGCGCTGCGCGTGTGGATCGTCGCCGTCGCGCGCGGAGGCGATCGCCGCGGAGCGACGGCGGGTGGAGCGGCGGGAGCCGCCCCGACATGACGCCGCGAGGCGCCCGATCGCTCGGGCGCCTCGCGGCAGCGTGTCTCGGCGTCGCCCCGGGGAACGGCGCGGGCCCCGGCGTCAGAAGCTCGGGACCGTGCGCGCCGTCTCGCGCAGGTAGCGGACGAAGCGGTTCTCCTCGTCCACGAGCACGCAGATCGGGTCCGAGGGCTCCTCGGCCATGGTGTAGGTCATCAGGATGACCTCGTCGCCCTCCTTCACGAGGTGCGCCGCCGCCCCGTTGATGCCGATGATCCCCGAGTCGCGCTCGCCGCGGATCGCGTAGGTCACGAGTCGAGCGCCGTTCGTGTTGTCCACGATGTGGATCTGCTCGTACTCGCGGATGTCCGCGAGCTCCATCAGGGCCTCGTCGATCGTCACCGATCCGACGTAGTCGAGGTTGGCCTCGGTCACGCGGGCCTTGTGGATCTTCGAGTGCAGGAAGTGGCGCATGGCTCTCCGGTGTCGTGAGGTCCGGTGTCGTGCGGTCCGGTGTCGTGCTGTCCGCGACGTCGGTCGGCGGGCGCCGGGCCGACCCGGCCGGCCGACCTCGTCGGACCGTCCGCCCCGCGACCCTACGTTCCTCCGACGGCGTCGATTCGACCTTCGCGCGACACCGCCGGTCCGGGAGCTCGTCCCGCCTCGGGCCGCGATCGAACGCGCCACTGTAGGCCCTGCCGGTGCACGCTGGAAGGGCTGCCGCGGCGCACGGGCGCCGGTGGCGGGAACCTCGCCCGACTCGACGTGCTCGCGCGCCCCTTCGCGGGATACCCTTCGACCTGGCCCGCGGCGCCGCCGCGGAGCACGTCCTCGGGCGCAGGGACCCCGCGCGGGTCCCGCACGCCGGAGCGAACCCCACGGCGGGAGGCGGAGCGCGACTCCGCGCGGCCCGTCGCGCTCCCGGCCCCAACCTCAGCATCCCACGACAAGTCCCATGTCGTCGTTCGGCCCCGCCCG
The DNA here is from genome assembly GCA_041398665.1 of Planctomycetota bacterium. Taxonomy (GTDB): domain Bacteria; phylum Planctomycetota; class UBA1135; order UBA1135; genus Rohdeia. Next base: position 41,820 of record JAWKUH010000011.1, on the reverse strand, counting down.
GCGCGCGTTCGTCGCGGCTTCGTTCGCTCTCGCCATCGTCGTCCCCGGGCGCGCGCTCCTCGCGTCCCCGGCGTCGGCGGCAGCTCACTCGGACGCGCGCGGCGCGATCGTCCCGCTCGTGCACTCCGGACAGGACGACGGAGCGGGACAGACGAAGTCGCGCACGCCGCTGCGCTACGTGCAGGCTCGCTCGGGCGGTGCCACCGTCCGCAACCTCGCCGACGTGCAGGGACTGCCCCTCGTCGACGTGCCGACCAACGGGTTGCTCGCGGTGTACGGCGAGTCGGCGGGCTGGCTCGAGGTCGACGTGCCCGGCGGTCTGCCCGTGTGGGTCTCGGGGCGCTACGTCGGCGAGGTCGAAGGTGCTCCCGGCGTGCTCGAGGTCACGCGCAACAACGTGCTCATGCGTCCGCGCGCGGGCACGGACGTGAACAACTTCCCGCTCGGTCTGCGCCTGTTCGCCGGCGACCAGGTCGCCGAGATCTCGCGCGAGGACGCCGCGGTGCCGCTCGCCGAGACCTGGGTGCGCATCTGGGCGCCGCCGGGCGCCTGCGGCTACGTCCAGGCCGATCGCACGGCGCCGCTCGCCCAGGGCGAGAACGGCGTCGATCGCTGGGCGCGCGAGGAGAAGGCGCTCGCCGCCTCGGCGACGCCCTCGGGTCGCGGCGCCGTCCCGAAGAACGAAGCGTCGGTGCGCGAGGCCGCGGCGCCGACGAGCGAGCGCGCGACGCTCGTGCAGGCCGCGTTGGACAAGGTCGACGAGCGTTTCGAGTCGGAGCGTCTGCGCGCCGTTCCCGACTTCGACGGTCTGCGCGACGCGTACCGCGGCGTGCTCGCGCTCGAGGGCGGCGACGCCTTCGCGTCGTCCGTGACGCAGAAGCTCGAACGCGTCGACGCGCTCGAGGAGATCCACCGCACACGCGCGCTCCTCGAGGAGGAGCGCGTCGAACGCCAGCGCGAGCGCGAGCGGCGTCAACGCGAGCAGTGGGAACGCCTGCGCGAGCGCGACCCGTTCTACGGCCGCTTCGCGGTGCGCGGCGTGCTCGAGCGGTTCCAGGACAGCCGCGGCGCGCGCACCTACCGCGTCACCCGCGGCGGTGACCCCCAGGCGGTGCTGCGCTGCACCAGCGAGCGCTACGACCTCGAGGTCTTCGTCGGCCGCGAGATCGGGTTGGACGGTGGCTTCGTCGTCGTCGAGGAGGCGTCGCTCCCGCTCGACCCGTCGATCTCGGCCTTCGTCCGCGACCTCCCGGTCCTCGACGTCGCCACGATCGAAGTGCTGCGCTGAGTCCGACGGATCCCGGGCCTCTCGTCTCGACCGTCGTGCGCGGGCCGCGACGGTGTGTCGTCAGACCGTCGGTGCCCCGTCGGTGGGCACGCGCGCCTGCAGCGTGACGGCGTACTCCTCCTCGAGTTCGTCGAAGCGATCGACCTCGACGGCTTCGCGCATGCGCTCCATGAGCCGCTGGAAGAAGTGCACGTTGTGGAGCGTGAGGAGCACGCCCGCGAGGATCTCGCCCGAGTTGCAGAGGTGGCGGAGGTAGGCCCGCGAGAACACGCGGCACACCTCGCACGCGCAGTCCGGATCGAGCGGCCGCGGGTCGCGCGCCCAGGCCGTGTTGCGCACGTTCATGCGCCCGCGCGAGGTGTAGACCTGGTGGTTGCGGCCGTGTCGCGTCGGCGTCACGCAGTCGAACATGTCGACGCCCGCCCGCACCGCTCGGAAGAAGTCGCGCGGCGTCCCCACGCCCATGAGGTAGCGCGGCTTCCCGTCGGGGAGGAGCGGCGCGCACGCGTCGATGGCGAGGCCGAGTGCCTCCTCGTGTTCGCCGACGCTCACGCCGCCGATCGCGTATCCCACCAGGTCGTGCGAGCACACCGCCTCGACCGACCGTGCGCGCAGGTCGGGGAACGCGCCGCCCTGCACGATCCCGAACAGCGCCTGCGGGCCGTGCACCGGACCGCGCTCGCGGAAGCGACGCACGCAACGGTCGAGCCAGCGGTGCGTCCGCTCGGTGGCGTCCTCCACGCCGCGACGGTCGGTCGGGTCGGGCGGACAGTGGTCGAACGCCATGATCACGTCGGCGCCGAGCGCGCGCTGCACGTCGATCACGGACTCGGGGCCGAGTCGCACGACGCCGCCGTCGACGACCGAGCGCAGCTCCGCTCCGTCCTCGCGCACGTTGCAGAGGTGCGCGAGGCTGAACACCTGGTACCCGCCGGAGTCCGTGAGGATCGGACCGTTCCAGCCCATGAAGCGGTGCAGTCCGCCGAGCTCCCGCACCGTGTCCTCGCCGGGGCGCAGGTGCAGGTGGTAGGTGTTCGCGAGCACGATGCTCGTGCCCGTGCTCTCGATCTGCGCCGGCGTCAGTCCCTTCACCGTGGCCTTCGTGCCGACGGGCATGAAGGCGGGGGTGCGGACCTCTCCGTGGGGAGTCGAGAGCGTGCCGGTGCGCGCGCGGGAGTCCTTGCTCCGCGCGTCGACCCGGAATCGGAAGTCGGCGTTCATCGTGCGGGTGCGGGCGCGCCGAGGTTCGCGACCCCGACCCGCAGACCCGGATAGTAGTGCGCGAGGATCGAGACCGCGTCGTAGCCGCGCTCCGCGAGGTCGCGGGCTCCCTCCTGACAGAGCCCGACGCCGTGACCGCGCCCGCGTCCGACGATCTCCGCGCCGCCGTCCGGACCCTGCCGCCACGACAGGACGTACGTGCTCTTCATGCGGTCCCAGCCGATCGCACGACGGAGTTCGAGCGCCGACAGCGGCTTCACGCCGAAGGTCCCGCGCAGCTCGACCTCGAGCCAGCGCCCGGTGGGGTCGGTTCGCGTGGGGTACGGGACGCCGAGCGAGTCGAGTCCGAGCGACTCCGCGGCGCGTCCGAGGTCGGCCGCGTCGAGGCGCACGGACCACGCGGAGTCCGCGCGGCAACCCGCGCAGAGCGCGGTCCCGCCCGGCGGCGCCTCGGGACCGAAGACGTCGAGTCCGGAGGCCGTGTGACCTCCGCACGAAGCGTGGAAGCGCGCGTCCGCGACGCGCCCGCCGAAGGAGAGCACGCGCCCGCGCGTCGCCGTGACGGCGTCGCGCAGGCGAGCGTCGAGACCGCGAGCGCGTCCCGCTGCGTCCGGTCGGAAGCGTCCGCGGTACGCCTGGTCGAGCACGCCGTCCTGCAGGAAGGCGCGTCCGTCGCGCGCGCGCCGCTCGAGGGTCCCGAGTGCGTAGCTGCGCGCCGCGATCGCCTGCGCCTCGAGGAACGCGGGAGGTGCGCTCCACAGGGCGACCTCCGACGCGACCACGCCTTCGACGTACGACTCGACGTCGACCCAGTTCTCGAGTCGAAGTCCTTGTTCGGGATGCGCTGCGACGACGAGGCGTCCCGCGTAGGTGCGGCCTTCGTGCTCGAGCTCCGCGCCGTCGAACGTCGCGTAGGGGAGCGGCGCGCCGCCGTCGACGACGACGGACGCGTTCCGTCGCGAGAGCGCGTGGCGAGTCCCGTCGACCGTGACGAAGAGCACGTCGCGCTCCTCCGCGGAGGTGATGCGGACCGGCACGAGGCGCTGGAGCCTCCAGACGTCGGGCGGAGGCGCGGGGCGCTCGGCGACGGGCACGGCGACCGCGACGTCGACGTGGCGCGGAGGCAACGGTTCGAAGGCGACGCAGGCCGCGCACGCGACGGTCGCGAGGATCGCGAACCAACGCGAACTCGCGGCTCGCCGGCCTCGCGACGGTCGCGCGTGCCGGGCCGCGTCGTTCGACGGGACACCGCACGCGCTCGACGGTTGCCTACGCCGTACCACGTCCAGCTCCGGTGTCGTTCAGTCGAAGAGCGCGGTGTGCGTCGCGCTCCCGCAGGCCGTGCGACCCACGTCGGTGATGACTCGGCCGCGCGGCGTCTTGTGCACGAAACCCTTGCGGAGCAGGTGCGGTTCGAACACCTCCTCGATCGTGTCCTCGGTCTCGCCGAGCGCGGCGGCGAGCGTCTTCAGGCCGACGGGTCGACCGTCCGCCGCGGCGAGGTAGGCGAGCAACCTTCGATCGATCTCCTCGAGTCCGTTCTCGTCGACGCCGAGACGTTCCATCGTGCGCTCGACGAGATCGTCGTCGACCGCCGTGCCCGTGACCTCGGCGAGGTCGCGCACGCGCCGGAGCAGGCGGTTCGCGACGCGCGGCGTGCCGCGGGAGCGTTCGGCGATCGATCGCGACGCGGCGTCGTCGAGGTCGCACGCGAGCAGGCGCGCGGACCGGAGGACGATGCGGACGAGGTCCTCGACGGGGTAGGGGGTGAGACGCTCGGTGAGTCCGAAGCGTGCGCGGAACGGTGCGGAGAGGAGTCCTTCGCGCGTCGTCGCACCGACCAACGTGAAGTGTTCGATCGACATCGGGAGGACGCGCGCGCGTTCGCCCTCGCCGAGGGTGAAGTCGATCGAGAAGTCCTCCATGGCTCCGTAGAGGTACTCCTCCACGGTCGCCGGGACGCGGTGGATCTCGTCGACGAAGAGCACGTCGCCGCGTCGCAACTGCGTGAGGATCCCGACGAGGTCGCGCGGTCGCTCGAGCGCCGGACCGCTCGTCGAGTGCAGCGTGCCGCCGGTCTCGCGTGAGAGGATGCGAGCGAGGGTCGTCTTGCCGAGTCCGGGCGGCCCCGAGAGGAGCACGTGGTCGGGCGCCTCGTTCCTCGCGAGGGCGGCGCGGATCGCGACGCGCAGGTTGTCGACGATCCGGTCCTGCCCGACGAACTCGTCGAAGTCGGCGGGTCGGAGCCGGCCCTCGGCGTCGCGCTCGTCCTGTCTCGCCGTCGCGTCCGTCCACGCGGGTCCCGGAGCGGGACGGAACACCTCGCGACCCTCACCCTTCGCGCTGCTCGCCTCCATGGGACGAGCGTACGCGGGCGCGCGACGCCGCCGCGCCGCTCGACCGCCCCCGCGGCGCGGCGGTCTCGCGGCCGGGGCCCGGCGGGGGTGTCGTCGGTGAGTTCGTGCGAAAGCGCACGAACCCGCGGAGGGCCCGGGGGAGGGCGCACGGCGGCGCGGGCCCAAGGGTCCCGCGAGGGCCCCGCGGCAGCGTCCTCGCACTTCGTTCGAGCGCCGTAACCTTCTTTTCACAAGCTGGTTACGGTTCGGCGCGGGGCCGTGCCCGCGAGGTGCCCCAGCGCGGCACGGCGATTGAGTCCCCCCGGGCGGTTCTTTCTCCCTCGATCGCGGCCCGCCGGAGCGGGCCCGGGGTCGACCGCGGTGGCCCGGAACGGCACGCCGAAGTCGGATGGACCTGCCGTCGCGGTACCCGAGGCGGCTATCCTTTCGCGCTCCGCAACCCGTCCCGTTCCCCCGACCCGCGGAACTCCCCGGCGCTCCCAGAGCCGCTCGGAGGGAGGGATCGTCGCCGTCCGCCGGACGGTTCGACGACGAACTCCGTTCCGCCCTCGATCCAACTCCACCTCGAACGCCGCTCGGGCGGTCCGCCGTCCCGAACGACTTTCCTCATCCCGCGAGTTCCCTCGCTCCCGCGTTCCCCCGCGGGTGCGTCCGAGGGAGCACGCGGGACGGTCGAGTCCCCATCCCAGACGCATCCATGAGCCCGAAGGCTTCCAACGCTGAGGCTTCATCTTCCATGGCACACAGCTCCTCCTACGCATTCGACGCCGCGAGCCCGTCCGCTCGTCGGACGACCGTCGGTACGCGCCTCGCGACGTCGTTCGCTCTCGTCGGTGCGGTCCTCGCGTCCTGCGGAGGGAGCAGCGCGACGACGAAGTCGGGCGGAAGCAGCACGTCGGCGTCGATGGTGATCGCCGAGGTGAACAACGGCTTCGGGCCGGTGCTCCCGTACTTCGTCTACCGCGTCGACCCGAACACGGACACCGTCACCTCGGAGCTGATGGCGATCCGCAGCGTCGACGACATCCTGAACAACGTCCGCGAGGACAACCCGATCCTCCCGCCGGCCCAGTGGGACGACGAGGCGGTGCTCCCCAACGGCTTCGAGGGCAACCACTTCGTCGCGGTCCGCTTCACGCAGGACATCGCGCTCGACTCGGTGCTCGACCTGTCGCCGTCGGCGGTCACGAACAACTTCCTCTCGACGACGCTCTCGATCGTCGCGTACGACCCCGCGTCGAACACGACGGAGAACGTCAGCGGCCGCGTCTTCATCAACGGCATGACGCCGAGCAAGACGGTCCAGGCGAGCGGCCTCCACGATCTCGAGCAGTGGGTCCAGCTCGACGCCAACGGCGTGCCCGAGCTCCTCGACCAGAGCGGCCTCGGCTTCCCCGGGACGACGTCGGCGTACTCCTACGCCTCGAACCTCTTCAACGACCGGACGCTCGTCTTCGTCGCGGACGACGACGACGACCTCTCGACCCCGGACGCCTTCCCCGTCGGTCGCCAGATCAAGGTCGTGGCGTCGACCGGCGTGCGCAGCACGACGGGCCAGTTCCTGGCGTTCGACGCGGTCGCCAGCTCGACCGTCGGTGACGACACGGCGCCGCCGCGGGTCGCGACGCAGCAGATCGGCCTCAACACGGTGCCCCGCATCACGCCGGGCAACGGCTCCGAGGACGTCGACCCCGCCACGACGATCGAGATCGAGTTCACCGAGCCCGTGCAGCCCGCGACGCTCGGCACGTTCGACAAGGCGTCGAACAACTTCGAGTACGGCTCGGCGTTCCAGATGACGTTCGGCCCGCCGGACTTCCTGACGACGATGCAGTACAAGGTGCGCTTCGCGTCGCCGTACAACCTGACGCGCGTCACGATGATCCCGGCGTACTCGTTCCCGGGCAGCGACTCGTCGGCGAACGGTTGCAGCGAGTACAGCCGCGTCGACATGCGCGTGGCCGACGACACGGTCTCCGACATCTCGGGCAACATGAACACCGCGCCCGCGTCGACGTTCTTCGTCGCCGGCTCGGGCCGCGTCATCGCGAACGCCCCGGTCCTCCCCGACGTCATCTACGTCGGTCGGAAGAACCCGGCCGGTATGTCGGTGCTCGACCTCAACGGCTTCGGTCAGGGGACCGGTTCGCCGGCCTTCGACTCGAACAACCCGTGGAAGACGGGCAACTCGCGTTGGCCGCTCAACCCGAACCTCCTCCAGAACGGCGCGGCGCTGACGCCGAAGCTCTTCATCGGGAACTGCACGTTCAACGGCGGGTCCTCCGGTGCGATGACCCTGGCGCGCAACAGCGTGCTCGACACGCGCCTCGTCGCGGCGCCCAAGATCGCGAGCGTGTTCGACATCGCCGTCGGTCACTCGCTCGACACGATCTACAACAACGCGCCGCCGCCGCTGGGATGCCAGGCCGGCAACCCGAACGCGTGCGCCTCGTCGGGTCTCAAGAACCCCACGGTGACGATCGCGGGGACGAGCGTGGCTCCGGTCCAGCCCGGTCAGTTCAGCACCCTGCCCCCGGGCACGGGCAACCTGATCTCGATCGCGCCGCACCCGAACCCCCCGCCGCTGGTCTTCCCGCCGCTGTGCATCTCGCCCTTCATCGAGGCGCAGGAGCCGACGTCGATCGACGACCTCCCGCAGGCGCTCGGCGGTTTCGGGGCGCCCGGGTTCCAGAACCTGCTGTCGACGTTCGGCAACCCGTTCGGCAACCCGTCGCAGAACATTCCGCCGAACGGGCTGTTCATCGGCACGCAGAACTGCTGGTTCGTCGGGCCGAGCCGTCCGCAGTCGGACATCACGCTCTGCAACCCGTACATGATGCGGCAGCAGGTCGGCCACTTCCTCTACGTCGCCGACAAGCTCAACAACAGCGGCGAGATCGTCGTCCTCAACTCGAACCGGATGACGGTCCTCGACCGCATCAAGGTCGCGGACCCGACGAACCTCGCGATGTCGCCCAACCTCGACATCCTGGCCGTCACGAACCGGATCGCGAACCAGGTCACGTTCATCGACATCGATCCGCGCTCGACGACCTTCAACAAGATCCTCAAGACCATCGACGTCGGTCCGTTCCCGAACGCGATCGTCTGGCAGCCCGACAACGAGGACATCCTCGTCTGCAACGAGGGCGACAACTCGATCTCGATCATCCGCGCCTACGACCTCGAGGTCCGCAAGACCGTCGGCGGCCTGCCGGCCCAACCGGTCGACGTCGCGGTCGGACCGCGCCACGTCCCGAACTTCGCGACGCAGCGCAACACCTACTTCGCCTTCGTCCTGTGCAAGGACGGCTCGGTCTCGGTCTTCGAGTCCGGCCCGGACGGCGAAGGCGGTTGGGGTCCGGACAGCCTGATCGGTCAGGCGACCCAGCGCTTCGAGTCGCCGAAGCGCATCATGCTGGACCGTTCGTACCTGACGGGCGCCGTCTGGGTCGCCCACCGCAACCCGATCAACACGACGACCCAGCAGCCGATCGGCACGAACGAGGGGGCGTTGAGCCAGCTCCGGGTCACGAGCACGGTGACGGGTCAGATCCCGGTCACGGCGATCGTGAACCTCACCTCGCGGGCGCTCGACCTCGACGTGTTCATCTCGCTGAACGAGAGCCAGCTCTCCGGCGTCCCCGTCGACATCTCGTTCGACTCGATGCTCAACATCGCCGGCGGTGCTGCCAACCCAATCACGGACTACAGCGCCGCGGGTGCTCCGGCACCGGTCAACGGCAAGAACGTCTACCGCGTCCTGCCGGGACCGACCTTCGTCCCGGCCAGCACGCCGACGTTCATGTTCGCCGCGATCGAGGACAAGGGCGTCATCGACGTGTTCCAGGTCAAGGCGGGCTATCCCAAGCTCGACGTCGACGTGACGACGACCGGGACGCAGTCCGTCGCGGCCCAGGGCGTCGTCTGCCTGGGCGACTACTGGCGACAGTGACATGTGGCGCAGGTGACACTGCGCAGGTGACACTGCGCCGGTGACACTGCGCCGGTGAGCCCGGACGCGGCGCGCGCCGCGGTCCGGGACCGAACGAGGGGCCGCGTCCGCGAGGACGCGGCCCCGTTCCGTCCACCCGTTCGTCGACGCGACGAAATCCGCGACCGCACTCGCGCGGCCCGGTCCCGCGCACGATGATCGCGGCGCCGCGCGACGAACCACCTGTCGCGCGGTCACGACCATGCCCGCTGCCGCCCGCGTGCGCGCGATGTTCGATCGCATCGCTCCGCGCTACGACCTCCTCAACCACGTCCTCTCGCTCGGCATCGACCGGGGATGGCGTCGCCGGACCGCGCGCCTCCTGCGGGACGCCGGCTGCGGCCGCGTGCTCGACGTGTGCTGCGGGACGGGGGACTCGACGGTCGTCCTCGCGAGCCACGGCATGCGCGCCCACGGCGTCGACTTCGCCGGAGCGATGCTGGCCCGCGCGAGGACGAAGGAGGGAGCGAGCCGGTTGGTGCGCGGCGACGCGCTGCGCCTGCCGTTCCGCGACGCCGCGTTCGACGCGACCACGATCGCCTTCGGGCTGCGCAACCTCGAGGACCGCGTCGACGGCCTGCGCGAGATGGCGCGCGTCACGCGGCCCGGCGGGATCGTCGCCGTCCTCGAGTGCTCCCTCCCCGCGCGCGGACCATGGCGGTCGGTGTACGTCGGCTACATGACGCGCGTGCTGCCCGTCGTCGGCGGCGTCGTGAGCGGCGATCGCGAGGCGTACCGCTACCTGCCCGATACCGTGCTCGCCTGGCCCTCGCCGGACGAGCTCGAGGAGGACATGCGGCGCGCCGGGCTCGTGGAGGCGCGCCACGAGGTCCTGGGACTCGGTGCGGCGGCGCTGCACGTCGGGCGCGTCGGGGAGGCCGCGACGTCGTGAGTCGCGGCGACGCGTCGCCCCACGAGCGTGGTGGAGAGCTCGAGCCCTCGCGACACCCCTCGCTGTCCGTCGGCTTCCTCGCGGCCGCGCCGCTCGCCCTCCTCTACGAGTGGGGCGTGCACCGCATGGACGGGACGGTCCGCAACACGGCGGAGCGGATCCTCACCCTGCCGCTCGCCTGGTTCGGGCCCGCGGCGGATCCGGTCCGGCAGTTCGTGCTGCTCGCAGCGACGCTCGCAGCGCTCGTCGTGGCCGTGCGCGTCGCTCGTTCCGAGGAGGAGCACGTCGCGCCGCGCGTCCTGCGTCAGCTCGTCGAGGGCGCGGTCGTCGCTCTCGCGCTCGGTCCCGCGCTGATCTGGTCGCACCGCCTCCTCGGCAGTACCCACGTCGACCTCGGTCACGGCGTCGCCCCCGGCTCGATCGCTCCGTCGTTGGACGCGGGAGCGCTCGTGGCGGGCGGGGCCTTCTTCGAGGAGCTCGTCTTCCGCGTGGGGGCGATCGGGCTGTGCTTCGTCCTGTTCCGCGCGTCGCTCTCGTTCCTCGGGGCGCCGGCGCGCGCCGCGCACGTCGCGGGCGAGTCCCTGGCGATCGTCGGCGCCGCCGCGCTCTTCGCCGCCTTCCACCTCCAGGTCCTCTCCGCGCTGGTCGGCGGGCAGGGCGAGCCCTTCGACGGCGCGACCTTCTCCTGGCGCTTCCTCGGGGGTTGTCTCCTCGGCCTCGTGTTCCAGTGGAGGGGCTTCGGCGTCGCCGCCTGGAGCCACGGTCTGTTCAACCTCGCTCTGCTCCTCGGCGCCGGCCCCGGCGTGCTCGACTGACGGCCGTCCGTCCACTCACCGTTCCATGTCCGACTCACCGCGACGCAGGGTCTTCGTCGGCCTCACCGGCGCCAGCGGCCACGTCTACGCCGACCGCCTGGTGCGCGAACTCGTGCACGCCGGGGCGGACGTCTCGCTCTCGATCACCGAAGCGGGCTGCAAGGTGTTGCGCCACGAACTGGGCGTCGACGTCGGAGTGCGCGGGGAAGGGCTCCCGGGCGCCGTCGCGGACTGGTTCGGGTCGGACGCCGCGGCCCACGTGCGAGCCTTCGTGCCCGGAGCCGTCGAAGCGCCGCCGTCGTCGGGGACGGCGCTGACCGACGGCGTCGTGCTCTGTCCGTGCTCGATGGGGACGCTCGCGCGCGTCTCGGTCGGGTTCTCGTCGAACCTCGTCGAGCGCGCGGCCGATGTCGCCCTCAAGGAGCGCCGACCGCTCGTCGTCGTGCCGCGAGAGACGCCGCTCTCCGAGATCCACCTCGAGAACCTCCTGCGACTCGCGCGCCTCGGAGCCGTCGTGCTCCCCGCGATGCCGGGCTTCTACCACCATCCGCGCAGCGTCGACGACCTCGTCGGGCACGTCGTCGGGAAGGTGCTCGACGCCCTGCGGTTCGAGCACCGCGTCGGCGCGCGCTGGAAGGGGGAGCTCGAGCCGCCGCGCGAGCGGGGCGCGACACCGGGCGAGGACGACGCGCGATGACGTCCGCGCGCGACCTCCTCGGGCTCGTGAAGTTCAGCCACTCGATCTTCGCGCTGCCCTTCGCCCTCGTGTCGGCGTGGGTCGCCGCCGCCGGCGTCCCGGCGCTCGATCGTCTCGCGTGGATCGTCGTGTGCGCCGTCACCGCCCGAACCTGTGCGATGGCGACCAACCGCTACGTCGACCGGCGCCTCGACGCGCAGAACCCGCGCACGGCGTCGCGCGAGATCCCGCGAGGCGCCGTTTCGCCGCGCGGAGCGTCGATGCTCGCGATCGGTTCGGGCGCCGCGTTCCTCGCGTCGGCCTGGTTCCTCGGTCCGTGGTGCGGCGCGCTCGCGCCGCCGGTGCTCGCCGTCCTCGTCGGCTACTCCTTCGCGAAGCGCTTCACCGCCGCCGCGCACCTCTGGCTCGGCGCGTCGCTCGCGCTCGCGCCGCTCGGTGCGTGGGTCGCGGTGCGGGGCGCTCCCGACGGCGACGTCGCCGTCCCGCTGCTCCTGGCGTTCGCCGTCGCGACGTGGGTCGCGGGCTTCGACCTGATCTACGCCTGTCAGGACGCGGAGTTCGACCGCGAGCGCGGGCTGCACTCCGTCCCGGCACGTTTCGGTACGAGCACCGCCCTCCGCGTCTCGGTGCTCCTGCACGTCGTCACGGTGGCGGCGCTCGCGGCCTTCGGTGCGCGTGCCGAACTCGGAACGTGGTACTGGCTCGCGCTGGCCGCAGGCGCGGCACTGCTGGTCTGGCAACACCGCATCGTGCGTCCCGACGACCTGTCCAGGGTCGACGCAGCCTTCTTCACAGCGAACGGTTGGGTCGGCGTCGCGTTGCTCGCCGGCGTCGTCGCCGATCTCGCGTAGACTCCTCCGGTGACCGAGCGGAAGAAGAAGAGCGCCGGGCCGATCGAACAGGTCGACGCCCTCCTCGCCGAGGTACCGGGGTGGACGCTCGTCCCGCGTTCGATCGTCGTCCGCGGCGACGAGGAGTACTTCTCGAGGCGCGTGCAGGACGCCGTCGCGTCCCGAGCCAGGGAGCTCGACTACGAGGTGCTCGTCCGCGACGCGGGCGACGGCCGCGACGTCGTGTCCGACGTGGCGACGGAGCTCGCGACGCCGCCGATGTTCGCACCGCGACAGCTCTTCGTCCTGCGCGGTTTCGACGCGCAGCTGCGCGCGACCGCGCGCGACCAGGCTCCGCTCGCCGCGTCGGTCGCGGCCTTCCTCGATCGGTCGGAGCCCGAGCGCGCGGTGCTGCTCGTCGCACCGAGCCTGCGCGCGGACAACGGCATCGTGAAGCGCGCGGACCGCGTCGTCGCCGTGCGCAAGCTGTACGACAGCCCGCCGCCCTGGAACCCCGATCCGATGCGGACGGAGCTCGCCACCTGGCTCGTGCGACGCTCGCGCGAGCTCGGCGTGCGACTCGACCCGCGCTCCGTCCTCTACGTCGCCGCCGCGACGGGCAACGATCTCGGTGCACTCGACGCGCAGCTCGAACGCATCCGCGCGATGGGTCCCGGGGACGTCCGTGCGGCCGCCAACTGGCAGGCCGGTGCTTCCCCCTTCGACGCCGCCGACCACCTCGTCGCGGGCGACCTCCCGCGCGCGTTGGCGGACCTCACGGGCCTGTTCGCCGCGGGCATGAAGCAGAAGGACGGAAGTCGGCTCGTGGACGCCGCGGGACTCTCGGCCATCCTGCTCTCGCAACTCGGGCGCACCGTGCGACAGGGACTCGCGATCGCGGAGGCCCACGAAGCGGGGGAGTCGCCGGAGCACGCGCTCGAAGCGGCGGGTGTGACGGGGAACGCCGTCGGTCCGTGGCGCACTCGCATGAACGCGCGCCCGCGATCGCGCGAGTGGAGGCGCATGCTCGACGACGTCGGAGCCCTCGAGATCGACGCGCGTTCGACCGGTGTCGACGTCGGCGTCGAGCACTTCACCGCACTCGCGATCCGTTGGCGCGCGCGGGGCGTGGGGGTGAGGTCGTGACCCCGCGCATCCGCGAGCTCCCGGAACTCGTGCGCAACCAGATCGCCGCCGGCGAGGTGGTGGAGCGACCGGCGTCGGTGCTCAAGGAACTCGTCGAGAACGCACTCGACGCGGGCGCGACGCACGTGCGCGTCGACCTCGAGGAGGGCGGTGCGCGACTCGTGCGCGTCGTCGACGACGGCTTCGGCATGGAGCGCGAGGACCTCGAGCGCGCGTTCCTGCCGCACGCGACCAGCAAGCTGCACGAGCTCGACGACCTCGACCACATCGCGTCGCTCGGCTTCCGCGGCGAGGCGCTCGCGTCGATCGGCTCGGTCGCGCGCTGCCGCATCCTCTCGCGCACCCAGGGCGCGCCGACGGGCCACGGCGTCGTCAACGAAGGAGGCCGCGTCCTCGACGTGCGCGAGGCGGGTTGTCCCGTCGGCACGACGGTCGAGGTGCGGGACCTGTTCTTCAACACGCCGGCGCGGCGGCGCTTCCTCAAGACGGAGCGCACCGAACTCGCTCGCTGTCTCGACCTGCTCCAGCGCCTCGCACTCGCGCACCCCGGCGTCGGCTTCGTCGCGACGCACGGCGACGCTCGTCTCTACGACGTCGGGACCGACATGGACCTCCGCGCGCGCGTGCGGCGGACGTTCGGGGCGGAACTCGCCGACGCGCTCGTCGACGTCGCGGCGGAGCACGGCAACCTGTCGTTGCGCGGACTCGTGGCGCCGCCGCGATTCGCGCGTCGCGACGCCTCGCGGCAGATGTGGTTCCTGAACGGTCGGCCGCTGCGCGACAAGCTGCTCTCGCGCGTCCTCAAGGAGGGCTACCGCGGCTTCCTCGAGGACGGGCGTCAGCCGGCGGCGTTCCTGGCGCTCGACATGGATCCCGCCATGGTCGACGTGAACGTGCACCCCGCGAAGAGCGAAGTGCGCTTCCGCGACGAGCGCGCGCTGTTCGGCTGGATCGTCCCGCGCCTGCGCGAGGCCGTCTCACGCACGGACATCGCGACGCCCGGCGAGTCGCTCCTGCGTCGCGTCGAGAAGCGCGGGGACTGGGCGCCGGCGCGCGGCGACGCGCAGGGTTGGCTGCCGCGTCCCGAGGGCGTCTACGAGATGAGGCCGTCGCGCGACCGGCGCGACGAGGTTGCGGAGCGGCCGATGTCGGACGCGACGCTGCTCCCGGACGACGCCTTCGACGGCGCGCGCGACGGGGACGAGCGCCCGGCGACCGCGGACGCCGCGTGGCGGTCGCACGACCGGATCGAGGGTCCCTTCCTCCAGATCGATCGCACGTACCTCGTGCGCGGACTGCCCGACGGCTTCGAGATCGTCGACCAGCACGCCCTGCACGAACGAGTGACGCTGGAGAGCCTGCGCGCGCAGCTCCGCGCGGGCGGCATCGAGGTGCAGCGGATGCTGGTGCCCGAGGTCGTCGAACTCGCACGCGACGAGGTGAAGCTGATCGAGTCGAACCTCGTCGGTCTCGCGAGGCTCGGCATCGAGTTGTCGGTGTTCGGGCCGACGAGCGTCGCGGTCCAGGGCCTGCCGGCGCTGCTGAAGCGCCCCGACGCGGTCGGTATCGTTCGCGACGTCGTGGGCTTCCTCGTCGCGCACGGTGAACTGCCCGAGGCCGAGGACGTGGTGGAGGAGGTGCTGCACCGCACGGCGTGTCGCTCCTCGATCATGGCCGGCGACCGCCTCACGGACGACGAGATCCGTGCGCTGCTCGAACGCGCGGAGCTGCTCGAGAACTCGCAGACCTGTCCGCACGCGCGTCCCACGCGCGTGAAGTTCACGCTGGCCGACCTCGAGAAGGCGTTCCACCGTCGCTGACGTCCGGCGCGCGGCGCCCGCGGCGCCAACTCCTTCAACACCAAGATCAGAAGAACGGAAGGACGGACCGTGACCGCGAGAGGCCTCCTTCTGCTCTTCGGTTCTTAGTGTTGAAATTGTATGGTCGCGCGGCCGGTAGGCCGCGCCGCGCCTCGAGATGTGCGCGAGGTGCTGCGCTCGGCGCCTTCGGCGCCGAAGCCCACGCAATTTCGACACGAAGGGAACGACAGGAAAGGACACGAAGAACACGAAGGCGCCGCTTCGCGGCGCTGGAACGCAGTGGCCTTGCTGGGAATCGTGGACACCCAGACTTCGTACTTCTCGTGCAGTTGTTGGGGTTGGGGTCTGGGGAAGGGTCTCCCTTCCCCAGCTGGGGGAGCCGCGCTCAGCCTGCCCCAAGCAGGCTGAGGCTGAGCGCGGCGGTCCGGGGGCGGAGCCCCCGGCGGTCTTCGATCTTCGCGTGGTTCACGCGACGACTTCGTGCTGGGTTCGCACATGCAGGAGCTCCCCGTCGACTTCCATCGGCGTGCGGTAGCCGAGCGTCGAGTGGAGTCTCTCGCGGTTGTAGAAGCGCTCGACGTAGTCGTGGGTCGACGCGCGCGCGTCATCGAGCCCGCTCCATTCCTGCCAGTTCGCCCACTCCTGTTTGAAGGTCCCGAAGAAGCTCTCGATCACCGCGTTGTCGTGGCAGTTGCCCTTGCGGCTCATGCTGCACGTGATGCCGTGGTGCTCGAGCAGCGCCTGGAAGTACCCACTCGCGTACTGACTTCCGCGATCGGAGTGGTGCATGAGCGTCGCCGCCGGATCGCGCCAGGCCAACGCGTTCTCGAGCGCGCGCTCGATCAGCTCCGTCCGCATGTGGCTCGCCATCGACCAGCCCACGATCAGCCGCGTGCCGATGTCGATGATCGCCGCGAGGTAGACGGGGCCGCTCCGTGTGTGCACCTGCGTCAGGTCCGCGCACCACACGACATCGCTCGAATCCGCAGAAAAGCGCCTCTCCAGCAGGTTCTCGGCCACTTCGAAGCTGTGCGACGAATCCGTCGTCGAGCGGAACCGACGCCGCACCCGGCCGCGGATCCCGTGCTCGCGCATGAGCCGCGCCGCACGGTGCCGGCTCGTCGGTAGGCCCCTGCGAGCGAGCGCCTCGACCACCCGTGGGCTGCCATAGGTGCCGCGACTCGCCGCGTGGACCTCGCGGATCGCCTCGACCACCTTCGCGTCTTCGAGCTCCTTCTTCGAAGGCCGCTGCCGCGACAGCCACGCGTAGAACCCGCTGCGCGAGAGGCCGAGCGCTCGGCACATCAGGCCCACCGAGAAGTTCGCCTTCTCCGCGAGAATCAGGTCGAAGGCTCGCCCTGCTCCCTCGCGAAGAAGGCCGCGGCTTTTTTTAGGAAGTCGCGCTCCATCTCGAGCTGCCGCACCTGGCGCCGAAGCCGAGCGAGCTCCTGGTCCGGTGTCTCGGTCGGCCGCGACTCCTCGCTCGGCGGCGCGGGCTTCTTCAACCGCTTCGCGTCGGTCAGCCCCTCCGCGTCGAGCACCCAGTAGCGCAGCGTGCTCTTGTCGATCCCGAGCGTGCGGGACACTTCGGCGATGTTGCCGACCTCACTCACCATGCGAACCGCGTCCGCCTTCTGTTCCGGCGTGTAACGCCGCCTTGCCTTCCGGGCCATGGACACATCCTTGCGCATCACGCGCGAAACGGGGGTGTCCACTTGGGCCGGGCAAGGTCACCGGTGCGTCCCTCCTGCCTGCCGCGTTTCACCTGCAGGTGACCTCCCCGTCCTCCCCGGCTCCCTGTGATTCGCGTGGTTCCCGGCACCTCAGGCGCCGCACGACTCAGTCGCGACCGGCGTCGGGATCGGGCAGCAGGGGCACGACCCTGTCGAGGAGCCTCGCGGGCAGCTTCTTCACGAGGAGCGTCTCGATCTCCTCGCGTCGGTAGCGCGACGAGAAGTGGGTCAGCAGGATGCGCTCGTTCTCGAACCAGTCGGCCCGCTCCGCGACCTCGTCGACGTGCACGTGGCCGCACGCGCGCGCTTCGTCGCGGGGCACGCGGTCGTCGAGGAACGTGCACTCGAGGATCAGGACGCGTGCTCGACGCACGTCGGGGTGCGCATCGAGGCCCTCGATGCGCGTGTCGCCGCAGAAGGCGAGCTCGGGCACCTCCGTCGCCGTGTCGATCCGCTCGCCGGCGCGCGCGAGCTGCGCCAACTCTCTCTGCGAGCGGCCGGCGAAGCGCGGATCGAGACTCTTCTTCGTCTGCACGAAGAGGTAGCCCTGGCTCGGCACGGTGTGCGACACGGCGAAGGCCTCGGCGCGGAGGTCGCGCCGGATCGCGTGGCTCTCGCCCGGTCGGAGCGGGACGAGCGTGTGGCGCATCTCGGAGCGATCGAGGTCGCGCCAGGCCTCGAACAGCCGCCCGAGCGGCTCGACGCACTCCGCCGGCACGACGTAGGTCGGCGGCCGCATGCCGAGCAGGCTCCGCGTCGCCGTGTGGTACGCGATCCCGCCGAGGTGGTCGACGTGGGCGTGCGTGAACAGCACGAGCTCGCGCCGCAGCAGGTGCCGCGCCGCGCGCCCCACGTCGAGGCAGACCTTCCAGTCGGGCAGGTCGATCGCCGTCTCGATCCCGCCGACCGAGCGCGCGTCGACCCGGATTCCGGCGAGTTCGAGCATGCGGGGAGCATAGCGGCCGGCGGACTCGCTCCGGACCGGCCGGAGTGCGATACTCGCGGGTCCCATGGGCGTCCGACTCAATCGCATCTACACCCGCGGCGGCGACGACGGCTCGACCGGCCTCGGCGACGGCACGCGCGTCCCGAAGCACGCGCTGCGCGTCGCGGCCTACGGCACGATCGACGAGACCTCGGCCGTGCTCGGCCTCGCTCGCGCGCACGATCCGGGCAATCGCTTCGCCGAGCTCGTGCTCGAGCTCCAGAACGACCTGTTCGACCTGGGCTCCGATCTGTGCATGCCCGGCGAGTCGGGCGCGTCGGTGCGCGTGCCCGAGTCCTACGTGACGCGACTCGAGTCGCACATCGACCGCATCAACGCCGACCTCGCGCCGCTCGAGTCGTTCGTCCTGCCGGGGGGCGACCCGCTCGCGGCGTGGTTGCACGTGGCTCGCACGGTCAGCCGACGGGCCGAGCGCATCGTGACGGAGCTCGCCGCGCTCGACTCCGAGAAGGGGCGCGTCAACCCCGCCGTGGTCCGCTACCTCAACCGCTTGTCCGACCTGTTGTTCGTCATGGCGCGCGCCGCGAACGACGGCGGACGCGGCGACGTCCTCTGGAGGCCGGGTGCGAACTCGAGCAAGTGAACCCGGCGTCGCCCTGCACTCGCGGACGAGTGCGGCCTGGGCCGACGCGGTGCTCGCCCAGCCGCTCGCCCTGCTCCAGGACCACGCGCACTGCGAACTCGGCGCGGCGGCGTCGGCCCAGGGCCTGATCCACCGACGCACCTCGGACGCGGAGCTGTGCGAGCGACTCGCCGCACTCGCCGCCGAGGAGCTCGCGCACTTCCGACGGGTCCTGCGGCTCGTCCGCGAGTTCGGCGGCGAGCTCACGCAGCGCCCCTCGAACCCATACGCCGAGGGCCTGGCGCGCGCCGCGCGTTCGACGGGCGGCGGCGAGTTCTCGTTCCTCGACCGGTTGCTCGTGTCCGCGTTGATCGAGGCGCGCAGCCACGAGCGCTTCGAGCTGCTCGCGGAACGCGCGCGCGACCGGCGCCTCGCGGAGCTGTTCGCGGAGCTCGGTCCGTCCGAACGAGGCCACATGGCGCTCTTCCCCGAGCTCGCGCGTCGCCGCTTCGGCGACGACGCCGTCGAACGCCGGCTCGACGAACTCGCCGCGGCCGAGGCCGAAGTGCTGGCGAGTTCGGCCTTCGCGCCGCGAGTCCACTCGGGCGAGCCGATGCCGACGGAGTCCACACGATGAGCTCCCTGGTCCAGCGTGCGCAGGTCTACTTCGAGCGCGAGGTCTGGCGCGGCGAGATCTCCGAGCTGCCGTGGTGGCGCGCGCTGCCGATGGCGGTGCTGCGTCGCGTGATCGTCGCGGTGCGGCGCGGCATCCTGCACCAGCTCCCGATCCGCGCGTCCGCGCTGACGTTCGTCACCGTGCTGTCGCTCGTCCCGTCGCTTGCGTTCGCGTTCTCGATCGCGAAGGCGCTCGGCGCGTACGAGCGGCTCCGCGAGGGCGTCATCGACCCGTTCCTCGTCGACATGTTCGGCCCGGTCGGGATGCAGGTGGGGGAGAACGGCGAACAGACCGAACAACAGCTGCGCGTCGCGATCGACCAGGTGCTGCAGTTCGTCGAGAACACCGACGTCAAGAAGCTCGGTGCGTTGGGCTTCCTGGTGGTCGTGTACGGCGTCATCCGCCTCCTCGGCGGCATGGAGGCCGCGCTCAACCTGATCTGGAGCGTCGACCGACCGCGACGCTTCATCCGCAAGGTGTCGGACTACGTGACGATCGTCCTCGTCGGTCCGCTGCTCGCGGTGCTGGCGACCGTCACGACGGCGTCGCTCTCGAGCAACAACGACTCGAAGGTCATCGTGTTCCTGCGCGACGACCTCGGACTGGGATCGCTCCTCGGTTGGATCGGCGTCGTGCTGCCGATCCTCTCGATGTGGACCGTCTTCACGTTGGTCTACCTCGTGATCCCGTACACGAAGGTGAAGGTGCGGTCGGCCCTCGTCGGTGGTTTCGTCGCGGCGATCCTGTTCACGGTGCTGCAGGAGGTCCACGTCAAGTCGCAGATCGGGGTCGCGTCGTACAACCAGCTCTACGCCGGATTCGCCGCGTTCCCGCTGTTCCTGCTGTGGTTGTGGTTCTCGTGGCTCGTCGTGCTCGCGGGCGCCGAGTTCGGGTACGCGGACCAGCACCAGCACGCGTTCCGGCGCTCGGCGCTGGCGCAGTCCGACAGCCAGGCCTGGTACGAGCTCAACGTGATGCGCGCGCTCGGCCGCATCGTCTCGGCCTTCGAGCGCGCGGCCGAACCGCCGACCGTGCTCGAGCTCGTCGACGAGCTCGCGGTCCCGCAGTCGAAGCTCGAGGAGGGGCTCTCCGCCCTCGAGAGTGCGGGACTCCTGGCTCGGACCGGCGACGCGGAGGACGCGCGCTACGTGCTCGCGCGACCGGCCGAGGGCGTCACGGTCAACCGCGCGCTCGCGATGCTCCGCGGCTCCACGTCGGGCGTCGTGCGCACGAACGAACTCGACGAGCGCATCGAGCGCGCGTACCGCGCGAGCGTCGACGGCGGGGAGGCTCCGGCATCCCTGGCCGACGTCGTCCACGGCGCAGGGAGCGAGGCGTGACGGCGCGTCGCGCTCGGCACGTCGTCGTGCGCGGGCGCGTGCAGGGCGTCGGGTTCCGTTACGCGACGGCGCGCTTCGCCGCGGCGGAGGGTGCGACGGGCTGGGTCCGGAACCTCGCGAACGGCGACGTCCTGGTGCACGTCGAGGGCGACGCGTCGAGCGTCGAGCGGGTCGAGGCGTGGCTCGCGCGCGGCCCTGCGGCGGCGCGCGTCGACACCGTCGTCGCCGAGGACGCCGAGGTGTCGGGCTGCAGCGATTTCGAGATCCGAAGATGAGCGTCCTCGGCGTCGACTGGTACGCCGCGGCGACGCATTCGCCGGGTGTCGGGAGGTACGGGCGCGAGCTCGTGCGCGCGTGGCTGAGGCTCGAGGGCGACGTGCCGGACGTCTCGCTCTACGAGGTCGGAGCGGGCGCGCCGCGTCTCGCCGCGGCGGCGGAGGCACTCACCGGCGACGACGTGGTCCGACGCCCGCGCGTGCACCTGCGGCTGCGCGTGCCGCGTCGCGCGGCCGACCTCGCCGCGCGCGCCGTCGGTGCGGACGGGCTGCTCCGGGGCTGCACCGCCTTCCTCCGCTCGGATCCGACGAGGCCGGTGGTGCGGAGGGCGCGCACGGTGTTCGCGATCGACTCGTGGCCGGAGGGGGATGCCGAGCGCGAGCGCTTCGCCGCCGTGCTCCGCGAGAACGACGAGTTCATCGTGTTCGCGCACGCCGCCGCCGATCGACTCGTCGACGGGTTCGGCGTCGGGCGCGAGCGCGTGCACGTGACGTGCGCCGGCTCCGACCACTGGTTGCGCGACGCGACGCCGGTCGACGAGGCGCCGTCGCCGAGGACGCTGCTCGTCCTCGGCGCCGTCTCGGACCGTCGTGCACCGGTCGCCGTGCTCGAAGCCTTCGAGCGTCTGCGCGTCGACCGCACGCTCGAACGGATGGTCGTGTGCGGGAGAGCGGGCGACGGCGTGCAGGAGTTCGAGAGCAAGCTGCGCTTCTCGTCCGCGCGCAGCGACGTCGAGTGGGTGCGCGACGTGCGCGAGCAGGACCTCCCGGCGCGCGTGCGCGACGCCGCGGTCCTGGTCCACGTCGGTGCGGGCGAAGCGACGGCGGTGACGCCGCTCGAGGCCTTCGCCTTCGGCGTGCCCGCCGTCGTCTCGGACCTGCCCGAGATGCGCGAGGTGCTCGGCGACCTCGCGCACCACGTGCCGCGGACCAAGCCGCGCCGCCTGGGCGAGGCCGTGGCCGACGCCGTGCGCGCCGCGCTGGACGCCGACACCCCCGCGACCCGAGCCGCCCGCCGCGCCCGGGCCGCCGAATCCACCTGGTCGGCCTGTGCCGCCGCGACCGCCGAGCTCGTGCGGTCGTGGAAGTGAACCCGTGGAAGTGAACCTGGTTCGTTTGCCCAAGACCGAAGTGCGGAAGTCGGCTTCGGGGGGGGCTCCTTCACTCCAAGTTGCCGACGAGTGCCTACGGAGCGGCCGGCTCGGCGGCGACGCCGCGGGAGTCGCCCGGTCGGTCGAGCCAGGTTCGGTCGAGCGCGGCGCCCTAGCGCGCGACCGGCCGGGAGAAGGCCCAGCCCAGGTGCAGGCCGAGGCCGTCGCCCTCGAACGAGCCCGAGGTCGAGGAGACGTGCAGCGCCTCGACCGCGGCCCACAGTCCGTCGCTCGGGCTGAAGCGCCAGCCCGCTCCGAACTCCTGCAGCAGGCCCGAACCGGTGTCCGCGGGACCGCTCCCCGCGCCCAGCTCGAACTTCACGTAGAACTGGCCGTGCACGTCCCACGGTCGCAGCGCGTCGAGCCGGTAGCGCAGACCCGTGAGGATCTCCTGCTGACCGCCGACGTCACCGTTCCACGCGGAGTAGGTGTCGACGAGCAGGTCGAGGTTCGGAGCGATCTCCCGCTCGAGTCCGATGCCCGCCATGCTCACCGTCCCGTCGATCGGCCCGCCGTCGCGGCGCACCGCGTCGCTCCGCAGCTTGAGCGACTTGTGCGACACCGAGACGATCCAGTCCTCGAGCTCGACGTCGCTCTCGGCCAGCGCCTCGTCGGTGAGTCGCGTGCGGTCGAAGCCCTTCGGCAGGGCGTAGTGCTGAGGCGTCCAGCTCACCGACGCCTGCATCGTCCACGCGTCGAAGTGTCCGCCGAACGCCCACTCGTACCCGCCCGTGACCGACGCGCTCCAGCCCTCGTCGAACGGGAACTCGAGTCCGACGTTCACGCGACCCGCGAGCCCGCCGCCGGTGTCGTACCCGCCTCCGCCCGCGGCACCGATCAGGACCTCCTTCACGCCCCACACCCAGGGTGTGAACCGCGGACCCCACTCGCCGAGTCCGAACATGATCTGGCGGAACCCACCGGAGTCGCCCGCTGCGGCGGCCGCGTACTCCACCGGGACGTAGAGGTTCCGTCCGAGTGAGTGGTGCATGCGCACGCCGACCAGTCCGAAGCGGCGGTCCGGTTCGGACGAGCCCGACCGACGCGTCCCCGAGCTCGGATCGACCAGCACGACGATCGGCTCGACGCGCGTCGGGACCTCCATCAACTCGTTCGGGTTGAGCTCGTCGAGCTCGCCGAACGACCAGTCGCCCGTGAGGAGGTTCCGCGCGCCCGACACGCCGAGCGCGAGTTGCACGCCGTCGGAGTCGCCGCCGGGAGTCGACCAGTACGCGAGTTCGAGACGCCAGTTCCACGACTCGGAGAGCGGCGCCTCGAGCGCGACGTGCGGCCGCAGCACGAGCCCGGTGCCGTCGTCCCCGATCCCCGAACCGCCGCCGCCCGCGAAGAGCCCGCCCTCGAGCCACCAACCGTCACCGATCGAGCGGCGCAGGCCGCCCTCGAAACCCGTCGCGAGGAAACCGCCGCGGTCGCCGACCACCCCGGCGTAGGTCGCCGCGCCGACGTAGAGGTTCGGGTACGACCGGAAGGGGTGGAGCAGGTCGTAGTGGATGCCGACGAGACCGGTCGTCGACCCGCTCGGCGGATCGAGGTGCTGGAGCGTGAGTCGCCAGCGCGTGTCGTGGGGGAAGAGCTCGATGTCCTGCGCCGCCGCGGGCCCGGCGGCCAGCGCGAGGGCCGCAGGAAGGATGCGGATGGCGGTGACGAACTGGGGCATCGCTCCGACATGATAGGGGCACGCCGCCGGGCCGCCGAAGCAGCTCGGTCGCACGAACCGTCACCGCCCCGAGAACGAGGACCACCATGCCCATCGACGTCGGCACTGCCGCCCCCGACTTCACGCTCAAGACCCAGGACGACAAGGAGTGGAAGCTCTCCGCGCAGCGCGGGAAGAACGTCGTCCTGCTCTGGTACCCCCTCGACTGGAGCCCGACCTGCGAGGGCGAGAACTGCAAGATCTCCGCGGAGCCGCTCACCGCGGACGCCGACACCGTCGTGGTCGGCATCAGCCGCGACTCCGTCTGGTCGCACCGCGCCTGGAAGGCCGCGAAGGGCATCCGCCACGACCTCCTCGCCGATCCGACGCTCGACGTGACGAAGCAGTACGGCCTGCTCCACCCCGCGGGCTTCATCAGCCACCGCGCGACGGTCATCGTCGACAAGCAGGGCAAGGTCGCCTTCTGCGAGGTGCAGGAGGCCACGCCGAGCGAGCGCAACTGGGACACGGTGCGCGCCGCGCTGGCGAAGCTCGGCTGAGACCGAGTCGATCCGACCGACCGACCGCGGGGCGCGGGGTCGCGGGGAGCCGTCACGTGCGGCGACCCGCGGCTCCGCGCCCGCGCCGTTCCCCGCGCCGTTCTCCGTGCCGCTCAGTGCTCGAGCTCGAGCAGGAGCTCCTTCCTGAAGTCGCGCCCGGTCGCGTCGTCCTCCCACATGGGATCGCCGAGCAGCGCGTCGAGCTCGTCGAGCGAGCGACGCGCCTCGGTCCAACGCCCGAGGCGCGCGTTCGCCATGCCGATCGTCGCGATCTCCTCGGGGCGCGGACCGGTCGCGTGCTCGCGCATGCACGTCTCGAGCGTGGCGATCGCCTCGCGGTAGTCGCCGACGCGGAAGAGGGCGACGCCGAGCGTGCGTCGGTAGACCGGGTTCCCGGGGAGCAGCGTCGCGGCCGCGTTCGCCGAGCGGTGCGCGTCGGCGTAGTCCTCGGCGCCGCGTCCGCGGTAGCGCACGATGTCCCAGGCGCGGTCGTGCAGGTCGACGGGTCGCTCGTCGACGAGGTTCTCGTAGTCGTGCGGTCGGTCCGTCGACGACGGGTTCGGTCCCGGCGCGAACCACTCGCCGATGCGCTTCTCGAGCTGCTGGACCATCTCCATCGCGTTCCGCAGGTTGCGCGCCGACTCGCGCTGCGCCGTGTAGCGCAGGATCTGCGGCTGCGTCTCGAAGATCATCAGCAGCCCCGTCGAGTCGACCGACGCGAGGCGTTCGCCGGACGGGTCGAAGGCGACGGCCGTCACGACGCCGCGGTGGCCGCGGAGCACGAGCAGGCTCTCGCCCAGTTCGAGGTTCCAGATCCGGATCGTCCCGTCCGCCGAGCTCGTCGCGAAGCGGTCCTGCACCGGGTGGAACGCGACGGACGTCACGGCGCCGTCGTGGCCGACGAGCTCCCGCACGAGCGCGTCCGTGTCGAGGTCGTAGAGCCGAACGGCGCCCTGCGCGTCGCCCACCACGAGGTGCCCTCCGTCCGACTGGAACGCGAGACAGGTGACGCGTGCGTCCGTCGGCACGTTCTCGCCCGAGTTGCGGATCGCCGACGCGGTCGAACCGATCGCGCTCGGAGCGGACGACGCGACCGCGAGCCCGGCCTCCATGCCGGTCCGGATGACGAGGCTCTGCGGCACGAACCGCGTCCGCACCGCGAGGTTCTCGCGGTCCCTCAGCGTGACGCTGCCGTCCGCGTGTCCGCACGCGATCCACGCGCCGCTCGGGTCGAACGCGACCGACGTGGCGGGGGACTCGAGTTCGACGGATCGGACGACCGACGCGTCCGACTCGTCGCTCGGTTCCGGAGCGAGGTCGCGCACCTCGAGTCGCGGTCGCAGCGTCGAGCCGTCGGGCGCGCGCGCCGCGTCGATCGAGACGGCCAGTTCGTCGCGGTCCGAGCGCGCGCTCGCGAGTGCACGCCCCGTCAGGAGTCCGCGCCCGCGCAGCGAGTCGCCCGTCGCGGCGGACCACGACTGCACCGCCCACCGCGACCGGTCGCTCTGGCCGGGCGCGAGCTGCGCGCAGCCCACGACGGCGCCGTCGCCCCCGAGGTGCGGTCGCCCGATCTCCATCCCGCCGAGGCGCAGTCGCGTCGACAGTCGGAGCGTCGACGCGTCGTAGATCTCGGCGGAGCGCGGCGACGAGACGAAGAACTGCTCGCCGTCGCCCGCGAACTCGATCCAGGCGAGCTCGCCGGTGTGCGGCGTCTCGAGCGACTGCACCACGTCGCCGGAAGCACCCGGCCAGGAGCGCAGCGTCCCGTCCATGGACGCGCTGACGATCTGGTCGTGCGCGAGGTCGTACGCGAGGTCGACGATCGGCGCGTCGTGTCCGCGCAGGACGACCGACTTGCGCGAGTTCGCGACGTCCCAGACCTCGATCGTGCCGGAGTCCGTCCCGACGTACAGGATCTCGGGGCGGTTCGCGTCCGCGAAGCACAGCGCCTCGAGCCCGCGGTCACCGGAGGTCTGCGAGAACACGATGCCCGAGTCGCCGGCGACGTCGAGCACGGCGAGCTGTCCGCGGTCCGTGCACAGCGCCAACGTCGCCTGCATGCGCGGCACCGGTGCGAACGCGAGCCCGGTGATGCGCCCGTCGAGGCCGGGCCACTCCTGCGGGTTGTTCGAAGGGTCCTCGACGAGGACGACGTCGACCTCGCTGACGCCGTACTCGTTCGAGAACCCGAACGCGAGCGTGCGACCGTCCGAGCACCAGGCGACGGCGTCGACCTCGCGCGCACCCGCGTCGAGCGGGATCTGCGACACGTTCCCGTTCGCGAGGTCGACGAGGTCGATCGAGCAACCTTCGACGGAGTTGCGCACGACGGCGAGCGTGTCGCCCAGCGGAGAGAGCGAGGTCGGCAGCGCGTCGTCGGCGACGTAGCCCAACGAGTCCGTGATCGTCTCGGCGCGCGAGCGACCGGGTTCGACCGCGACGACGCGCCCGTTCGAGCACGTCACGTAGGCGCGCGACCCGTCCGCGACGACGCCGACGTCGCAGGCGTCGCGCACGGTCCAGGAGTCGAGCTGCGCACCCGTCGTCGGGTCCCACACCGCGACCGTCCCGTCCGCGCCGACGGAGTACGTGCGGCCGTCGGCGGCGACCTCGACCGCGAGCATCGCTCCGCGCCGACCCTGGAACACGTCGAGACTCATGTCGACGCGCTGCGAGAGGTGCGCGTACTCCCAGCCGCGCAGGTCGGGCGGACAGGTCTCGAGTCGACGCCGCGCCTCCGACAGGTCGTTCTCGACGATGCTCGCCTGGACGGCGGAGAGGTTGGCGGCGTAGCCCTGCTGCAGCGCGAGCCTGCGTTCGCGCTTGGCCTCGTCGCTCTCGCGTTCGGCCGCGCGCTTCGCCGCGCGCGCGTCCTCGGCCTCGGCGTCCGCGCGGATGCCCTCCGCCTCGGCCTTCTCGAGGGCCTTCTCCTTCGCGTCGAGGCTCGCGGTGAGCTGCCACACGAACACGGCGACCGAGACGGCGACGACGCCGGTGCTCACCGCGAGGATCGTCGCGGCGAACGCGTTGCGGCGCATCCACTTCATGACCTCGGCGCGCAGGCTCACGTCGTGCGCGCGGACGACGCGGCCCTCGACGTACGCGCGCAGGTCCTCGAGCATCTCGAGCATCGTCGAGTAGCGTTTCTCGGGGTCCGTGCGCATCGCCTTCGTCGAGATGGCGACGAGCTCCTCGGGCGCGTCGCGCTCGAGGCGCTGGACGGGGGTGAAGCGGCTCTCGAGCACGCGCTCGAGGATCGACGATCCGTGGCGCTTCGAGTACGGGTCGCCGTAGGGCGGATAGCCGGTGAGCAACTGGTAGAGGATCGCGCCGAACGCGTAGACGTCGGCGCGCGGGCCCACTTTGTCGTGCTGACCCCGCGCCTGCTCCGGCGCCATGAAGCCAGGCGTCCCGATGACGTCGCCGTCCATCGTCGCGACGCGCGCGTCGGAGTCCTTCTCCTCGGAGCGTTCCGTCGAGATCGAAGGCTCGAGCGTCGGCGCGGTCGGCTTGCGGTTGCGCAGGCCCTCGATCGCGTCGATGGTCGTCGACCCGCGGTCGTCGAGCACGTGCTCCGCCTGGTCGATCACGCGCGCGAGTCCCCAGTCCATCACGTACGTCTCGCCGAAGCGACCGACCATGATGTTCTCGGGCTTGATGTCGCGGTGGACGACGCCGCGCGAGTGCGCGAACGCGACGGCCTCCATCGCCTTGATGACGACGCCGAGAACGCGCGTCCTGTCCCAACCGTCGACGCCGCGACGCGCGTCGGTGATGACCTTGCCGAGGTCGGTGCCCTTGACCAGCGGCATCGTGAAGAAGAGGCGCCCCTCCTCGTCGATCCCGATGTCGTGCACCGGGAGGATGCCGGGGTGGTCGAGCTGGCTCGTGATCTGCGCCTCCTCGAGGAAACGCGAGAGCGTGCGACCGTCGGGGGGCCTCGTGTCCATGCCGCCCGTGCGGTCGCGCGGCAACAGCATCACCTTCATCACGAGTTCGCGCCGCAGGTCCGCGTCCCACACGCAGCGGATCGAGCCCATCCCGCCGCGCGCGATCTCGCGCGGGCTCCGGTAGCGCTGCTGCTGCGCGCCTTCGCGGCCGAAGCGCTCGTGGTACTCGCGCGTCGCTCCGCCGCCGCCGAGGCGCGGACCGCCGAGCGTGATGCCGGGGTCGACCGCGCCGCCGAAGTGCGAGCGCAGCCGCTCCGCCAGGCCGACGTCCTCGTCCGCGGAGAGGAACGGGCGCAGTCGCTCCCAGGCGGCGCGCACCGCGTCGAAGGTCGAGCGCGCGCCGGGGTGTTCGGTCTCCAGCGCCTCCAGCGCCTCGCGGTCGCCCGCGCGCAGGTGCGCGAGGTAGCGACTCAGCACCGCCCGATCGGCGGAGGTCCCGGCGGACATGCCGGTGGCGGACTCTTCGTGCGGGGAGGCCATGGGGGCGGACGTGACGCAGGCGACGGGGAGGACCGGACTTGCGGCGGGACCCACGACCCTGTGGGAGCGCTCGGCGCGTCCCCGACGTCGACGCATCGGTTCCCGATTGTGCCCGCACGGGTACGACGCTGCAGCACTCCGCGCTGATCCGAATCGGCGGGATCCCGCGTCCTCACCGGCCGGAGACGCGACGACGACCCGCGGCGAGCCGGTGTCGGACGCGGCGCCGACCGGGATACGCTTCCTCGATCCGCCCGATCCGTGTCCGCGCGCCCCGCGCGACCCGCTCCCCGTCCGAGTCCATGACCCGTCCCATCGCGTACGCCGCCGGCGTCCTCCTCCTCGCCGGCGTGGTCGCCACGTCGGCTTCGTCGCCGCTTCCGGCGCCCGGCGTCCTCTCGACGCCCGCGGACTTCCTCGGACCCGGGACGCAGCCCGGCGGCCTCAACCTCGACATCACGCCGTCCGTCGTGTGCAAGGGCTGCCACGGCGACTACGACGCGGAGAACGAGCCGTACGCGCTCTGGAACGCGAGCCTGATGGCGCAGTCCGCGCGCGACCCCATGTTCTGGGCGTGCCTCACGGTCTCGGAACAGGAGGCCCCCGGCGTCGGGACGGCGTGCCTCCGCTGCCACACCCCCGGCGGCTTCCTCGCGGGTCACGCCACGCCCTCCGACGGCTCGGCGATCGCCGGCTACGACTACGACGGGGTGACGTGCAACCTCTGCCACCGCCTGGTCGACCCGTTCGGCGATCCCCAGAACCCGCCGATCGACGCGACGATCCTCGCGTCGCTCGCGAACGCGCCGACCGACGTGCACAACGGCTACTACGTCGTCGACCCCGACGACACGCGGCGCGGACCGTACGACCTCGGCGCGCTGTTCCCCTGGCACCCCTTCGCGCAGTCGCCGTTCCACCGCGAGGCGCTGCTGTGCGGGACCTGCCACGACAACTCGAACTCGCTCTTCACGCGCGTCGGCGGTCCGGTCCCGAGTCCGTCCGACAGCTACGTCCTGAACCCGATGGGGCAGCCGTCGAACGCGTCGAAGTACGACATGTTCCCGCAGCAGCGCACCTACTCGGAGTGGGCGAACAGCGCCTTCGCGAAGGCGCCGATCGACCTCGGCGGCAAGTTCGGCGGCGACCTCGCGGAGGTGTCGACGTGTCAGGACTGCCACATGCCCGACACGTCGGGCGAGGGCTGCAACCCGGCGTTCTCGCCGGTCACGCGCGCCGACCTGCCGCGCCACGCGTTCTCCGGTGCGAACACCTGGGTGCTGAACGCGGTGCTCGACCTCGACCAGTCGCACGCGCTCTACGGGCCGAGCGAGGTCTCCGACCTCACGCAGGCGGACGTGGACGCGGCGCTCGAGCGGAACCACCGCATGCTGCGCGACGCCGCGGAGATGTCGACCTGGTTCGACTCGAACGGCGACCTCGTCGTGCGCGTGCGCAACGACTCGGGACACAAACTCCCGACGGGGTTCGCCGAGGGGCGCCGCATGTGGCTCGGCGTCGAGTTCCTCGACGCGGACTGCAACCTCGTGAAGGAGCACGGCGCCTACGAGCGACGCAGCGCGCG
Organism: Planctomycetota bacterium; assembly: GCA_041398665.1. Classification (GTDB taxonomy): domain Bacteria; phylum Planctomycetota; class UBA1135; order UBA1135; genus Rohdeia. The sequence goes on along the minus strand of JAWKUH010000011.1, from coordinate 11,785 downwards.
GCTCGACGGGAGCACCACCAAGGTCTGGGAGATCCGCCTCGGCGTCGACGCCGCCGCGTCCGCCGCCACCGGTGCGCCGCAGGGCGAAGGTTTCCACTACGTCCTCTCGAACGTGGTCGAGAAGGACAACCGCATCCCGCCGCGCGGCTACTCCGCCGCGCGCTTCGCCGCGGTGCAGGCGCACCCCGTCGGCGCGAACTACGCCGACGGCCAGTACTGGGACGACACGCGCTTCGCGGTGCCCGCCGGTGCGACGCAGGCGCGCGTCCGACTCTGGTACCAGACGACCTCGCGCGAGTTCGTCGAGTTCCTGCGCGACGCGAACACCACGGACGACCGCGGCGACGTCGCGTACGACCTGTGGAGGAAGAACGGGAAGAGCGCGCCGTTCCTGATGGAGGAGCGCTCGGTCGAGATCGGGCCGGGCTCGATCGAGGCCGACGTCGCGGAGATCTCGGTGTCGCAGGGCGGCGTGCAGACGATCCACGTCGACGCCGGACCCGGACGCGCCAACCAGGCGTTCATGGTCCTCGGCAGCATGTCGGGGACGACGCCCTCGAGCTTCTACGGCATCGACGTCCCGCTCGTGCAGGACGGCTACTTCTACCGGATCGCGTTCCCGCCGACGTACCAACCGTCACCGGTGCGTGCGTCCGGCGTCCTCGACGCACAGGGCCGCGCGACGTTCCAGATCCGCCTCGCGCCCGGCGCGGCCGCGCACTTCGCCGAACAGGTCCTGCACCACGCCTGCCTGGTGATCGGCGGGGCGCCGCACGTCGGTGAGTGGGTGAGCTGTCCGGTCCGCCTCGAGCTGCGTCCCTGAGCGCGGGCGCGCCGCGGCGCCGTCGTCAGCCGAGCACGACGCGGCCCGCCCCGTCGAAGGCGCGCACGGTCGCGCCGGCGGACGGCGTGGCGGCGTACTCGTCCGCGAGCAGCGAGAAGACGTGCGCGTCGTGGAACGTCTGCGCGTCGGTCCCGGGGCAGAGGCTGCGCAGGACGCCCGTGTCGACGTAGCCGAGCTTGCGCGGGATGCGCAGACTCGGCTCGTTGCCCGGCTGCACGCGGATCTCGATCTTGCGCAGTCCGCAGACCTCGAAACCCACGCGAGTCAGAGCCGCGACGGCCTCGGTCACGTAGCCCTTGCGCACGTGGTCGACGTGGCACCAGTAGCCGATCTCTCGTGCTCCGGGTCCGATGCGGTTGTGCAGTCCCGAACCGCCGACGAGCGTCCGGTCGTCCGCGAGGAAGATCCCGTAGACGTGGTCGACGTCGAGGTCGAACTGGCCGCGCCAGCGCCGGACGAGCGCGATCTTCGTCACGACGGGCTGCGGCTCCTCGAGCGCCCAGGGCAGCCACGGCAGGAGGTGGTCGCGGCTCCTCGCCGTCGCTTCGGCGAGTTGCTCCGCGTCGGCGAAGCCGTAGGGGCGGACGACGAGACGCTCCGTCTCGATCCGGTAGGGGGGCGGGTTGCGCAGCAGCATGGCGTGGTCCGTGCCGCTCCCTTGGTCGAGGTTTCACGACCTCTCGACGGGCGGCGGGGCACGGCGGACGGTAGCTTCCGCCCGTCGCCCGGCGCGCGCCAGGATGTCGCAAACCCTTGGACCCCGATCGTTTCCGACGGGGGAGCCGGTCGGCGCCCGAATGGACCCGGCGACGGGTCTCCTCCGCGCCCTGGTCCCTCGACCCTCAGCCGCTAGCATCGTGAACATCGTGGATCGCCGTCCCCCCCCAGTCCCCGGCGAGGTCCGCACGGACGCTCGGAGCGCCGCGGCCCGGCCCTCCGGAGTTCCGACGGATGCGCGCGACGACGCCGTCGTCTCCGTCCCGTGCGGTCTGTGCGGCGCGTCGAACCGCGTTCCCGTCGCGCGGCTCGACGATCGTCCGCACTGCGGTTCCTGCGGTTCCGCGCTGCTCCGCGGCGGCGTCGGCGCGATCGCGGCGTCGCGGCTCGAGCGCGCGCTCGCGAATTGCGACCTGCCCGTCGTCGTGCAGGCGACGAGCGAGCGCGTTCCCGCGGAACGGCGGCACGACGCCGCGTTCGAAGCGCTCGCGCGCGAGTTGCGCGGTCGCGCGCTCGTCTACCGCGTCGACGTGGAGCGCGAACCCGCGCTGCTCGAGGCGCTCGGGATCAGCGCGGTGCCGAGCGCCGCGGTCGCGCTGCGCGGGAACGTGGTCTCGCGCCTCAGCGGCGGGCTCGGCCGCGCGGAACTCGGCGAGTGGCTCCTGCTCCACACGCTCGACGCGCTGCACGGCGAGCGCGTCGGTGCCTGAGCGCGGCGCGCGCTCCGTTCAGGGCACGAACAGCGCCATCAGGATGCGTTCGAGTGCAATGGCCGCCCAGGCGCCGTTGAGCACGGCGGGCTGCCACGCGCGCCGGCGGACGCAGACGTTGACGAGCGCGAGTCCGCCGAAGAGGTTGAGCGTGTTGTAGATCAGCCCTTGTTCGATCGTGTCCGACCTCAACAGGTACTGTGCGAGCAGGATCGCCGCGGTGCCCGCCCAGCCCGCGAGCATGGCGCGCCGCGACACCTTCGGGACGACGTCCGGGGCGGCGCTCATCGCGTGCTCCACGCCGGCACGAGCGTGATCGCGATCCACGCCAGTTCGAGCCCGAGCGCCGGCCACGCGCGCTTCCACGCGCACACCGTCGCGACGGCGTAGGCGCCGGCGACGTTCGCGGCGAGGTAGAGCGTCGAGTCGTCCTCGACCGCTCCGTACTCGAGCGCGGCGTACGCACCGAGCAGCAGCGCGATGCCGATCCAGCCCGCGGCGTCGAGCAGGCGCGCGATCCTCGGAGCGCGCGCCGCCGTCGGAGCGTCCGTCGCGCTCACGCTCCTTCCTCGTCCTCGTCGAACTCGTCCGCGCGCGGCTCGCCGAGGTCGGCCCAGGGGCGCGGGCGACCGAGCGCCTCGCCCAGCGCGGCGAGGTGCCGCGGGCCGGTGCCGCAACAGCCGCCGACCGCGGCGAGTTCGAAGCGCCGCACCCACGCCGCCACGCGCTCGCCGAACTCGTGCGGCGCCACGGGGAAGCTCGTGAGGTCGTCGGCGCGCTGCGGCACGCCGGCGGTCGGGAGCGCCGCCAGCGGACCGTCCCAGTTCGCGCGGAGCGCGGCGAGGTCGCGCTCCGTCGCGTCGGGTCCCGTGCCGCAGTTGAGTCCGAGCAGTGCCGGGCGAAGCTCGCGCGCCCAGGTCGCGACGTCCGCGAGCGTCGCACCGTCCGCGAGGCGGCCGTCCGCGCCGGGGGCGAACGAGACGAACGCCGACCGGCCGAGGCCCGCGATCGCGTCGAAGCTCGCCGCCGCGACGTCGAGGCGCGTCTGCGTCTCGAGCGCGATCCCGTCGACCCCCGCGGCGACGAGTGCGCGCGCGAGTTCGGCCGCGTCGCGCGCGCGCTCCTTCGCCTCGACGCCCGCGGGTCCGGGACCGATCGAGCCGAGCACGAGTCCACCGGGGACGTCGTCGCGCCAGGCGTCGACGGCCTCGCGCGCCGCGAGCACGGCGCCGCGCACGATCGCCTCGAAGCGCTTCCCGAGTCCGTGCGCCGCGAGTTCCGACGGGCTCGCCTGGAACGTGTTCGTCCGGATCCACTCGCAGCCCGCGTCGAGGTAGCTCTCGTGCACCGCGCGGACCTGCTCGGCGCGCGTCGTCGAGAGCGCCTCGGGCCCGGCGCCGAGGAGGTCGCGCTCCGCGTCGAACCCCGACACGAGCAGCTGCGTGCCCGTGGCTCCGTCGAACAGGTGAAGGCCGCGTGCGACGGCGTCCGCGAACGATGTCATGGCGACGAGGATAGCCGCGCGGCCCGCGCCGTCAGCGTTCGAGGTGTCGCCACCAGGCCTCGGGCACGTTCTCGAGCGGGATGACGTAGCCCAGGCTGCCCGAGCGGTCGGAGTCGGTCACCGACGACGAGGGCAGACCCAGGAGGCGTCCGCGCGCGTCGACGCACGCGCCGCCCGACATGCCGGAGTGGATGGCGGCGTCGACCTTGATCTTGCGTCCCTCGCGGTCGCGCGCGCTGCCGCTCACGACGCCGCGCGTCGCGGACACCGTGAGGAAGGAGTGCGTCCCGCCGGTCATCGGGTAGCCGATGCACCACACGTCCTCGCCGACGCGCGGACGCTCGTCGGCGGGACGCCGTTCGAAGCACGGGAAGCGCACGTCGTCGGGCAGCGGCCGACGCAGCAGGTCGCTGTCGATCCGGAGGAGCGCGACGTCGCGCTCCTGGTCGTACTCGAGGAGCGTGGCGCCGAGCGTCGGAGCCGTCGAGTCCGCGCCGTCGAGGTCGAACGAGACGGAGAGCGGCACGAGCTCGCCCTGCGCGTAGGTCGGGAGCGCCGCGCCCGAGACCACGTGCGCGTTCGTGAGGACGTGACCGCGCGGCGAGACGACGACGCCGGAACCGCTGCCCGACGGACCGACGACCTGGACGGTCGCCGCGAGCGCGTTCTCGAGCGGTTCGCGCTCGCGGACGACCGGCAGCCGGGGCTGCGGGCACAGAGTCGGCGCGTCGGACGAGTCGCGCGCGACGAGGACGGACAGTTCGAGCTCGTCGAACTCGTCGAACTCGGGGAACGCGTACGCCATCACGGCGAAGCGCCGCCCGCACTCCTTCGCGCCGAACGCGACGCGTTCGAACGATCGCGAGGACTCCGCGTCGACGAACGACTCCCAGTAGGTGCGCGCCGGCAGGCGCGGTCCGACCACACCGTCGACGTCGGCGCGGTCCGAGAAGACCTCGAAGCGCAGCGGCGCGTCGTCGCGGACGAGTTCCTCGGGCAGTTCGCACTCGAACGCGGCCAGGAGTCCGCTCTCGCGCCGCACGGTGACCGTGGTCGGTTCGTCGAGGACGAGCTTCGTGCGCTCCGGCACCACGACCTCGCAGCGCACGCGGAAACGCACGACGCCTCCCAGCACGTTCCAGCTCTGCGCCTCGGACAGCGGCGTCCAGAAGTACCAGTCGCCGGCCTCGAGGGGCACGGCGTCCGTGAGGTTCACGACGAGCTCGTCGTCGATCCAGTCGTCGATCGAGGCGACGTCGAAGTCCGAGTAGTCGCCGTCCTCCGGCGCGCGGTCGTAGGCGCCGAGGATCGTCACGTCGGCGTTCGCGCCCTCGGTGCGCAGGCGCAGCGTCGTCGCGGCGCCGCCGACGCGCACGCGGAAGACGGGCGGAGCCTCGCCGGGTACGAGCACGACCTCGCGCTCCTCGCCAGGTCGCAGGTCGATCGCGTCGACCGTTCCGCTCCCGATCCATGAACGCGCACCGAACGCGGTCGCCGCCACGACGGGAGCGAGCGCGAGGAGGATTCTGTTCGTCATCTCGGGAGCGTAGCCGCTCCGCGTCGGGACGCGCGCGCGACGCCGTGCTCCACTGTCGCGCCATGACCCGGAACGCCGTGCGCCTCTGGTGTCGCCTCGCGGCGACCTTTCTGCTGCTCCTCGTCCTCCCGGGTTGCGCGGCGATCGTCGGACGGAGCTTCCCGCGACCCGAGCTCGCATCGCCGCCGACCGGCTTCGACGTCCGGACCGCGTCGCGACCGTCGTGGGAGCCGGGGGCCGCGTACGTGCTCGGCGGCGACGACGCCGCACTCGTCGCGACCGGCGACGGCGTGGACATCGAGTTCTCCGCGCTGCGCACGGGCGGACGCATCTACGCGCTCGGTCCGATGCTGCCGGTGCTGCCGCTGTTCCTCCCGGACCCGGTGGGGGAGGACGCGCGCTTCACCGTGGTCGTGTTCCTCGCGCGGTCGGAACGCGAGGTCTCGCTCGACCTCGGCGCCGTGAGCGCGGCGCGCGACGACGGGGCGCCGGTCGAACTCCGTCGCTGGGCGCGCGGGCGCCGGGTCGGTGACGGCGCGACCCGGTTCGACGCGGCGCAGGCCGGGAGCGTGCCGCTCGACGACGACCCGCTCCTCCTCGAGTTCGACGCCCGCCCCGACGAGGCGCAGGCGTTCGACGTGACGGTCGAGCTCGCGTGGGACGGAGGAGCCGACGGAGCCTCGGTTCCGCCCGTCGTGCGCCGTTTCGCGCTGCGGTTCGCCCGCGGCGCGTCGACGCTCTACGCGGTCGCGGCGTAGTCGATCGGGGCCCGGTGGTGCGTTATCGCCGGCCGCGCTCGTCCCGACTACCGCGCCGGACCGTGGCGCAACCGCAGCGCGCCGCCCTTGGACTCGCGCTCGTAGCCGCGCACGCCGAGGCGCCGCGCCTCGTCGCCCTCGCTCCAGCGCTCGACCTTCGTGCGCAGGACCGGTTCGCCGGTCGTGTTGCTCGCACCGCGACCGGTGATCGCGACGATCTCCGTCGCGCCGCGGACGCGCGCGGCGTGGATCGCTCGTGCGAGCTTCGCCAGGGCGTCCGACGGTCGCAGGCCGTGGAGGTCGACCGACGGCGCTCCGGTGTCGCGGCGCGCCGGGCTCACGCCGGGGCGACGGTCGGGGGTCCCGTCCGCTCGCACCGACCCTTCGACGCGGCTCGGCTCACCCCTCGGTCCCCGCGGCGCTGCCCTCCTCCGTGTCGATGATCCGGAGGAGCTCGACGTCGAAGACGAGGACGGCGTCGGGAGGCACCAGGCCCTCGAGTCCCTCGGAACCGAAGCCCATCTCCGGCGGCACGCGCATCTCGCGTCGACCGAGGACGCGCAGGCCGATCAGGCCCTCTTCGAAGCCCGCCGGCAGGGTCAGCGTCCCGAGCGTGTACTCGAGCGGGCGGCCGCGCTCGCGCGTCGAGTCCACGACGGTGCCGTCCTCCAGGGACAGCACGTAGTGCACCTCGACCGTGTCGCCCTCCGCGACCGCCGGACCCTCGGTCACCGTCCGGTCCGTGACGACGACGCCGCCCGGGGTCGTGTACGGCTCGTACTTCGGCCAGGTCTCGCGGAAGAGCATGCACGCGCCGAGGCTCGCGACGCCGACGAAGAACGCCAGCAGGACCACGCGGCCGACGGGGTGCTTCCGGAGGATTCTCATCGTCGTCTCGGTGTCCATGGTCTCGTCGGGAGGGACGCTGCGCGCGTCCCCGAGCGCTCCGTCGGGATACGATACAAGGGGTCGCGCCGAGCGCCGTTCCCGAACCGAGGTCCCTCCCAACCACGATGTCCGACGTGCGCTCCGCGGTCCCGGCGACCCGTCTGGCCGCCCTCTTCGCGGTCTCGTGCGGCCTGCTCATGCTGCAGGTCGCGCTCACCAAGATCTTCTCGGTGGTGCTCTGGTACCACTTCGGGTTCCTGGTGATCTCGATCGCGCTGCTCGGTTTCGCGACGAGCGGCGTGTGGCTCGCGGGGCGCCCCTCGGCGCTCGACGACCGCGCGGCGAGGCGCCTGTGGCGTCCGTCGGCGGCGGCGGCCGTAACGATCGTCGTCAGCCTGTGGCTCGTCGTCCACACGAAGGTCGACGCGATGTACCTCGTGCAGGACCGCAACGAGGGCGCGCTGCTCTTCGTCATCGCGGTGCTGCTCGTGCCGTTCTTCTTCATGGGTCTGACCGTCTCGGCGACCCTGACGCTCCACCGCGACCGCGCGGGAACGGTGTACGCGGCGAACCTGCTCGGGTCGGGCGTGGGGTGCGCACTCGCGGTCGTGCTGTTCGACGCGCTGCACCGTTCGGCGACGGACGTCGCGCTCGCGAGCGCCGCGCTCACCGCGCTCGGGGCGCTGCTCTACGCCTTCGGCAGCTCCGTGTTCGGTCTGCTCGCCTCGCTGGGTCTGTGCGGGCTCTTCGTGCTCCTCGGACTCCGCGGCGAACAGCGCGACGACGCGTTCGAGCTCCTCCCGCCGCGCAGCAAACCGCTCGCGCGCGTCGTCGAGTGGATCGAGGCCGCGCAGCCCCGCCGCATCGAGTTCAAGGACGGTCGCAAGGCCGTCATCTACGGCACCGAGGTCGAGACCGAGGTCCCCGGCGTCTACCGCGCGCAGCTCGCCGAGGGCGGGACGATCGAGGCGCGACCCGACGAGGACCTCGTGAAGCAGCCCAACGGCGCGCTCTCGATCCCCGTCGACATCGACGGCTACGTCGACTTCCGCGAGTGGACGTCGCTGTCGCGCGTCGACGTGTTCCGCTGGCCCTCCGACCGTCCGCGCTGGGGACTGTGGGGCCTGCCGCGCTCGTACGACGGTCCGCAGCCCCGGCAGATGGGCATCACGATCGACACGTGGGCGATGACCAACGTGCTCGAGTGGAACCGCGAGGCCGGTCCGCCGCCCGAGATCGTCGAGTTCCTGCCCGCCGGGCTCGTGCACCGCATCGCGGACGAGCACTCCGTGCTCTGCATCGGCGCGGGCGGCGGCATGGACCTCCTCACCGCGAAGCGCTTCGGCGCGAAGAAGATCGTCGGCGTCGAGATCAACCCGAGCGTCGTCAAGGGCGTGCGCGAGGTCGCCCTCGACTTCCAGGGTCGGCTGTACGACTGGCCGGACGACGCCGAGGGCGAGGTCGAGATCCACGTCGCCGAGGGGCGCCACTGGCTCGAGCGCGACACGAACACCTACGACGTCGTGCAGCTCTCGGGCGTCGACACGGCGTCGACGACGCAGGCCGGGGCGTTCAGCCTCTCCGAGAACTTCCTCTACACGCGCGAGGCGTTCGACACGTACCTCGAGCACACGACGCCCGGCGGCTGGGTCACGCTGACGCGCTGGTTCCTGCCGGACGCCCAGGGCAACCCGCGCAACACGCTGCGACTGTTCGTGCTGGCGTGGACGGCGCTCCGCGACGCCGGCATCGAGGACCCGCGCGCGCACGTCTACCTCGTGCTCAGCGAGGGCTTCTCGGTGATCGTGTTCGGCAAGACGCCCTTCACCGACGAGCAGATCGCGACCCTCGACGCGACCTCGGCGAAGCTCGGCTTCACGACGCTCTTCCACCCGAAGCAACCCAGTCCCTACGCGCACCCCTCGGTCGACGGCGCGCCGCCGGTGATGCGGAGCAGCTTCGACGACTTCGCCGACGCGAAGGACCAGGCGGCGTGGCTCGCGGCCTATCCCTACGACGTCGCGCCGCCGACGGACGACCGGCCGTTCTTCTTCGAGACGTCCCGCTTCGACGGCTCGCTGCTCACGAGCCGCGACGCGTACTTCACCGTCCTCGGCGGCCTCAACTCGCACGCGATCCTCGGGATCCTGCTCGTCGTCCTCGCCGGCGTGGCGTGGCTGTTCGTCATCGCGCCGCTGCTGCGCCTGAGGCGCGAACGCGCGGCGGGCGACCGCACGAAGCTCGGGCCGATCCTCTTCTACTTCGGCAGCCTCGGTCTCGGCTTCATCCTGGTCGAGGTCGTGATGGCGCAGAAGTTCGTGCTGTTCCTCGGCAACCCCGTCTACTCGCTCGCCGTCGTCCTGTTCAGCATGCTCGTGTTCAGCGGCGTCGGCAGTGCGCTCTCGACGCGCATCGCGAAGCCGCAGCGGGCGCTGCTCGCCGTGATCGCGCTCGCCGCGGTCTACCCGCTGATCCTCGACCCGATCTTCCACTTCGCGCTTTCCTTCCCCGACGCCGCGCGGATCGCGGTCGCGGTCGCGCTCCTGGCGCCGCTCGCGTTCTTCATGGGCATGCCGTTCCCGCTCGGGCTCGGCAGGCTCGCGAAGCAGGACCCGCGCGCGACGGCCTGGGCCTGGGGCGTCAACGGCTACACGTCGGTGGTCGGCAGCGTGCTCACGGTCGTGATCGCGATCGCCGCGGGCTTCACCGTCGTCGTGTGGGCGGGCGCCGCGGTCTACGCGGTCGCGCTGATCGCGAGCTTCTTCCTCGGCGACGGCGAACGCGCCGCCGAGCCGGAGGAGCCCTCCGTCCCCTGGCGCGATCCGAGCGCGTTCGACGAGCCGCAGGGCGAGTCGGCCTGACGGAGCCCGACGGCGCGCTCGACGCGCGCCGGCGCGGCGCCGACATCAGTGCCGACGGGTGTCGTACTCCGCCTCGTAGACGAGTTCGCTCGTCGCGCCCGCGGCGAGCTCGACCTCCCACTCGATCTCGGCGTGCGGGTTGCGCTCGCGTTCGTAGCGCCACCAGTTGCGCTCGTCGCCGGTCCAGTCGTCGTCGCGTCCGGGGGAGTGCGAGACGCGCGCGTCGCCCGTCTTCACGACCACGCGACCGCCGACGCCGATGCGTCCGACGAGCTTCACCGCGCCGCCCGTGCGGTTGGTGATCGCGAGGTGTCCCTGGACGACGCTCGTCCCCGTCGGCACGCCGGTCGCCGGCACGGACTCCTCGTAGAACTCCGTCTCGAGCCCGAGGGCGAGGTTGAGGGGCACGTTCGTCGTCGAGCCCGGCGACGTGTAGCGCAGGTCCTCCTGCGCGAGCGGGAAGGCCGGCCCCTCGCCGCGGCGCACGACGAGCAGCGCACCCGCGGTCCAGGGCGACGCGCCGCGGTTGGTCAGCCGGATCCGGTGCCAGGCCTTCGAGCGACGCGACGACGCGTACGCTCCGCGGTACGCCGCCTCCCACTCGTTCGGCGCGCCGTGTCGGTCGGCGATCTCGACGCCGGCGAGCGAGCCGCGCCGCACCGCGAGGTCCAGCGTGTGGACGTGCTCGACGGGGACCGCCTCGCGGCGCATCGTCACGAGCGCGCGTCCGCCCTTCGCGAGCGTGACGGCGCCGATCGGGAGGGGCGTGAGGTCGCCGTCCGGCGCGCTCTCCTCGCGGCTCGGCGCCGGAGCGCCTCCAGCGGTTCGTATCGAGTTCGACGCGAAGTTCTGCATCGAGAGCTGTTGTTGCCAGCGGCCGGAGTCGACGGGCTGGGCGTCGGTGTCGCGCCCGCCGGAGAGGAAGCTCGCGAGGTCCTCGTAGCGGAAGTTCGGCACGCCGGCGACGAGGCTCACGTCGGCTCCGTCGAGGTCGACGAGGTCGTTCGACAGCTCCGCCGCGACGGTGAGCTCGTCGTCCGCCGCGAGGTCGCCGTCGAGGCGGTACACCGCGCGCCACGCGATGCCGCGCGCGAGGAAGCAGAGGTCGCACTCGAACGCGGTGCCGGGTTCGTCGAGCTCGAACTCGAGCGACCACGCGCCGGGGACCTCCTCGGTGAGCTCGGTCGCGAGGTCCGCGCCCGCGACGGAGTGGATCTGCGCGACCGGCAGCACCTGGAGCGCGCCCGAGCGCGTGCGCAGGACGACGAGCCGCTCGGCGGTGGGCAGCCACGACCGCGTCGCGTCCTGGACGGGGACGGCGTCCGTGCCGCCTCCGAGCACCGCGACGACGGTGCCCGCGACGTTCCCGGACTCGAGCGGCGAGCCGAACGGGTTCGCACCGCCGACGTTCCCCGCCGGCGGGCACCACAGGAGCGTGACGTCGCGACCGACGTTCGCGAGCAGCACCTCGGCCGTCCCTTCGCAGGGCCGCGTCCTCGTCCGCGTGTCGGCGCGCGCGCGGACCGCGGTCGGTGCGGCGTCGCCCTCGAGCCACACGCCGCCGAGGACGAGCCGCGCGTCGGGCAGTTCGTAGTGCAGTTCGCCCTGCGCGTCCGAGGCACCGGAGAGGTGGATCGTGACGAGCGAGACGCCGTTCTTGTAGGCGTACACGTTCGTCACCGAGCCCTCGAGCACGCCGTCGGCGGCGGGGGAGGGGGCGGCGGAGAGGACGGTCAGGACGAGCGGTGCGATCATGGTGCTCCTCGGGCTTCGGTGCGCGGGACGGACGGACGACGCTACCCGAGCGACCGCCGTGCCGTCCCCCTGCGCGTCCCGAGGTCGACCGCGATCCGTCGTCGCCGTGTCCTCGCGGATACGGTGCGCGTCGCCGGTCGTACGCCCCGTGGCTCCGGCGCGTGGGGCGCTCGGCGAGAAATGGGAGGACCAGGAGATCGGGCGCTGCGCT
>JAWKUH010000010.1:0-159381 GCA_041398665.1 Planctomycetota bacterium | reverse complement strand
ACCATGAACGAACGAACCGAGCGACGCCGCGGCACGCCGCGCTGGGTCTTCATCGTCGTCGGACTGTTGGTCCTCCACGTCTCGGGCATGATCGTGGCGATGACCATCGCGACGCGCGACCCGTCGTCGACGAGCACGCCCGACTACTACGACCGCGCCGTCCGTTGGGACGAGCACGTGGCCGAGCTGCGCGCGAGCGAGCGGCTGGGCTGGGACGTGACCGTCGCCGCGTCGGCGCTGCGCGATCGCGCGGTGGTGACGGTGCGCGCCGAGCACGGGGCGCCGATCGCGGGCTGTCGCGGCTCGTTGCGCGCCTACCACGTCCAGCGCACCGAGGACGTCGCCTCCTACCCGCTGACCGAACGGGGCGACGGTTGGTACGACGCCCCGCTCGACATGGCGCGTCCCGGTCTGTGGATCGTCGACGTCGAGCTCGACCGTCGCGAGGGCGAACGCTTCGTCGAACAGTTCGAGGTCGTCGTCCCGGCGCTCGAACTCGTGGAGGAGTCGCGGTGACCGCTCTCCTCGCCGCGGTGGTCGCGGCGAGCCTCGTCGGCTCGCTGCACTGCGCGGGCATGTGCGGCGCGTTCGCCGCGATCGCGATGGGGGATCCCAGCGGCTCGCGGCGCCTCGCGCTGCAGGCGGGCTACCACGGCGGTCGCCTCGTCGGCTACGTGTCGCTCGGCGTCGCGGCCGGAGCACTCGGCGCGTTGCTCGACCTCGGCGGCGTGCTCGTCGGACTGTCGCGCGTCGGGATGGTGCTCGCGGGCCTCACGCTCGTCGCCATCGGTGCGCTCGAGGTGTCGCGCCACCTCGGCGCGCGCTTCGGCGGGAAGCTCGGAGCTCTCGCGCGCATCCCGCGGCCCGCGTTCGTGACGGCGCTGCTGCGGCGCGCGGGGCGCGCGAACCATCCGCTCGCGCGAGCCGTCGCGATGGGCTCGTGTTCGGCGCTGCTGCCCTGCGGTTGGCTCTACGCGTTCGTCGTCACGGCGGCGGGCGTCGGGAGTCCGCTCTCTGGAGGACTCGTGATGGCGGCGTTCTGGATCGGCACGGTGCCGATCCTCGCGACGATCGGACTGTCGACGGAGGGACTGCGCCGCGTGCTCGGTGCGCGCGCACCCGTCGTCGCGGGGCTCGTCGTGATCGTCCTCGGCGTCGTCACGCTCGCCGGACGCACGACCCTCGACGCCATCGCGCTCGCGCAGCGCGTCGAGGCGACCCACACGCGCACGAGCGACGCGCTCGGCGTGCCGACCGGGGACGAACTCCCGGCCTGCTGCAGCGGAGAGGGGCACTGAGATCATGACGCAGCTGCGCGAGCGTGGCGCCGCCGCGACCGCGGCCGCACCGAGGTCGACGGCGTGCGCGCACTGCGGGCTGCCGGTCCCGGCCGACCTCGTCGATCCGGCGGGCGGCGAGTCCTTCTGCTGCAACGGGTGTCGCACGGTGTACGCGACGCTGCGCGACCTCGGGCTCGACGGCTACTACGGCGTCCGCGACGCGCTTCGGGGCAGGAGCGAGGTCGAGCCGGCGCGGACGAGCGGGAACGACTACGCGGTGTTCGACCGCGAGTCGTTCACCGCGTCGAACGTCGCGCCGTTGCCCGGCGGACTCGCGCAGGTGGAGTTCCTGCTCGAGGGCGTGCACTGCCCGGCCTGCGTGTGGCTCGTGGAACGTCTGCCGCGCGCGCAGGACGGCGTCGTCGAGGCGCGGTTGCGACTGTCCGACGCGGTCGCGCGCGTGATCTACGACCCGACCAGGGCCAAGCCGTCGGACGTCGCGCGCTCGCTCGACCGCATCGGCTACCCGCCGCACCCCGTGAGCGGCACCGAACGCCGCGAGGTCGACCGTCGCGCGGATCGCGCGCGCCTCGTCCGCCTCGGCGTCGCCGGAGCGTGCGCGGGCAACGTGATGCTGCTCGCGTTCGCGCTCTACGCCGGACGCGAGAACGGGATGGAGCACGCGTACCAGCAGTTCTTCCGCTGGACGAGCCTCGTCATCGCCGCGATCAGCTTCCTGTGGCCGGGCCGCGAGTTCTTCCGCGGCGCGCTGGCGGCGCTCCGCACGCGCACGGGCAACCTCGACGTGCCGATCTCGCTCGCACTGCTCGCAGGCGGTGTCGCGGGCACGATCAACACGGTGCGCGGGAGCGGCGAGATCTACTTCGACTCGCTCAGCGTGCTCGTGTTCCTCCTGCTCGTCGGGCGCTACGTGCAGCAACGGCAGCAGCGCTACGCGCGCGACGCCGTCGACCTCACGCGCTCGCTCGTACCGATCTCCTGCCGCGTACGTCGTGGCGACGCGTCGGTCGAGGTCGCGGTCAGCGAACTCGAGCCCGGCGACCTGGTCGAGGTCGCCTCCGGCGGACTCGTCCCGGCCGACGGCGAGGTCGTCGAGGGCGAGGCGCTCGTCGACCAGGCGCTGCTCACCGGCGAGTCCGAACCGGTGCGGGTCACCGTCGGCGACACGGTGCACGCCGGCACGCGGAGCGACGGAGCGCCGCTGCTCGTGCGCGCGACCGCGGTCGGTCCGAACAGTCGGGTCGGCAGGCTCATGGAGATCGTCGAGCGCGGACTCGCGGAGAAGCCGCCGATCCTGCGCCTCACCGACCGCATCGCCGGTTGGTTCGTGCTCGTCCTCTCGATCCTCGCGACGGGCACCTTCGCGGTGTGGTGGAGCGCGGCCGGCCTCGGCCCCGCGGTCGAGCACACCGTCGCGCTCCTGATCGTCGCGTGCCCGTGCGCGCTCGGGCTCGCCACGCCGCTCACGCTGGCCGTCGCGGTGGGACGCGCAGCGAGGCGCGGACTGCTCGTCAAGGACGCCGCCGCTCGAGCGGCTCGCGCGCGGTGTCGCGGACGCGCTCGACAAGACGGGCACACTGACGAACGGGCGACCGGAACTGCGGAGTGGGTGGGGACGCGAGCGCGAAGCTCCTCGTCGCCGCGCTCGAGTCGAGATCGAACCACCCCACGCAAGGCGCTGTGCGCGGTCTCGACGCGGCGACGTGCGACGTCGCCGAGGTCGAGGAGAAGCACGACGGAGGCATCGCGGGTCGCGTCGGCGCGCGGCGCGTCGCCGTCGGTTCACCGCGCTACGTCACGGAGCGCGGATCGTCGTGGCGGGCCGGTCTCGAAGGCCGAGCGCGGAGCTCGAGGCGGCGGGCAACACCGTCGTCGCGGTCGAGGTGGACGCGCGGCGCCGGTCGTCGCGGTCGCCGCGCTCCTCGATCGCCCGCGCGCCGACGCCGCGTCGTCGATCGAGGGACTGCGCCGCGCGGGCTTCGCGACCGAGATCCTCTCGGGCGACGCAGCCGGTCCCGTCCGGCGCGTCGCGAGCCTGCTCGGCTTCGCGGAGGACGACGCGCGCGGCGGCGTCGATCCGGAAGGCAAGCTCCAGCGTGTGCGCACCCTGCGCGCCCGCGGCGAGTCGATCGTGATGGTGGGGGACGGTGTCAACGACGCGGCGGCCCTCGCTGCCGCCGACGTCGGCATCGCGGTGCACGGAGGCGCGGAGACGAGCCTCGCCGCGGCCGACGTGTTCGCCTCGAAGCCTGGGCTCGAGCCGTTGCTCGACCTCGTCGCGCTCGCGCGCCGCACGCTCCTCACGATTCGACTGAACCTCGGGCTGTCGCTCGGGTACAACCTCGTCGTGGGTCTGCTCGCCATGACCGGACACGTGGACGCGCTCGTCGCCGCGATCGTCATGCCGATCAGTTCCGCGACGGTGCTGACCGTGGCGCTGGGCTCCCTGTCGCGGCCGCTGCGGCGCGAGCGTCCTCGCACGCGCGTCGTCGCGAGGGTCGGCGCAGCGGAGGAGATGTCGGTCCCGTGTCCGTGATCTTCGTCGTCGTCCCGGTGGCCTTCGTGCTCGCCGGCCTGTTCCTGTGGGGCTTCCTCTGGAGCGTGAAGAAGGGTCAGTACGACGACCTCGACTCGCCCGCCGTGCGCGCCGTGTTCGACGACGAGGACCGCGTGGACGTCCGCGCTCCCCAGTCGGAGGTCGACGAAGCGCGGAGGGACTGACGCTCGCGAAGCGCGCCCGACGCCGCGGTCGGAGACCTTCTGGTACCTTCGGAGCGGCCTTCCGGCGCGTCGCGCGCCGCGAACGGTCGCCGATGCGACACGCTCGCCACTCCGTCCTCGTGTGCGCGCTCCTCGCGCCCTTCGTCGCGGTGCTCCCGCGCGCGGCGCTCGGCGGGGCGACCGAGCCGCAGGACGAACGGCTCCCGCTCGCGCTCGAACGTGTGCGTGAGATCGCGTCGTTCACGACCGAGGACGGGCGCTACGCCGTGGCGAGCGACGGTACGCGCGTCGGACTCGTCGACGAGGAGGAGTGCGGTCGTCGTCGACTCGCTGAGCGGTGAGTCGACGGTGCTCGCCGAGCATGCGTGCGCCGTCGCGCCGGGCGCCGAGGGCGAGCCCGTGTGGGTCGGCTTCGCGGACGGATCGTTGACGCGCGTCGACGCCGACGGCGGCATCGAGAGGCGCGTGTTGCTCGACGGTGCCGCGATCGACGGACTCGAGGTCCGTGCCGGGCGGCTCGCCTGGTCGAGTCGATCGTCGAACGTCGGCGGTGTCGTCGACGTGGCGACGGGCGCGGAACTCGCCCGCTACGACGGCGTGCTCGATCCGTCGCGCGAGCAACGCGAGGACGTCCTGGTCGAGTTGTCCGCGGACGGGCGGCTCGTCGCCTTCCACCAGCGCCGAAGGGGGCGGCGACGAACCGCCGGTCCTGCGCGCGTGTTCGACCGTCAGCCGGACAGGCGCGCGCCGTCACGCTGCCGAGCGAACGGACGCCGGGGTTCGTGCTGCTCGACTCGTCGATCGCGTACGCGACGAAGGAGGGCGGGCGCTTCCGTGGAGCGCGTCGCGTTCGGCACGTCGCAGCCCGTCGACGTCGACGCGACGAGGCCCGGTCCGGACCTTCGACCTCGTGCGCTCGCGGAGCGGGCTCTACGCGCTCGAGGGCGGGGGAGGACGCAAGGGAGCGGTGCTCTACGACTTCGCTGCGATCTCGGCCGGCGTCGAGGGCGAGCGGATGCTCGGCGACGACGGCGTCCTCCCCGTCGGGTTCTTCGTGGGGAGCGACGGGACGGAGTTCGCCGCGACGAGCGCGAAGGGCCCGCTCGGCCTCGCGCTGTGGGCACCCGAGGACGGCCGCCTCCTCGCGCCCGGGATCCCCGCCGTCGCCGAGGTGCGCGCCACCGCGTGCGCCACCCTCGTCCCCGGCCGCCGCGCGCTGCTCCGCCTCTCCCGACTCCCCGAAGCCCCCGGTGCGGCGCCGCCCCCGCGGCTCGCCGTCTACGCGTTCGACTGACCGATCGAACCTGGTTCGTTCGACCAGGACCGGGTCGGACCCCCGCTCCGCGGCCCCTGCGAGCGGCTCGACATCCGGGGAAACCCGAAGAACTGGTCAAACGAACCAGGTTCGGTCGAGCGGGTTCGGCACTGGTTCGCGGCCGGGAACGACGCCGAGGGACGGCGCAGGGCGGGGGCGGTCGGGGGTCGATCCAGGCGGCATGGACGAACACGGGAACGACGGATCGGGCGACGCGCCCTTCGGATTGGTCACGAGGTCGAGCCGGAGGCTCCTGGCGTGGCCGCGGTGGGGGGATCCGGACTCGCTCCGGCGGCTCGCGGCCGCGGTCGAGCCGATCGCGCGCACGGACGCGGCGGCGCTCGTCCTGCGGTTCGATCCGGAGCTCGACGGCGACCACGACGCGGCGCTCGACGCGCTCGTGCACGCCTTCGCCGAGCACTACGGCGAGGAGATCGACCTCGAGGTCGTCCTCGAGGACCATCCGATCGCACCGAGCGACCTCGCGCGCATCGGCGCCGCGGTCCACGGACTGCTCGACCTCGGCGATCGCGACGCCGCACAGCTCGCGCCCTTCGGCCACGCGCCGCTCGCCGACGCGAACGCCGTCGCCGCCTGGCTCGACGCGCTCCTCCTCGGCGCGGACCTCGACCCGCTCGTGCGCGAGGCGCTCGACTCGCTCGACGACGCCCGCGCCCTGTGGATCGGAGGACCGGGACACGGCGCGGCGGGACGGGTGACGACCGAGCTCGGCGGTACCGCTCGCCTCGCCGTCGTCGGCCCGACGCGCGAGGCGCGCCGCGCCCGCGCCGAGCTCTTCGCGTCACCCGGCTCCGAGAACGTCGACTGGTACGACCTCGCTCCCTCGGACGCCCTGGCGTTCTGGGACGATCCGCTCGAGCTGCTCGTGATCGACGGGAGCGTGGGTGCGCTCGCCGCGCGCCGCGCGTTCGACGGCTGGCGCCAGCACCTCCTGCCCGGCGCCTACGTCGTCCTCCTCGGCGCGAGCGGCACGGGAACGCGCTGGCTCGAGGAGGAGGGCTTCAGGCTCCGCAGCGAGTCGGGCGGCTCCGCGCTCCTCGTCGCCCCGCTCCCGGCCGCACGTGCGGCCGACGGTCGCTGACCACCTCGCGCCGAAGCGCCCCACGAACGCCGAGCGGCCGGCCCCCGCGTAGCGAGGACCGGCCGCCCGTCGTTCGCGAGCGAAGCCGGGATCAGCCCTCGGCGCCCTCGCCGGAAGCGACGATGCTCTCCAGCATCTTGCGGGTCCGCTCGTCGTCGATGCCGAGTTCGAGCGCCTTCGCGGCCAGCTTCTGCGCGCGCGGGGCGTCGTCGAGCAGCTTCGGCTCGGCGCACCACATCGCGGCTTGGGCGCACAGTTGCGCGATCTGTTCGGTGTCGTGGATCGCGTCGCACAGGAGCAGGTCCTCGAGCGTGTCGATCGCCGCCGACGCCGACTCGTCGTCGCGCACCTGACCGAAGTGGAAGATCACGGCCAGTTCGAAGAGACCCTCGGCGTTCTCCGCGTCGATCTTCTCGGCCTCGGTCGCCATCGCCTCGTCACCGGCGCCCGAGCGGAGCAGCGCGCCGAGCGCGGGCTTGCGCATGCCGAGCGTCCCGTCCGCGTCCATCTCGTACGCCTTCGTGACGAGCGGTTGCAGTTTGCGGGCCGGTGCGGCCTCCCACATCTCGGCGTACGCCGCGACGACGTTCTTCAGCGCCGCGGTGCGCGCGTCGCCCTCGGCGGCGCGTTCGTATGCGGCGACGATCTCGGCGACCTTGCGGATCGCGGCGTGACCCTTGGCGCTGATGTCGCGGAGGTGCTCGACGTACGAGTTCGGACCGCCCTCGCGGTAGCCCGTCTCGGCCACGACTTCACCCTCGTTCGTGAGCACGAGGATCGTCGGGTACCCGCGGATCTCGAACTTGTCGCGGATCTCGGCGTTGCGCTCGGGGTTCGGAACCTTGGCCTGGATCGCCGGGTCGTTCGGGAAGTCGAGCGCGCACAGGACGTAGTCCTTCGGCGCTTCCGTCTTGAAGTACTCCTGGCTGAAGACCTCGCCGTCGAGGCGCTTGCACCAGATGCACCAGTCCGACCCCGTGAAGTCGACCAGCACGTCCTTCCCGGACTCCTTGGCGATCCGCATCGCCTCGTCGTAGTCGGCGACCCACAGGTCGTCGGAGACGGAGGCTTGGGCGATCGAACCCATCAGCACGCACGCGGACAGGGCCGCGGTCCACATTCTCATCATCGGGGGATCTCGGGTGGGGGCGGGGCGTCGTCTCGGCCCCCGCCGACAGGGGCGGTGCCCGGAACGCCGGTCGCGACACGCGCCGGCCCGGGCGCGGCGAGCATACGGGGGCTCGACCCCGATGGGACGGAAACGTCTCGCCTTGTCGTGCACCGGGGACACCCGGTACCGATCCGAAACCTCGCGGAGGGCCGCCGATCCCGTTCCAGCCGCCAGGAGCGGCTCTACTGCGCGGTTCCCTCGACCTGGATCATGAACGGCGAGCCGACGTTCGGTGCGTCGTTCGTGAAGTCGATGCGGGCCGTGCGCTTCCCGGTCGTCACGTACGGCATGAAGCGGATCTCGAACACGAGCTCCGAATCGGCGCCGATCGTCGGCGGAGCGATGCTCGGCGGGATGCCCGCACGCATGTCGTTGGCCGGCCTCGGGTGGAACGTCGGCTCGATGAAGAGCAGACCCTGCGGGCACAGGTGGCAGTAGCTCATCAGCGTGCCCGGTGTGCACGAGGTCGTCGTCTCGCAGCCCTCGTAGCAGTGGTCGATCGGCGGGCAGTACTCGTGCGTGTGCATCGCGCCGAATCCGTGGCCGAGCTCGTGCGAGAACACGACGTAGTCCCACTGCAGCGGATCAGGAGCTCCCGTGAACGTGCCCCACGGGATCGTGCCGGTCATGTCCGCCGACACGGCGAACGCGAAGTTCTGGTTGCCGATCACGTCGACGTAGGCGATCCCGCCGCCGAGGTGGTCGCCGGACAGGAGATGTCCGAGGTCCGCGCTCGCGGGCCACGTGCCGCCGAGCGCCGGTGCCCAGGCCGCGCGGAACTCCTCGAGCAGGTCGAGCGCGTCGCCCGACGCCTCGGGCGTGGTCCACGGGTCCGCGCTGGGGTAGAGCTGCAGGTACACCACCTGGAAGCGCGCCTCGACGTGGCGCTCGAACAACTCCGACACGGACGCGACGAGCTGGTTCACGTAGTTCGTCGCGGCGGGCGTCGTGCCGAACAGGTCGTAGAACGCCTCGTCCGACTCGAGGGCGAGGCGCACCGTGGAGGGCACCCAGCCGGGGATCGGGATGGCGGAGGGCTGCGGCGACTTGGCCGTCGTCGGTGCGGCGGCGGCCGCGATCTTCGAGAGTTCACGCTCCTTCGGCGTGAGCTGCACGCCCTGACGACAGCGCGGCGAAGGCAGCGCGCGCAGGCCTTCGGGGAGCAGGTCCTCGTACACGAGTCGCGAGGGCGCCGCGTCCGGATCGGCGAGCGGTTCGGCGACGAGGTGCAGGCGCGCACTGCGCGGGTCGAGCTGGATCCAGCCGCGCGATCCGTGCGGCGAGAGACCGACGAAGACGCGCGAGAGCGGCGCGCCGACGACGTGGCCGGTCCAGATGCTCGACCCGGCGAGGAGCGAGGCGACCTCGACGGCCTCGCCGTCCTCGAGCACGACCGCGTCGTCGGAGAAGGCGCAGGGCAGGGCCTCGAGTTCGAGCGTCAGCGCGCGCTCCGGTGCGCCGTCGCGCGCGGGCCACGGGACGTCCGTGAGGACGACGTGGTCGAGCGCCGCGAGTTGGAGCATCGCGTCGCGGTCGGGGACGAGCGACCCCGGGACGTCCAGCGTCGCCGACGTGCGGGCGAACGGGAACGCGAGAACCTTCGCCGCGGCGGGATCCGTCGTCGGCGAACTCGCGAACTGGGCCGAGACGGGCAGCGGGACCGGGAGCGGCGATCCGTCCACCTCGACCAGTTCGATGCGGAACTCGCCGGGAGCCGCGCCCGTGATCACGGGCGCGCGCCAGTCGAACTCGGACGGCCCGAGGTTCTGCACGAACACGCGCTGCGGCGCCGAGGTGGAGCCGAGGCCGGTCGCGGGGAAGGTCAACTTCTGGTTCGAGTCGACGATCACGCCCTGCGAATCGCGGATGAAGGCGAACGGCGAGGTCTTGGGCTCGTCGTCGACGATCGTCAGCGAGAGCCGGTCCGACTGGAGCACCGCCGGACCCGTCACGCCGGAGAGTTCCAACGTCACGATCTCCGGTGCCTCGACGTCGGCGTCGTCGAGCACGTCGACGGTGACGGTCCGCGTGTCGCCGTCGAGCGATCCGATCGCGAAGGTCACGGTCGACCCGGCGAAGGCGGCGTAGTCCGTGCCCGACGTGGCGCCTCCGAAGAGGATGTCGGCGACGTCGACCGTGACGGCCTCGACCAGGGCGCCCTCGGACGTCGAGAGCCGCACGAGGAAGTCGTGGTTGCCCGAGCCCTCCGCGACCGACGCCGACGTCGCCTCGAACCCGACCGTGATCGGCGGGGGCGGGGCGCCACCGCCTCCTCCTCCGCTGCACGACGCCGCGACCAGCGCAGCGATCGCGAGGATCGGACCGCGCGCCGAGTGTTGCCTGGAGGTTCGGACGCGCCGCTCCGCGCGGCGGTGGCTTCGTTCCTGCATGTCGTGGTCGGGACGCTCGCGCAATAGTGCCCGACGTCGGCCGGGTCCCGCGCTCCGCTCCACTTTCGACGGCGAGGAGCCCCGCACCGAGCCGTCGCGGCGCGGCGGTCCCGTTCCCGGCAACCCCGTCGGCGAGCCCCTCGAAGCGCGCCCTGCGGTCCGCGTCCCGCGCGCTGCGTCCCGAGGATCGGAATCGCTCCCGGGGACTCATGTCGTCGGGGCGGAGCGGTCGATGGCCCGGGCAAGACCGCATCCACCCACCTCCGTCGTCCCCAGGAGGTTCCATCGCGTGACCTACTCCAAGCGCACCAAGCGGCTCGTCAAGTCGGGCCTGCAGCTCAAGCTGATCCTCACCTTCGTCGGCCTCGCCTGCGTGGCGTCGCTCTTCGAGGTGATCCTCCTCAACCGCGCGGTGACGTTCGTCGCGGCCCAGATGCCGCGCGACGGCGGGATCCTGCTCTCCGAGCTCCCCGGCGTGCTGCGCACGTCGGTGATGCTCTCGCTGGCGGTGCTCGTGCCCGTGACGATCGGCGTCGGCCTCGTGCTGACGCACCGCGTCGCCGGACCGATCTACCGCTTCGAGCGCTATCTCGAGGGCGTGATCGACGGATCGGAGCCGGGCCGCTGCAAGATCCGTGAGGGCGACGAGCTCAAGGAGTTCTGCGAGCTCCTCAACGACGCCGTCGCGAAACTGCGAGCGGAGGCGCGCGAGGCGAAGGACGAGCTCGAGGCGGTGCGCGCCGCGATGCCGTCACCGGACGCGGCTCGCGAAGCGGCCTGAGCGTGCGCCCGGAACGCGACGAGGCGCGGTCCCCGAACCCGGGGACCGCGCCTCGTCGCGTTCCGGGCGCGCTCGATGCGGGGCGCCGCGCCGCTCAGAGACCGAACAACTCCGTGCGGTAGAAGCGCAGCTCCTCGACGGACTCCTTGATGTCCTCCATGGCGCGGTGGAGCTCCTTCTTCTTCGGGGCGAACTCCATCACCTCGGAACGCCAGCGGTAGCCGAGCTCCTTGAGCGTCGAGACGTCGATGATGCGGTAGTGGAGGTAGCTCTCGAGCCGCGGCATGTAGCGCGCCAGGAACCTGCGGTCCTGCCAGACGGAGTTGCCCGCGAGCGGCGCGGTCTTCTCCTCGCAGTGCACGCGCAGGAACGACAGGACGGCCTCCTCCGCGTCCCGCTCCGACACCGTCGACGCGCGCACGCGTTCGGTGAGTCCCGAGGCGCCGTGGTGCTCGCGGTTCCACGCGTCCATCTCCTCGAGGAGCGCGTCGTCCTGGTGGACGACGAGATCGGGACCTTCCGCGACGATCTCGAGCTCGGTGTTCGTGACGAGCACGGCGATCTCGAGGATCCTCTCGCGGTCCGGGTCGAGACCGCTCATCTCGAGGTCGATCCAGACGATGGGGCGCTTTTGGACCGGCATCGCGGACATGGTAGGCGCGACGGCGGTCCGCGTGCCCGCACAGCTCGATGCTGCTCCCGCGGTTCGGACCGACGATCGAGAGGGTGCTATCCTCGCCGCCCCGAGTGCGACCGCCGTCTCGGGAGCCGACCATGCGCCGAACTCGACCCATGCGTTCCCCGTTCGCCGCGTGCCTCGCGGCCCTCGCCCTGCTGCCGAGCGCGTCCGCGACGGACGACACGATCGTCTGGGAGCGCTCGCTCGACGCGGCGCGCGAGCGCGCGAAGTCGGAGAACGCGCCTCTCTTCGTCGCCGTGCACCTCGTCGACGAGGTGGCGAGCGATCGCATGATCGAGAAGGTCTTCACCGCCGACAGGGTCGTGGAGCTCCTGCAGCACACGGTGAACGTGGCCGCGAGCAACGCCTACCAGGTGGGGCGCGCGGACTTCCTCGAACACTTCGGCAGTCCGACCATGGAGGAGGCCCGGGACCTCGACGTCGCCGTGCGCAACCAGATCCTGAAGCCGGACGCGGACGGCTACGTGATCGCTCCGCAGCACGTCCTGCTCGCACCCGACGGTTCGGTGATCCTCTCCGTGCCGTACGAGATCGACGCGGCCGAACTCGAGTGGTGCCTGGTCGAGGCCGTCCTGGCCGTCGACCCGGGCAGCGGCGTGAAGCGCTCGAGCAAGGCGCGCGCCCCGCAGCGGCTCGTGATGAACGGCGTGCACGACGGTGGGGGGACGGTTCCTCCGCCCGCGCCGCCGCCGACCGGGGCCGAGCTCGACGACCTCCTCGATCGAGCGGGTGACGACGACCTCGACCTCGCGACGCGCGCTGCCGCGGTCCTGCGACTCGCATCGAGCGACGACCGCCGCGCGATCAAGGTCGTCGGCAAGGCGCTCGGGTCCGCGCCCGTCGAGGCGAAGGCCGCGGCCGCGGGGCGACTCGTGATGTTGCGCGCGATCGGCGAGACCTCGCCCGAGCCGTACTGGGACATGGTCGCCGAACAGCTCGACGACGACGACGTCGCCGTCCGCAACGAGGCCGCCGTCGCGCTCGAGCAGATCGGCGCTGCGAAGGCCGAGACCGTGCTGTCGAAGTTCCTCTCGCGCGAGGACGATCCGCGCGTGCGCAAGAACCTCGCGCGCGCGCTCGGCGCCTGCGGCTACGACTCGTCGAAGGCGCTCCGCGACCTCGTGAAGGTCGCCGAGAAGGACAAGGACCCGCTCGTGCGTGCCAACGCCGTGCTCGGGATCGGACGACTCACCCCGTGCGACGACGGCCGCGAGGAGTTGGCTCGACTCGTCGCGAAGGGCGACGACCGCGTGCGTGCGGCGGCGCTCGTCGCCGCAGCGTGGTCGCGCGACCCCTACTGGCGCGACGTCGTCGCGCACGTCGCGAAGGGGGAGGCCGTCCCCGACGCGGCGCTGGGTCCGCTCGACCGGAAGGACATGGACGCCTTCGTCGAGGCGTTGGCGTCGCGCAGCGAACGGACCGCGAAGGCGTTCGACGCCGCGAAGGCCGTCCTCGGCGGCGGCTCGCTCGAAGGGCTGGCACCGCTCGTCAAGGAGATCGGCAGCGACCGGATCCCGCGCAAGCGGCTGTTCGTGGACGCCGCGGTGGAAGGGGAGTGATCGGAACGGCGCGGCGCGCCGTCGCTCGCCGCCGTCCGCGTCGAACCCTAGGGTCGACCTGGGGTGCGCCGTCCCATTCCCCGCACGGGCCCGCGGCACGGCGGCCGCGAAACCCGCAGAACTCGAACCCGAACGGAGTCCGAGGGCCGAAGATCGCCCGGGGCGCGCTGCCACGCTCCGTTCATGCCCTCCTCCTCGACGACCCGCTCCCCGAGCGCGCCAGAGCGGCGCGCGGGACCGGACACGCGACGACGCGGTCCTCGCGGCGAGTACGTGCGTGTCGCCGGGCGGCGCCGCGCGCGCGAGAGTCGATCGCGTCGCGCACGAGACCCACCCGCGGCGGCGCCCTAGCGTCACCGCCGGAACGGCGGTTCGGCACGGGGTCACGTAGGCAGCGTGGTGAGAGCTGGGGGGCTCGATCCGTCCGCTGTGTGAGCTCCGACCGAAGTGCCCAGGGGGAGCCGGTCTGGCAGGGCCGGCTCCCCCGCTCCATGTCGACCGGGTCGCGGCGGGAAGGAGCGAGCGCGGGGGACGCGCGCCGCGTCAGCGATCGAAGGCCATCAGCGACCGCGCCCACGTCCGCGTGCGTTCGCGACCTTCGCCGAGGTGCAGGTGCTCCGCGAAGAAGGCCTGGATCGACTTCGGTTCGAAGGATCCGCCCGCGAGCATGCCGTACCACACGAACGGTGCGATCGAGACGTCGGCCGCGCTGACGCTGTCGCGCACGAGGTACTTCGAGTCCGCGAGCCGTTCCTCGATCGACCGGGTCGCGGCGTGGAGTGCGGCGCTCGCCGCCTCGCACTCCTTCGCGTCGACGCTCGGCGCGAAGAACTGGCCGAAGACGCGGCCGATGCACGGAGCGATCTCCGTCCGACCGCGCAGCTCCCAGCGCTCGATCTGCTGCATCTCGGCGTAGTCCGTGGAGAACAGGCGCGGCGTGTCGGGGAAGTTCGCCTCGAGGTAGCGCAGGATCGCCGCGGAGTCGAAGAGGCGCACCGCGCCGTGGCGGATCGCCGGCGTGAGCGGCTGTCCCGTCACCTCGACGACCTTCGCGCGGTCGTTCGGTGCGACGGGGACGCGCTCGTAGGGGATGTTCTTGAAGCCGAGCGCGAGGCGGACCTTCACGTTGTTCGGCGAGGGAGCGAGGTCAAAGAGTTCGAGTGTCGACATGTCGATGTCCGGGGTCACGCGTCGTGCGGGGGGAGCGCGATTGGACTCCGCGGCGAGCTCGGGTTCCAGAGCGCGTTCCGCCCGCAGGCCGCTCGCACGCCCCGAACGAGGAGCGTGCGCCGCGCCTCGGTGTCGGCACCGGGCCGCGGGCCGACGGATTCCGCCGCCGGCCTTGAATCCGTCGCTCGGTCGGTTCCACTGGCGCGCCCGACATCGGCCCGGAGACCCTCGCGACGATGACATTCGAGTTCCCCTGCTTCGACCCGGTCCTCGTGCACCTCTTCGGTCCCATCGACCTCAGGTGGTACGGGTTGGCCTACGTCGCGGGCTTCGTGCTCGCGCAGTTCGTCCTCGTCCGACTGTCCCGCCGCGAGTTCCTCCCGGTGTCGAAGGACGCCGCGCAGGACCTGCTCTTCTGGTGCGTGCTCGGCGTCCTGCTGGGCGGACGACTCGGGTACGCCGCGTTCTACGACCACGAGCTCCTCGACCCCGTCCGGATCTTCAAGATCTGGGAAGGGGGGATGTCGTTCCACGGCGGGTTGATCGGCGTCTTCGTCGCGTTCGTCCTGTACGCGCGCAGGCACGGCGTGCCCTTCCGCCGCGTCGGCGACGCCGTCGCGATCGCGGTGACGCCCGGCATCTTCCTCGTGCGCTGCGCGACTTCGTCAACGGCGTGAGCCTCTTCTGGTCGCGTCACGTCCTCCACGACGTTCGGCGCGATGCGCTTCCCCACGGACCCCGATGCGGCGCGGAGTCTGGCATCGACCCCGAGGGCCTGCCGCCGGGTGCGGCTCGCAGGAGCCTCGCGCGGCAGTACGCCTGCGGGCATCGCACCTGGGAGTCGATCCAGCCGCATCTTCGCCCAGGTCCGCGTCACGCGACGGGGAATGAGGTCGCCGTCCTCGTGGATCGGATCCGTCCGAACCCTCGACTGGACGCGGTCAAGGAGTCGGTTCCCTTCCGTCACCCTCCCAGCTCTACGAGGGCCTCACGGAGGGGCTGCTGCTCGGACTCGTCCTCTACCTTCGTCCTGCGGCTCACGGCGAAGCGTCCGCTCGGGACCCGGCGCGTACGGAGGCATCTTCCCGCTCGGCTACGGCGTCGCCCGCATGCTGCTCGAACTCGTCCGCCAACCGGACCGGCAGTTCGTCACGGAGGAGAACCCGGCGGGCACGGTCCTGCTCGGACTCACGATGGGGCAGACGCTGTCCGCGGTCATGGTGCTCGCGGGGCTGTTCTTCATCCTGACCGCGAAGCGCCGGGACGCGGCGCCCGGTTCGAGCGCCGCCTGAGCGCGGCGACGCGCGCAGCCGAGGACCGATTCAGCCGGACCGCGGCGACGTCTCCGCGAACTCCGCGGGGCGTCCGATCGGCGCGCCCGCGACGTCGCCGTCCTTCCAGACGACGTCACCGCAGCGCACGACGGTCGCCACGGGGAGCCCGGCGAGCGCCGTCCCGACGAACGGGTTGCACGGCGAACGACTCTCGAGCCACTCCGCCTCGAGCTCCCCGCGGCGCGTCGGGTCGACGAGGACGAGATCGCCGTCGTTGCCCGCGCGCACGAGGCCCTTGTCGAGCAGGCCGTACACGCGGCACGGTCCCTCGACGACGAGGCGGAGCACGTCGGCCCAGGTGAGCTAGCCCTCGTCCAGCGGCGTGAGCAGCAACGCGAGCGTCGTCTGCACGCCGGGGATGCCGGACGGCGACTGCGGGTAGGGCCGGGCCTTCTCCTCGGCGGTGTGCGGCGCGTGGTCGGAGCCGATGCAGGCCGCCTCGCCGTCCGCGAGTGCTCGACGCAGACGCTCGAGATGGCGGCGCTCGCGCACCGGCGGAGTTCATCTGCGCCCAGGTGCCGTGGGAGCCTCGGGTGGAACAATTCGGCGTGAACAGGAAGACGTGGTTCGGCGTGACCTCGAACCGTCACGAGGTCGCCGAGGTCGCGCTCGAGGACGAGGTCAGACCTCCTCGGCGGTCGAGACGTGCAGGGAGGTGCACGCGACGACCCGTCTTCTCGGCGAGGTCGAGCAGTCGGGTGGTCGAGCGCACGGCCGCCTCGATGCTGCGTACCGGGGTGCTTCGACACCGGCGTACCGCGCTCGAGGGCTCGATAGTTCCTGGCGAGGATGTGCTCGTCCTCGGAGTGCACCGTCACGCGGCGCGTGCCGCTGCGGAGCACGCGTTCGAGCGTCGCGTCGTCCGGGACGAGGAGGTCGCCGGTCGAGCTGCCCATGAAGATCTTCACGCCGGAGCAGCCCGACAGCATCTCGAGCTCGCCCAGACGATCGGCGTTCTCCGCGGTGGCGCCGACGAAGAACGCGTGGTCCTGGAGCACGCGGCCCACCGCGCGCGAGAGCTTGTCCTCGATCGCCTCGCGCGTCGTCGTCGCGGGCTTCGTGTTCGGCATCTCGAAGAAGCAGGTGACGCCGCCCGCGGCGGCCGCTCGCGAGCCGGACGCGAGGTCCTCCTTGTGCTCGTTGCCGGGCTCGCGGAAGTGCACCTGCGGGTCGATCTGCCCCGGCAGGACGAGGTGCCCCTTCGCGTCGAGGACGGGTTCGCCCGCGAGGGGTTCGAGGGCCGCCGCGACGTCGACGGTCCTGCCTCCCGCGATCCGCACGTCGAGCCTCTCGGGTCCTCCCGGACCGACGACCAGGCCGCCTCGCACCAACAGATCCGCTCCGGAGCTCATGCCGCGGATCGTATCCGCGAGGAAGCGTCAAGACGGCGGCGCTCGCCGATCGATCTCCCGAGCACCCCCATGTCGCTTCCCCCCCGAACGCCCGAGCGACCGGGCGACCCGTGCGCCGGCAGAGCCGAGTACTTCGTGCTCGTGCTCCGCGACTCCCCGCTCGTCGAACGCCGCCGAGATCGCGTCTGCGCGCTCGCGGGCGCGACGATGGGGGACGCCTGCCTGCTCCTCGCGGAGCGGCCGCACGCGGATCCCGCCACGACGGTGGAGAAGCGCACCGGCGAGGGGCTCGCCGAGTGGCTGCGCGAGCACGAGGTCGACACGCTCGTCGTCGTCGCAGGTTCGGCGCGCGAGGACGTCGCCCTCGACGCACCGCCCGAGGCGGACGTTCCCGACGCGGGTGACGCGTGCCCGCTGGTGATGATCGTCGACGCCGGCGCCCGCCCGGAGCGCGACGACGAGTCCAACCGCGCGCTCCTGCGGATGCGACGCGACCAGATCGCGAAGGGACACGTCTCGCCCCTCATGCTCGACACCTGGATCTCGAGCGACCACGACCTCTACGTCCCGTGCCACCACGAGATGCTGGAGCGCGAGATGTGGCCGAAGTTCGAGGTTCGCGAGACGGTGTCCGGGCAGCGTTCGGCGACCTTCTCGTTCTACACGACGGTCGAGGACGCCGCGCGCGCGGCCGGTGTCGGCGGACGCGTCGTCGCCATGGGAGGGCTCGATGCCGTGCGCTGGGCCTTCGCAGCACCGGTCGATCTGGACGAGATCGTCATCGACGCGGGGACGCCCGACGCCGTCTGCCTCGGCCGCCATCGCGTGATCGCGATGCTGTTCCCCGCGACGCTCCCGTTCGCGGACACGCGCAGCGTGCCGAGGATCGAACTCGGCGAGCTCACGGCGTACGTGCCCATGCCGCCCGACTCGGCGCTCGTGCTCGGAAGCATGCTCTCGGGCTGGAAGAGCATGCTGGGCCCGACGAGCGACCCGATCTCGGACGGCCCGATCCACGCCTTCACTTGCAACACGACGTACGTCGAGGCGATGGGGCGCGCGGAGCTGCAGTTCTCGACGGGGGTCGGTGCGACCGAGCACCCGCCCTTCCACGACTGGCTCGGCCACGTGCGCGAGCGCGGTCGCCTGATCGTCGACCCGACGCGTACTGCGCCGATCACGCTCGACGTCCGCCGGCTCTTCCTCCTCGCGCAGTGGGCCGAGCACGGAACGACGATCGAGGCGGAGCGCTTCGTCGACGACCTCGCGAACGACTCTCGGACCGAGCACGTCCTCCCCGAGCACGTGCCCGCGATCCTCGCGGAGTGGCCGCACTGGGCAGTCGGCGAGGGGCGAGCGCACTTCCAACCAGACGCGTCCGTGGATCTCGACGAAGGACGGGCGACTCGCCCTCTTCTCGAGCGAGTCGCGCCTCGAACGCTTCGTCGAACGCGAACGCGAGCAGGGTCGACTGCGTCACCCCTGGCGCGCGCGGAGCTTCACCCAGTGCGTGGGGCGCGACCTGTTCGAGGTCGCCATGCGCGAGTACCAGGGTTGTGCGATCGATCCGCCGAGGGCCGGGATCGAACTGGATCCCGCGGCTCTGCGCGTCGCCGTCGAAGCCGTCACGGCGCGGGTGTGGCCGAGCCTCCTACGTGCCCGCCGTCGCGCCGCCTGATCGCGGCGCGGCGAGCCTGGCTCTTCGTCACCCTGGGTCCCGGGACGGCGCTCCAGGTGAACGCGCCGTGCACCTCTTCGCGCCGCACGCCGTCGATCCGGCGCGCCGTGACGACGACCGGCACGATGCGGGCCGTCGCGCCGACGTCCGCGTTCGTCGCGCTCCGTCCATGTCGAGGTCGCGCGGCATGCCGAGCGCGACGCCGAGCGCCTCGTCGGTGACGCGCTCGTCGGTGACGACGTCGACCGTGACGACGCCGTCGGCACCGGGCACGGTTCGAAGGCCGGGGACGCGGCGCGGGACCGCGGTCTCGAAGCGGTCGACGAGGGCGCGCGAAGCCGACGGGGCGCTCCGCGAGCGCTGTGTCGCGGCGGCGGAGAGGTCGAGTTCGAGCGACTCGATCGCGCGGAGCGCCGCGTCGCGGTCGCGATCCTCGTCGGGGATGCGGCCGGTCGAGACGCCGGTGCTGGTGACGGCGACGACGCCGATCAGGAGCACGCCGGCTCCGACGGAGAGTTCGAGGATCGAGAGCGCCATCGCTTGGTTGGGGGCGGGAGGAGGAGATCGACGCGACGCGCTTCCCAGGTCGAGTCGGCCGAGGCCGAGGCTCAATGTCAGGACGGGGCCGGGTCGAAACCGCGAGCGAGGTCCTCTCCGTGCACGGAAACCAGTTCCCCGTCCAGAGCCGCAGCGGTGCGGCGTCGCTCGCGGTCGTCGCGGGCCTGCTCGCGCTCTCCGGCGTCGTCCTGATCGCGATCACCCTTGCGCTCAGGAACGCCGACGTCGCCGCGCGGCCGCCCGCCGTGCACGGGCTCGCGTCGGCGGGGGACGGCGTCGCCCGCCTCGCGCTCGCCGCGCTGTGGGGCGAGTCGGAGCTGGCCCACCGCGGTCGCGAGCACACCATCGGCGAGCTGCGTGACGAGTTCGACCGCAGGGGTCTCACGTCGGACGGACCGCCGCTCGAGCTCGTCGGAGATCTCGGACTCCCGACCGAAGGTGACGAGCACCGCATGGGAGGCGTCGTCGTCGAACGTGTGCTCGCCGAGCGTCGCGACGACGGTCTCGCCACGCGGGTCCGGTTCTCGGTCGACGTCCGTGCGGATCCCGTCGACGCGGAGGCGGAGCCCGAGCGGAGCACCGTCCGGCGCGAGTACGAGTTCGCGCCGCCCGACTGGAGCGGCCTCGGGTTCGCGCTTCTCGCGAACGACGTCTCCTGCGCGTTCTGCCACCTCGACGTCGACAGCGCTCCGCGCCGGCACAACCGCACCGTCGCGCGCGCCGGATCGTTCGAGCGCGTCCGCGTCGGCTCGGTGCTGGGGCTGCGCCTGCGCAACGCGACCGATCGCTCGTTCGTCGCGGGCTCGCTGTGCCTCGGTGCCGGCGGGACCACGCCGAGCGGCTCGGAGATCGTCGACTGGGGTCGACTCGACCTCGACTCGGCCTCGTTCGACGCTCGCGGTCGCCTCGTCGAGCGCGCCGACCAGCGCGCGGCCGACGGTTCGTTCGGACTGCGCGCGCGCGACCTGCTCCCCGCGGACGCGCGCCGTCCCGCTCCCTTCGAGAACCTCTACCTCGACCAGGCCGGCGTCGCCGCTCCGGTCGACGGACCGCTCCCCACGCGCTTCCCGGCCGTCTTCCCCGACGACGGAGGGATCGACGTCTCGGGCTCCGGACGCCGGAGCGAGGACGTCGGCAACGCCCGCGTCGACGACGCCGAGTTCGAGTGGCTGGCTGCGCGCGCACAAGGCACGCTGCGAGCCGCGCGCGCCGTCGTCGTGCCGCGAGGCGAAGTCGTGCGCGGTCCGGGCGCGGTCGCCGCGCTCGTCGACGGACTCGCCGTGCAGGAGGGCGGGACGACGGAACTCGCTCGGACCGTCCGCGGCAACCTCGTGCTCGTGGGCACCGCCGACCGGCCGGTGGAGATCGACGGCGACGTGGCGATCGACGGCGACCTCGTCGTCTCGGGCGTCGTCCGCGGTCTCGGCGTCCTGCGCGTGCGCGGCAACGTGTACCTCCCGAGCGACCTCGTCTACGCCGACGGGACGGACGCAGAGACGGGAGCCCGCAGCTTCGGACTCGCCGAGTCGGGCGCGGAGAACGCACTGGCCGTCGCCGCGGGAGGCTGCATCGTGCTCGGCGATCCATTCGCTCCGGTGTTCGGCGAGTCGTCCCTGCAGGAGTCCGTGCCGAACTTCACCGCCATGCAGTTCGCCGCGTTCAACCGCGTCGAGCGCCGCCGTGCGAACGGGGAGGGCTCGCCGCCGTTCGAACCGCTCGAACGCGTTCCGCGCTACTACCGAGAGACCCGCGACGCGCCCGTCCCGTTCGCGCGCGACGGCGAGCCCGGCGATCCGTGGCGAGGCGCCGAGCATCCCTCGTCGTGGGAGGAGTTCGAGCTCCTCGACGCCGACGACCCGGCGCTCGGACGCTGCGTCGTCGTCGACATCGAAGGGTCCGGCGGGTGGATCGGTCGCGACGAGATCCGTCTCCTCGTCGAGCGGATCGCCTCGGAACGCGCGCGCTGGAGGCCCGTCGTCGTCGACGCGGTGCTCTACAGCTCGAACGCCGTCGTCGGGCTCGCGAGTCCGCACGCCGTCGGACACAACGGTCGACTCACGATCGAGGGCGCGGTCGTCGCGCCCGACGTCGCGCTGCTCGCGCCGCACGGACTCACGATCCTCGGCGACCCGCGCGCCGCGCGGATCCTCAGGATTCCCGACCATCGGCGGGTCGAGGTCCGTCGCGTGCGCGACGACGACGTCCGCCCGTGAGGGCCCGACGCGGCCGTCGCGCGGCGCGAGCCGTGATTCACTCCACGATCACGGCGGTCCCGCTGGCGGAGACCATCAACATGCCGTTGCCCTGGCCCAGGACCTCGTAATCGAGGTCCACGCCGACGACCGCGTTCGCGCCGGCACGGCTCGCGCGCTCCGCGAGCTCGGCGAGTGCGATGTCGCGCGCGCTCTGGAGCTCGCGTTCGTAGGTCGCGGAGCGTCCGCCGACGATGTCGCGGATCCCCGCGAAGAGGTCCTTGAAGATGTTCGCGCCGAGGATGGCCTCGCCGGTGACGATGCCGCAGTAACGCGTGATGCGGCGGCCCTCGATGCTCGGTGTGGTCGTCAGATCCATGTCGTCGGGTCGTTCGGGTCTCAGTGGACGGAGAGGTTGTCGAGCAGGACGTTCCCGCCCCGCGAGACGATCCAGTAGATGACGGCGAAGCCGCCGACGAAGGTGAGCCAGGTCGCCGCGAACGCGAACATGAACTTGATGCCGCGGTGCATGCCGTAGGAGAGCACCGACGTCGCTGGATCCTCGGGGTCGTAGCGCACGTCGACGCCGTTCGCCGATTCCAGTGCCTCGAGGAGTCCTGCGTGCTCGTCGCGCGCGCTCGAGCCGCCGTAGCCGAAGGCCAGGCAATCCCCGGCGTAGCGTTCGCCGTCGACCTCGTAGGTGTAGGCGACTTCGACGTTGTACGTCGTGCTGCCGTCGCTCGACGAGGAGTTCAACGCGACGTGCTCGATCGTGCCCGGCACGGTCGGCCACGAACCCGCTGCGTTCGAGCGGATCGCTGAGCGGACGCCGTAGGCGAGGATGCCGATGCCGACGAGGGAGAAGGCGCCGAGGAGGTAGGGGACGAAGCTCATGGTGCGTGAGCCTACGACCTACTCCGATCGCCGCGCACCCTACGAGTCGATGTCGCGAACCTCTCGCGCGGCCGACCGGAGTGTGCTCCGCCCGATCCTCGGTCGTACGGACGACCCGGGGATCGGTCCGCGATACAGGTAGAGCTCCGCGCTGACGATGCTGCGATCCGCGCGCTCGACGTCGCGCGCGACGCGCTCGGACGGACATCCATCGGATTCTCGGCGTCCGCGCCCTCGTAGGCGTCGAGTTCGCGCAGCGCGTCGTCGTCCCCGAGCTCGACGAGCTGGCCCGGACCCACCTGTCCGACTCGTCTGACCTCGATCATCCCGGTACGGGCCGAGGTCGACGAGCACGCCTTCGCGCGCGCGCGCCGGCCCGACGACCCGCGCGCGGCCCGAGCAGGTCGGCGCGGCTCGCAGGGAGGTCGGTGCCGGGCGTTCCGTAGACGAAGAAGAAGGCGGTCCATCGACCGGAGAGCGGGTGAAGAGCCGGAGCAGGACGTCTTCGGCGACACCGTACTCGGTGACCGGTGAACGCACCGCGACGGTTGAAGTGTCCGCCCCGAAACCCCAGGAACGAGCCGCTCCATGTCCGTCCGCATCATCGAGTGCGTCCCGAACTTCTCCGAGGACGCGACGAGAAGGTCTCGCCGCCATCGCCGACGCCGTCCATACCACGGAGGGCGTGACGTTGCTCGACGTCAGTCCGGGCAAGACGACTTCGAACCGCTGATCTTCACCTTCGCGGGTGAGCCGGAGCGCGTGATCGAGGCCGCGGTCGCCGCGGCGAAGCGCGGCGGCGAGCTGATCGACATGCGCCGGCACTCGGGAGCGCACCCGCGCTTCGGCGCCATGGACGTGTGCCCGCTCGTCCCGATCTCCGGCGTGACGATGGAGGAGACCGTCGCGTACGCGCGCGAACTCGGTCGCCGCCTCGGCGAGGAGCTCGGGATGACGATCTTCTTCTACGAGAACGCCGCGACGAGGCCCGAGCGCAAGAACCTCGCGACGGTGCGCTCCGGCGAGTACGAGGGTCTCGAGGCCAAGCTGGCGAAGCCGGAGTGGAAGCCGGACTTCGGACCGGCGAAGTTCGACGCGAAGCGCGGCGCGACCGCGGTGAGCGCGCGCGACTTCCTCGTCGCCTACAACGTCAACTTCAACTCGACGTCGGTGAAGCTCGCCAACTCGATCGCGTTCAACGTGCGCGAGAAGGGCAAGCTGAAGCGCGACGCAAAGGGCGAGGTCGTGCTCGACGCGAAGGGCGAGCGCGTGTTCACGCCGGGCACGCTGAAGAGCGTCAAGGCGATCGGCTGGTTCATCGAGGAGTACGGCGTCGCCCAGCTCTCGATGAACCTCACCAACGTCTCGGTGACGCCGGTGCACGTCGCGTTCGACGAGGTCTGCCGCCAGGCGGAGCAGCGCGGCCTGCGCGTCACGGGCTCGGAGATCGTCGGGCTCGTGCCGCTGAAGTCGATGCTCGACGCCGGCGTGCACTACCTGCGCAAGCAGGGGCGGAGCACGGGCGTCAGCGAGGCCGAGATCGTCAAGATCGCGGTGAAGTCGCTCGGTCTCGAGGACCTCGGCAGCTTCGACCCGCAGGAGCGGATCATCGAGTACGTGCTCGCGAAGGGCGGGCCGAAGCGGCTCGCCGACCTCTCGTTGCGCGCGTTCACCGAGGTCACGGCGTCGGAGTCGGTCGCTCCGGGCGGCGGCTCCGTGTCGGCGGCGTGCGGCGCGCTCGGTGCGGCGCTCGCGACGATGGTCGCGAACCTCTCGATCGACAAGTGGAAGGAGCGCTACGAGGAGCTCGACGCGGTCGCCGTCCGCGGCCGCGACGCGCACGCCGAGCTCACGCGGCTCGTCGACGCCGACACCGACGCGTTCAACCTGATCGCGGAGGCGAACCGCATGCCGCAGGGGACCGCCGACGAGAAGGCCGCGCGCGAGGCTGCGATCCAGGAGGCGACGCGCGCGGCGATCCGCGTGCCGCTGCGCGTGATGGAGGCGTCGGTGGAGGCGCTCGAACTCGCGCTCGCGATGGCCGACACGGGCCTCGAGGCCTCGGCCTCGGACGCCGGTGTCGGGGCGCTCGCCGCGCGCGCGGCCGTGCGGGGTGCCGGCCTCAACGTCCGCATCAACTGCCCGGGACTCACCGATGCGAAGGAGCGTGAGGCGTTCCTCGCGCAGGCCGCGGCGCTCGAGCGCCGTGCCGAAGAACTGGAGTCGCGTGCGATCGCGGCCGTCGAAGCCAAGCTGGGTTGAGCACGTTGCCATGACCTCCGAGACCGAATCCGCCGAGAACCGCACGGAAGACCGCAGCGAGCGCCGCAACTTCGTCCAGCAGCGCATCGACGCCGACGTCGCGTCCGGGCGCCACGGCGGGCGCGTGCACCTGCGCTTCCCGCCCGAGCCCAACGGCTATCCGCACATCGGCCACGCCAAGGCGATCTGCACGAACTTCGGGCTCGCGAAGGAGTACGGCGGCAGGTGCAACCTGCGCTTCGACGACACCAATCCTTCGAAGGAGGAGATGGAGTACGTCGAGGCGATGCGCGAGGACATCCGCTGGCTCGGTTTCGAGTGGGACGCCGAGTTCTTCGCGTCGAGCTACTTCGACGAGCTCTACGACATGGCGGTGCGCCTCGTCCGGAAGGGGAAGGCGTACGTGTGCGACCTCCCGCTCGAGGAGATGCGTCGCCTGCGCGGTGACGGCAGCCGTCCCGGCACGGACAGCCCGTTCCGAGGCCGCAGTCCCGAGGAGAACCTCGATCTCCTCGAACGCATGAAGGCCGGCGAATTCGCGAACGGCGAGAAGACGCTGCGCGCGAAGATCGACATGGCCTCGCCGAACATGAACATGCGCGACCCGATCATGTATCGGATCATGCACGTGCCGCACCACCAGACGGGCGACCGCTGGTGCATCTACCCGACGTACGACTGGGCGCACGGTCAGAGCGACTCGATCGAAGGCATCACGCACTCCCTGTGCAGCCTCGAGTTCGAGAACCACCGCCCGCTGTACGAGTGGTACCTCGAACAGCTCGATATCGAGGACAAGCCGCAGCAGATCGAGTTCGCGCGACTCGAGGTCGCACACATGATGACGAGCAAGCGCAAGCTGCTCGCGCTCGTGCAGGAGGGCGTCGTCAGCGGCTGGGACGATCCGCGCATGCCCACGTTGCGCGGACTGCGTCGCCGCGGCTACACGCCGAGCGCTCTGCGCGATTTCATCCACGGCGTCGGTCTCGCGCGCTTCAACAGCACGATCGACATCGTCGTCCTCGAGAACACGTTGCGCGACGAGCTCAATAGGACTGCACAGCGCCGCATGGCCGTGCTGCGTCCGCTCGAGGTCGTGATCGAGAACTGGCCGGAGGGCCGCGTCGAGACGATCGAAGCCGTGAACAACCCCGGCGACGAGTCGGCGGGCACGCGCGAGATCACGATGTCGGGCCGCGTCCTGATCGACCGCGAGGACTTCGAGCTCGACCCGCCGAAGAAGTGGTTCCGCCTCGCGCCGGACAAGGAGGTGCGCCTGCGCTACGGCTATGCGATCCGCTGCAAGGAGGTCGTCACCGATCCGGCGACCGGCGAAGTCACGAAGCTCGTCTGCACCTACGACCCGGAGTCCGCAGGCGGCAGGACGAGCGACGGTCGCAAGGTGAAGGGCATCGTGCACTGGGTCGACGCGAACGCGGCGGTCCGAGCCGACGTGCGCCTCTACGACCACCTGCTGCGCGTCGCCAAGGTCGAGGAGCTCGGCGACGACGCGGACTGGCGCGACGCCGTGAACCCGCAGAGCCTCGAGGTCGTGCACGGCGCGATGCTCGAGCCCTCCCTGATGTCGGCCGAACCCGGTGCGACCTACCAGTTCGAGCGCGTCGGCTACTTCACCGCCGACACGGTCGCGTCGAAGCCCGGTGCCCCCGTCTTCCACCGCACGGTCGCGCTGAAGGACACCTGGAGCAAGATCGCGGCGAAGGGCAATTGACGGCCTACGGACGCCATTCGGCGCGCGAGACGGGCGGCCTCCCGGCCGCGCGGATGGAAACACAGGGAGACACGGAGGGGCACCGACCGTCGTCCGTCCGTCGTCATGGAGTGCGGCACCGGACGGATTGGCGTCGACCTGGGGCTACGCGTCCGGCTGCTCGAGCACCTTCGACACCCGCGTCCCCTCGAGCTCGACGCGGTAGGTCTGCGTCGCGAGCTCGGGCGCCTTCAAGGCCTTGTGCATGGCGACGGAGGTGCGGCGCAGCACGTCGGCCTCGAGCACTCCGTCGGGCGTGCACAGGTCGATGCGTGCACGGCCCTTCTCCCAGCGCGGGCGACCGAGGACGCGCGCGTCGACCGCGTCACCGTGGCGACCGGTCGAGCGTTCGGCGTCGCGGTCGAGCACGAGGAAGCTCATCGGCAAGGCGCGCAGGTCGACGCCGAGCCGGTCGGAGAAGTCGCGCCAGAACGACGACGTGAAGGCCTCGGGCGCCGGCGGCGCGAAGTGGTGGCACCAGCTTCAGCGCGTGCGAACTGGCGAGGCCGCACGCGCCGGCGTGCGGACACGGCGCGACCGGCGCCAGGACGTCCACCAGGTCCTCGCGCAGGCGCACGAGCTCGCGCGCGGCCACCTTCGAGCCCGGTTCGACCACGACCACGCGTCGCGCGCGCCGCGCCATGGCGACCAGCGCGTCGTAGCCGCCCGGCTCGAGTTCGGTCAGCACGTGGCTGGCGACGAGCGTCCCGATCTCGCCCTCGGGCACCTCGGCCGACGCGCGGACGCGCGCGCCGCGCTCCGCCAACCTGGCCTGCGCGAACGACCACGCGAGCGGCGAGTGGTCGAGCGGCACCCACTCCGCGTCGTCCGTCACGAGACCCGACCCGAGGAGGGCGAGCGAGGCGACGCCGCTCCCGCACCCGAAGTCGACGACCGTGCCTCCGATCGGCGGAAGCGCGCGCACCGGCGCCTCACCGAGGACCGCGCGCCACTTCCAGGCGATGCGTTCGCCGAAGCTGCGGTGGTAGAGCGCGAGGTCGCGCTCGTCGTGCCAGGGCAGCGCCTCGCCCTCGAGGTAGCCCGCGCGCAACGCGTCGAGTCGCGCCCAGTCGGCGTCGGTGAGCGCGTGCGTCCCGTGTCCGAGTTCCATGCGCGCCGACGCCTCGGATCAGGCCGTGTACTCGAGCTCCTTCGACGTCACCGCGTACCCGCCGCCGTCCGCCGGCAGGAACACGTTGCAACGCACCATCTCACCGCCGTAGACGTGCAGCGTCACGGCCGGCGTCGAGTCGTCGTTCGCGATGACGTGGTACTCGTAGGGCGGGATCAGCGCGCCGGCCTCGCCGACGCCGGCCTTGATCGAGCCCTCGTGCTGGAAGTCGAAGATGCCGCGCTCGGAACAGCGGTTCGCGATGCGCGAGTAGTTGTCGACGCGGATGCGTCCTCGGAACACGCACTCGACGCACCAGCTCCCCGCGTGGTCGTGCAGCGGCGTGCCCTGGCTCTCGCCCCAGATCATCAG
This sequence comes from Planctomycetota bacterium, assembly GCA_041398665.1. Lineage (GTDB taxonomy): Bacteria > Planctomycetota > UBA1135 > UBA1135 > Rohdeia. The sequence goes on along the minus strand of JAWKUH010000010.1, from coordinate 131,647 downwards.
CACGGCGCTGTAGCGCCCGCCGGGGTCCTTGTGCAGCAGGCGCCGCGCGTAGTGGTCGGGGTGCGGGCGCACCATCTCGCTCGTCAGGAGCGATTCGCCCTGCGCCGCGCCCCACTCGAGCGCCTCCTTGATCTGGCGGCAACGCGTGCCGTCGTCGGGCGCTTCGACGGCGGCGTCGAGGCGGCGGATCAGCTCGGAGAGGGAGGGGGAGGGCGACGTGGGGGAGGTCATCGTGCTCGGTTCGCCGGACTGCGAGCGGGATCGTACGGGCTCGTGGCGGAGCGTAGCACGGTCGGCGGCGCCCCGCCCGATCGATCCTGGTAGCCTCTCCGGCGAGGGCCCTTAGCTCAGTCGGTCAGAGCAGGCGACTCATAATCGCTTGGTCGTAGGTTCGAGTCCTACAGGGCCCACCTCCGTCCTCCGGATGCAGCTCGTGTCGCCTCCGCCCTGCCCCGTCGTCCCGCTCACGTGCGCCCTCGTCTGCGTCCTCGCGGCGTCCGTCGCGAAGGACGGAGCACAGGACGGAGCACGGGAAGCGACGGCGTCCGCCGCTCGGGTGCGCGACGTGCGCGACCTCTCCGCGCTGCTCGAACGCGAGCGCGAGGGCGAGGACCTGATCGGCCTCGCGGCCGTCGTCGTGACGAGCGACGGCGTCGTGGCGCGCGGCGCCGCGGGCGTGCGCGTCGCCGGCGGCGACACCGCGGTCACCGAGGGCGACCTCTGGCACCTCGGCTCGTGCACGAAGGCGATGACGGCGGTGCTCGTCGCCCGCATGGTCGACGCGGAGGAGCTCGCGTTCGACACGGAGTTCGCCGACGCCGCGCCCGACGCGCTCCCCGAGGACGGCGCGAACGAGGCCTACGACGGGTTGACGCTGCTCGAACTCGTGCACCACCGCAGCGGCTTCGGCAGCGAGTTCGACGATCGCGCGCTGTGGGCCGAGCTGTGGCGGCGCGAGGGCACGCCCGTCGAACAGCGCCGCCGGCTCGCGCGCGCGATGCTGGCGAAGGAGCCCGCAGTCGTGCGCGGCACCTACCGCTACTCGAACGCCAACTACGCGCTCGCGGGACACGCCTGCGAGGTCGTCGCCGACACGCCCTGGGAGGAACTCGTCGAGAGCCGCGTCTTCGCGCCGCTGCACATCACGACGGCGGGACAGGGCGTGCCGTGGGTCGGAACGCCGCCGACGCAGCCCTTCGGGCACGGCGCGGACGGAGAGCCGGTGCCGCCCGGCCCCTTCGCCGACAACCCGCCCGCGATCGCGCCGGGCGGGACGGTGCACATGTCGATCGACGACTGGGCGAAGTTCGTGCGCGCGGTCCTGCGCGGAGCGCGCGGCGAGGACGACGAGTTCCTGCACCGCGGCACCTGGGAGACGCTGCTCGAGCCCGTCCCGTTCGGGAAGGGCGGCGACGGCTACGCCTGCGGTTGGATCGTGACGACGCGGCCCTGGGCGAAGGGTGACGGCGAGGGCGACACGGGGCGCGTGCTGACGCACACCGGCACGAACAACTCCTGGGTCGCGACCTGTTGGATCGCGCCGGAGCGCGACTTCGCGGTGCTCGTGACGACGAACCGCGGCGGCGGCGACGCGACGCAGCGCGTGGACCGCGTCGTCGGTGCGGTGCTGATGGACCACCTCGCGGCGGGCGACGGGCGCTGAGGGCGAACGCTCGCGGCGACCTTCGCCGCGGCGCGTCAGAGCTCCGGCGCCACGAGCGGCCCCGCGCCGGCGCGCGCGCGCAACCAGTCGATGCCGTGGCGGATCCGGTCGTTCGCGACGACGCGTCGCTCGACCGCGCGCTTGCCCGGCAGGTCGAGCAGGAACAGTCCCGCGAGGATCGTGAGCAGGCCCTGTCCCGGAAGGACGAGCATCGCGATCCCGCCGAGCAGCAGCACCGCGCCGACGACGTTCTTCACCACGTGGAGGAGCACGCGCAGCACGGGATGGTGGCGCGCGAAGGGCGAGGGCGGCGCCTCCGGTGCGACGAAGAAGTCGGCGGGGATCCGAGCGGCGACGACGGGCAGGAGCAGCACGCTGCCGACGAACATCACGACCGACGCGGTCCCGAGCCACTCGAGCAGGGGGCCGTGACCTCGCAGCCACTCGAGCACGCGCTCCACACTCACTCCTTCGGCTTCTCGCGCACGAGTTGCAGGTCGGCGATCAGCGGCAGGTGGTCCGAGGCGTGCCGCGCGGCCTCGAAGCGCGAACGCGCGACCTGCTCGATCACGAGGTCGCCGCGCACGTACAGCGAGTCGAGGGCACGCATCGGGGCGATCGCCGGGAACGTGCGCAGCGGCTCGGCGCGGCCGCGGAATCCGTAGGGCGAGAAGTAGCGGCCGAGCGTGCCCCAGACGTCGTTGAGGTCGCCGCCGACCACGACCGGTGTGCGTCCGTCGAGGCCGGCGAAGGGGTGGCTCGCGACAAACTTCTTGATCTGGAGCTTGCGCTCGATCCCGGAGAGCCCGAGGTGCATGTTGAACAGGTGCACGCTGCGCGAGCGCCCGATGCTCGTCCGCACCCGACAGCGCGCGTGCAGCACGCTGCGCGCCTTCTTGGGCGGGATCGTGACCATCGTGTTCTCGACCCGGTAGAGCGGGAAGCGACTCAGGATGCCGTTGCCGTACTCGCCGCCGTTGCCGTACTTCCGGACGTTCACGGCGTAGGCGCGGTGCCGCATCCCGAGGAGGTCGCCCAGGACCTCGATCTGCTCGTCGTGGCGGAAGCGGGACGTGCCGCGCGCGACCTCCTGGAGCAGGACGACGTCGGGTTCGTGGTGCGCGATCACCGCTGCGACGCGCTCCGGGTCGTAGCGCCGATCGACCCCTCCGACGCACTTGTGGACGTTGTACGTGAGGACGCGGAGACGCATGACAGCGGGAGGCCGGGGAGAGTACGGTAGCGGCCGAGACGCGCGGAGGAACACGGCGTCGACATGAACACCCTGTGGTCCCTCCTGGGAACCGCGTCGCTCGTCGCGTCGATCGTGGCGACCGCGCACCTGCTCCTGCGCTACCGCGATCCCACGGCGGCGGTGGGGTGGCTCTTCGCCGTCTGGGCGCTCCCGGTCGTGGGGACCGTCGCGTACGCGGCCTTCGCGGTCTATCCGGGCCGGCGCGTGGTGCGCGTACGCCGCGAGCTGTCGAAGCGCCTGCGCAACCTCGAACGCCGCGAGCACGGCGCGGCCGCGGCGCGCGTCGACGACGAGCTGACGCGGCAGAACGAGTTCGCGCGACGCGCGGGAGCTCTCCCCGCCACGATCGGGAACCAGGTGCTCGTGCACGAGAACGGGGCGTCCGCGCGCCGCGACGTGATCGAGCTCCTGCGCGGAGCGGAGCGCGAGGTCCTGCTCGAGACGTACATCTGGGAGGACGACGCGCTGACGCGCGAGATCGTCGAGATCCTCTCCGAGAAGGTCGCGCTGGGTGTGGCGGTGCGCGTGCTCGTCGACGCGGTCGGCTCGTACCGCATGTTCGGGGATCGCCTCGGCGCGCTGCGCGAGCGCGGCATCCCGTGCGCCGAATTCCTCGCGCCGAACCCGCTCAAGGGCCGCTTCCAGTTCAACTCGCGCAACCACCGCAAGCTGCTCGTGGTCGACCGCGAGGTCGCCTTCCTGGGCGGGCGCAACTTCTCGGAGGAGTACTTCGACGACGGTCCGAACGGCATCCGCGACCTCTCGGTGCGCGTCGAGGGTCCGGCGGTCGGTCCCTTGCTCGGCGTGTTCCTCGAGGACTGGGTCGTCGCGACGGATGGCGACGCCGCGGAGTGCCTCGGGATCGAGGGGCCGGAGCCGCAGGGCTCGACGACGGTGCGCGTCGTGCCGCACGGCAGCGACGAGGCGCGCGACGCGTTCGTGCCGCTGCTCAGCTCGGCGCTGCGGACGTCGCGCGAGGAGATCGTCGTCGTCACGCCGTACTTCGTGCCGAGCCCGAGCATCCGGCACGACCTGCGCATCGCGGCGCTGTCCGGTGTGCGCGTGCGCGTGTTGATCCCCGAGCGCAGCCCGGAGCGTTGGCCCGAGCTCGGCGCGCGGCGCTTCTTCGAGGAGTTCTTCGACGCCGGCGTCGAGATCTACACGCGGCCCGCGCCGTTCATCCACGCCAAGGCCGTGGTCGTCGACGGCTCGCGGACGTTCGTGGGGTCGGCGAACTTCGACAATCGCTCGTTCCTGCTCAACTACGAGCTGACGCTCGAGATCCCGGGGACGGAGTTCGCGAGGTCGGTGCTGGCGTACTTCGAACCGGACTTCGCGGTCGCGACGCGCATCGATCCCGACGCGTTCCTCGCGCGACCCTGGTGGAACCGCGCGGTCGAGAACGCCGTCGCGCTCTTCTCGCCCGTGCTCTGAACCCGTTCGCTCCACACCCACGAGACCGACCATGACCATCGCCCGCGACGCCGCGTGGGAGCAGCTGTGCTCCTGGACCGACACCGACAGCCTGCGCCGTCATGCGCGTGCGGTGGAGATCGTGATGCGCGCCGCGGCGCTGCAGTACGGGCCGGGCGAGGGGGCGGTCGAGCTGTGGGGCGCAACCGGGATGCTGCACGACGCGGACTACGAGAAGTGGCCCGAGGAGCACCCCGCCCGCATCGTGGCGTGGCTCGAGGAGCGCGGGGAGGCGGACATGGCCTACGCGATCTCGGCGCACTACACGCCGTGGGGGAAGGAGTACCGGTCGCCGCTCGACAAGGCCCTGCTCGCGTGCGACGAGCTGACGGGCTTCGTGATGGCGTGCAGCTACCTGAGGCCCGACGGCATCGCGTCGCTCGGGGTCAAGAGCGTGAAGAAGAAGCTGAAGGACAAGGCCTTCGCGGCCGGTGTCGATCGCCACGAGGTCGCGGAGGGAGCGCGCCTCCTCGGGGTCGAGCTCGACGAGCACGTCGCGTTCGTGATCGAGGCCCTGAAGCCGTGGGCGGCCGAGCTCGGCCTGGAAGGCAAGGGCGCGAAGGCCGAGAGCTGAGGTATGGTTGGGCGGTGCGGCCGTTCCGGCCGCACGAATCGAAACACGAAGAAGGCGAAGACCGGAAGGCGCCGCCTTCGACGGCGGACCACTCGGAAGGACGCAGGGACCCGCAGGGCGCATCGCGCCCGCGGGTCCCTGCGTTCCAGCGCCGCGTAGCGGCGCCTTCGTGCTCTTCGTGTCCTTTCCTCTCGTTCCCTTCGTGTTGAAATTGTGTGGCCTTCGGCGCCGCAGGCGCCGAGCGCAGCGCGTCTACTTCGGCGCGGTCGGTTCTTGCTCGGGCGTACTCGGCATCGGCACACCGGACATCGCCAACCGCCCGTCGGCCACACCGAGCATCCAGAGGTACGCGAGGTTCACCACGCTCTCCTCCGCCATGTAGGGCGCACCCATGTGCGGGGTGGAGTAGCGCAGGCCGTAGCCGGGCTCCCAGGTCGAGAGGAAGCGCCAGCGCCAGGCGGCGAGGATGCGCTCGAACGCATCGCGCTTCACCACGGAGAGGGCGAGCAGGCCGATCGCGCCACCGGGCTCGCCGTAGGCGTGGCTGTTCAGCATCCAGGGGTGCCGCTCCTCCATGATCGCGGTGAGCGGCCCGCGCATCTCGTCGGGATCGCCGCGCAGGAACTCGGCCAGCGCCACGAGGCCGGAGCGCGACCAAAGTTCGTCCAGGTCCTTGTACGAACCGTTGTAGCCCATGCCGCCGTGCCCGCCGCTCTCCGGATCGCTCCAGGAGTTCACGACGTAGGCGCGCGCCGATTCCCAGACCCTGGGCTCGACGCCGCACTTCGCCGCCAGCGCGTCGAAGACGAGGAGGTGCGCGAGCGGCGCCATGAGCGCCTTGTCCTCGTAGGGCAGCCCGTCCGGTCCGTGGCCGTAGGCCGGCATGCCGAAGGCCGACATGTGCATCGTCGTCGGCAGCCACTCCTCCGCCTCGGCGATCCACGGCAGCACGGATTCGTCGCCGGTCGCGAGGTGCCACTCGCAGAGCAGCATGCCCTGGTACGCGACCGCCCAGTAGGCGAGGCCCTTCATCTCGCTGGGCTTCGGCCACTTCGCCATCAGGAAGTCGACGGCCTTCTTCACGCGTTCCAAGTGCGCGGGATCGCCGGTCGCGAGCAGCGCGAGTCCGCCGAGCGCCGGATTGACCTCGGGTGCGCCGGGCCAGGAGCCGTCCTTGCGCTGGTGCGTGACGGCCCAGTGCACGAGGTCGGCGCGCAGCGCGTCGGCGAGGTCGCCGCGGAGGGGGAAACCCGTGACGTCGCGATCGCGGAAGGGAGTACCGATGATGTGGCCGACGATCCCCGTGGATCCGCGCGTGTGGCGCAGGGCCATGAAGGAGATCCTCGTACGACCCTCGATCGTCGACCTGAGGAGCGCACGACCGAGGACGGCTTCGTTGCTGCGCTCGAACCAGTCCCAACCCGGCGCGATGCTCGACGGACCGAACTCGCGGTCGTCGACGGCGACGACGACGTCACCGACCTGGAGTCCGTACTCCCCGAGGAATCGGCCACCCAGGACGCTGAATCCGCAGCAGCCGTGTTCGGTCAGACCTTCGAGTCCGATCGCGCCGCACGACAGTCGATCGGGGCCGAGGACGCCGTTCTCCTTGCCGAGCAGCTTCGCCGTCGGTGCGACGTGGTGGCGCTCGACGACGAGGTCGTCCAGGACGAAGGGTGAATCCGCCTCGATCGTCAGCACGAAGCGACCCGGTTCGCATCCGGAGATGTGCGCGAGCGAGAGGATCCACCGGCGACCGGAGATCTCCTCCGCGCTCTCGGACTTCGAGAACTCGACGGAGATCGGCTCCGCGTCGACGCTGCGTGCCAGCGAGACGCTGAGGTCCTCCGTCGCGGGGCCCTCGGAGCGGCGCTCGATCGACGCGAGCAGGAACCAGCCGTTCGGATCGATCCCGTCGACCGCCGGAGGTGCGGGCACGTCGACGATCGCGGTGATTCTTCCACCGGCGCCGAGACGCAGCGAGCGAGCGCCCTTCTCGCCGATCGTCGCGACCGGGCCCTCGATCTCGAAGCCCGGGAGGGCTCCGCCTCGCACCGGCTTCTCGAAGTCGCCGTTCGGCACGTCGATGCGTTCCGCGGCGAGCGCGGGGGAGAGCACCACGAGCCCGAAGCCCGCGAGGAGAATCGTTCGCATCATCGATCTTCACCTGTCTCGGTCGCACCGAGGTACGTCTCCGCGCAGTGCGCGCGCCACTCCTGTTCCAGCTCCTCGAACGTCGTGTCGAACACGCCGCCGAGGAAGGGCTCGAGGTCCGTCGAACCGAGAGCCTGCACTCCCGCGACGAGCTTCGGGAACCGTCCGGCGTACTTCGGCCGCTCGATCAGCGTCTCGACGAGCGTCATGGCCTGCCAGTAGCGCTCGACGCCGATCGGCTCGCCGTTCGCGAGCTCGGCGAGGGGCAGCGGGTCGTGGGCCAGTCCGTTCGCGACGAGGCGCGCGAAGCCGTCCTGCGGGTGCTCGCGCAGCTGCGCCAGCGTCGCGAGCCCCTCCTGCAGCCACTCGCTCGTGTTCGCGAGCAGCCCGCGGGACGAGGCCCAGGCGTGCACGAACTCGTGCACGAAGGTCGGCCTCCGGTCGCCCTGCGCCGGATCGAACGCGCCCTGGGCGACGGCGAGAAGCGTGAAGCCGTCGGAGCGCGGCGCCGCGGCGACGCTCGCGTAGGCCTCCGCGAACCTCGGAGCGAAGGCGCGGTAGCTCGCGTCGGTGGGGAGCACGACGAGGCGCGGCACGCGGTGGGGGTCGCCGCGGTCGGGGAGGAGCGGCGCGAGGTCGCGCGCGACGCGCTCCATCCGGTCGGCGATCGCGACGACGTCGACGGTGTCCGCGAGCGCCCAGACCTCGAGCGGCTCGTCGCCCGACCGCCGCTCGACCACGACCTTCTCCGGCGCGACGCCGGGGAACGCGAGCGCGCGGAACTCCTCGCCCGGGAGGTAGGCGCCGGGACCGTCCGGCTCGTCGATCGCCACGACGCCGTCGATCGCGAGTTCGGTCGCGTCGCGGAAGAGCACGCCGACGGAGGCGATCCGGTCGGTGCGCGGGACGCGCGTCTGCTGCCACGCCATGGTCCGCAGCTCGACCTCGACGAAGTGCCAGCCCGCGTGGTCGAGGACGACGCGGCGTCGGAAGCGCGCCTCGCCGCTCTCGACGAGCTGCACCTCGATCGTCGACGTGGATCGGGCCGACGCCTCCGCCGGCGAACGGTGGATCCACAGGCCGAACCGCTCGACCCCCGACCAGTCGGTCGGGACGACGCCCGCCGCGGTGTGGAGGAAGCCGCCTGGCCCGGACCGGACGAGGAGCCCCTTCCCGGTCGGGGCGGGGACGCCGGGCGGCGGGCGCTCGTCGACCCCGGCGCGGAAGGCCGGGACGGCGGCGCGCCGGGCGGTGACGTCGCCCGACGCGCGGAGGACGTCGCCGAGCGCGACGTCCTCGAAGTCGAGCAGCGCGACGATCGAGGCCGCGTCCGACGGAAGTGCGCGCGCCGATCCGACTTCCGGCGCCGCGCCCGCCGCTGCGACGGCGAGTGCGCTCGCGAGCGCGAGACGTCGGGCGGCGGACGGCGGCATCGCGCCACGCTATCCGGTCCGCTCGATGTGCGATCGCTCGTCCTTGTCGATCCTCGACTTGCGTCGCGGGAGGGGGAGCGGGGAACGCTCGGGCGGCTCCGACCCGCGGACTTCCTACGAGCGCCGAATCCGGCGATACCGCCGGAATCCGGGCGGTATCCGCCGAACGGCGGAGACGGTGAATTGGTGCTTTTTTCTATTTGCTCGGATATGTTTTTCCCGTCGAAGTGCCCCGCGACGCTCATGTCGAGCAGGCGGGTGCACTCCCCTGCCTCCTCGAACCCGAGGAAGTGAATCCCAAGGCCATGCGCCTCCTCAAACTCGTTCCTTGCGCCCTTCTGGGCGTCTCCGTCCTCTCGACCGCGGCCCAGGCCGACGGCCGCGAGCCGGGCAGTGTCCTCGTCTACCCGATCCACCGTTCGGCGCTCTTCCAGGCCAACGTGTTCAACGTCGTCAACGTGACGAACACGAACCGTGCCGGGTCCGGAACGACGAACGTCCACTTCCAGTACGTGAACGTGACCACGGCGGGCACGCCGTTCCTGTTCGCGAACTGCACGATCTCGGACCGCGTCGAGACCCTGACCCCGGCCGACACCCTCTCGGTCCTGACGAGCTGCCACAACGGCGCCTTCAACAACGAGGGCTACCTCGTGGTCAGCGCCCAGAACCCGAACCTCGTCGACACGAAGTGGTCGTTCAACTACCTGATCGGTTCCGAGCAGATCGTGTCCGCCGGCGGCGGCATGTACTCGCTCAACGCGATCCCGTTCACGTCGCCCCAGCCGGCCAAGGCCGACACGGACGTCGACCAGGACGGTCGTCTCGACTTCAACGGGGTCGAGTACGAGGGCATCGCCGACGAGCTGTACATCGACAGCTACATCGGCGCGATCGCCGGTGAGCTGGTCCTGATCAGCCTCACGGGCGGCGAGTACCTGACGAACGTCAACTTCGTCATCTACAACGACGACGAGTTCCAACTCTCGGCGCAGTACTCGTTCGCCTGCTGGACCCGTACGCCGCTCGCCGCGATCTCGGGCTACTTCACCGCCCTGGGTCTCGCGACGACGCCGGACGACCCGTCCGAACTGGACATCAACTGCGACGGTCTCCAGGACCTCGACACGGGTTGGGCGATCGTTCGTCCGACGACCTCGCTGTCGATCACGAGCCCGTCGATCTCGAACCCGGCCGTCATGGGCGCCCTCGTGAACGACGCTGCGCCGTTCATGAACGCTCGTCTCCTCTGGGAGTCGACCGGCAAGCAGTTCAACGGCCAGTTCCCGAACTGAGAGAGGTCCCGAGCCGCGACACGTCGCGGTGAAGGAGGTGCGGCGGGGCGGTCCACGGACCGCCCCGCCTGCAATTTCGGCGCTCGCAAGTCCGCGCGAGAGGAGGAGTACCGCGCGCTCGACGCACGTCCGCTCCCGTGCCGACCCGCGCCGCGCCGGCGGGATAGGTTTCAGCGTCGATCCCGCACGGCGGGCGCCCACAGGGGGGGCGCGCGGCGGGGGAGACGGCCTCGGGAGGATCCTCCGGCCGAGGCGCTCGCCGACCATGTCCCGTCTCCTCATCACCTCCGTGACCGCGCTCGCCTGCGCGCTCGCTGCGCCCACCGCCCATGCGGACGGCCGCGAGCCCGGGAGCGTCCTCGTCTACCCGATCCACCGCTCGGATCTCGGCAACCCCACCTGGTTCAACGTCGTCAGCGTGACGAACACGAACCGCGCGGGCGGCGGCGAGACCGACGTCCACTTCCAGTACGTCAACGTCAAGAAGGTCGCGTCGACGTTCTTCTTCGCGAGCTGCACGGTCGAGGACCGCGTCGAGACGCTCTCGCCGGCCGACACCTTCTCGGTCCTCACGAGCTGTCACAACGGCGCCTCCGCGAGCAACGGGTACCTCGTCGTCAGTGCGATGGACCCCGAGCTCGTCGACACCCACTGGTCGTTCAACCACCTGGTCGGCTCCGAGCAGATCGTCTCCGCCTTCGGCGGCATCTACGCGCTCAACGCGATCCCGTTCATCTCGACGTTGGTCGAGGGCGAGGACACCGACGTCGACGGCGACGGTCGCCTCGACTTCGACGGCATCGAGTACGAGGGCGTCCCGGACGAGCTCTTCATCGACAGCTTCATCGGGGGCCTCGGTGACTCGATCGCGCTGCTCAGCTTCACCGGCGGCGAGTACCTGACGAACGTCGACTTCGTCATCTACAACGACGACGAGATCCAGCTCTCCACGCAGTTCTCGTTCTCGTGCTGGGCGCACGTGCCGCTGGCGACGATCTCGGGCTACTTCACGGCGCAGGGGCTCGCGACCACGGTCGACGACCCGACCGAACTCGACCTCGACTGCGACGGCGTCCAGGAACTCGACACGGGCTGGGCCATCGTCCGTCCGCAGTCGGCGATCTCGGTGACGAGCCCGACGATCATGAACCCCGCGGTGCTCGGCGCGCTGACGAACGACCTCGGCCTGTTCATGAACGCGCGCCTCCTGTGGGAGACGCCGACGAAGCAGTTCAACGCGCAGTTCCCGAACTGACCCCGACGAGCCGCGGCGCTACGCTGCCGCGATGACTCCTCGCTCCGGCCCGGCGGGAGCGCTCCGACGGGGCGTTCCGTCGATCCTCCTGCTCCTCCTCGGGTGCGCGTCGAACGTGACGCGCGACGGAACGGTTCCCGCGCGCGAGGTCGCGTCCGGGATCCGCGCCGAGCTGCTCGCGATGGCCGCGCGCGACCAGGAGGTCCGCGAGGTCGACCTGGGTTCGATCGAGGAGAGCGAGCGTCGCGCGGAGTTCGAGCGCCGACGGGCGGTCGACCGCGAGAACACCGCGCGGCTCGCCGCGATCGTCGACGCGCACGGGTGGCCCGCGGCGACGTGGGCGGGGGAGGACGGAGCGCACGCCGCCTGGCTGCTCGTCCAGCACGCGGACCAGGATCCCGCCTTCCAGCGGCGGTGCCTGCCGCTGCTCGAGGAGGCCGCGCGCCGCGGCGAGGGCGAACTCGCCGACGTCGCCTACCTGACGGATCGCGTGCTCACCGCGGGGGGTCGTCCGCAGCTCTACGGCACGCAGTACGAGAGTGCTCGGGACGCCGAGGGTCGAACGCTCCTCGACGCAGAGGGGAACTTCGTCTACGAGCCGCCGCTCGTCGTCGACGCCGAGCACCTCGACGAGCGACGCGCCGCGATGGGACTCGGACCCTGGCGCGAGTACGAGGCGGCGGTCGCCGAGGTCCAACGGCGCGAGCCCTTCGACGCGCCGCGCGACGCGGGGACCGACGCGGACCGAACCGGCCCGTGATCAGCGCGGGACAACGACCGCGCGTCCCTGGTCGTTCCAGCGGCTGTCGGACCACACGAGCACGCCGTTCGCGCCCTCCGTCACGATCCACGCGCCGCCGTAGGGGTCGTCGAGCGTGAACGCCTCGTCGCCGTCGGCTCGCGCGATCGCGACGCGCAGCGCGCGCAGGTCGTGCAGGAGGGCGGCGCGCAGGCGGGCCGCGCCGAGCGCCGAGAGCTTGCCGACGTCGAAGGCGTGCCCCTCCGACGCCTCGAGCCCGCCCTCGATCGCGAGCATCCGCTCGAACGCGTCGGCGTAGGACGTGCCGGAGGTTCGGCGGACGCGCCGGAGTTCGTCGACGACGCCCGCCATGAACTGGAGCGTCTCGGCGGCCCGCACGTGCTCGGCGAGTTCCCACGGGAAGAGCGGCGCCTCGTCGCCCTTCGACCGGGTCGCCTCGAGCCAGGCGTTCGCCATGCCCCGAGCCTCCACCTCGGCGTCGTCGCCGAGCGGCTCCGACAGCACGCGGTCGAGGTCCGCGAGCACCTCGAGCAGACGCGTCCGCGCCGCGGCGTCGAGCTCGGCCGCGCGGCCCTCGGCGAACCAGCCCTCGAGCGCCGCCGTCGGGAGGGCGGGCCGCGCCGCGACGTCGTGGAGGTGGGGGCTCTCCACGACGTCGACCGCGAACTGGAACAGCGGCAGGAGCTCTTCGATCGCCTCGACCTGGTCGTCGCCCGACTCGACGCGCCGGACGAAGCGCGCGACGAACACGGCAGGCAGCGTGTCGGCGAGCTCGGACATCCCGATCGCGAGTTCGGCCGCGTACGTGCGGAGTCCGGCGACGTCGTGGAGGTGCGTCGCGCGTTCGAGGTGCAGGATCGCCTCGGCCACCTCGGGCCGTTCCAGCGCGCGGCGCCGGCGGTCGCGGTCGGCCGCACCGCGTCCCACCGCCACGCGCGCGAACACGTCGGCCGTCGTCTCCTCCTCGCGCGCGAGGCCGAGCGCGTTGTCCAGGTCCGTCCCGAAGCTCGCGACGGCGGCGATCGCGGCGCGGTACTCCGCCGCGGCGTCGCCCGGCTCGGCGGGCCACCACAGAGGCTCGCGTCCCTTGGCGCCCAGTCGTTCGTCGAAGCGCTGCGCCTGTTCGAGCACGTCGCGCAACCGTCCGCGGTCCGCCGCGTCGCTCGCGACCCGCTGCCACACGACGAGCGCGCTCACCGCGACGATGACGAGCCCGAGCAGGCCGAGCGAACCCATGTCGCTCCGTCGTACGTCGCCCGGGTCCATCGATCGTTCGGCCGTGCGGCGCCCCCGCGCCGGGCGAGCAGCGTAGCGGAACGACGGGTCAGCGCGCCACGAAGGCGGCGTGACCCTCGAAGGCCCACGGGCTCGACGAGACGACGCGGACCCCGCTCGCGTCGTCGCGCACGGACCAGGTCGAGCCGTAGGGGTCGTCGAGCGTGAATTCGGCCTCGCCGTCGAAGCGTGCGAGCGCGATGCGCAGCGCGCGGAGCTCGTGGACCACCGCGAGCCGCAGGCGCACCTCGTCGAGCACCTCGTACCGACCGACGTAGCTCGGGCGCCGCCGCGCCGAGGCCGGACCGAACGACTTCGACGCGAGCCGGTCGAGCAGCGCTCCGGGATCACCTTCGATCGTCGCGCGACCGAGGTCGAGCTCCTCGCGCACGGCGTCGAGGTAGTCGAGAGCCTTCCACGGGTCGGCGTCGCCGTCCTCGGCCCAGCTCGGACGGCGGAGCGTCGTGCGCGCGTCGAAGATGACGACGTCCCCGAGACGCGTCGTCCCTCGCGCGGAGCCAGCCGGCGACGGAGGCCCGCGCGCGCGAGGACGCACACCGACGCGCGAGAGTCGCTCGTCGATGTCGCGCAACGCGTCGCGCAGTCGTCGTCGCGCGGGTTCGTCGAGGCTCGCCGTAGCGCGTCCTCGAGCCACGGCTCGAGCGTGCCCCCGATCCACACCACCCACCGCGTCCACCGCGCGAGCGCGGGCTCCTCGAGGAGGTCGAGCTGGAACCGCAGCAGGGGCAGGAAGCGTTCGACGGCGCGGCCGTGGTCGAGGCCGAGGTCCACGTCGTCGGCGAGCCGCGCGACGAACGCCGCGCCGATGCGGAGGACGGAGAGGTCGGCGCCCTCGATCTCGCCCGCGAGCGGCAGTCCGCCGTCCCGGTCCAGGCGTCCGCGACTCCCGCGCTCGACCCACGCGATCGCGCCGCGAACGCCCTCGTACTCGAGCGCGCGCGAACGGAGTTCGCGCCGCGGCGCCGTGCGCGCGAGCCCCTGGTCGTGGAGGCGCTCCCACGCGAGGCGGCGGTCCCGTTCGAGCAGCTGGTCGTCCGCGACGTGGAGGTCGAGGGCCCTCGGGAAATCGTCCGACGCGAAGTGGAGCGCCTCGCGGTAGGCGGCGAGACCGTCCTCGTCCGCCGTGGGCCACCACAGCGGCGGCCGCGTGTGCGCGTCGAGCTCGGCGCCGATCGCGACGAGGCGTTCGCCGAGGGCACGTTCGGCGCGGGCGCGCGACCACAGGCTCCAGGCGACGACGGCGGCGCAGACCGCGAGGACGACGGCGCTCGCGCGGGCGAACGTGCGTCCGGATGTGGTCATCGTGCGACGAAGACCCGCTGGTCGCCCTCGTTCCAACGGCTGTCCGAGCCGACGCGCACGCCGCTCGCGTCGTCGAGCACGACCCAGACCGAGCCGTAGGGGTCGTCGAGCGTGAAGTCCCGGTCGCCCTCGAAGCGCGCGAGCGCGATGCGCAGGGCGCGCAGCTCGTGCAGGATCAGCACGCGGATCCGCGCCTCGCCGGCGACCTCGAGGCGTCCGTAGGCGGTCGGCCAGTCGTCGGCGCCGCGCTTCGCGTCGACGTCGGACTCGAAGCGCGCGAAGGCGGCGTCGGGGTCGCTCGCGAGGAGCCCGCGCACGACCGCGAGCTCCGAACGCACCGACGCGAGGTAGGCGAGCGCGTCCGCACCCTCGCTGCCGCCGCGTCGCGACCACGGTGGGCGCACGAGCGCGTCGATCGTCTCGTCCCCGACGGTCGAGCGCAGGGCCGCGACGTCGTCGTCCTCGACGAGTTCGCCGTCGTGGAGCCGCTGCGCGACGGAACACGTCGACAGGAACTCGAGGTCGTCGCCGAGCGGGACGATCGCCGCGTCGAGGTCCGCCAGGGCGGAACGGAGGAGGTCGCGGGCCGCTCCGTCGAGTTCGCCGTAGCGGCCCTCGGCGAGCCACGAGCGGAGTGCGCAGGGCGGCATGGCGAACCACGCCGCCGCACACTCGAAGTCGGGCGACGCGACGAGGTCGAGCGCGCACTGGAAGAGCGGCAGGAGGTCGCGGACCGCCTCCGTGTGGTCGTCACCGCGCTCCACGCGATCGACGAAGTGCGTGACGAACGCGGGCGCGAGGTCCGAGAGTCCCGACACGTAGGTCGGTGCGCCGTCGAGCACCGCGTCATCGGTTCGCAGCCCGACGTCCGAGAGGGACGTGCCCCGGGCGAGCCGTTCCAACGCTTCGCCGACCGCTGGAAGACCGAGGAGCTGCGCGCGCGCGGCGCGCGCCTCGTCCGTCCGCCCGGCTGCGACCTCGGCGAGCGCGGTCCAGGACACGTCGTCCGGATCGGTCACGCCGAGCTCGTCGAGGGCGGGGAACCAGCTCTCGACGAGTCCGCCCGCGGCGACGTACGCGGCGTCGGCGTCGCCCGCCTCGGCGGGCCACCACAGGGGCTCGCGCCGCGTCGGTCGCGCGTCGAGCTCGGCCGCGAGACGACGGACCTCGACCCGTGCGCGTTCGAGATCGGCGGCGCGCGTTCGCCGGTCGAACCAGACCACCGCCGCGCTCGCGACGAACACGATCGCGAGCACGCCCGCGACGGAGAGCGCGACGGAACGCGCGGCCGGTCGGCTCACGTCGGGCTCCCTCCGATCCTGGCCCCGAAGGGACCCGGCTCGAACAGGTGCAGGCGCTCCGCCGCGAGGCCCGCCTCGTCGCCGACGCGCGGCACGCGCGTCCCGCGCAGTCGCGCGAGCAGGACCGCGTCGTCGCGCGCGAACTCGACGTCCGTGTGGTCGCCGAAGGGGCGCACGTCGGTGCAGCGGAACGTGCCGAGCGCCGCGGCGTCCGGCGCGACGACGTCGAGGTCGCTCGGACGCACGCCGAGGACGGCGGCGCGAGCGGTCGCGCTGCGCAGTTCGCGCGCGACGACGCCGGGACCCGTGAAGCCGTCGGGTCCGACCTCGCCCTCGACGAAGTTCATGTTCGGCTGGCCGACGAAGCCCGCGACGAAGCGGTTCGCGGGCAGTGCGTGCACCTCGGTCGGCCTGCCGATCTGCTGCACGCGGCCCTCGGCCATGACGACGAGGCGGTCGGCCAGTTCCATGGCCTCCTCCTGGTCGTGCGTGACGTGCACGAAGGTGCCGCGCACGCGGTCGTGCAGTGCGCGCAGCTCGCGTCGCGTCTCGCCGCGCAACCTCGCGTCGAGGTTGCTGAGCGGTTCGTCGAGCAGGAACACGGCGGGCTCGCGTACGAGCGCACGACCCAGCGCCACGCGCTGCTGTTGTCCGCCCGAGAGCGCGGCGGGGCGGCGATCGAGCAGCTCCTCGAGCTCGAGCTGCCGCGCGACCTCCGCGACGCGCGCGGCGATCGCCTCGGACTCCGCGCGGCGTCGCGCTCGGTACGCGCCGCCGACGAGCGCGCGCAACCGGCCGCCGTGCGCGCGCCGCCGCTCGAGCCCGAACGCGAGGTTCGCGCGCACGTCGAGATGCGGGTAGAGCGCGTAGCCCTGGAACACGAACGCGACGTCGCGGCGGTGGGGCGGCAGGTCGTCGACCGAGCGGCCGCCGATCGTGACACCGCCCTCGCTCGGCTCGTCGAGTCCCGCGACGAGCCGCAGCGTCGTGCTCTTGCCGCAACCCGACGGCCCGACCAGCACGCAGAATTCGCCGTCCTCGATCTCGAGGTCGACGCCGCGCACGACCCACTGGTCGCCGAAGCGCTTGCCGAGACCGCTGAGTCGGACGCTCGCCATCGCGCGTCAGGGTAGCGACGGAGCGCTCGACCCGAACGTGTCGAGGACGGACGCGCGCCGCCGCAGCCACAGCGACTGCACCACGGCGGCGACGGGCAGGACGAGCGCAGCCTGCTGCACGCCCGGCCAGGGCACGTAGGCGATGCCGAGTCCGAACAGGAGGCCCGCGACCGAGAGGAACACGACGACGGCCTCGAGCACGCCGCGCGTGCGGTGCGCGTGGACGAGGGCGCCGGTGTAGAGGCTCATGCGCGCCTGGGCGAGCGGGAAGGGCAGCGCGAAGAGCAGCGCGGAGGAGCCCAGTGCGACGAGCTCGGCCTCGATGCCCTGCGCGAAGCCGAACCACAGGTCGGCGAGCGGCGTGAGCGCGACGACGCCGAGCGCGAACGACGTCGCGAGTCCGAGTCGCCAGGCGAAGCGCGACAGCACCGCGCGCGCGCCGCTGCGCTCGATCGTGGCGACGACGACCTCGTTGAAGGCGAAGGCCAGGCTCCGCAGCATGAACACGAGGTTGTTGACAGCGGGCCAGACGGCGAGCGACGCGAGTTCGCGCGGCATGCGGCCGATGGCGGCCGACGCGATGGGCTGCATGACCATGCCGAGGAACGCGAACAGCGCGAGCGGCGTGTAGAAGCTCCCGAAGCGGCTCCAGCTCCACGGCGGCGCGTCGGTGCGCTCCGGGAGGTCGTCGCGCAGGACCGGGCGCACCAGCACGCCGGCGAAGATCGCCTCCGCCGTGACGCCCGCCGCGACCGCGACCGACGCGACGACCACCCCGGACCACGCGCGCGTCACGAGGCCGGCCGCGACGACGCCGCCGCACGCGACGAGGCGCACCACCGTGCCGAAGCCGACGGCGCGCGGTCGGCCGAAGCGGATGAGCACGCCCTGCTGGAAGCGGCGGTACGCGATCGCGCCGGTCCACGGCAGCATCAGCGCCATGCCGAGCCGGCCGGGTTCGACGAGGTGCGGCTCCATGTCGAACAACTCGGTCGCGATCCAGTCGAAGGCCGGAGTGAACGCGATCGCCGCGTGCAGCAGCGTGAGCAGCGTCGCCGTGACGACCATGAAGCGCCGGAGGTGCGCGTACGACGCGCGGTCGCGGCACAGCGCGGTCGACGCCGCGAGCAACATGATGATCGGCGCCTCGATCACGAGGCACAGCGGGAAGACGAGCGAGCCGTAGGCCGCGAGGTTCGTCTCCTCGTGGGGGAGTCGCGCGATCGCGGAATTCACGAGCGGCAGCTCGAGCCCCATCATCAACCAGCTCGCCGCGAGCGGCCACCACAGGCGGACCACCTCGCGCAGCTCGATCGGTCGCTCGCTCACGCCGTCCCGATCTCGCGGAAGAGCGCACCGAGCACGGTGCGCCCGTCCTCGCGGAGTGCGTCGTGCTCGTGCGTCGCGCTGCGCCAGACGCGACAGCCGCCGATCGCGCTCGCCGCGGCGAGCGAGAGTCCGAGGTCGACGTAGAGGTCGCGGTCGTACACCGCCGCGGCGACGGGGACGGTGTTGGCGGCGAGCGCCGCGCGGTCGTGCAGCGCGCCCCAACCCTCGCGGCGCGCGAGCTCGTGCGCGACGTCCCGCATCGGGCGCAGCGCGCCGTACTCCTCGAACATCCAGGGATGGATCGACTCGGCCGTGAAGAGCAGCGGCTCGCCGCGGCGCCGCTCGAACTCCGGCAGCTCCGCGCGCACGCGGTCCGCCGCCCAGTTCGTCGCGGGACCCTCGGAGTAGATCGCCTCGTGCAGGACGGCGTAGAGCGGGTGCGTGTCGAAGGACAGCGCGTTCTCGACGCCGCGCAGGAAGCGCCGTGTGAACGGCGCGCCTCCCACACGCTCGGCGAAGGCGGACTCGACGAGCCAGTGCAGCCGCTCGATCCCGCGCTTCTGACCGAGCCACATCCCGACCTGCTGGAGGCGCCGCACCGAGAGTCGGTCGCCGTTCGGCAGCCGCACGTCGTCCGCCTCGAGTCGGTCGCAGATCGCGTCGAGCTTCGCGGCGTCGCCCGGGTAGCGCGTGTGGTACTCGCGACTGCGCTCGGCCATCAGCGCGAACGTCGCGCGGTAGACGTCCTCGATCGACGCGCCGATCGGCGGGAGTCCGCCCGTCAGGTAGACGCGCTCGAGCGCGTCGGGTCGGCTCGAGAGGTAGTGCACCGCACAGAAACCGCCGTAGCTCTGACCGAGCACGCTCCACGGTTCGCCGCCGGCGACACGTTGGCGCAGGACCTCGCAGTCCGCGACGATCGAGTCGAGTCGCAGGAGCGCGAGCGTCGCGGCGTCGCAGGTGCGCGAGGCGTCGACCGGCGCGCTGTTCCCGGTGCCGCGCTGGTCCACGAGAAGCACGCGGAAGTACTCCGTCGCGAACCCGATCCAGCCGCTGTCGTCGACGGGCCGCGGCGACTCGAAGCCCGGCCCGCCCTGCAGGAAGCAGAGCCAGGGGAGGTCGGTCCTGCCGGCGCGCCGCACCTCGCGCGCGAAGATCGTGATGCGCGCGTCGTCGGCCGCGGCGCGTCCCGCGCCGTGGTCGAGCGGGACCGCGACGCGGTGCGCGACGAGTTCGTAGGGGCCGAGCGTCTCCAAGTGCCGGGGAGGGTAGCGTCCGCCCCGGCCGGGTTCACTCCGTGAACATCCGGAACGTCGTGGGGTCGAAGCGCACCGCGCGGCGCGACCACAGGGCGCGTGCGATCATCTCGACCGCGATGGTGTGCGCGACGCCGAGCCAGACCGGCGAGGAGACCTCGCCGCGCGAGCGGACGGCCGACAGGAAGTCGAGTCGCAGGGCCGTGTGGATGTCGTCCGGGACGGGCTTCGTCCGGATCTCCGGGGGGAACTCGTCGACGTAGGGCGACTGCAGGAGCAGTTCCGCCTGCGACCCGCCGAGCAGGATGTCGGCCTGGTGTCCGTACACCGCCCAGGGGAGACCGCCCGAGTTGGCGACCGAACCGTCGACCGCCCTGACGTGGCCCGACTCGAACTCGAGGAGCGCGACCATCTGGTCGTGGTTCTCCATCTCCTTGTCGACGATGTGCGCGCCCTGACCGGTCGCCCGGATCGGCAGGCCCTGGTCGACGACCCACAGCATCGGTCCGAGGATGTGCGACAGCAGGTCGCCGATGATCCCCGAGGAGTACTTGCGGTAGCGCCGCCACCAGTGGAAGACTTTGGTGTCCCAGGGCTGTCGACCGAGCGGGCCGCACCACAGTTCCCAGTCGAGCGTCTCGCCCGCGACGATCGACTCGTCGATCGGCTTCATCCAGGCGCGCTCGTTCTCGGTGTCGTTGCGGCCGTAGCCCATCGAGCTCCACACCGGCGTGCCGATGACGCCGTCCGCCACCAGCTGGTGCGCGTCGCGGAACTTCGGGTGCATCATGTACTGCGTCCCGACCTGGACCACCGCGTCGGAGTGCTCGTGCACGCGCGACAGCCACACGGCCTCCTCGATGGAGAAGGCCATGGGCTTCTCCACGTAGACGTCCTTGCCCGCGGCGATCGCCTCGACGGCGAGCGTCGCGTGCCAGTGCTCCGGCGTCGCGACGAAGACGGCGTGCACGTCGTCGCGAGCGAGCAGCTCCTTGTAGTCGACGTACGCGACGGGTTCCGCGTCCGGCGCCTCGTGGCGGATCCGCCACATCGCGTTGCGGCGGTGCTTCGCGCAGGGATCGGCGACGGCGACGACGTCGAGCTTCTCCTGGCCCTCCTCGCGGACCGTGAGCAGCCGCTGCAGGTGACCCGAGCCCATCCCGCCGACGCCGATCATGCCCACTCGGATCGGCTCGCCGTCGCCGACCGGCGTGCGCGCGCGGTACTCCGTGGGGACGCGGTGCTTCGGGAGCAGGACGTGTTCCTGCGGGACGACGATCGGGTTTCGAGGCGTCATGGTCGTGTGGTGGCAGGAGGCGCGCGCGCCTCAAGCGGCGTCGGTCCCCCCGGTCGCGCTCGCTCCGTGTCGACACGGGAGCCAGACCTCGAGGAGGACGAGGGCGCACGCGAGCGCGCAACCCGCGGCGAAGAGCGCTCCGCCCGCGACGATCGCGTAGACGAGCGAGGCGCTGTCGCGCGCGGGCAGCCAGGCGCCGAGGTCGAGCGCGATGCCGATGCCGGCGAGTGCCAGCGGCAGGCTGCGCAGGAAGCGGCCGAACCGGCTCACGAGCGCGGCGAGCGCCAGCACGAGGCCGAACGCCACCATACCCGGCGCGTGGGAGTGCAGGCTCGTCAACTGGAGCTCGGGCGGCGTCGGCACGAGTTCCTTGTCGGACAGCGTCGCCTTCACGTCGGCGAACGTGTCGAACGGCGGCGCGCCGCCCGACGACGAGTGGCACTCGCCGCAGCGCCGCGCGAGGATCTCGACGGGCGCCATGTCGTCGAGGTCGATGTCGTCGAACATCTCGGCCGCGCGTCCGTCGTCGAGCCACGCGAGCATCGCCGCGCGCTCGTCCTGCTCGAGCGTGACGCCTCCGTGCCCGGCGAGCGTCCCCTCGACCGCCGAGCGCATCGGCGCCGGGATCTTCGCGCCGTGGTAGGCGCCGACGACGTCGGTGAGGCTGACGCCGGGCTCGCCGTCGTTCTTGCCGTGGTGCTGCTCGATCTGCTTCATCGAGGCCCACAGACCGAGCAGCGCGACGAGGACGAAGCCCGTCGCGCCGAGGCGCGCGAGGATCGGGAGTCCGCCGAGCGGGCGGAACGCGGGCGGAGGAGAGGAGTTCAACCGATCAGGCCTCGATCGCGACCTCTTCGCCCGTGAGCACGGCGTGCTGCGCCGCGATGCCGGCGATCGTCGCCAGCGCGCCGCGCTGCGCCCCGTTCACGACCTCGGCGCCCTCCGTGACGCTCTTCAGGAACGCCTCGATGCCGTACCACAGCGGCGTGTTCGGCAGGCCGACGCCGTCCTTGAGGCGGTCCTGCGAGGCGAGCTTCGTCGCGTCGGCGATGATCGTGATGCCCTGCTCGTCGTGGAACTGCTGGCGGTTGGCGTAGACCTCCCAGCCCTGCGTCTCGGCGTCGGCCTCCTTGAAGAGCCAGCCCGCCGTCCACGCCAGCTTGAACGTGCCGTTGCTGCCGCGCACCACCTCGTTCGTGCTCTCGAACGAGTTCGCGAGACCCGCCTCGTGCAGCATGCGGACGCCGTCGCCGAAGTCGAACACGAGCTGCGTCGAGTCGGCGAGGTCGCGACCGTCCTTGTAGAAGCGGACCGAGCCCCAGCCGCGCACGCTCACGGGCACGCGGTCGCAGAACCACGAGACCGAGTCGATCTGGTGCGTCGCGAGTTCGCCCGGGAGGCCGTTCGAGCGCTTCGGGTCGAGCTTCCAGTCGAGCGTCTCGAGGTCCTCGGAGCCCGAGGCGCGCCACGAGTTCTTGCGGAACGACGCGGCGCGCAGGCTCTGGACGTCGCGGATCGAGCCGGACCGGAAGAACTTGTTCGCGAGTTTGTAGATCGGGTTCACGCTCGCGAGGAGGCCCGTCTGGAACACCGCCGTCGACGCCGCAGCCGCCGCCGCGATCGCGCGCGTGTCCTCGGCGGTGTGGGCGAGCGGCGCTTCGCAGTAGACGGCCTTGCCCGCCGCGAGGCACGCCTCGACGATCGGTCGGTGCGTGTAGGTCGAGCTCGCGACGAAGACCGCCTCGACCGCGGGCTCGGCCTTCAGCATCTCGTCGGTCGACGCGTAGCCCTTCGCTCCCTCCTGGCGTCGCAGGGCCGCGGCGAGGCGGCGCTCGACGACGTCGACCATGGCGACGAGCTCGACGTTCTCGAACGAGCCGAGTTCCTTCGCGATGTCGCGCCCCTGGCGTCCGCACCCGACGACCGCGACTTTGACCGCGCGCGGCGGACGGTACGACGCCGCCAGGACGTGGGGGGCGAGCGAGACGACGGCGGCGCCCGCGAGGGACTGCTTCAGGAAGTGGCGGCGGCTGGGATCGAGCATGGATCGGTCGCGGATCACCGAGGGGACTTCGGGAGTGGGATCGGTCGGACGCCGCACGCGAGCGCGCGGCGCAGGAGGTCGTCGGTCGGTCCGTGCGCGAGGAGCGCCGTCGACCACAGGTCGGCCAGGGTAGCCGTCGGAGCCGTCACCGCGACGACGTCCGTGGGCAGGAGTGCGGAGACGGCGCGCCCGCCGCGACGTGCGTCGACGACGTGACCGCCGCCCGGCAGCCGGTCCTGCCCGTGCTGGGCCGAGACGGACAGCGCGGCGTCCGTGAGGGAGACGTCGTGTCCGCCGCCGCCGGGCAGCGCGACGCGTACGCCGAAGCCCGTGCGACCTGGCGGCGCGCCGAGCGCGACGACCGTGCTCGTCCCGCCGTGGAGCAGCGCCACCGCGATGCCGGCGTCGCGCAGCTCGAGTGCCGCGCGGTCGAGCGCGACGCCCTTGCCGACGGCGCCGAAGTCGACCGTCGTCCCCGGCGCGTCGACGTGCGCGCGGCGACGCTCGCGGTCGAGGACGAGGCGACCCGGTCCGAGGTGGCACAGGTCGAACGCTCCGCCGGTGGCCTCGCGCACGTCGTCGCACAGGACGAGCAGCGCGAAGCGTTCGGCGTCGAGCGGGACCGGGTCTTCCGGGCCCGAGCGGGCGAGGCGCGACGCGAAGCTGTCGCTCCTGAAGCGCGACAGCTCCGCGTCGGTGTCCTCGACGGCGAGGAGCGCGGCCTCGCCGGCTGCGCGCACCGCGACGTCGTCCGCGCCGTCGAGCACGAGCTCGAAGCGCGTCGCCATCGCCTCCGCGGCCAGCCGGTGGGGTGCCAACGCGCTCCGGACTCGATCAGGCGCGGCTCACGCGACCCGTGAAGGAGTCGAAGTTGTAGGCGCCGCCGTTCCACAGGGAGCGGGTGGCCAGGTCGACGACGACCATGTGCTTGAGGCCGAGGTCGACCGTCGAGCGGTTCGGCTCGCGCGTGCGGATGCACGAGAGCCAGTTGAGGCGCAGTTCGTCCTGCCAGTCGCCGCCGCGGCAGCTGATGGTCTCGCCGTCGATGTCGTCGACGAACGGAGCCTGCGGCGAGATCACGACGTCGTCCGACCCGAGCAGCAGGTCGGCCTCGTGACCGCGGATGACGATCTCGAGCCCGCGGTCGTTGCAGGTCGAACCCGTCACCATCATGGTGTGCCCGCCCTCGAACTGCGCCATGAGCGCCACGTTGTCGTGGTTCTCCATGGCCTTGTCGACGAGGTGGCCGCCGGAGGCGGAGACGGCGAGCGGGTAGCCCAGGTCGAGCGCGTAGATGATCGGCGTCATCTGGTGCACGAGCAGGTCGCCGATGATGCCCGTCGACCAGCGGCGGTAGCGGCGCCAGCGGTGGTAGACCTCGGTGTCGAAGGGCTGCTTGCCCGCCGGACCGCACCACAGGTCCCAGTCGAGCGTCTCGCCCGGCTTCACCGTCGAGTCGATGCCGTAGAGCCACTCGCCGTTGCGCGAGTTGCGGCAGTAGCTGGTCTGGCTCGTCGTCGGCGTGCCGATCTTGCCCTCGGCGATCAACCGCTTCGCGACGGTGTACTTCTCCCACATCATGTACTGCGTGCCGACCTGGAGGATCTTGTCCCCGGTGTCGACCGCGCGCTTCAGCCACAGCGCGTCCTCGAGGCGCAGGCACATCGGCTTCTCGAGGTAGACGTCCTTGCCGGCCTCCATCGAGTCGACCGCGTGCTGCGCGTGCCAGTGCTCGGGCGACGCGATCAGGACGGCGTGGATGTCCTGGCGGTCGAGCAGGTCGCGGTAGTCGACGTAGGCCGCGCACTCCGCGCCCTGCTGGTTCTTCTTGATCTTGTCGAGCGTGTTGTCGCGGCGCGGCTTGCACACCTCGGCGATGGCGACGATGTCGAGCTTCTCCTTGCCCTCGTTGCGCGCGCGGAGCAGGCCGTCGATGTGGCCGTTGCCCATGCCGCCCGGACCGATGATGCCGAGGCGGATCGGCTCGTCCGGGCCGACCTGCGTGAACGGCTTGCCCCGACGGACCGGCTTCAGGAGGCCGGCGGTCGGCTGCGCGAGCGCGTTCGCCGCCATGGCGGTCGAGACGAAGGCGGCGCCTCCTGCGAGGACGCTGCGACGGGTGTGGACGCGGGGGGCTCGGGGATCGTTGCTCGCGGACATCGGGACGTGGGAGGGGTCGTGGGCGTGGAGCTCGCCGGGCGAGTCACCGCGATGGCGGGGCCGACAGCTCGGGAAGGAGTATAGGTGCGCCCGATGGCGGCGGGGGACCTGCTGGTACCCTGCGTCCCATGGACCTCGAGCCCGGCACCTTGCGGAGCGGCCCGCTCCGGAGCGGTCAGGAGGGAGCAACGCCTACCTCTCGCCCAATCGCCCTTCGCCACGGACTGGCGTCCGCGCGACGGAGCCGCGGTCGTTGTCACGAGTCCGTCCGACGTCTTCCGTCGGCGCGACGAGCCGGAGCCGACGGTCGAGATCGAGCCGGCGCCGCGCCGCGAACGCGAGGCCGACGCTCCTGCGCCGCCGCCGACCGTCGTCCAGGGCGTCGACCCCGACGAGCACCGCAAGGTGCGCGAGCGCGTGGCCTTCCTCGAGGGCGCGCTCGAGGCGTCGGCGCGCGTCGAGTCGGCGGCGCAGACCTTCGCCGACCGGCTCGAGGACCGCGCGCGCTCCGAGCGCAAGCAGTACGAGCGCGACCTCGCCTCGCTGCGCCTCCAGCTCGAGCAGCGCGAACGCGAGTTGCGGACGCTCGCGCTCGAGATGGGCAAGGTGCAGGGGCGGCTCGAGGTGGCGGAGTCGAAGCTGCTCGCCGCGTCGAGCGAGCCGTCGCGCCGCGAGTCGGCCCGTCGCGACGACGGGGTGCGCGACGACAGGGTCCGCGACGAGATGGCGCGCGACGACGACCGCGGCCTCCCGCGCCGGACCGACGGCACGCGGCGCAAGGGCCTGATCGAGCGCCTGCGCGACGCGATCACGGGCTGACCGCGTTCCGCCGCGCGGTGGAGCGCGCTCGCCGAACGTGAAGGCGGCGTCGAGCCGATCCCGGCTCCGACGGCATCGGGAGCGACCGGATCGAGGGGCTCCACCCTATGCTCCCCGTCCGGGTCTCCCCCCGCGACGCTCGCGACCGAGCGACGCGCGCCCGCATCGCCGACGTCCTCGTTCCCGTCGCGCGGTCCGGACGACTCGACCTCACGATCCTGCGATCCGACTTCGCCGCGGCGCGAGACGGACGGCGTTCGCCCAACGAACCCTCGTTCCGATCGAGCCATGAACCTGCCTCTTCGCGCCGGCGCGCTCGCGCTGCCCGCGCTCGCCCTCGCCTGCCCCGCGGCGCTCGCCGACGATCCGTCGGTCGACGCGTTCCTCTCCGAACCGATCTACGAGATCGGGGACACGCTCGAGCTCACGATCACCGGTCCGCCCGGCGGGTGGTTGTTCCTCGTGTTCTCGCGCCGGCGCGACAGCGTGTCGATCCCGGGCATCGGCGACTTCGGCGTGTCGTTCGACCCCTGGCCCGTGATCCTCGACGTCGGTCTCCTGCCGCCGACCGGTTCGATCACGCTGCACGACACGACGCTGTGCTCGCGCCTCCCGGGCGCCGACGTCCCGCTGTTCGTGCAGCCCGCGATCCTGCCGCCCGGCACGTGGCTGCCGGCGTGCACGCCCGATCCCGTCGCGCTGATCCGTGCGAACGGCGCGCACTGCCCGCGCTGCATGGACGAGCCCGAGACCGACCCGAGCGTGAGTTCGCAGCTCGACGGTTTCGCGCTCTCGCTGCCCGGCACCGGCGGCGCGTTCACCATGGACGCGGCGACGGACTTCCAGGAGCGCAAGGACGGGACGGCGACGCTGAAGACGCTGTTCCGGTCGTCGATCGACCCCACGCGAGGCTTCGTCGGCGAGATCGCGCTCTCCGGACGACTCGACTGCATCGACGCCGGCTTCCCGCCGGTCGGTTCTCCCGCGCTGAAGCTCGACGCGTCGGCGTTCTTCGAGAACGGCGGGCCGATCGACACCGCGGCCTGGCACTACTACTCGCAGCTCCACGGCACCCTCGTCGGGTTCGGAGCCTACGACGGCGCGGTCGTCGAACTCTCGCCGTCGGGCGCCGTCCAGGTGGGGCCGGGCGCCGACGGTCGCAACCTCGGCTACGGCCTGTGCGCGTCGGTCGACGCGGACGTCGTGAAGCAGCCCTCGAGCGGCCCGTCGCTCGCCGACACCACGGGCGGCGAGTTCGTCGTCTCCGAGGCGGTCTGCACCGGCGACACGGTCTGCGTCACGAGCTCGCGCGTCGGCGACCACGCGTTCTGGCTGCCCGACTTCCCGCAGGACGTCGAATGGATGTTCGAGGGCGGTCCGGGCGAGTTCACGGAGTACCCCGACGGCACGGCGACGCTGTTCGGCCGCATCGTGAACGAGGCGGACGCGGACCTGTGCTTCGACGTCTTCGGCGTGTTCAGCGGGCGCCTCGACGCCGGTGACTCCGGCTTCCCGCCCGCGGGCAGTCCGAAGTTCGGCGACGTCGGACCCGAGAACCTGGTCGAGAACGGCGGCGTCGTCGATCCCGACACCTGGCACTACTACCTCGAGACGAACATCGTGCTCGTCGGCTGTCGCGACCTCGACGGCGCGCTCGTCCACGCCACGCGCAAGGGACCCGCGTTCCAGGTCGGCGTCGGCGCCAACTTCCACGACACCGACCTGGGTGCGTCGGGCTGGCTCTACACCACGGTCCTCCAGCAGTCCACGAACGGACCCTGGCTGACGAAGCACGGCGAGGGCGACATCAACTTCGACATCGTGGAGTGCCCGGAGCGCGACGACGCCCCGATCGCGCACTACGACTTCGCGACGCAGGCCGGCGACGTCGTGTACGACGTCCGCAACGGATTCGACATGGCGTTCGACAAGGTCGACGGCGACCTCGTCTGGATCCAGGAGGGCGGACGATCCGGCCTGCACTTCGAGCAGGGCGCGAGCGTCGACACCTGTCTGCGCCGTCCGAACGGGACCGACGCCGCGTGGCTGCTCGACCGGATCCAGGCGGGCCAGGCCTTCAGCGTGCAGGTGCTGATGCGTCAGCAGCAGACGACGGCGAACTACGCGCGCATCGTCACGTTCTCGTCGAGCACGTCGCTCTCCGACAGGAACTTCAGCCTGATGGGCTACCCCGAGAACGGCGGGCTGCACGGGCACGTGCGCGTGACCGCGCAGAAGGGCACCTACGACCACGAGTTCACCGCGCCGTGGTCGGCCGGCGAGCTCGTCGTCTACACGCTCTCCTACGACGGTCTCGGCGACCAGCAGGTGCACGTCTACGCGGACGGCGTCGAGATCCTGCGCGAGACGCACGGCGGCGACCTCCGCGACTGGACGCTGCGTCCCTTCACGATCGGCAACGAGCACGGCGGCAACCGCCCGTTCCGCGGCGACCTGTTCGACGTGAAGCTGTGGAACCGTCCGCTCTCGGCCGACGAGGTCGCGGCCGAGGCGGCGGCGCTGCTCGGGAACTGACCGGGGTCAGCCGGAGGAGGACGGAGCGCGCGCGGCCCACCGCCGCGCGCGCTCCGTCGCGTCCCGGCCCGCCGTCCTGCGGTCAGACCAGGCCGTAGGCGAGCAGCGCGTCGGCGACCTTCACGAAGCCCGCGACGTTCGCTCCGTCGACGTAGTCGATGCGACCGTCGTCGCGTCCGCCGTACTCGCAGCACTTCGTGTGGATGCCGCGCATGATCTCGCGCAGACGCGAGTCGACCTCGTCGCGGGTCCAGTAGAGGCGCAGCGCGTTCTGGCTCTGCTCGAGTCCGCTGACGGCGACGCCGCCGGCGTTCGCGGCCTTCGACGGACCGTAGAGGATGCCGGCCTCGCGGAAGTGCTCGGCGCCTGCGAGGACGGTCGGCATGTTGGCGCCCTCGCTCACGAGCTGCACCCGGTTCCCGAGCAGCGTCCGCGCCTCCTCCTCCGAGATCTCGTTCTGCGTGGCGCAGGGGAAGGCGCAGTCCGCCTCGACCGACCACGGCCGTTCGCCCTCGTGGAACTCGACGCCGTCGAACTCCTCGGTCAGGTCCGACACGCGGCCGCGCTGGACCTCCTTGTGGTGCCGCAGCCAGTTCCACATCTCCATGTCGATCCCCTCCGGCACGTACACGTAGCCGTCGGAGTCCGAGACGGTGAGGACCTTCGCACCCTCGGTGATCAACTTCTGCGCGGCGTAGATCGCGACGTTGCCCGAGCCGCTGACGACGCAGCGCTTGCCCCGGAGCGACTCGCCGCGCAGGCGCAGCATCTCCTCGGCGAAGTACACGCAGCCGTAGCCCGTCGCCTCGGTGCGTCCGAGCGAGCCGCCGTAGTCGATGCCCTTGCCGGTGAGCACGCCCGTGTACGTGTTCGTCAGGCGCTTGTGGAAGCCGAAGAGGTAGCCGATCTCGCGCGAGCCGACGCCGATGTCACCCGCCGGGACGTCGGTGTGCGAGCCGACGTGGCGCTGCAGCTCGGTCATGAACGACTGGCAGAAGCGCATGACCTCGCGGTCCGAGCGTCCCTTCGGGTCGAAGTCGCTCCCGCCCTTGCCGCCGCCCATCGGCAGGCCGGTCAGGCTGTTCTTGAAGATCTGCTCGAAGCCCAGGAACTTGAGGATCGACAGCGTGACGGTGGGGTGGAAGCGCAGCCCGCCCTTGTACGGTCCGATCGCGTTGCTGAACTGCACGCGGTAGCCGCGGTTGATCCGGACGTCGCCGGCGTCGTCCTCCCACACCACGCGGAAGCTCACCGCGCGATCCGGCTCGGTCAGTCGCTCGAGGATCCGCGCCTCCGCGTAGCGGCGTCGCTCGCGGACGAAGGGCAGGACGCTGGCGACGACCTCCTGCACCGCCTGGTGGAACTCGGGCTCGTGCGGCGTCCGTTCCCGGACACCCTCCATGAAGGCCTCGACGCTCTCGTACTTCGATTCGTGCATGGGGACGCGCTCCTCGTTACGAGGACGTTCGCCCATCGGAGTACCAGCGGAGTCGCCGGGACGGCGGGAAATCGCCTGGGAGGCCGTGCGCGGGAACGCAGGGCCCGCTCCGGCGCGTCAGCGCGCGCGGCGCTCCGACCGTTCGCACGCGCGCGCGAGTTCGCGCGCGAGCTCGATGAACGCCTCGGAGAGCGTGGGGTGGTACCAGGGCATGCCGACCAGGTCGCGCGCGGTGCCGCCGAGCGACATCGCGGTCGACACGACGTGCACGAGGTCGTCCGCGCGCGGACCGAGGATCTGGCAACCGACGAGTCGCGAACTCGGTCGCTCCGCCACGAGCTTCACGAACGTCGCGCCGGGCTCCTGTCCCATGACGATCCCGCGGCCCTGCGTCGCCCACTCCTTCTTCGCCGACACGACGTCGAGACCCTCGAGCCGCGCGTGGTGCTCGGTCAGGCCGCACTCCGCGTAGGGCGGGTGCGTGAAGATCGCGGAGATCGGCACGCGTTCGCGCCAGGGCACGAGCTCCTCGCCCGCGAAGAGGCGCCGCAGGTTGCGCGCGACGTGCCGACCCTCGGCGTTGCCGGTGTGCAGGATCAGGCGTTCGCCGGTCGCGTCGCCGGCGAAGAAGATGCGCGGGTTCGAGCAGCGCAGCGTGTCGTCGAGGACGGGCCGCGCGCCGTGGAGGTGCACACCGGCGCGCTCGAGGTCGAGGTGGTCGAGCGCGGGGACGCGCCCCGTCGCCACGAGCAGACGCTCCGCGCGCAGCGTCTCGGTCGAACCGTCCTGCTCGAAGACGACGTCGAAGCCGTCCGGTCCGTGCGCGACGGACCGGAGCGCGGCGTGCGTGCGGACGTCGACGCCGACGTGGCGCAGCGCGTTCTCGTAGGCCGTCGAGAACTCCTCGTCGTCGCCGCGGTGGAGCACGCGCGTGCGCACGAGCTGCGTGACGCGCGAACCGAGTGCCGCGAAGTAGCTCGCGAACTCGAGACCGATCGCGCCGCTGCCGAGCACGACGATCGAACTCGGGATCTCGTCGGCGAGCAACGCGTCGTCCGACGTCCAGAACGGCGAGTCCGCGACGCCCTCCGTCTCGGGCACGTACTGCTTCGATCCGGTCGACACGAGGAACGCGCGCGCCCGGATCCGGCGCGTCGTGCCGTCGCGCAGCAACGCCTCCACCGCGTCCTCCGCGACGAACCGTGCGCGCGCGTCGAGGATCTCGTAGCCGCCCGAGCCCATGGCGGTGACCTTGCCGCGCTGGAACCGCGCGACGAGCTTTCGCCGCCGCTCCTGCAGCGCCGCCATGTCGACGCCGCGCAGCTCGACGTCGATCCCGAACGCCCGCGCGGCGCGCAACTCGTGCAGCAGGTCGGCGGGGTGGAGCAGCGTCTTCGTCGGCATGCAACCGCACAGGATGCACAGCCCGCCGAGCTCGCCGTCGTTGACGACGAGGGTGCGCTCGTGCCCGAGCTTCACCGCCTCCGCGGCGCAGGCCGACCCCGCACTCCCGCCGCCGACGACGACGAGGTCGTACGGCTCCTCACCGACTCGCGCTTCCATGCGGGAAGCGTAGCGGCTCGTCGCCCCAGACATCCGGTCGACGCATCCCGGTCCTCCTGGAGTTCGTCCCGGGAGTCTCGGCTCCGGCCTCGTCGTGGCCGCCGACGCGTCGCTGCGACGTTCTTTTCCCGAGCGACGGTCGAATGCTCGGTGCCCGCGTGGATACTCGGCCGACGTGTCCTCCGCCGCTCTCGTCCTCGTGTTCCTCGTCGCCGCGGCCGGCGCGGCCGTGTTCCACGCGATGCGCGCCGCGAGCGGCGCGGGCACGGCTAAGGACAAGCGGCGCGCCATCGGAGCCGGCGGCCTCGCCCTCGTGCTCGCCGTCGTCTTCCTCGTCGTGCCGTCGCGCGCTCCGTCCGCGGGTCGCGAGGCGCACGTCCCGGGGGCGCCGGGATCCGTGTCCGTCACCGTCGTGTCGCCGTCGGGCGGCGAAGTCGGTCCGCTCGTGACGCCGATCGAACGCGCGATCCGTCTCGCGGCCGCGCCGGGGTACGAGCCCGAGAACTCGACGATCCGGCTCGGACTGGGATCGACGTTCGTGCCGGAGTCGACCTTCGCGGCGGAGTACCGCGTCGTCTCGCTCGCCGAGCGCGGCGGCGGTGCGGCGCCGCCCGCGACCCAGGAGCGTGTCGACCTCGGGCGACTCGCTCACGAACTCACCGAGGCGTTCCGCGGACGGCGGATCGCCGACGATCTCGAGGTCTACGTGACGTACACGCCGCCGAGCGGCGCGAGCGTCCGCTGGATCCAGCTCGTGCGCGACGGCGACGCGCTCCGATTCGCCGAGGAGGTGCTCCCGTGATCGGACCCTTGGTCGTCGTCCTGGCCGTGCTCCTGCTGGGAGTGGTCGTCGTCGTCGCGCTCGCGAGCGCCGCACGCAGCGGGCGCGACGGCCGCGGCGAGCAGGAGGGCGGCGGGGGCGCCTCGACCGCCGCCGTCGTGGGGTGCATCGCCGCCGCCGTGCTGGTGCTCGTGATCTTCGCGAGCGCGCTGTTCCTCTTCATGGGCACGTCGAGGTCGTCCATGTCGAGCGCGGCCGCGCTCGCGGCGCCGCCCGGACCCCCGGGGTCGTTGTCGGTGGTCGGCACCTTCGAGGACCTCGACCGTCCCGCGCACTTCGACGACGTCGTCGAGCGGACGGTCCGCGGAGCCCTGCTCGACGGCGCCGTCGTCGACGCGACGGGGTCCGGCATGTCGTCGAGCTCCGGCTTCTTCAGCACCTCCGAGGACTATCGGTCGAGCTACTTCGTCTCCCCGGGCGACGCGTCGACGCCGGGCGCCGCGTGCCTCGACCTCGACGCGTTGCAGAAGGGCCTCGCGGGTTTCGTCACCGCGGTCACGGCCGCCGGCGACGCCCGCGCCGTGGTCGTCGTGACCTACTCACCGATCGACGGGTCGGAGCCGAGGCGTTTCGTGCTCGACACGGGCGAGGGCGGCACCGCCTTCGCGCCCGCGGCGTCCGAGCCCGCCGAGCCCAGAGCGCCCGACGACGACGGGACCGACGGGTGAGCCGCGGGGTCGCACACGCCCGCTCGCGACGCGCCTCGCGTCGTCACGCCGGGGCCGACGACTCCGACGTCGCGCGCGTCGCGAGGTGGAGGACGAGGCCCGCACACCACAGGACCGACGTCGCGACGTGCAGCAGGACGAGCAGGTCGCGCGCGTCCTCGGAGACCGCGACCTGGAGCAGGTAGCCGCTCGCGGACATCGAACCGGCGGTCGCGAGGAGGAGGATCCCGGTCCGTCGCCGAGCGCGCGTGCCGCCGCGCAGGTGCGGCAGCGCGTGCACCGCGACCGTCATGCCGAGCGCGAACACGAGCAGCGGCGCCGCGAGGACGTGCGCGGCCTGCATCTCGTCCTCGAGCGGGTGGTTCTGGAGCGCGAACTCGTCGACGGGTTCGACGAACCACAGCATCCACGCCCACAGCGCGCCGCTCCCCGCGACCGCGAGGTTCGCGAGGTGGAGGAGGAGCACGAGTCCGCGCGTCATCGCGTGTTCGACGTCGGGTCGTGCGGGGGCTCGGGGCGCGGGAGCGGTTCGGGCCGGGGCTCGGGCGGCGGCTCCGGACCGGGCTCCGGCTCGGGCGGCGGGAACAGCACGAGGTGCAGCGCGAGCGCCCTCCGCGCGGCCGCGACCGTGACGCGCGACGTGATCGTCGCTCCCGCCACGCCGCGCACGTCGCCGTCGAGCACGAGGTGCTCGTCGAGCCGCTCGCCGACGAACTGTCCGTAGAACGACCCGCGCGGCAGGTAGTCGCGCGGCTCCTGGAACGCGAGGACCTCGACGCGCAGGATCGCGCCGCTCGCGTCGACGGCGCACATCAAGGTCTCCTTCTTCGAGCGCACCTCGTGCGTGTCGAACCACGCGACGCCGTGGAGCGTGCCGTCCTCCTCGCGCGCGACGTAGGGTCGCGCGACGGCGCTCTCGAGCTCCTCGCCGAGGAGTTCCTCGACGCGCGCGCGCTGCTCCTTCGTGAGGTAGATCGTCTCCTTCGTGACGGCGCGCTTCCCGAAGACCAGTTCGAGCGCCTCCTCGACGGTCGGGAACGCGCCGCCCGTGCGCAGCGCGTTCGCGCCCGCGACACCGGTCGCGAGCGCGAGCACGACGCCGACGCCGGCGAGGAGGAGGGTGCGTCTCGCGCAGCGCATCGCGATCAGAACACCCAGCCGAGGGTGAGTCGGACGAGGTCCTCCGCGCCGCCCGCGCCGTCGTCGGCGTCGACGTAGTCCGCCTTCACGACGATCTCGGGGATCGGGCTCCAGCTCGCGCCGAACACGAGGTACTCGCGATCGCGGGACGGATCCTTCGCGAAGCCCGTCGGCACGCTCTTCTGCGTGTCGAGCGCCTCGTAGCGCACGAACGGCACGAGCGACTGGTCCTTGCCGTGGAGCAGGTCGTAGCCGAGTTCGACGTAGTAGCCGTCCTGCGAGTCACCGATCGAGTCCGCGCCGGCGAGTCCGAGCGCCGCGTTGAGCTCGGCGACGTCGTCGACCTCGGTGCGCGCGTAGAGCCCCCTCGCGCGGAAACCGTCCATGCGCCAGTCGAAGTGTCCCTCGAGGATCGTCGTGCGAGCACCGAGCGAGAGCGTCTGTCCCGTGCGACCGTGGTAGCCCGACGCACCGATCGTCAGTCCGTCGGTGAGCGCCTGGTCGACGCGCGCGACGATCGCGAGGTCTTCCGCCGAGGACTGTCCGCCCTGCTGTCGG
The DNA here is from genome assembly GCA_041398665.1 of Planctomycetota bacterium. Classification (GTDB taxonomy): domain Bacteria; phylum Planctomycetota; class UBA1135; order UBA1135; genus Rohdeia. The sequence goes on along the minus strand of JAWKUH010000010.1, from coordinate 97,120 downwards.
CCGCCGCGGATGCCGTTGCTCGAGAAACCCGACGCGTCGAGCCCCGCCATGGCGTACACGCGCCACGAGAGTCCGCAGTCGCACTCGCCGAACACGCCGACGCCGTTCTCGCGCCACGTCGAGGGGAGGATGCGCTGTTCGACGAAGGGGCGGTCGGCCGAGAGGAAGGCGTTCGGTTCGTGCAGCTCGTTCACGAACCCCATCGGCACGAGCATGAGTCCGGCGCGCGCGCCGAACGTCGGGTCGTGCTGGTACTCGACGTAGGCGAACTCGACCGAGACCTCGCCGGGCGCGGTGTCGCCCGAGCCGTCGTTCGTGTCCTCGATCGTCGCGTGCTCGAACTCGAACTCCGAGTTGACGAGCCAGTGGTCGTCGAAGCGGTACCCGAAGTAGAGGATCGCGCGGTGTAGGTCGAGCGTGGCGTCGCCGCCCATGACGTCGACGTAGCTGAGCTCGCCGTAGCCGCCGATCGAGACGCCCTGCGGCACGTGGTAGACGCGCGACGCCGCGGCGCCGAGGCCGTACTTGCCCTCGCCGACCCGGGCTCCACCCGATCCGAGACGCGCGGCCTCGAGCTCCTCGGCGAGGAGGTCGATGCGCCGCTCGAGCTCGTCGATGCGGGCCGCGTCGTTCCCCTGCGCCGCGTCGGACGCGTCCTGCGCGAACGCGCAGGTGGGGAGAGCGGGGAGGAGGAACGCGGCGAGCGCCGCGACGTGCACTTCGGTCTTCACGCGGATCGTGGGGGCGGGAGGGATCAGGGACGTCCGAGGACGTCGACGACGACGTCCTCGGTGAGAGCCGTGACGCGGCCGGCGAAGGCCGCCGAGGCGCGCAGTTCGAGGCGGTCGCCCACGGGGACGAGCGCGAGGACGGCGACGTCGTCGGCGGCGAGTTCGAGCGCGCGGTCCGGTCCGAGGACGTAGAAGCCCGTCGACAGCGTGTCCGCCGCGAGGGCGGAGTCGCTCGAGACGGAGACGCTCGCGTCGCGGTGCACGGGACGTCCCGTGCGGGGATCGACGACGTGACCCGGACGCTCGCTGTCGCCCGTCGTCGCGATGCTCGCGAACGGCAGCTCGACGCGGGCGACCGCTCGACCGCGGTCGCGCGGATCGGCGAGCAGCACGGTGCGCCGCTCGGTCGCGCCGACGAAGCGGACCTGGCCGCCGAGGTCGAGACGAGCGCGCTCCGCTCCGGCGTCGAGCACCGCGCGCGCCGCGAGGTCGAGCGCGAGACCCTTGCCGAACCCGCCGGTGTCGACGCCGTCGCGTCCCGCGTGGCCCGGGTCGAACGCCGACTCCGTGCGCGCGACGAAGGGTTCGTACGAAGCGAGGTCGGCCGCGAGCTCGGGCGACGGTGCGGCGAGTTCGCCGCGCTCGAGCCGCGACAGCTCGGAGCTCGCGTCCCAGTTCGAGAGGCGCTCCTCCGCGGCGAGGGTCGCGCGGACCGCCGCTTCGCTCGCGGCGAGCGCGGTGGCGCGGTCCGCCGCCTCGACCTCGACGCGCAACTCGGTGCCCATCGCTCCGAGGAGGCGCTCGACGCGCCGGTCGGGGCCGGCGGAGCAGCCCGCGACGGCGGCGAGCACGAGGGCGCAGCCCGCCGAGAGCAGGTCGAAGGGGTGCGCGGACGCGGTGGAGGCGGTGCTTCCGAGGGCCACGGCGGGGGAGTGGACCCGAAAAGCGATTGAGATTCAATCTCAAAAAGGGACGAGCGCTGCGGGCGCGGCTCGCGCCCTCCGTCCGGGCCCTCCCCGCGCCGCGCCGAGGCGGCGTCCCTCGGACCGCGGCTCGACGGCGACCGTCGCGTCCGCGCGGACCGGCCGCGGGCGTCGTCGCGCGACGGTCCGCCGCCGGCGAGACCGACCGGCCGTCCCTTCGCGAACACCGTCGCCCGCCGCGCCGCGCGCGGCGACTCGCGCCCCGGACCCGCCGGTTCGATCCACCGGTCCGCGCGCCGCGGGACGGCGCCGCACCGGCCGTCGGATTCTCGACGGACGGCGTGTGCGACGTGCCATCATCTCGCGCGATGCGAGCCGAGCAGGGGACGACGAGTGCGGAGGAGAGCGGCGAGAAGGCCGTGTTCGCGTGGCGCGACCTCGGGCGCACGGGCGTGCTCGCGATCCTGTGGGCGCTGCTGCCGGCGCTCTCCACGATCTTCCTCGTGGTCTACCTCGGCGACGTGTCGGCGTGGTTCGCGTCGCGCGGCGCTCTCGGCGCGGTGCTCTACGCCGTCGCGTTCGCGGCGGCTTCCGGCGCGGGCCTCGCGCCGACGTACTCGCTCTCGTTCCTCGCGGGTTGGACCTTCGCGTTCGGCGGCGGGTACGGCGTGGCGCTGGGTGCGCTGCTCGGCGCGGCGGGACTCGGGTTCGCGATCGCGCACGTCGTGTCGGCCCGGCACGCGCGGACGCTCGTCGCGCGCTTCCCGCGCGCGGAGGCCGTCCGCGCCGACCTCGTGGGACGCGGTCCCTGGCGCGCGGGGCTCGTCGTCGCGCTGCTGCGCGTCCCGCCGAACTCGCCGTTCTCGCTGACGAACCTCGCGCTCGGCGTGAGCGGCGTCTCGGTGCTGCCGTACCTCGTGGGATCGCTCGCGGGGCTCGCGCCGCGCACCGCGGTCTACGTCGCGGCCGGTGCGGTGGCGGCGGCGGACGGCGCGGAGTCGCTCGGAGAGGCACTCGAACGCGGACCGGGCTGGCCGGTCCTCGTGGTGAGCGTGGTTCTCGTCCTCGTCGTGCTCAACGTCATCGGGAAGATGGCGCAGCGCGCGCTCGACCGCATCACCGAGGGGACGGAGCGCGCGGCGTGAAGCTCGTCGACTGGCGCCCGCACGAGGACGTCGCGCGCGCCGAGCTGCCGCCGCCCGCGTGGTACGCCGACGAGTCGGTGTACGCGCGTTCGCTGGAGCGGGTCTTCACGCCATCCTGGCAGTGGATCGCGAGCGCGCACGAGATCGCCGCCGCGCCGTCCGCGCGACCCGTCGTGCTGCTCCCGGGCTCGCTCGACGAGCCGCTCGCGCTGACGAACGACGGCGAGCGCGTGCGCTGTCTCTCCAACGTGTGCACGCACCGCGCGATGACGGTCGTCGAGCGCGCCTGCTCGACGCGCGGACTGCGCTGCCCGTACCACGGCCGGCGCTTCCGTCTCGACGGGCGCTTCGAGTCCGCGCCGGGGTTCGAGGACGCCGTCGACTTCCCGCGCGCGGAGGACGATCTGCAAGAGCTCCCGCTCGAGCGCGCGCTCGGACAGTTCTTCACGTCGCTCGCGCCGGAACGGCCGTTCGACGAGTTCGCGCGTCCGCTGCTCGAACGCGTGGGGCACCTCCCGTTCGACCGCGCGGTGCACGCGCCGGAGCGCGACCGCGAGTTCGTGTTCGACGCCCCGTGGTCGATGTACGTCGAGAACTACCTCGAGGGGCTCCACATCCCGTACCTGCACGCCGGATTGACCGCGGCGATCGAGTGGGACAGCTACGAGCACGTGCTGTGGGGCGGAGGCACCTGGCAGATCGCCGACGCGAAGCCGGGCGAGCCCGCCTTCGACGTCCCCGCCGGTCACCCCGATCACGGTCGCCGCGTCGCCGCGTGGTACGCGATGGTGTTCCCCAACCTGATGGTCAACGCCTATCCCTGGGGCGTCTCGCTGAACCTCGTGCGCCCGCTCGGTCCGTCGCGCACGGCGGTGCGTTTCGCCTCGTTCGTGTGGGACGCCGCGCTGCTCGGGAAGGGAGCCGGCGGCGACCTCGACACGGTCGAGCGCGAGGACGAGGCCGCGGTCGTGCGCGTCGCGCGGGGCGCGCGCGCGAGGCTCGCGCGGACCGGCCGCTACGCGCCGCGGCACGAGGCGGGGATGCACGCGCTGCACCGCTGGGTCGCCGAGCGCGTCGCCGGCGGGTCCGCGCTGTAGCATCGCCGGCGATGGGCGAGCCCCCGATCGATCCCGTTCCGGCGCCGTTCGAACTCGGGGCGGGGTCCCGCGTCGGCCCGTTCGAGCTGCTGGAGGAGGTCGGTTCGGGCGGGATGGGCACCGTCTGGCGCGCGCGGCAGGAGGTGCCGGTCGCGCGCGAGGTCGCGCTGAAGCTCGTCAAGGCCGGCATGGACTCGCGCGAGGTGCTCGCGCGCTTCGAGGCGGAGCGCCGCGCGCTCCAGCTGATGGACCATCCCGGCATCGCGCGCGTGCTCGATGCGGGGCTCACGCCGAACGGGCGGCCCTACTTCGCGATGGAGCTCGTGCGCGGCGAGCCGATCACGCGCTGGTGCGACGAGCGGCGACTCGCGCTCGAGGACCGGCTCGAGCTCTTCCGTTCGGTCTGCCTCGCCGTGCAGCACGCGCACGGCAAGGGCGTGATCCACCGCGACCTCAAACCTTCGAACGTCCTCGTGCAGGAGGTCGACGGCGCGCCGGTCGCGAAGGTGATCGACTTCGGGATCGCGAAGGCGGTGGGGGGCGAGCTGGGCGGGGCGACGGCGCACACCGAGCTCGGCCAGATCGTCGGCACGCCGGAGTACATGGCGCCCGAGCAGGCGGGCTTCGGCGAGGTCGACGTCGACACGCGCGCCGACGTGTACTCGCTCGGCGTGCTGCTCTACGAGCTGTTGACCGGAACGAAGCCGTTCGACGCCAAGAAGGTGCTGTCGGGCGGATTCGACGCGCTCATGGACCAGATCCTGCGCGTCGAGCCGCCGAGACCGTCGACGCGCGTCAGCACCCTCGGTGCCTCGCTGTCCGACGTCGCCGCGCTCCGTCGCACGCCGCCGACCGGCCTCGGGCGCGCGCTGCGCGGCGACCTCGACTGGATCGTCATGCGCGCCATCGAGAAGGAGCGCGAACGGCGCTACCCGACGGCGGTCGCGCTGGCGGACGACGTCGCGCGCTTCCTCGCGAACGAACCGGTCGAGGCCGGTCCTCCCGGGTCGTGGTACCGCGTCAAGAAGTTCGTGCGGCGGAACCAGACGGGAGTCGTCGCCGCGGCGCTGTCGGTGCAGGCCATCGTGATCGGTCTCGTCGCGACGCTGATCGCATTGAAGAGCGCAGTCGACGCGGAGGAGGACGCGCTCGAACAGAAGCGCGTCGCGGAGGCGGCCGCGGACGCCGAGCGCGTCGCCGCGGACGAGGCGCGTGCGGCGCGCGCCGACGCCGAGGTGCAGCTCGCGCGCGCCACGGAGTTCCGGCGCTTCGTGTCGGGCATCCTCTCGGGCGCGAAGCCGATCGTCGCGCAGGGGACCGACACGGAGTTGCTGCGCGCCATGCTCGACGACGCGCGCGCGCGCATGGCGAGCGGTGAGGTCGAGCACCCGATCAACCGCGCCGAGATCGAGGAGCTCCTCGCGGACGTGTACGTCGACATCGGGGACCGGGAGCTCGCCGGCGAGCTCCTCGACGACGCCGTCGACGTCCGCGAGCGTCTCCAGGGCGTCGACGCCGCGGAGACGATCCGCTCCAGGATCCAGCGGGCGTACGTCGACCTCGAACGCGGGAGCTACGCCGAGGCCGAGACCGCGTTGCGCGCGTCGGTCGACGACCTCGAGCGCGTGGCGCCCGACGACCCGACGATCCACTCGGCGCGCGCGGCGCTCGCGAGCGTCCTCTGCGATCTCGGTCGCTTCGTCGAGGCGGAGGCGCTCGCGCGCGACGTCGTCGCGACGTTCGAAGCGTCGGGGCGCGGGGACGCGTACGACGCCGAGACGGCGCGACTGCAGCTCGCGCGGGCGCTCGTCGGACAGGGGCGCGTCGACGAGGGGGCCGCGCTCCTCGGGACGATCCGCGGGATGGGGCTCGACGACCCGGACCAGCTCCCGACCGACCGCTTCTTCGCGCTCGTGCAGGCGGCGTCGCTCGAACTCGGTCGCGGCGAACCGGAACTCGCGCTGCCGCTCGCGCAGGAGGCCGTCGAGCTCGGAGAACGTCTCTTCGGACCTCGACCACGACTACGCGCTCTCGGCGCGCGTGGCGCTCGCGCAGGCGACGCGCGAGTCGGGGCGGCGCGAGGAGGCGCTCGCGATCCTGCTCGAGATGCTCGACACCGAGGCGCTCCGGCTCGAGTCGAACCGGCCGACGCGAGCGGTCGTGCTCGAGTCGCTCGGCGTCACGTACGAGTCGCTCGATCGCCTGGAGCCGGCCCTCGAGGCCTTCGAAGGCGCGCTCGCGCTCCAGGAGGTCGACGACGTGAACGTCGACGCCTCGCGCATCGGCACGCTGCGGAACCGCGCGCACGTGCTCTACCGGCTGGGGCACGTCGAAGAGGCGCTGCGACAGAACCTCGAGCTGCTCGCGCTCCTCGAGCCGCTGTCGGGGCCCGGCTCGACGGACGTGGCGCTCACGAACTTCTCGATCGCGCGCGCGCTCCAGGACCTCGACCGCGACGCGGACGCGCTGCCCTACGCGCGCGCGGCGTACGAGGGGTGGCTCGCATCGGTCGGTCCTCTGCACGTGCGCACGCTGCGCGCGGTCGTCACCGTCGGCGACCTGCTCGAGGACCTCGGCGACCCGGTCGGAGCGCTCGAACACTTCACGCTCGGGTTCGAGGGGCGACTCCGGACGCTCGGTGCGGACGATCCGGAGACCGTCGATGCGGCGTTCCGGCACGCGCGACTCGCCTGCGCGTTGGGCGACGACGAGCAGGCCGCACGTTCGCTCCCGATCGCGCTCGGCGCCGTCGCCGTGCACCCCGGCCTCGGTGCGTACGACCGCCTCGTCTGGAACGCCCGCGGCTTCCAGGTGTACGCGCGCCTCGATCGCGACGAGGACGCCGAGCGCTGCATCCTCGCCTGCTTGCGCGAACGCGAGGTCGACGACGACCCCGACGGGGACTTCGCCACGCACGTGGCCGACGTCGTCGGCTTCTACGAGGGCTGGGCGAGCCGCGGATCCGAGCACGCCGCGCAGGAGGCCCGGTCGTGGCGCGAGGAGTTCGAACGGCGCTTCGGCGTCGCGTTCGACGCGTGGGCCGACACGCACGGACGCTGATCGCCGCGGTGCGAAGGAACGCGCGCACCCATGGAGCCGTGCGAAGGAACGCGCGCACCCATGGAGTCGTGCGAAGGAACGCGCGCACCCATGAAGAGGGCTGCCCCGAGATGGGGCAGCCCCGTGACACCTACCAACGTCTCCCCTCGCGGTAGGCGTGCTCGTCGCCGTGCATCTACCGCCGGGGTGCGCGCGATCGTCGTCGACGTCGCCGCGCGCGCTCGACCGGATCGCGCGTCGCGCGGTCGCCGGTCGATCGTGTTCGGGGGGCAGGGGTGGGGGGGGACGTGGACACGTGGCCGTCGCGGGGAGACGGGGGAGCGCGCCTCGGACGTGGCGTCGGGCGGCGCGGACACGGTCGCGCGACGGGTCGTCGCGCCGCCTGGAGTCAACACGAAGCCGCGTCCGCCCGCAGCGGCGCGCATCGACCGATTCGCGCGGGCCGGTGTCGCGCAACGAGTTGCGTCGACTCGCGCGCGCGAAATGCGACTTCCAAGCTCCGCGCGCACCGATCGGGTGCCGCGCGTGCGCCCGGGCGGACGGGTTCGCGGGGACGGCTGCACGTCCGTTCGGACGATCGTGACGAGCCGTTCCCGCCCCGCTCCTCAGCGATCGGAGAGCGGGACCGCGAACGCGCGCAGGTCGGCCTCGCTGGGCACGGCGCCGCGGACGATGAAACCGCCGCTGATCGTGACGCCGAGGTCGACCTGGACCGCACCGTTCGCGGGCATGGTGGGCTCGCCGTCGCGACCGACGGGCTCGAGCATCAGCGCGGGCCACGACCCGCCGGACACGAAGCGATTGTCGGCGGAGATCACGACGCGCTGCGTCGCGCCGATCGATACGAGCGGACGGTCGCCCGCGCCGCGCGCCATCTCGAAGTCGTTGCCGCGCAGGACGAGCGTGCCGTTCGAGAAGCCGTAGTTCTCGTCCCAGGCGACGAGCGCACTCGTGCCGTACGGCTGCTCCCCGTTCGTGAGTCGCAACAGCTTCTCGACGAAGCCCGCGCGGAAGCGGTTGCGCTCGAGCAGGATCGTGCAGGCCTCGAGGCGCCCCGCGAACGTGAACGCGCTTCCGCCCTTGTAGCCGGAGCTCTGGGCGATACCCGTGTCGCGCACGTCGTTGTCGACGATGCGGATGAGTCCGCGTCCGGGGGGGCCGCTGCGCTCGCGCGCCGTGATCTGCACGAACGTCCGGCCGAGCTCGTACGCGTCGATGCGCTCGAGCGTGATGTCGCCGACCGGGTTCTGGAGGTAGAACGCGTGCTCGTGACACGTGTTGTGCACCGACGCACGCGCGTTGCGGCCCGAGAAAACGAAGTCCGCGAGCGAGTGGCCGAGCACGCCCCACTTGCTGCGCGTGCCCGTCGCGGTCACGTGGTCGTAGCCGCCGTCGATCGTGCAGTCGGCAAGAAGTGGTAGCCGCGGTGCGCGTCGCCGGGTCGACGTCGGCGAACAGGATCCCCGCGCGGTTGCCGGCGACGAACTCGACGCCCTCGAACTCGATGTACCCGTTCGGGACCTGCTGGTGCACCGTGAGCGCGTCGCTCTGGTTGCCGGCGACGATCCTCACGCGACCGCGCGCGACGACGCGCACGGGGAGTTCGGGCGTTCCGCCCGCCGGCTTCGAGTTCCAGGCTCGCGTCGAGTCGAGTCCGATGCCGAGCGGCGGGTAGTCGCCGGGCGTCAGCACGATCCGTGTCCCGGGCTTCGCCATCTCGAGGGCGCGGCCGATCGGGTTGGCGTTGACGATCGTGGTCCCGTTCTGGAGCACGACCTCGGTGGGGGAGCAGATGATGTCGGCCCGGCGCGCGGCGGCGGGGCGGAAGGCTCCGCTGCGGAAGTTGCCCCCACTGTTGGCACTTCCGTGCAAGGATGCCGGAGCGGGCGCGGCCAAGGCGAGCAGCGCTGCGAGCGATGCGAGGAGGCTGGACGAGGTCATCGGGATCCGGACGGGGCGAGGCGTTCCCGGGCTGCGCCGCCGCCGATCGGACCCTCGATCGGGACCGCGCGGTGCGGGCGGGGTCGCAGAGCGTAGGTGCTCCCGCCGACTTCGGGGCACATTCCTGCGGGGTTCGCGCGGACCGCCGCTCGAGGGGAGCGGCGCACCGCGCACGAATGGGTCGAGAGTTCAAGAGGTCAGGCGTCCGCGTCGTCGTCGTCGCAGCCGCGTTCGCGGCGGTCCTCGCCGTCCGTTCGTCGGTCGCCGCGCCCGGCAGCGGAGGCCGCCGGGACCGGTCCTCCACCCGCAGTCGCTGCTCGGGTTCCAGCCCGTCGCCTTCGCACCGATCCCGACCTTCCCGCCGCCGGAGTGGGAGTTCGCGCCGGACGGCGCGACGGCGACGCAGACGAAAAACGCGCAACCCGCGCTGCTCGTGTCCGACTTCCCGCTCGCCGACCACGTCGTCGAGCTCGACGTGCTGGTCGACACGATGGCGGACGGGGACGCGGTCGGGATCGCGATCGGCTTCTCGCCCGGCGAGCAGTTCGACGCGAACGCGCGGTGGTGGTTGCTCGACTGGCGGCGCACGACGCAGCACTTCGACTTCCCGTTCGGCTCGGCGGGCGGGGCGGCGACGCGCGGCTTCGCGCTGTCGCTCGTGAAGGGCGTGCCCGACGCCGACCAGTTCTGGCACCACGGATCGAACGGCACGGTCGGGGTCGAGGAGCTGGCGCGCGGCGCCGTGCACGGCGACGTCGGCTGGGTGCCGGGACAGGAGCACACGCTGCGCGTCGAGGTCGGAGCGACGAACCTCCGCGCGTGGATCGACGGCGAGCTCGAGCTCGACGTCGACGGCGACTTCGCGGACGCGGTGTCGGGAGCGCGCTTCGCCGCCTACGACTTCTCGCAGGTCGGAGCGACGTTCGGCGTGCGGGCGGACCGCGTCGTCGCGTCGGTCGAGCCGTACGGGAAGGGCACGCCCGGTGCGCTCGGCGTGCCCGAGTTCGAGGCGCTGACGCTGCCGGTGCTCGGCGGCGAGCTCGTGCTGCGCGTGTCGAACGCCGCGGGCTCCGTGCAGGGCGGCTGCATCGTCTACGGCGTCGCGCCGAGCGCGCTCGACCTCGGCGTCGGCGTGCTTCTCGTCGACCCGCACTTCGTCGCGGTGGACGAGCTGCACCCGCTGCCCGTCGAGGGCGCGACGGTGTCGCACGTCCTCCCCGACCTGCCGCAGCTCGAGGGCCTGTCGCTCTACGCCCAGTTCGTGCACTTCGACCCGGGTGCGCCGACCTTCTACGCCTGGTCGCGCGGCCTGAGGCTCGGGCTGGGCGAGTAGGCCGGACCGAACGAACCTGGTTCACCTGACCAACTCCTGCCGTTTCGGCAGAACTGGACCGAATGAACCAGGTTCAGTTGGTCTCGGACCGAACGAACCAGGTTCGGTCGGACGCGACTTCCGCACTTCGCCGCGCGAACCTGCGAAGCCTGCCGATTCGGCAGAACTGGACCGAACGAACCAGGTTCAGTTGGTCTTGGACCGAACGAACCAGGTTCGGTCAGCCCGGCGGCGCCACGAGGCGGCGCTTGCCGTCGGCGCTGCGGGCGATCGTCGGGCGACCGGGGTCGGGGGAGCCGAAGTCGCGGTCCCACAGCTGGCAGGTGACCTCGAGGTGCTTCTGGTCGAGCGCCTCGCAGTAGTTGGTGAAGAGGCAGCGGCGCACCTCCGTCCCGCGACCCTCGCGGACCTTCCGCCACCAGTCGGGGTCCGCGAGGCTCTGTCGCGCGGACGCGACCACGTCGCAGTCGCCGCGACGCAGCGCGGCCTCCGCCTGCTCGAACGTCGCGATGCCGCCCGCGCCGACCACGGGCACGGAGAGCCCCGAATCGCGCACCGCGTCGCGGATGGCGCGCGCGAGCGGGAGGTTGCGACCGAACGGGCCGGCGCCCCCGACGCGAACCGTCGGCATGCACTCGTGCCCGCTCTCGCCCGTGTAGGGGTACGCGGCCTCGCCCACCTTCGGCTGCTTCGCGTCCTCGAACTTGCCGCCCTTCGACACGGAGAGGAAGTCCATGCCGGCCAGCGCGAACTCGCGCGCGTAGAACGCGGCGTCCTCGACCCTGCTGCCGCCCTCGATCACCTCGTCGCCGAGGAAGCGACAGCCCACGCAGAAGTCGTCGCCCACGCGCTCGCGCACGGCGGCGAACACCTCGAGCGGCAGCCTCGCACGCGCCTCGCGCGAACCGCCGTAGCCGTCCGTGCGGTCGTTCCGCCGCGAGAGGAAGCTCGCCAGCGTGTAGGCGTGCGCGTAGTGGAGCTCGACGCCGTCGAAGCCCGCCTCTCGCGCGCGCGCCGCGGCGTCGGCGAACAGTCGCGGCAGCACGCGGGGCAGCTCGCGCACGTGCTCGAGCTCGAGGTCGGTGACGCGCTCGCGGTAGCCCATCTCGAGGTCCTCGAACCGGCGCGGCGTGAGGACCTCGCGCCGCTCGTCCGTGGTCATCGCGACGAGCCGGTCGCGCACGGCTCCCTCGTCCGCGTCGATCCACGCGGAGTCGCCGAGCCGCTCCGCGAGCCGCGCGCGCAGCGCGCCGTCGACCTCGAGGAACCTCCGCAGGTACTTCTCGGGTTCCGGCCGGCGCTTGATCGCGAGGAAGTCGATGAGCTGGACGAGCACCTTCGTCCTCCCGCTCGACCGCTCGCGCACCGCGTCGACGACGCGCCGCAGCCCCTCGACGAAGCGGTCGTGCCCGGCGCGCAGCAGCGGTCCCGACGGCACGTCGCGGATCCCCGTCGCCTCGAGCACGATCGCGCCGGGGCCGCCGTCCGCGAAGCGCCCGTACCAGTCGACGACCGCGTCCGTCACGAATCCGTCGTCGGTCGCGCGCCACGGCACCATCGCCGGGACCCACGTGCGCTCCCGCAGTTCGATCGGTCCGAGCGCGACGGACGAGAACAGCCGACTCGCGCGCGCCTCGTCGGAACTCGGCCAACGCGCGTCGAGGAGAGGGACCGATCGGCGTCCGGTGCTCACCTGCGGATCGTAGCGCCGACGTCAGCGGTTACCCTCTTCGGCATGGACGCCGAAGCACCCCTCGCCCTCGTCACCGGCGCGAGTCGCGGCATCGGTGCCGCGATCGCACGCGCGCTCGCCTCGGAGGGAGCGCGCGTCGTGCTCGGTGCCCGCACGGTCGCCGGGTGCGAGGAGGTCGCACGCGAGATCGAGGAGTCGGGTGGATCCGCGCTCGCGGTGACCCTCGACGTCACCGACGCCGAGTCGGTGCGGGCCGCGGTGCGGCGCGCGACCGAGTTCGCGGAGGCGCCCGTGCGCTGGCTCGTGAACAACGCCGGCATCGCCGAGTCCGGTCCCGCTCCTGCCGCGCTCCAGGAGCTCCGGCCGCTACCAGCGTCATCTCGACGTCAACTTCCACGGAGCGCGACGCACCGTCGAGGCCGTCGCCCCGGCGATGATCGCGGCGGAGGGCGGAGCGTCGTGAACGTCGCATCGTCGGCGGCGCTGCGCGGCTACGCCTACGTCGCGGCCTACTGCGCAAGCAAGCTTACGCCCTCCTCGGCTACACGCGCAGCGGCGCCCTCGAGACCGCGTCGCGCGGACTGCGTTGGTACGCGGTGTGCCCGCACTACGTCGACTCGCCCATGCTCGACGCGTCGATCGAACGGCTCGTCGAGACCACGGGACGCACCGCCGAGGAGGCGCGCGCCTTCTTCGCCTCACGAACCCGTCGGGTCGACTCGACGCGCCGGAGGACGTCGCCGCGGTCGTCGTCGAGGCCTGTACCAGGGCCATCGCGCCCGGCGTCGTCGCTCGACGGCGCGGGTCTCACACGTCGGTCGAGCACTGGGAAGCCGAACGATCGCGCTGACTCCGTGCTTGTCGTCGGGACGCGCGGCGTGTTCACTGTCGCGCTCGAAATCGCAAGTCACGTCCCAGACCGACCCGATCCATGCCCACCAAGTCGCCCGCCGCTCCCGTTCGCCGTCGCACGGGAACCCCGAAGAACGTCGCGAAACCCGCGGCAGCGAAGGTCTCGAAGTCGCGCACGCCGCGGCTCCTCCCCGTTCGAGAACCCGCTTGTCCGCGTGGGTCGCAGCACGATCCACGGCATGGGTCTGTTCGCCGCGACCCGCATCAAGAAGGGCGCTCGGATCGGCCAGATGGAGGGCGTCGAGCGCAAGCGCAGCAACGACCACGTCCTGTGGATCGAGGAGGACGACGGTCGCGTGTGGGGCCTCGAGGGCCTCAACGAGTTCCGCTTCACGAACCACTCCGACGAGCCGAACGCCGTGTTCTACGGAGCCGAGCTCTTCGCGCTCCGCACGATCGAGGCGGGCGAGGAGATCACGTTCGACTACGGCGGCGAGGTCGTCCCGGCGGACTGATCCGGACGGTTCCCGGTCCGGAGTGGAGCGGTCGGAGCCCCGTTCCCGCGCCTCGGTCGCGGGAACGGGGCTCCGACGTGTCGACTCCGGTCCGAGCGCCGTGCGAGGCACACTCCACGCGTGGACAGGGCCCACACGTCCCACGACTCCCGTTCGCTCGCCGTCGTCACGGGCGGCGGGACCGGCATCGGGCTCGCGACGGCGCGGAGCCTCGCGGCGCGCGGCTTCGGGCTCGTCCTCGCGGCGCGCGACCTGTCGCGACTCGAGCGCGCAGCCGACGGGCTGCGTCGCGACGGGGCGCGTGGCCTGCGTGCGCTGCGACGTCACCGTGACGGACGACGTCAAGAAGCGCTCGCCTCGCGCGCGCTCGCCCTCGCGTCGGCGCTCGACGCGCGGATCTCGACCTCGTCGTGAACGACGCGGAGCCGTCGAGGTCCACGTCCTCGACCCGCTGCTGCACGCGACGGCAGCGACGTCTACTCGCGCATGTTCGACGTCTGCCACCTCGGCGCCGTGCGATCGCCGAGCGTTCTGCCCGGGATGGTGCGGCGCGGCCGCGGGCTCGTCGTCCAGGTCGCGTCGGCCGCCGCGCTCCGCGCGTTCCCCGGGATCGCGGCCTACGGCGCGGCCAAGCACGCGCTGCTCGGGTGGTCCGCCGCCGCCGCCCTCGAGCTCCGCGGGACGGGCGCCGCCGTGGCGTCGATCCGTCCCTACGACGGCGAGGGCGCGATGCTCGAGCGCGCGGCGGAGGGCATGGCCCGCGACCTCGCGATCCCCGTCGACGAGGCGCGCCGCCGCTTCGCGGCGCGCAACCCCGGCGGGGCGCTCGTCCGCCCCGAAGCCGTCGGCGAGGTGGCGCTCGCGCTCTTCGACCAGGCGCGCCTCGATCCGGACGCGGCGAGCGGTAGGGTGGTCGTCCTCGACGGCGGACCACCGCGTCCGCCCGACCCGAAGATCGACCGCACGGCTCCGGTCCTCCCATGAATCCCCACCTCGAGAGCGTCGAGCCGCGCGGCTGGAAGGCACCCCGCGGCTATTCGAACGGCGTGCTCGCGAGCGGCGGCGCGCTGCTCTTCGTCGCGGGTCAGATCGCCTGGGACGCCGAGCAGCAGCTCGTCGGTCGCGGCGACTTCGCGGCGCAGTTCCGGCAGGCCCTCCTCAACGTGCGCACCGTGGTCGAGGCCGCCGGCGGTCGTTCGCAGCACCTCGCTCGACTCACGATCTACGTCACGGACAAGCGGCTCTACCTCGACTCGCTGAAGGACGTCGGCGCGGCGTACCGCGACGTCCTCGGCAAGCACTTCCCCGCCATGGCGCTCGTGCAGGTCGCCGACCTGCTCGAGGAGGGCGCTCTCGTCGAGATCGAGGGCACCGCCGTGGTGCCGCAGCAGCCCTTCCACACGGGCGACTGACCCGACCGGCGTCCAAATTCGCCGACTCGTCGTATGCAACCCCAGCACTTCCGCTTCCACGTCGAGGACGGCGTGGGCACGATCCGCCTCGACCGGCCGGAGCGCCTCAACGCGCTCACGTTCGAGAGCTACCGCGAGCTCACCGACTTCTTCGTGCACCTTCGGACGCGCGACGACGTGCGCTCCGTGGTCGTCACGGGCACCGGCCGCGCCTTCTGCTCCGGCGGCGACGTGAAGGACATCATCGGGCGACTGTTCGACGTGCCCGAGGAGGACCTGTTCGCGTTCACGCGCATGACCTGCGACCTGATCGAGAACATGCGGCTGCTCGAGAAGCCGGTGGTCGCCGCGCTCAACGGCACGACGTGCGGCGCGGGAGCCGTGATGGCGATCGCGGCCGACGTGCGCATCGCCGCGACGACGGCGAAGATCGCGTTCCTGTTCGTCAAGGTCGGACTGTCCGGCGCGGACATGGGCGCGGCGTGGCTGCTGCCGCGCATCGTCGGTCTCGGTCACGCGTCGGAGCTCCTGATGGGCGGCGAGTTCGTGTCGGCGGAACGTGCCGAACGCATCGGCCTCTACAACCGCGTCGTCGAGCCCGACGAACTCGCGGGCGCCGCACAGGCCTGGGCGAAGCAGCTCGGTTCCGGACCGAGCTTCGGGCTCGCCGTCACGAAGCGCATGCTCAACGCCGAGGCGCACATGGATCTTCCCACCGCGATGCAGGCCGAGGGCTGGATCCAGGCGGAGTGCATGAAGCACCCGGACTACCGCGAGGGCTTCGACGCCGCGATGGAGAAGCGCGCGCCGCGTTTCGACGCGAACGTCGGCATCCCGCGCGTCACGACCGGCGCGAAGGGAGCGCAGCACGCGTGAACGACCCGAAGACGCCCGAGGGCTTCCTGCGCGAGCTCCGCGCGCGCGCGCACGCCTGCGCCGAGTCGTTCGGCAACTCGCACGACCACGGCGAGGGCGAAGCGGCGATGCGCGCGGCGTTGGCCGCGCTCGCGCGTGCGAACCTGGTCGGCTTCGCGGTCGCACCGTCGCGCGGCGGCTGCCACCACGGCGGGCTGTGCGGCGACGACCGACCGTCCGTGCGCGCCATGAGCGCGCTGCGCGACGAGCTCGCGTACGGCGACGGCTTGCTCGACCTCGCGTTCGTCATGCAGGGGCTCGGTTCGTACCCGCTGCAGCTCGGCGGTCGCGGCGCCTGGGCGCACGCCAAGCTGCGCCAGGTCGCCTCGGGCGACGCGATCGCGGCCTACGGTCTGACCGAACCGGGCGCGGGCTCCAGCCTCGACGAGATCGCGACGCGCGCGGAGCGGGACGGCGACGCGTGGGTGCTCGACGGGCACAAGACGTTCATCTCGAACGCGGGCGTCGCGGACTTCTACTGCGTGCTCGCGCGGACGCAGGGCGATCCCGGCGATCGCGCGCCGGACCAGCTCACGATGTTCTACGTGCCGAAGGACTCGCCCGGACTGCGGGCCGAGCCCTTCGACGTCATCGCGCCGCACCCGATCGGCGACGTGTTCCTCGAGGGCGTGCGCGTCGACGACGACGCGCGCCTCGGCGAGGTAGGTGGCGGACTCGACCTCGCGCTCGCCACGCTCGCGCGCTTCCGGACGTTGTCGGTGCGGCGGCCAACAGGATTCGTTCACGCGACGCCGCCTCCACGCGTCGGTCGCCTCTCGCGACGGCACCAGTTCGGCAAGCCGCTCGGCGCGAACCAGGGCCTGCGCTTCGACCTCGCCGAGATGGACGCGCGGTTGCGCGCGGCGCAGTTGCTCGTCGACGAGGCGGCGCGGCTGTCGGACGCCGACGACGCGGGAGCGGCGCGCGCCGTCGCGCGGGCGAAGCTCGTCGCGACCGGACGCCACGGAGGCTGGATCTGCGACCGCGCCGTGCAGCACCACGGCGGGCTCGGGGTGAAGCGCGGCCAGATCGTCGAGGAGCTCTTCCGCGAGGTCCGCGCCCTGCGCATCTACGAGGGCGCGAGCGAGATCCAGCGCCTGATCCTGGGCAAGCTCGTCCTCTCCGAGGGTGCGCAGCCGCCGCGCTGACGCGCTCGTTACCATGGACGAAACCACATACCGACCGCACCATGAAGGACCCGTCGGCGCCGGCCCCCGGGAGGGTCGTCGCCGAGCGCTTCGACTCCTGCGCCCGCACCGTCAGGGCGGCCTCTCGGTCGCGTTCGAGGCGCGCGACCGCGAGCGCGGCGACCTGTGCAGTGCAGTTCTTCTCCGCGGGTCTGTTCGAGGGTCCGAGCAGGCGCGCGCGCCTTCGCCGACTCGCTCTCCGGTTGGGACGGCCTAGATATGCGCGTGCTCAGCGTGCGCGCCATCGTCGTCGATGGCCCGAACGCCTACGTCGCGACCGACCTGCCGAGGGGCGAGAACCTGCGCGCCATAGCCGACCGGCGCTTCGCCGACGCGCGGCTGACCCCGACCGCGTGCGCGCCGTCGGCATCGAACTCGCGCGCGCGCTCGAAGGACGTGCACGCCGCGGGGCTCGTCCACGGCGACCTCAAGCCGAGCGCCGTCTTCGTCGACGGCGACCGCGTCGTCCTCGCCGACGGCGGCGGCACGCCGAGCCTGTGGACCGCCAAGCACCTCGGCGAGCGCACCGCGCTGATCGGCACGCCGTACTACGCGCCGATCGAGCAGTTCGGCGGCGAGGCGCCCGACGCCGGCTCCGACGTCTACAACCTGGCGACGCTGCTGTTCGAGATGGCGTGCGGCGCCCAGCCGTGGGCCGGTCGCTCGTTCCTCGAGGTGTTCCAGGCCAAGCTCGCGGCCGAGCCGCCGACGATCGCGAGTCGCGCCCCGAAGGCGCGCGTCCCGAGAGAACTCGAGGCCGTGCTGCGCCGCGGGCTCCACGCCGACGCGCAGCGTCGCTACCCGAGCGCGGCCGCGCTGCGGAAGGCGCTCGAGGCCCTCGACTGACCTCCTCGGACCTCACCGACGCATGAGCAAGGACGACGGAGTCCCCGGGCCCCCGGCCGGCGGCGGAGCGTTGCGCGACCTCGGTCTCCCCGCGCGCTTCAACCTCGCGGAGTACTACCTCGACGAGCCCGCCGCGACGTACGGCGCGGACCGCGTCGCGATCGAGGTGGGGGCGGAGCGCCGGACCTACGCCGAGCTCGTCGACGGTTCGCGCCGCACCGCCGCGCTGTTGCGCCGACTCGGCGTGCGTCGCGAGGAGCGCGTGCTGATCTGCCTGCCCGACGGCTTCGCCTACGCCGACGCCTTCTTCGGGATCCTGCGCTCCGGTGCGGTGTTCGCGATGGTGAGTCCGCTGCTGAAGCGCGAGTCGTACCGCGACTATCTGGAGTACACGAACTGCCGCGTCGCGATCGTGCACCGCGACACGCTGGCGGAGATGGAGCCCGCGTTCCGCGAGGTCGTGACGTGCGAACACCTCGTCGTCGTCGGCGGCGAGGACGGCGACGGGCTGGTGTCGTTCGAGCGCGCGATCGCGGCCGAGGACCCGAGCGGCGACCTCGCGCGCACCGCGGAGACCGGGCCCGACGACCTCGCGGGCTGGCTCTTCACGTCGGGTTCGACGGGGCGGCCGAAGGGCTGCGTCCACCTCCAGCGCGACTACGTCTACTCGACCGAGACGTACGCGAAGGAGGTCGTCGGCTACGGTCCGGACGACGTGTGCGTCGGCGTCCCGAAGCTGTTCTTCGGCTACGCGACGGGCACGAACCTCATGTTCCCGCTGCGCTTCGGCGGGCGCGCCGCGCTCTTCCCCGAACGTTCGACGCCGGACGCGCTGTTCGACGCGATCGAACGCCACCGACCGACGGTGCTCACGTCCGTGCCGACGATGATCAACGCGATGCTGCGGCACGAGCGCTGTGCGAGCGCCGACCTCGGCTCGATCCGCGTCGTGCTCTCGGCGGGCGAGGCGCTGCCCGAGAGCCTCGCGACGGAGTGGATGGAGCGCACCGGCACCGAGATCCTCGACGGCATCGGCTCGGCCGAGATGTTCCACATCTACGTGACGAACCGGCCGGGCGACGTGAAACCGGGCAGCCTCGGTCGCGTCGTCGACGGCTACGTCGCGCGCATCGTCGACGACCTCGGTCGTCCGGTGCCCGACGGCGAACCCGGACGACTCCAGGTCATGGGCGGATCGACCGCGATCTGCTACTGGGGCAACAAGGCCGCGAGCAACGAGACCTTCCAGGGCGCGTGGTGCACGTCGGCCGACGTGTTCCGCCGCGACGCCGAGGGCTACTTCACATACGAGGGTCGCAGCGACGACCTGCTCAAGGTCTCGGGCATCTTCGTGTCGCCGCTCGAGATCGAGAACGCGCTGCTCGCGCACGCCTCGGTGCGCGAGGTCTGCGTCGTCGGTCGCGAGGACGCGGGCGGACTGACGAAGCCGCACGCGTTCTGCGTGCTCGCCGTCGGCACGGTGGGGGACGCGGCGCTCGAGAAGCAGCTCGTCGAACACGTCAAGCGGACGCTCGCCCCGCACAAGTACCCCCGGTGGTTCGAGTGGGTCGACGACCTGCCCAAGAACGACCGCGGGAAGATCGACCGCAAGACGATGCGCGCGCGCGTCGTGGACGGTGGAGCGGGAGGTCGCGCTTGAGCACGCTCCGCCGCGGACCGCGCCTCGTCGACCTGACGTGGCCGGAGGCGCGCGAACTCTTCGCGCAGGACCCCGTCTGCATCCTGCCGACCGGGGCGACGGAGCCGCACGGGCCGCACCTGCCGCTCGACGTCGACGTCGTGATCTCGACGGCGCAGGCCGACGAGGCGGCGGCGATGCTGGTCGAGCTCGGCGTGGCCGCCGTCGTGCTGCCCGCCGTCGCGTACGGCGTGACGTTCTTCTCCGACGGCTTCGAGGGGCGCGTCAGCCTCCAGCCGGGCACGCTCTGGGCGCTGCTCGACGACGTCGTGAGCTCGCTGCAGGAGCAGGGCGTGCGCCGCGTCGTGATCGCGAACGCGCACCTCGAGCCGGAGCAGGTCAAGGTGTTGCGCGGCGTCGTGCTCGACCACGCCGAGCTGACCGACGTCGCGGCCCAACTCGTGCTCGCCGACCACCTGCGGCGGCGCCACGCGTCGACGCTCGGCGACGAGTTCGCGAGCGGCGAGTGCCACGCCGGCGAGTACGAGACGTCGATCGTGCTCGCGGCCGAGCCCGATCGCGTGCGCGCCGACGTGATGGCGGCGCTCCCCGAGCGCTCGGTCGGCCTCGTCGCCGGGATCCAGGGCGGAGCGCGGAGCTTCCGCGAACTCGGTGCCGACGAGGCCTACTGCGGTCGGCCCGCCGAGTCGTCGGCCGAGAACGGCCGAGCCTACGTGCGCCGACTCGCCGAGATCGTGGTCGAGACGTGCCGCGAGACCTGGCCGGAGCGCTTCGAACGGGCGGAAGCCGCGCGGGGGACCGCGGGGAGCTGACACGAACATGGGCAAGGTCTTCGAGTGCCAACTGGACGTGCGCTTCGGTCACGTCGACCCCGCGGGCATCGCGTACTTCCCGCGCATCTTCGACTTCGTGCACGAGGCCTTCGAGGAGCTCTGGCAGTTCCACGTCGGCGAGCGCTACTACCACCTGCTGCAGGAGCGCCGCATCGGCTTCCCGCTCGTCCACTCCGACGTGTCGTTCGAGAACCCGCTGCGGTTCGGCGACCGACCGACGGTACGCATCACGTGCTTCAAGCTGGGCCGCACCTCGCTCGGGCTGCGCTACGTGTTCCGCGTCGACGACAGGACGTGCGTCGAGGCGCGCATGACGACGGTGTGCGTGAACCTGGACGGCCTGGAGCCGCTGCCCATCCCCGAACGCTATCGTTCCAGGTTCGAGGAGCTCCTCGAACCGAACGCCGAGAGGACCCCGACCGAGTCACGTTGAAGATCAAGGACCTGTTCACGCGCGAGGAGCCCGTCTTCTCCTTCGAGTTCTTCCCGCCCAAGACCGACGAGGCGGCGGAACAACTCATGGCGACCGTCGCCGACCTGCGCTCGGCGCTGTCGCCGGGTTACGTCTCGGTGACGTACGGAGCCGGCGGCAGCACGCGCGGCCGGACGCTCGAGTGCGTGCGCCGCATCCAGAGCGAGCTCGACATCACGTCGATGGCGCACCTCACCTGCGTCGGTCACACCGCGGACGAGCTCAGCGCCATCGCCGACGACCTCCACCGCGCCGGCATCGAGAACGTCCTCGCGCTGCGGGGCGACCCGCCCAAGGGCGCGGAGGGCTTCGAGGCGGTGACGGGCGGGTTCGCCAACGCGAGCCAGCTCGTGAAGCACCTGCGCGAGAGCTTCGACTTCTGTCTGGGCGGCGCGTGCTACCCCGAGAAGCACCCGGAGTCGCCGAGTGCCGACCAGGACCTCTCGTGGCTCGTCCACAAGGTGCAGCAGGGGACGGAGTTCCTCGTCACGCAGCTCTTCTTCTCGAACGAGGACTACTTCGCCTTCGTCGAGCGAGCCCGAGCCGCCGGCATCACGATCCCGATCGTGCCCGGCATCATGCCGATCACGAACGTCGCGCAGATCGAGCGCTTCACGAGCATGTGCGGCGCGCGCATCCCGGACGAGCTGCGCGAGCGACTCGGGCCCATCCGCGAGGATCCCGCCGCCGTGATGGCCGCGGGGATCGAGCACGCCGTGCTCCAGTGCCGAGAACTGCTGTCGCGCGGCGCGCCCGGCATCCACTTCTACACGCTCAACAAGAGCTCCGCGACGCGCTCCATCCTCGCGTCGATCAAGGAGATCTGACGAGCGCCGGACCCACCCGACCGAGAACTCCCCCCATGCCCGGTTCCAAGGACGTCGTCACCTTCCAGAGCCACCTCGTCGAGCACCAGCGCAAGCACCCCGAGGCGACGGGCGCTCTGTCCTGGATCCTCATCGCGGTGTCGGTCTCGGCGAAGATGATCTCGGCGAAGATCCGCCGCGCGCGCCTCGAGGACGTGCTCGGCGCGCTCGAGAAGGAGAACGTGCAGGGCGAGACCCAGCAGAAGCTCGACGTCATCGCCGACCGCATCATGCGGATCAACGTCGGCGAGAAGGAGCCGGTCGCGATCATCGGCAGCGAGGAGGAGGCCGAGGTCCAGCCGCTGCGCCTCGAGGCGACGGGCGAGCGCCGCTACAACGTGCTCTTCGACCCGCTCGACGGCAGTTCGAACCTCGACGTGTGCGGCGCCGTCGGCACGATCTTCTCCGTCATCCCGCACGACCGTCGCGCCGTCGATCCCGAGCAGGCCGTGCTGCAGCCCGGCGTCAACCAGGTCGCCGCGGGTTACGTCCTCTACGGCAGCTCGACGGTGCTCGTCTACACGGCGGGCGACGGCGTGCACGTCTTCGAGCTCGACCAGAACGTCGGCACCTTCTTCCGCGTGAAGGAGAACCTGCGCATCCCGGAGAGCGGGAAGATCTACTCGCTCAACGAGGGCAACCGCCCGTCCTTCCCGAAGGGGTATCGCGACTACCTCGACTGGGCGCAGGGCAACGGCTACTCGAGTCGCTACATCGGAGCGATGGTCGCCGACGTGCACCGCACGCTCCTCAAGGGCGGCGTGTTCATGTACCCACCGACCGAGAAGGCGCCGAAGGGCAAGCTGCGCCTGCTCTACGAGGTCAATCCGATGTCCATGCTCATCGAGCAGGCCGGCGGCATCGCGACGACGGGCACGGGCCGGGCGATGGAGGTGCAGCCCGAGAAGCTGCACCAGCGCGTGCCGATCGTGATGGGCAGTCCGCGCGAGGTGGAGAAGGTGCTGGAGCACCTGGGCTGAGGCGGGGCGACGTCGCGTCGCCGTCCGCATCGCCATGTCCTGTGTGGCGCACGGCGCGCCGGTACGCGAGCGCGACGCGCCAGTGCCACCGACACCACGCGAGCGAGACGAGTGCCGTGGCGAGCGCGAACGGGTCGAGCAGCGACCACGAGGCGCAGCGGACCACGAGCACCAGGGTCTGGCCCGACTGCATCGTGGCGACGGCGAGTGCCGACAGCGCCGCGAAGGTTCCCGTCCTCGATCGCGCGCAGAACGCGACGAGGAACAGGGCGAGCAGCGGCAGCTTCGCGGCGACGATCTCGAAGTAGGGCTCCTGGAGCGCGTCCATGAGCGTGGGCGAGCTGCAGAGCCACGCGACCAGCGGCGTGTCGTCCGCGAGGATCGGCATGCGCAGCGCGTCGACGATCGCGGCCAGGCTGCGGCGAGCCACGCCTCGGTCTCGAAGCGTGCCGAGAGCTCGCGCTCGCCCTGGTAGGGCCGGAACTCGTCCCGATCGTCGTCGCTCGCGTGTTCCTCGTCCGTCACGCCGCAGGGACGATCGTCCCGCCGCTCACTTCCTCCGTGCCGACCGCGCCCGTTCGTGCCGTCGACGCCAAGTCCGCGGTCGGCGGTACCGGTCGGACGATCCCATGCGCGCCTCGAACCCGACGATCGTCCTCGCCCTCTCCTCGGTCCTCGCGCTCGCGTCCTGCGCGAGCGAGCGCGAACCCGCGCCGGTACCGACCGGACCGGCACCGCCGGCCGAGCGGGCCGAGGTCACCTGGACGGTGGTCGCGACCTACGTGAACCCCTCGCTGTCCGAGGAGGGACGTCGCGCTGACGAGCAGCTGCACGCGGCGCTCGAGGCGGCGGGCATCCGCTCGATCTCCGCGGGTTCGGCGGGGTTCTCGCTGAACGTCGCGCCGGAGGATGCGGGGCGCGCGCTCGCGATCGTGCGCCGCACGATCGCCGAGCAGCACCTCGAGGCGAGCGCGGTCGAGCCGCGCGACGGGGAGGAGGAACGATCCGCGTCGAGGTGAGATCCGGCGCTACGACGGTTCGCCCCTCGCGACCCGGCGCAGCGTTCGCGCGACGTGCCAGTGCCATCCGCACCACACGAGCGACAGCAGCAGCGCGGCGATCGAGGTCGCGTCGTCGCCGGAACCGCCGTCGTCGCCGAGCATCACCGAACCCCGGAGCGCGACGAGCACGAGCGTCTGGGCCGTCTGCAGGAGGGCGACGGCGAGGGCCGCGAGCGCCGCCACGTTCCCGACCTTCGCTCGATCGGCGAGCCACGCCGCGAGGACCAGGAGCGGCACGAGCTTCGTCGCGACGATCAGCAGGTATGGCTCCTGCATGGCGCGCGCGAGCGTGCCCGGATCGTAGCGCGAGTCCGGTGCGAGCAGCTGCATGCGCAGGAGGTCGAAACTCAGGGCGAGCATGGCGGCCGCTGCCGTGATCCGCCTGTCGAACGCGCCCCGAGGCACCGGATCCGTCTCGCTCATGTCGACTCGGAGCGCGGACGCAGCGTCGTCGCCGCGTCGCGACGCACGGCGCATCGGTACGCGAGTGCGACGCGCCAGTACCACCGACACCACGCCAACGAGACGAGGATCGCGAAGATCGAGAAGGGGTCGTCGAGCCCGACCGGGTTCGACTCGATCGACCACCACAACACACAGCGTGCGGTGAGAACGAGGGTCTGGCCGGTCTGCATCACGGCGACGGCGAGTCCCGTGAGTGCGACGAGCTGCCCGGGCCTCGAGCGCACGAAGAAGGCGAGGGCGAGCAGGTAGAGCAGCGGGAGTTTCGCGACGACG
Source organism: Planctomycetota bacterium (assembly GCA_041398665.1). Taxonomy (GTDB): domain Bacteria; phylum Planctomycetota; class UBA1135; order UBA1135; genus Rohdeia. Next base: position 72,860 of record JAWKUH010000010.1, on the reverse strand, counting down.
ATCTCGGAGTAGGGCACTCGGAGCGCGTCGTCGGCCGCGAGCGCGGGGCAGAACCAACGCATCTGCTCCTCGTCGCCGAGGAGCGGCAGCCGCACGATGTCGGCGAGCATGACGACGAGTGCAGGGAACCACACCTTCCACGCGGAGTGCTCGGCCGGATCGATCTCGAACGGGTCGAAAGGGCGTTCGTCCCCGACGTCGTCGTGGGTGTGTCCGTCGTCCTTCACGGTGCCGGGACGAACGAGTCGCCGCTCATCTCCTCCGCGACTCGCGCGACGCCGCCCACTCCTCGATCAGCGACTTGTTCTTCCTCAGCACGAAGAACGAGTACCAGAAGAACGCGGCCCAGATCGTCAGCACGGCGAGCACCACGGCGGCGCTCGTCCCTCCGGGACCGCCGAAGGGCGAGTCCTCGAGCAGGGGAGCGGCCACGATCAGCCACTGGAGCGTCTTGAACCCGGCGACGATGCCGACCAGGACGACCGGTGCCTTGCGCAGGTTCTTGCGCGCGAGGATCACGAGAACGAGGGTGAAGATCTCGGCGCCGAGCGAGATCAGTCCGGCCGCCTGGGTGCCGTCGTCGCCCGCGGCGGCGAGCGCTTCCCGGTCACCGGCGCTGATCATCGCGAGCATCGCGAGGATCCGCATCGCGCCGAAGAAGATCGAGATCGAGAGGATCAACCCGATGAAGCGCAGCACGTTCTCCACGTTCTTGAACGCGCGGGCCCGTTCGGACCGGGCCGCGCGGTCGTCGGCGATGGCTCGCGCGCGGTCCGACCGCTGCCGCGTCCGCGCCGGCGCGTGCGGCGGCGCGTAGGGGTCGGCGGCGTCATCGGACGGATCGTCCTCCGGCTCGTCGTCGACGCCATGCTCGAAGTCGTCCTCGAAGTCGTCGTCCGCGCTCGGCACGCGCACGACGCCGCCGCAGTGCTTGCAGGCGTAGGCCTTGTTCGGGTCCTTGACGGCGAAGGTCGTGTCGCAGTCGTCGCAGACCGCGGAGTGGCGCTCGGGCATCGGGATCGATCGGGGGCAAGGGATGATCCGGAGGTCGGAGCATACCGTCGGCGCAGCGAACGGTCCCGATCAGGAGGTCGGCCGCGGCCGGAGCGGCGGACGCGCCGATCGCGACGCGGCGCGCAGCCGGACGGCGACGAACCAGGACCAGAGGAGCGCGAGCCCGCTCGCGCCGAGCAGGCCGGACGCTCCTCCGATCGTCGCGACCTCGCCGCGGACGACGCTCGCCAGGACGACCGCGGACTGGACGGTCTGCATCGCCGCGACGAACGCGCCGACGCCTGCTTCGAGACGGCTCGGCCGGAGTCCTCGCGCGGCGAGCATCGCGGCGAGCGTCAGGGCCGCGATCGTCTTCGCGAGGAGCGCGTAGGTGGCGGCGTCGACGTCGAGTCGGTCGACGACCGACGCGTGGAGGACCTGGACGGGCGAGCGCAGCGCGTCGAAGAGGCCGACGAGCACGAGGCTCGCGAACACGACGACGCAGCGCGCGCTCCCGTCGTCCGCGCGGGTCGCGGACGTGGCGCCCGTCGTCGCGCTCACGCCGGCCGAACCTCTACGTCGGTCCGATCGAGCGTCAGCAGACGCACGAACACCGCGACGTGCAGGAACGACCACAGGACCGTGCCCGCGATCCAGGTCACGGCGACCGCCGGGATCGCACCTTCCGCGAAGTTCGGGACGTCGCGCACGAGGAGCACGGCGGTCTGCACGAGTTGAACGGCGACGACCGCACCCGCGAGGGCGGTCGCGATCCGGCTCCGACCGCGGTCGAGGACGAAGAGCAGCGCCGCCGTGACGGTCAGCTTCACGAGGATCGCGCCGCACAGCAGACCCGAGACGCCGGCCTCCGGCGACGGTGCGCCGGCGAGCACCCCGATCGCCCACGGGGCGCGCATGCCGTCGAGGTAGATCGAGGCGAGCAGCACCGTGCGCACGCCGAGCGGCGCGCGACGCCGCCGCTCGTCGTCCGACACCGAGGAACGGAGCTGGTGCACCGCGCGCCACATGGCGACGGCCCAGGGCAGGGAGAGGACGCCGAGGAGGATCGGGAACCAGTTCTGGGTCGCGAACGCGGCGACGACGAAGAGCCCCGAGCGCAGGCTCTGCACGCGCGCGAGCGACGTCGTGATCGCGAGGGCCTCGCCGATGCGTCGTCGACCGATCCGGCGCAGCGCGCGGACCGTCGCGAGCGCCTCGAGCACGGGGAGCGAGTACAGGACCAGCACGAGCAGCAACGGACCGTCGATGTGAACGGGACCGTCGCGTCCGTCGACCACCTCGGAGAGGAGGGCCAGCGCGAGCACCAGCACCTTCAGGAACTCGACCACCGACGACGCCAGGAGGATCGTGTGCGCCGTCTCGACGTCGCCGCGTCGGGGCGCTGCCCCGCGCGACCGGTGCTCGCGGCCGACGGCGAAACGCTTCGGGATCTCGACGGGGAGGGCGTTCATGGTGCGAGCCGAGGTGACGGACGTTCGCGGCGTGTCGCGCGTCGGATCGCGACGTGCGCCCACCAGGAACCGACGAGGAAGGCGAGCGACGTCGCGATCGTGACCGTGAAGAGGGCGATGTCGATGTCGATCCAGGCGGCGCCGTACTCGCCCGTCGTCCCGAGAAAGTACCGCACGGCGAAGGGGAGGTACGCCGAGGTCTGGACGGTCTGGAGCACGGCAACCGTGAGGACGAGATTCCTCGTCGTCGGACCCGGCGGGCGGTGGAGGTCGCGCCAGAGGAGGACCATCGCGACCGACTTCGCGAGGGAGGCGACGGAGTGGACCAGCAGGATCGGACCGTCGGGTCCCCCGGCGAACGGTCCGAGGACGGTCACGGGGAGTCGGGTCACGTCGATCGCCAGAGCGACCGGCACGAGGACGACGACCCACCCGAGACTCGATCGTCGCACCTCGAAGTCGCGCGCGCGCAGCGCGACACGTCGAGCGCGACCGTGTGCACGCCAGTGGAGGAAGGTGAAGCCGGCGGACGGAATGGCGGCGACCGCGAGGAATGGGTTCGCGAAGACCGCGAGGAACGTCCAGGCGAGCGTCGAGACGGACTGCACGACGGCGAGCGCGAGGACCGACTCCCAGAGGTGTCGCGGACGCAGGACGTCGGCGAACACCACGACGAGGACGGTCGCCGCGAACCTGAGGATCGGGACGTACGCCGGCACGAAGCTCGCGGCTCCGACGAGGAGGATCGCGACCGCCGCCGCGAACGCGAGCGGTCCGAGCGCGAGCGCCGCGAGTCCGAGGAGCTGACGGCAGTCCTCGAGAGGGTCCGAGATGTCGCGCGACCCCCGAGCGCGCACCCATGCCGCTTCGCTCGTCCGCCGGGCCGCTGCGGGCCGACCGTCGGGGAGGGTGGTCGAGGGCTCATGCACGGTTCGAACCTACCCGAGGCACTCCTCCGCGTGGGAACCAGGTCGAGGCGGCCCGCACGGTTCCCGGACGACGAGCCGAACGACGTGTCGGATCACCACCCATGCAGAGCACCGAGACCCTCGTCCGCCGCTCCACTTCCCGCGACCTCGCGCCCGTGCCCGACGGCTTCAGGGTCGGACCGCCCGACTTCGTTGGAGTGGGGTGCGGCAGGTCGGGCAGCACGTGGTGGTGCGACCTGCTCTCGCGCCACGAGGACGTCGTGCCGAACCGCGTGGGCCTCGAGGAGCTGCACTTCCTCGATCACTCCGGTCGGAGCGCGCCGTCCGACGAGGAGATCGAGCTCTCCCGCTCGGCCTTCGCGCCGCCGGTCGCTCGCCGCCGCGGTGTCGAGCCCGGTGGGGTGCCGGAGCGCCCGGCCACCCCGTCGCCGAGCGGTGCTTCCCGCAGGCAGGCCCGCCGACGGGCGTACCTCAAGGCTCGTGCGGCACCGACCGATCCCGCAGCCATGAGCGACGAGGTCCACCTCCACGAGTCGGCGCGCGACGCGTCCCGGGAAGACGTCACGGTACCGGCGGACCTCCTCGGTCGGTCCGACGGGCCGCGCGAGGGGCACGAGTTCCTCTTCTCGAGGCCGAGCACGGTGCCGCTGCTCGTCTCGTGCAACTGTCCCTCGACGCTCTGCAACTACCGCTGCAGCTACTGCTACCTCGACCACGACGGTCGCGACGGCGCGCGCGAGGACCGCGCGTTCAAGCACTGGGAGCGGACGGTCGACCGCATCGTCCGGATCCCGAGGCCTCTGTACCTCGCGATCGGTACCGAGGGCGAACCACTCACGGTCAAGCCGTTCTGGGACGTCCTGCGTCGCCTCTCGCAGCTCGAGAACGTGCGCGGGTTCTGGTTCCCGACCAACCTCTCGCGTCCCATCGAGAAGTTCGCGGAGGGCATCGATCGGCGGAAGCTCGGCCTCACGGCGAGCCTGCACCCCAGCGAGTTCAGGGACCACGACCGCGATCTCGCGAGTTTCCTCGCGCGGGCGAGTTGGGTCGTCGAGGGCGGCGGAGACGTCGTCGTGAACTTCATCCTCTCGCCGGACCAGCTCGATCTCTACCCGGCGTACCGCTTCATCGCGCGCGAGCACGGGCTCGCCTCGACGGTGAACGTGTTCAAGGGGGAGTACCGCGGCAAGAGCTACCCCGAGGCCTACACCGAGGAGGACCACGAGAAGATCGAGTCGTACCTCGCCGACCGGCCCTTCGTGCACCACTTCATGTCGGGCGCGTCGTCGCGCGGCGTCCAGTGCCACGCCGGACAGGACTCGATCCACGTCGACCCCGTGCTCGGCACCGTCGAGAACTGCCCGTTCGCACGCGAGCCCATGGGCTCGATCTGGGACGACCGCTTCCAGATCCGCTCGCGCACCACGTCCTGCTCGACGGACTGGTGCAAGTGCCACTGGACGATCGGCCTCATGAAGGACGTCGCGAAGCGCACGAAGCGCACGCGGAGCATCTTCGCCTACGAGACTCGGCCCGAGGGGCAGGACGGGGAGCACCCCTTCCAGTGAGCCCCTCGCCGGCTCGACGGGCCGGCCGGTATCCCGCTCCGACGACGCTCCGGTCGCGAGGGATCCGCGTCCTCAAGGATCGCGGGGATCGCTCCGATCCAGCCGTCGATGCAGTACCCGAAGGTGGCGGCGATCGTGGTGGTCGGGGAGGGGGACGTGCTCCACCTCGACCGGGCGATGGCCGAGATCCGCGCCCAGCGCGGCCTCGTCCCCGAGATCGTCCTGGTCGACACCACGCGCGCGGGCGACCTCGAGGGCCGTTCGTTCGCCGGTGCGACCCTGGTCGAGACGAACCTGCCGAGCCGCGGGCTCGCGCTGCGACGCGGAGCGAGGCGACCGACGCCGAGATCGTGCTCCTCTGGGACGTGCGCGCGACCTACGGCCGCGAACACGTCCTGCGCCTCGTGCGCGCCTTCGCCGCCGAGCCCGAAGCGTCGCTCGTGACGAGCGACCTCCGCGTGGAGCGCGACCGGGCCCGCGAGTACGTCGCGGTCGACCTCGCGCCGGCCGCACCGGTGGGGTGCTGGCAGGCGGGCTGCGCGATCCGACGCGAGCGCCTCCTTCGCGTCGACGTGCGCGCGTTCGCGCCGGTCGAACTCGAACTCCTCGAGGCGGCGCGCGCCGACGGCTCGCACCGACACGTCGCGCACGCCGAGGTCGTGGTCGATGGCGACGCGTTCGACCGAGCCTCGGAGGAGGCGCGCGTCGACGCGGAACTCCTGCGCCTCGCACGTCTCGACCCGCTGCCCGAACCGCTGGCCTGCGTCCTGCTCGCGACGCACGAGCGCCGCGAGATCCTCGAGGAGTGCCTCGCGAGCTTCGCGCGCCAACTCGTGCGCCCCGGCACGTTCGAACTCGTCGTCATCGACGACGCGTCGACCGACGGCACGCCGGAGCTGCTCGACGCGATCGAGCTGCCCGTACCGCTGCAGACCTTCCGCAACGACGTGCCGAGCGGGGCGACCGCGGCGCGCAACCTCGGGCTCCCGCACGCCCGCGGCACCTACGTGATCTTCGTCAACGACGACACGATCGCGCCGCCCGACCTCGTGCGTCGGCACCTCGAGGCGCACCGCGACCTCGGGCCGCGCGCGATGGTGCTGGGCCTGTTCGAACAGCCGCAGGAGATCCTCGCGAACGCGCTCGACCGCTCGCTCGAGCGCGGGAACCTCGTGTTCTCCTTCGGCGCGTTCGAACCCGGGCAGGAACTCTCCGGCGCCCACTTCTACACCTGCAACGCCAGCGTGCGACTGGCCGCGGTGCGCGAGATCGGCGACTTCGACCCGACCTACGCCGTCTACGGCGGCGAGGACACCGACCTCGGTCTGCGGCTCGAGCGCGAGGGATACCGACTCCACTACCGGCCGGAGTGCTTCGCGCTCCACCGGCACCGACTCGACCTCGACTGGTTCCTGCGTCGTCAGCGCCTCGTCGCGCGCGCCTACGTGAAGCTCTACCGCGACCACCCCGCGCTCCTCGACGGGCAACCGTTCGCGAGCCGACGGCTCGGCGAGCTGCGCGACTTCCTCGACCGCGCGCTGCCGGTCCTGCCCACCGTCGAGGACGCGGCTCGCGCCCTGGCGGGGATCGACCTCGGCGCTCTCGAGGCGGGCGGTCGCGAGGACGCCGGTCTCGCCGAGCGGCTCGTGGACGCGCTGCGCTCGCTCCTCGTCGACGTCAACAACGTCCAGTGGACGCGCGGACTCGTCGACGGCTTCGAGCAGCTCGACGTCGACGGCTTCCCCGGACTGCTCGAGGCGGTCGCGAACGGCACGGCCAAGGACTTCACCCATGCGTAACTGTCTCGTCCTCGGCTCGGGTCGCAGCGGCACGAGCATGGTCACCGGCGCGCTCGCGAACGCGGGCTACCACCTCGGCGAGTCGCTGCACGCGCCGCGCGCGGCGAACCCCAAGGGCTTCTTCGAGTCCGCGGAGATCAACGACCTCAACGACGCGATGCTCGGGGCCGTGCTGCCCGAGGGCACCGACCTCTCGAAGGGGCAGCGCTGGCTCGGCGTCCCCGTCGAAGGTGCTGTCGTCGCGCCGACGCCCGACCAGGAGCGCAGGATCGCCGCGGCCGTCGCGCGCGCACCGTTCTGCTACAAGGACCCGCGCTTCTCGTTCACGCTCCCCGCATGGCGCGAGGCGATCGAGGCCGCGCCCGGCGGCACCGGTCTCGTGTGCGTGTTCCGCCATCCCGCGGCGACGGCGACGAGCATGGTCGCCGAGGTCGCGAGCGCCCCGTACCTCGCCGGCGTCGCGTTCGACCTCGGGCGCGCGTTCGAGCTGTGGATCGAGACCTACCGCGAGATCCTCGACCGGCACGCGGACCGCGGCGACTCGCTCTTCCTGCACTACGACCAGGTCCTGCACGGCGACGGGCTCGACCGTCTCGGCGCGTTCCTCGGCGCCGACGTCGACGCGGCGTTCCCGGACGGCATGCTGCGCCGCGAACCTCCGAAGGTGGAGGTGCCGCAAGCGGCACTCGAGATCTACGCCGAACTCTGCCGCCGCGCGGAGTTCGCCGACGCCGCGGCGCCGTCGCGCGCGCTGCCGCGCGTGACCGCGATCGTCCCCGTCGAGAAGGGGCGCGAACACCTCGCCGCGGCCGCCGTCGCGAACGCGAAGGCGCAGCGCGGCGTCTCGGTCGACGTCATCGTCCTCGATCGCACGGGCGGGCGTGTCGAACTCGACGGCGCCTCCACGGTGCCGAGCACCTCGGTGTCGTTCGGCGCCGACCTCGTCCGCGCCGTCGAGGCCGCCGAGGCCGACGTCGTGGCGATCGAACTGCCCGGCGCGCCCTCGCTGCCGTCGCGCTACGCGCACGCCGTCGCCAAGCTCTCGGGCGACGTCGACGTCGTGACGTGCGACTACGCGCTCACCGACGCGAACGGCGCCTTCGTCCAGCGTTCGAGCCCCGCCGCCATGGGCGACACACCGGGACCCTTCTGGTTCGCCGGCGTGGTCGCGAAGCGGAGCAAGCTGGCCGACGTCCCGACGACGGCGTTCCACCCGGTCCTGCTCGCCTGGTGGCGCGCGGTCGTCCACGCGCGCGGCGCGTCGCACGAGCAGGAACTCGGATTCACGGTCCCGGCCGAGGCCTACGCGGCGGGCTGGGAGCGTTCGCGCAGCGACGCGCGCCTCGTGGCGCTGGCCTCGCGTCCCTACGACGGACTCGAGCCGCGGCTCACCGTCTCGATCTGCACGTACCAGCGGCGCGACGTCCTCGTGCGCTGCCTCGACGCGTTCTGCCGCCAGGAACTCCCGCCCGGCACGTTCGAGATCGTGCTCGTCGACGACGGGTCGACCGACGGGACCGAGGAGATGCTCGGCGGTCTCGAGTTCCCGGTTCCCGTGACCGTCGTCCGCCGCGAGAACGGCGGTCTGGCGGCGGCGCGCAACAGCGGGCTCGAGGTGTCGCGCGGCGAGTACGTGCTGTTCGTCAACGACGACACGATCCCGCTCCCGAACTGCGTCGAGGAGCACCTCGGTGCGCACCGCGCCGCCGGGCTCGTCGGTCGCAGCGCCGTGGCGGTGCTCGGGACCTTCGAGTTCCCGGTCGAGGCGCAGCGCAACGCGCTCGTCCGAGCGCTCGAGCGGTCCAACCTGATGGTCGGCTACGTCGACCTCGAGCCGGGCGGCACCTACGACTGCTTCAAGTTCTGGACGTGCAACGTGAGCGTCTCGCTCGACCTCGTGCGCCGCGCGGGGCTCTTCGACGAGAGCTTCCGTCACTACGGTTGCGAGGACACCGATCTCGGTGCGCGGCTCGAGCGCTTCGGCGTGCAGGTGCTCTACCACCCGCGCGCGCGGGCCGAGCACGTGCACCCGATGGACCACGACTACGTCGAGCGCCGCGCGCACATCGTGGCGCGCGCCTACGTGCGGCTCGTGAAGAAGCACCCGCACCTGCTGCGGCGCTGGAACAACCACACGCTCCGGCTCGAGGACCTCGAGTGGGCGATCGAGAACGCCCGGTCCGCGAACGTCGGACACGCGCGCGTCGCGCGCGAACTCTCGCGCGTCGACCTGCGCGGCCTCGAGACGATGGGGGGCGAGCACGCGAGGACGGCCGAACTCGTCGTCGAGCGCCTCCTGTCGCACCTCCAGGAACTCAACCGCACGTGGTGGTTCGAAGGCTTCGTCGAAGGGATCGCGGAGCAGGGAGCGGGCGACTTCGTGCAGCTCGCGCGCGACGCGCAGGAGCCCGAACGCGTGCGCGTCGGCGACCGTCGCTCGTCGCCGACCCGTCGGAACGCGCCGACGCCCGACGTCAGCGTCGTCGTCCCCACGCGCGACCGCGGGAGCGAACTCGTGAACCTCGTCGCCGCGCTCGCGAAGCAGGACCTCGACCCGTTGCGCTTCGAGGTGATCGTGGTGGACGACGGCTCGGTGGAGCCCGTCGACCGCGCGAAGCTCCACGCGCCGTCGCACCTCTCGCTGCGCGTCCTCCGCCAGGACCCGGCGGCCCGGCCGCGGCGCGCAACCTCGGCGTGGCGAACGCGCGCGGCGAGATCGTCGTGTTCCTGAACGACGACGCGGTACCGGCGACGGACCTCCTCACGCGCCACCTCCGCGCGCAGGCCGAGAGCACGCTGCCGCGCGCCGTCATCGGCACGTTCGGGCTGTTGCCGCGCCACAGGACGGACTCGCTCGCGGAGTACGTCGAGCGGACCACGACGCTGTTCGCCCAGAACGCGATGCAGGCCGGCGTGCACTACGCCGGACTCTCGCTGTGCACCGGCAACGTCTCCGTGAAGCGCGCCCACGTCGTCGAGGTCGGCGGCTTCGACGCGGGGATCCCGCACGCCGGCGGCGAGGACTCGGAGTTCGGCCTGCGGCTCGAGCGCGCCCTCGGCCTGCGCGTCGTCTTCGACCCGACCTGTCGCTGCGGGCACGACCACGCGCTCGACGTCCGTTCGCTCGCACGGCGCAAGCGTGCCGTGGGCTGGTCGATCCACCGCATCCAGTCGCGGCACGGCGACCTCGGGCTCGTCCCGGGACACGCCTGGCCGACCGGCGAGGCGGAGGCCGCCGCCCTCGGTGCGGCGCTCGCGGCGGAGCGCGCGAACGTCGACGCATTGATCGAGTCCGTCGACCGCGTGTGCCGCTCGGAACGCGAGAAGCGCACGGGTGCGGTCTCGCTGCACGGCCTCGTGCCGCACCTCCGGCGCATCGAGGAGGCCTCGCTGCTCACCGGCGTCGTGCTCGCGCTCCAGGGGCGCGCGCCCGACGACGAACTCGCGGTGCCGTCGACCGCGGCGGCCTGAGCCCTCGGTCCCGCGCGATCAGGGCACGACCAGACCGAACTCGCGATCGAGTCGGTCGAGGACCTTGTCCGCGTCGAGCTCGGCCAGCGCACGGTCGAGCTCCTCGCGCAGGTGCGGCGCGTTCGGTCGCACGGCGATCGAGTAGTGCTCCATCGCGAGCGGCTCGTCGAGGATGCGCAGCGTCGGACCCACCTGTTCGACCAGGGCGCGCGCGTTGGGAGCGTCCATGACCGCACCGTCCACGCTCCCGTCGAGGACGAGTTCGGCCGCGCTCGCGCCGTCCTTCGTGCCCGGCACGAAGGCGTCGTCGCCGTAGACCAGTCGGATCGCCCGCTCGGACGTCGTGCCGACGCCGCCGACCAGCGTGCCGCCCTCGAGCGCCGAGAGGCGGCGCGGCGCGCCGGGCCGCGTGCTCACGACGACGACGATCTCGGTCTCGTAGTAGGGCTTGGTGAACAGGACGCGTTCCGCGCGCTCCGGCGTCGTGCCGAGCGTCGCGACGGCGGCGTCGACCTCGCCCTCCGCGACCGCGTCGATCAGCCGTTCGAACGGCATCCGCCGCCACTCCACGCGCACGCCCATCCGCTCGGCGAGCAGCGCCGTCATCTCGACGTCGCGGCCCTGCGGGCGACCCTCGCCGTCGACGCTGGCGAAGGGCGGGTTGTCGAGGTCGCTCGCGACGACGAGGAGGTCGTCGTCGAGTTCCGTCGACGCGCAGGCGCCGAGCGGGAGGAGCAGGAGGACGAGGGCGACGAACAGGTACTTCGCGATCGACATCCGACGCAGGTTACGACATCGCCGCGCCCGGAACGCGCGCGATCTCGAAGCCGACCTCCGCGCCGCCGCTCTCGAGGTTCGTCGCGAACAGGCCGCCGTCGTGCGCCGCCGCGATGCGCTCCACGACGAGCAGACCGAGCCCCGAGGAGCCCGCCGCGTCGCCGATGACGCCGACGCGCCGGAGGTCGACCGCGCCCGCCGCTCCGCCGAACCCGAGACCGTCGTCGCGCACCGAGAAGCGGACGCGACCCGGCGTCGACTCCACGCGGACCTCGACGCGCGTCCGCGCGTGCCGCACGGCATTGCGCAGGAGGTTCTCGCACGCGCGCACGAGCCGCGCTCCGTCGCCGACGACCTCGACCGCGCCGCCCGCGGCCGACTCCGTGAGCGCGACGCCGTCGCGCTCGGCGAGCGGGCGCACGGACTGCAACGCCTGTCGCACGACCTCGCGCGGGAGGACGGGTTCGAACGCCAGCCGCACGTCGCCCTCGAGGCGCGCGGCCTCGAGCAGGTCCTCGGCCAGCGTGCGCACGCGATCGGTGTCGTGGCGCGCGAGACGTACGGCTTCGGACAGCCCGGCGTCCGACACGACCTCGCCGCGCGCGTGGATGCGCTCGAGGCAGACCGACAGCGACGTGAGCGGCGTGCGCAGGTCGTGCGAGACCTGCGCGACCCACTCGCGTCGCGAGCGGTCGCGCGACTCGAGGTCGCGCAGGAGTTCGGCGTTGCTGGAGCGCATCGCGTTGAGCGCGCGACCGAGGCGTGCGATCTCGTCGTGCCCGCTCTCGTCGAACGGTCCCGGCATCCCGTCGGCTCCGACCTTCGCCGTCTGGTCCGCGAGACGCACGACGCGGCGCGTGACGATCCACGCGATCGCGGCGCCGAGCACCAGCGCCGAGAGCGCCGGAACCACCCAGCGCACGATCGCGCGCACGAGGTCGTAGGTGGCCTCGAGCCGCTCCTCCTCGGGACCATCGTCGCGTCGGTGCGCGACGATGGGGGAGCTGCCGGTGAGCTCGATCAGCGGTGAGTCGGCGTACTCCGGGTCCGGACCGCCCTCGAAGAACATCGAGACGAAGCTGATCATCCCGATGCGTTCACCCTCGAGGCCGATCGCCGACATGGTCGCCATGGCGTAGCCCGACTCGATCCCGTCGATCGCCACGCGGAACGTCGAGTTCGACTCGAGCACCGACGCGGGGACGCCTTCGAGGTCGGGCGACCGCAGGAGGGTGCGTCCCGAGCGGTCCATCAGGCAGAAGGCCGTGTCGAAGTCGGTGTAGCGCTCGGTGAGGGTCTCGATGCGCTCGCGCACGGCCGGGTCGGCGTCGTAGGACGAGGGGTCGCGCAGCACCGGCAGCATCGCCTCGGCGATCTCCTCGGAACTCGGGTAGGCGCGCGCCTCGACGTCGAAGAACCAGTAGCCGAAGCGCTCGAGCGCGGGCGCGGCGCGACCGAACAGGAGGATCGTCGCGGCGGCGAGCACGGTGAGTTCGAGCCCGAGGACGCCGAACCACGGTCGGCGTCCACCGCCGGCCGTCGTGCGAGCGATCACGGCTCGTCGCTCCCGGCTCCCTCCGCGGTTCCGTCGTCGGCGCCGTCGCCGCTGCCGTCGTCGAGCCGGTAGCCGACGCCCCACACCGTCGAGATGAAGGTGGGGGAGGCCGGGTCGTCCTCGATCTTCGAGCGCAGGCGCCTCACGTGGATGTCGACGGTGCGCGTGCCGCCGGCTCCGCCCTGGAGTCCCCACACCTCGGCGAGGATGCGGTCGCGCGACCAGGCTCGACCGGGGTTCCTGACGAGGAAGGCGAGAAGGTCGAACTCGAGCGGCGTGAACTCGAACTCGGTCTCGCCGCGACCCGCGCGACGCGACTCGACGTCGACCCACAGGTCGCGCACCTCGGCGCGGCGCACGACGACCTCGCCGCGGGCGCGGCGCAGCACGCTGCGCAGGCGCGCGAGGAGCACGGCGACGTCGAACGGCTTCACGACGTAGTCGTCGGCGCCCGCGTCGAGTCCGCGGATGCGCTGGTCGTTCGCGTCGCGCGCCGTCGCGACGACGATCGGCACGTCGTCGCCCGCCGCGCGCAGCTCGCGGCAGAGTTCGAGGCCGTCGCCGTCCGGGAGACCGAGGTCGAGCAGGAGGAGCCCCCAGCCGAGGCGGAACTTCTCGCGCGCCTCCGCGAGGTCGCGCGCCTCGCCGACGCGGTACCCCGCGCTCGCGAGCGCCGTGCGGAGCTCGCTCCGGATGCGGTCGTCGTCCTCGACGACGAGGATGCGGTCGTGCTTGGACATGGAGCGGGTCCGGCGCCCCGCCGGTCCGTCGGCGGGCCCCGCGAGAGTACCCTCGCCGAGCCCTTGGGCTGCGCGCCTCCCGCCGCCCGAAACCCCCTCGACGCGACTCGACCGAACCTGGTTCGGTTGACCGGGACCGAGGTTCTCCACAGCCGTCGCGCGCCGAAGTGCGGACCGGACCGGCGTTCCCAGGTGCGCGGCGCCGGGTCCCGGCGGGATTCCGCACTCGGTGCCGGTCCAATCGAACCAGGTTCGGTCGCAGGTTCGGTCGCACCGATCGGTCGGGGCTCCACCGGCGTAGGCTCCGCGTTCCGCTCGGCACCCGGCCGTCCTCGCCATGCAGATCTCCGTCCAAAGGCTCGGCACCGCGATCGTCCTCGTCCCGTTCCTCGTCCTCGCTTCGTGCTGCGCGCCGTCGACGCGGGCGGACGGCGGCGAGCGCGGGGGCCCCGTCCCGATCGAGGACGTCGAGGTCCCGTACCGCAGCGGGGTCCGGCCCGAGCCGCTCGCGATCCCCGGACTCCCCGAGCCGTTCCACGCCGTCCGGTTCGACCGCACCGACGGATCGCACGGCGTCGCCTACCTCTCGAACACGCCGTGCGCACGGGGCGAGCGCAAGCCGGTGCTCCTGTGGTGCGAGGGCTCCGGCGCGCAGTCCGTCTTCGCGCGCTACCCCGAGGGGCTCTCGGCGGGTCTGTTCGGGTACCTCGCGGAGGTGTATGGCGAACGCTTCCACGTCGCGGTCGTGGAGAAGCGCGGCGTCGGCTTCGCGGAGAGCGTGGAGCAGCCGGGTTCGGCGGAGGGAGCGTCGCGCGAGTACCAGTTGCACGCGACCTGGGAGGACCGCGTGACCGACCAGTGCACGCTGCTCGACGCGTTGCTCGAGCGCGACGACGTCGACCCGACGCTCGTGCTCGTGATCGGTCACTCCGAGGGCGGTGACGTGGCTTCGGGGCTCGCCGCGGTGCGGGACGAGGTGACGCACGTCGCGGTGCTCGCGGGAGCGGGCCCGAGCCAGTTCGCCGAGCTCCTCGGTCTCGCGCGCGGCGAGATGCGCGCGGAGGGCGCGAGCGAGGAGGAGATCGAGGACATGCTCCGCTGGCACGAGCGGGAGTACGCGAAGGTCCTCGCGAACCCCGACTCGGTCGACGACATGTTCTACGGGCACGCCTACCGGCGCTGGGGTTCCTTCGTGCAGCGACCGCCCGTCGACTCGCTGTGCGACGCGAAGGCGCGCATCTACCTCGCGCAGGGGACCCGGGACCGCGCGGTGCCGATCGAGTCCTTCGACCTCGTCCTGGTCGAGCTGCTCCGGCGCGGCAAGGACGTCACGTGGAAGCGGCTGCTCGGGGCCGATCACAACTTCCAGACCGAGAACGATCAGAGCGGTGACGGCATCCTGAGGGCGCTCGACGAGGTCGTCGCATGGGCCGAGGAGGGCCGTGAGTCCCACGAGGACTGAGGCGCTGCGCGCGGCGCCTTCGGCGCCGACGAACACGGCGGCCCAGACACGAAGGAACGACAGGAAGGACACGAAGGACACGGAGGCGCTGCCAAGCGGCGCGGACGCAGGGACCCGCGGAGCGCGTGCGCCCCGCGGGTCCCTGCGTCCTTCCGTGCGTCCGCCGCCGAAGGCGGCCGCCTTCCGGTTCTTCGCCTTCTTCGTGTTTGATTCGCGTGGCCCGAAGGGCCACGCTGCGTTCCCTCGCGCGACCGAAGCGGCCGCGTTCGTTCCCGCGCGCCTCGAGGACTTCGCTACTGCAAGATCGGCAACTCCGCGTGCTCGCGGATCGCCACGCGCTGCGCGAGCTTCCCCGCGCAGTCGATGAACGCGCGCGCCTCGGCGCTGTCCGGATCGCTCACGACGACGGGGTCGCCGGCGTCGCCGCCGACGCGGACCAGGGGGTTGAGCGGGATGCGGCCGAGCACGGGGAATCCGTGGCGCTTCGCGAGCGCATCGGCTCCACCGCGACCGAAGATCTCGAGCGTCGCCTCGAACGACCCGTCGCCGCCGACCGGGCACGCGTGCACGCCGAGACCGGTGTCGATCTTCACGGTGGCGCCGGGGTTCGCGCCCTCGACCGTGCCGCGCACGACGAAGCTCGACATGTTCTCGACGATGCCGAGGATCTCGACGTTGACCTGTTTGAACATGCCGATCGCCTTGCCGACGTCGAAGGTCGACACGGCTTGCGGCGTCGTCACGAGCACCGCGCCGGTGAGCGGCACGATCTGCGCCAGCGAGAGCTGCGCGTCGCCCGTCCCCGGCGGCATGTCGACGAGCAGGTAGTCGAGCGGACCCCACTCGACGTCGGCGAGGAACTGCTCGATGAGCTTGTGCACCATCGGGCCGCGCCAGACCACCGGCTTCTCCTCCGCGAGGAGGTAGCCGATCGACATGGTCCGGACGCCGTGCCGCTCCTTCGGGCGCAGCTTGCGGTCAGGCGTCGTCTCCGGCTCGCCCCGAAGGCCCATCATCATCGGGATGTCGGGTCCGTAGACGTCGCAGTCCATGACGCCGACCCGAGCCCCCGTGCGCGCGAGCGCGACGGCGAGGTTCACCGTCGCCGTCGACTTGCCGACGCCGCCCTTGCCCGAGCTCACCGCGACGATGTGCTTCACGTCCGGCGCGATCTGGCGCTGCTGCTTCGCACCGCGCACCTCCGCCGTCATCTCGACGTCGACCTTCGTCACGCCGGGCAGCGCCGCGAGGAGGCCGCGCGCCTGCTCGCGCATCTGGTCCTTCACCGGACAGGCCGGCGTGGTGAGGTTGATCGTCACCTTGACGAGGCCGTCGCAGACGGCGGCCTGGGTGACGAAGCCGAGCGACACGATGTCGCGGCCGAGGTCGGGGTCGACGACGCCCCGCAGGGCGTCGAGCACGTCTTCCTTCGTGGCGGTCATGAAGGGGCGGGGTGTCGGGCGGAGCCCGTGGATGGCGCGGGGCGCAGGGCGAGGCGCGGCGTCTCCGCGACGTCCGCCGTCGGCCCGTGAACCGAGCAACGTAGAGCGCGCGAGGACCGCGGACAAGGGAGCGCGAGCTGCTACGCTCCGCAGCGTCCGGCCACGCCGCGACGGATCCCCGGAGGAACCCCTTGGACGCGCCCCTCGAACGACGACCTGCGGTGTGTCTCGTGTCGGGCGGGATGGACTCCGCGGTGGTGCTCGCCGAAGCGGTGCGCGCGGGCTTCGCGCCGGTCGCGATCTCGTTCGACTACGGCCAGCGGCACGCCGTCGAGCTCGACGCGGCGGCGCGCGTCGCGGCTGTGCTCGGTGCGAGCGAGCACCGCGTCGTCGCGGTCGACCTGCGCGCGGTCGGCGGTTCCGCGCTGACCGACGCGATCGACGTCCCGAAGGACCGAGCGCACGACGAGATCGGTCGCGGCGTGCCGTCGACCTACGTCCCGGCTCGCAACACGGTCTTCCTCGCGATCGCGCTGGGACTCGCCGAGACGGTGGGGGCGACCGACCTCTTCATCGGCGCGAACGCCGTGGACTACTCGGGCTACCCGGACTGTCGGCCGACGTTCCTCGCGGCCTTCGAGGCGCTCGCGAACGCGGCGACGGCGGCGGGAGCGGACGGCGGCGCGCACTTCCGCGTGCACGCGCCGCTGCTCGAGCTCTCGAAGGCCGACATCGTTCGGCGCGGACTCGAGCTCGGCGTGGACTTCGCGCTGACGCACACCTGCTACGACCCGCGGCTCGCGACGGACGGAGCGGTGCTGGCATGCGGACGGTGCGACGCGTGCCTCCTGCGACTCGCGGGGTTCGCGGCGGCGGGCGAGAGCGATCCCGTGCGGTACGCCGAGGACGGCGACGGCTCGATCCCCGCGGACACGTTCGGTCGGGCGAAGCTCGCCGGCGCCGTCTCGGAACTCGCGCGCGTTCTCGCGGTCGCCCAACGGCTGCGCGCGCCCGGAGGCTGCCCCTGGGACCGCGAACAGTCCGTGCGGAGCCTCGCGCCGGCGCTCGTCGAGGAGGCCTTCGAGGCCGTCGACGGCCTCGACGAACTCGCGCGGACCGGAGACGCGCGCGGCGCCGTGGAGGAGCTCGGCGACCTCCTGTTCTCGATCGCGCTCCTGTGCCAGGTCGCGAGCGAGGAAGGCGTCTTCGACCTCGAACGTGCGGCGCGCGGCGCGGCGGAGAAGATCGTGCGCCGCCACCCGCACGTCTACGGCGAGGCGAAGGACCTCTCGAGCGACGCCGCCCTCGCGCAGTGGGAACGCATCAAGGCCGAGGAGCGCGCGGCGCGCGGCCGCGACGACACGAGCGCGCTCTCCGGCGTGCCGCGTGCGCTGCCCGCGCTGCAGCGCGCGGCGCGCCTCGGCGCGAAGGCCATGGCGCTGGGCTTCCGTTGGGAGAGCGCGGACGGCGCCCTCGCGAAGGTGCGCGAGGAGGTGCTCGAACTCGACGAGGCCTACCGCGGCGACGATCGCGGCGCGCTCGAACGAGAACTCGGCGACGTGCTGCTCGCGACGAGCCAGTTCGCGAACTACGTGGGGGTCGATCCCGAGACGGCCGCGCGCGACGCCGCGCACCGCTTCGAGACGCGCTTCCGCGCGATGGAGCAGGAGTTGGGCGACGGCGCGGGGCACGCGGACCTCGAGCGCTGGATGGACGCGTGGCGACGCGCGAAGGCGAGGACGACGTGAGCCGGACCGAGGACGACGGAGGCACGCCGCGCGTGCGCTCGGCGAGTGCGAAGAAGGTGTTCGCGATGCTCGCGGCGCCGTTCTTCCTGCTGCTCGTGACGGGCGTGTGGATCCTCGGCTTCAGCGACTGGGCCAAGGAGTTCCGCGACGTCGCGGCCGACGAGCGTTCGCAGGTCACGCGCTACGCGATCGAGCACACGCCGGACGGCTTCGCGCCGCACCTCCTCCGCGCGTCGGGCAAGCTCCCCGCGAAGTGGGACCGTCGCGAGGTCGAGGCCGTGCTCGACCTCGTCGAGCGGGCGAAGTGGCCGGACCCGCCGCGCGAGGACGTGACGAACGAGGGACTCCTCTCGCGCCCGCCGACGGAGTGGACGGTGGAGGAGGAGCTCTCCGTCGCCGAGCTCCTCGTGCGCTTCCGGAACTTCACGACCGGCGTGCGCTGATCCGACCCGGATCCGGGGCGAGCTTCTCCTCGGAGCCCACGAAACGGGCGGGCCGTGTCACCGTAGCCCTGCCTCGCGCGTCGAGGCAGGTCCGCCGTGCGCGCGATCCGCACCCCCACGGAGTCGACTCTTGCCCAGCCCCACGCCCCCCGCGAAGGGACCCGCTGCGTCCCGTTCCGCGTCCGCTCCCACGCCCTCCGCCTCCCCGAAGCCCCTGCTCGCCGCGAAGGGGCTCTTCAAGTTCCACGGTCCCAAGGGGCGCGAGACGGCGGTGCTGTCCGACGTCTCCTTCCAGGTCGCGAAGGGCGAGTTCCTCTGCATCATGGGGCCGAGCGGGTCGGGCAAGTCGACGCTGCTGCACCTCATCGCGGGGCTCGACGATCCTTCGAGCGGCGAGGTGATCCTCAACGGCAACGCGCTCTCCGAACTCAAGGAGAAGGACCGCACGAGGCTGCGCCGCGACGCGATCGGCTTCGTCTTCCAGTTCTTCAACCTGCTGCCGACGCTCAACGTCGAGGAGAACGTCGGGCTGCCGCTCGCGATCCGCGGCCAGCACGCCAAGCGCGACCACGTGGCGCGCACGCTCGAGCGCATGGGCATCGAGGGGCGACTCGACGCGCTGCCGCACGAGCTCTCGGGCGGTCAGATGCAGCGCGTCTCGATCGCGCGCGCGCTCGCGGGCGGTCAGCCGCTGCTGCTGTGCGACGAGCCGACGGGCAACCTCAGCCAGCAGGCCGGCCTCGAGGTCATGAACCTCCTGCGCGAGCTCGTGAACACGGGTCGCGCGACGGTGCTGCTCGTGACGCACAACCCGCGCGACGCCGCGATGGCGGACCGCGTGCTGTTCCTCGTCGACGGCAAGCTCGACGCGAAGCACGCGCTCGTCGGACCGGGGCTCGCCGTCGAACAGGTGCACGAGCGGCTCGCGGAGCTGCACATCTGAGCCGCTCCGCCCCATGCGCCTCGAAATCTTGATCGCGCGCTCCTCGCTCCTGCGGCGACCCGCGCGCGTCCTGTTCAGCATCCTCGGCGTCGCCATGGGCATCGCGACCGTCGTCGCGATCTTCACGGTCGACCACAACACGCTGCTGCACCTCCAGCCCGAGATCGCGACCGAGGGCGACTTCGCCGCCGACCTCGTCGTGCGTCCGACGGACGACCTCGACGAGCCGGAGAAGATCCTCCTCGAGCAACCCGGCATCCTCGAGGCGACGCGCGTCGCGCGCGGCGAGGTCAAGGTCGTCGGTCCGAAGGGCGATGCACCGGCGCGCCTCCTCGCCGTCGACCTCGGCCGCGCGGAGCGCATGGGCGTGCTGCGGGTCGAGGAGGGGAGCCTGCGCACGGAGGGTCGCGCGGGCCTCCTGATCGGCGAGAAGCTCGCGGGCCTCGTCGGCGCGGCACCGGGCGACACCGTCGACGTCGTCGTCGCCGGCGCTCGCCGCGTCGAGGTGTGCGTCGACGGCGAGATGGTGGAGCGCGGCGAGGACGCGCTGGCCGAGAGCGCCGTCCAGCTCGGCGTCGACGGCACGCTCGCCTTCGACCGCATCGGGCGCTCCTCGGGCGGCGCCGTCGTCGTCGTCGACCACGAACTCGCGAAGCAGTTGTTCGCGGGGCACCTCTCGCCGCTCGAGCTGTGGGCCGCGCGCGACCCGTCGGTCGACCTCGAGAAGCTGCAGCGCGGACTCGCCAAGGGCTTCGAGTACGACCTGCGCGCGGGCGCCGTCGTCGGTCAGCAGGCGGACGAGCGCGCGTTCCGCAACGGCGTGCGCCTCTCCGGTCTGATGACGCTCGCGCTCGGGCTCTACGTCATCTTCCACACGCTGTCGATGTCGCTGACCGAGCGGCTGCGCGACGTCGGCGTGCTGCACGCGCTCGGCGCGAGCCGCATGCAGATCGCAGCGTGCTTCTTCACCGAGGCCGTCGTCATCGCGATCGGCGCGGGCCTCGTCGGCCTGTTCGGCGGACTCGCGCTGGCGCGCACGATGCTCTCCGCCGGCATCACGTCGCTCGGCATGTCGAAGGCCGTCGTCGGCAAGTTCGACGTGCCCTGGGACGACGTCGGCATGCTCACGCTGCTCGGCGTCGGCATCGCGCTCGCGGGCAGCGTGTACCCGCTGCTCCGCGCGGGCTCGATCGACGCGGTGCTCGCGCTGCGCGGCGAGCCCTCGAGCGACCAGAAGGCGCAGCGCAAGTTCCACGTCTTCGCGGCGCTGCTGCTCGTCGCCGTGCTGCCCGCCGTGTTCTTCAGCGTCGTCGACCTCGTGGGGGAGGGCAGCCGCGAGCTGCTCGAGGTCCTGATGATGGGCGCGGGCGTGCTCGCGCTGCTGTTCGTCACCCCGCTCGTCCTGCCGGGCGTCGTCACCTTCGCCGCGGGCCTCGTCGCGAACTCCGTGCGGCCGAGGTTCCCGTTCGTCGGCCTCATGGCCGCGCGTTCCATGGGGAACGGTCGGTTGCGCGTCGCGGCCTGCGTCTCGGCGCTGACCCTGGTCTGCGCGGCCTTCGTCGGCCTGCGCGGCATCACGCGCAGCCTCTACCTCGAGACCGTGTCGTGGTCGCACGAGGCGCTCGACGGCAAGGTCTGGCTGCAGAACGTCGGCGGCGTGTCGACCGACCGCCTGCGCCGCGTCCTCGACGTCCCCGAGGTGCTCGGCTTCGAGCAGGGCGACGACCGCGTCGACGTCGGCTTCCGCGTGGTCGGCGTCTCGGAGGACGCCGCGGGCTACGGACCGCTGGCCGAGGACGAGGAGCTGCGCGCCGCCTTCTTCGACGGACGCGGACTGATCGTGAGCGACCGACTCGCCGTCCAGCAGGGTTGGAAGAAGGGCGGCACGGTCAGCCTCGCGACGCCGGGCTCCGGACTCCAGGTCTTCCGCATCGTCCACGTCGGCGAGGAGTACGGCTACTTCCGCGACCCGCACGAGCGCGCCTACGCCGTCGTCGCGTCGGAGTCGCTGCGCCGCCTCTACTGCGTCGACACGGGGACCGCGAACTCGATCTCCGTCAAGCTGCGGCCCGACGCCGACCCGTTCCTCGCCGAGGCGCTGGTGCGGCCGATCGTGCCGGAGGGCGTGAACCTCAAGGTGACGCGCGCCGGCGAGATCCGCGCGATGGAGGAGTTCGACGTGCTGCGCGACTTCTTCGTCTTCGACGTGATCCTGCTCTTGACCGCGGCACTCGCCGGACTCGGTCTGCTCAACGCGCAGCTCCTCGCCACGAGCGAGCGCGTGAAGGAGCTCGGCGTGCTGCGCGCGCTCGGCGCGTCGCACGGCCAGATCGCCGGCTCGGTGCTGCTCGAGTCCTTCGCGATCGGCGTCGTCGGCGGCCTGTGCGGACTCGGTCTCGGCGTCGCCGTCACGCCCGCGGTCGTCCGCGCGCTCCGCGTTCTCTCCGGACTCGACCTGCCCGTGCCGGCGTTCGCCCCGGCCTGGGCCGCGATCCCGCTCGTCGCCGTCGCGATCGCGCTCGTCGCCGCGCTCTACCCCGTGTGGCGCCTGCGACGCGCGAGTCCGGCGGCGGCGGTGCGGACGGGCTGACTCCGACGCGCGGAGTCGTCGTGATTCCTCGTTGACCCGCCCCCGGGGCGCCGGTACCTTTCCCCGCCTCGGTGGGGGCGTAGCTCAATCGGTTAGAGTGCCGGCCTGTCACGCCGGAGGTTGCGGGTTCAAGTCCCGTCGCCCTCGCCACCCGACTTCGACGGAGTGCCGGCTGTCCTTGCTCGGCCGAGACGTCGGTCGGGGATGTCTCGGATCGAGATGCAGCGGCGCCGGAAGGCGCCGTTTCGCGTTCCAGGGGGGCGCTTCGATTCGCGTTTCGGGGTCGACCCGCGCCTCGCGGAGCGCCCGTGCGCGCCGCCGCGCTACCCTCGCTCGCCATGGACAGCGGAGAGCCCTGGGCCGCCGGGATCGGAGCCGACGGCGGACGCCGAGCGCGGAACAGGCGCCGCGGACCCTCGTCGGAGACGCGCGAGCCCGCGCCCCGCGCGGACGACGCCGAGCCCTCGGCGGCGCGCGAGTCGCGTCCGCGGGAGAGCCGCGACGCGCAGGGCCGACGCGACGGCGATCGCGCGCCGCGCGTGCGCCCGACCTCGCACGACCACCTGGCGCCGGCCGAGCTCGTGACCGACGACCGCGGGCTGTCGCGGCTCCTCGAACACCTCGCCGGCGTGCCCGAGGTCGCGATCGACACCGAGGCCGACTCGTTCTTCTCGTACAAGGAGCGCGTCTGTCTGGTGCAGGTCTCGACGCCCGGCGGCGACTTCGTCGTCGACCCGCTCGCGAAGCTCGACCTCGAGCCCTTCGGACGCTTCCTCGCCGACGAGCGCGTCCGCAAGGTCTTCCACGACGGCGAGTACGACGTGCTCCTCTTCCGCCGCGAACACGACTTCGCGGTGAAGAACATCTTCGACACGCGCGTGGCGTCGGCGGCGCTCGGCTACGAGACCGTCGGGCTGGCGTCGGCGCTCGAACGGCACTTCGAGGTCAAGCTCGACAAGACGCAGCAGCTCTCCGACTGGAGCAAGCGGCCGCTCACCGACGAGCAGATCGCGTACGCGCGGCTCGACACGCACTACCTGCTGCGGCTCGCCGTGGAGCTCGAGCGCGAACTCGACGAGCGCGGACGCACCGAGATCGTGGCGGGGGAGTGCCGCCGCCTCGAGGCGCTCGACACGCCGGCGCGCGAGTTCGAACCGGACGAGTTCGTGCGGCTCAAGGGAGCGCGCGCGCTCGACCTCGCCCGGATGCAGATCCTGCGCGAGCTCTTCGTCGCGCGCGACGAGATCGCGCGCCAGCGCAACGTGCCGCCCTTCAAGGTGCTCGCGCACCACGCGCTGGTCGAGCTCGCGCGGCGCCGCCCGCGCGACCTGCGCGAGCTCGAGGCCGTGCCCGGCGTCGGCAAGAAGCTCGCGCAGCGCGTCGGCCGGGCCATGCTCGACGCGGTCGAGCGCGGCAAGGAACTCGGGCCCCTCGACCGCATCCCGCGGCTGCCCGCGAAGGACGGCACGGACCGGCTCGACGAACGCGGGCACGAGCTCCACGACCGTCTCAAGGTCGTGCGCAAGAAGATCGCGGAGCGCGAGGGCTACGACGCGAGCCTCGCACTCAACCGCCTGACCCTGCTCGACCTCGCCGAGAAGGCGCCGACGCGCGCCGAGGACCTCGACGGGATCGAGGGCCTGCTCGACTGGCAGGTGCGCGCCTTCGGCGACGAGGTCGTGGACGCGATCCGCGTCTTCCTCGCCGAGTGGGACGCGGGCAAGGTCCAACCGAGGCGCGGGCAGCGGCGGCGGCGCGGCTGAGGACCCCGCCGTGGTGCGCGCCGCGGTGACCGCGACGACGTCGACGGGCAAACTCGACCCGGCGGCGCTCGAAGCGGCGTACGCCGACGCGTAGGGGACGCCGCTCGGCGCGGCACTCCGGACGGAGGCTCGCCCCGCCCCGTCCTCGTCGGCCCCTCGCGCCACCGCGACAGCCGAGCCATCGAAGGCATGGTGGAGACGAAGGGAGTCGAACCCTCGACCTTCGCATTGCGAACGCGACGCTCTACCAGCTGAGCTACGTCCCCACTCTCGGTTGCCGAGGCGGGGAGGATAGCCGCGGGGCGGGGCCGGTGGAAGAGCGGGGCCGCGGACTTCTCCCGGTTGCCGCGGGGCCGCGGGCTCCGGCGGCGGAGCGGTGGAACGGCCGATCGCGAGGCGTATCCTCGGCCCGTCCGTCCCGAACCCGCACGACTCCCATGGACTCCTTCAAGGCCCACACCACCCTCGACGTCGCCGGCACGAAGCACAGGATCGCGAGCCTGCCCGCCCTCGCGAAGCAGGGCTACGACCTCGACCGGCTGCCGTTCTCGCTCAAGATCCTGCTCGAGAACCTGCTGCGCCGCGAGGACGGCGACGTGGTGACGAAGGCCGACGTCGAGGCCGTCGCGCGCTGGAAGCCGGTGGACGAGGCGCGGCCCGAGATAGCCTTCATGCCGGCGCGCGTGCTGCTGCAGGACTTCACCGGCGTCCCGGCCGTGGTGGACCTCGCGGCCATGCGCGACGCCATGGTGGAGCTCGGCGGCGACCCGCAGAAGATCAACCCGCTCCAACCGGTCGAGCTCGTCATCGACCACTCCGTGCAGGTCGACGCGTTCGGCCGGACGGACGCGCGACAGCTCAACTCGGAGAAGGAGTTCGAGCGCAACAAGGAGCGCTACGCGTTCCTGCGCTGGGGCCAGAGCGCGTTCAAGAACTTCAAGGCCGTGCCGCCGGACACCGGCATCGTGCACCAGGTCAACCTCGAGTACCTCGCGCGCGTCACGATGACGGACGAGGTCGGCGGGTCGGAGTGGCTCTACTGCGACACGCTCGTCGGCACCGACTCGCACACGACGATGGTGAACGGCCTCGGCGTGCTCGGGTGGGGCGTCGGCGGCATCGAGGCGGAGGCGGCCATGCTCGGCCAGCCCGCGACGATGCTGATCCCGGACGTCGTCGGCGTGAAGCTCACCGGCAAGCTGCCGGAGGGCGCGACGGCGACGGACCTCGTGCTGCGCGTGACCCAGCGCCTTCGCGAGCACGGCGTCGTCGGCAAGTTCGTCGAGTTCTTCGGTCCGGGCGTCGCGCACCTGCCGCTCGCCGACCGCGCGACGATCGCGAACATGGCACCGGAGTACGGCGCGACCTGCGGCCTCTTCCCCGTCGACGACGAGACGCTCGCGTACCTGCGCTTCACCGGGCGACGCGAGGCGGCGGCCCGCACCGAGGCCTACTTCAAGGCGCAGGGCATGTTCGGTTCGCCCGCGAAGGACCCGGAGTACACCGCGGTCGTCGAACTCGACCTCGGCACGATCGAGCCGTCGCTCGCCGGACCCAAGCGCCCGCAGGACCGCGTGCCGCTGTCGAAGATGGGCGAGAACTTCGCCGCCGCGCTCGACGCGATGGTGCCGGACGACGAGCGCGGGACGGCCGTCGCCGTCGAGCTCGGCGACGAGACCGTCGAGCTCGGACACGGCATGCTCGCGATCGCCGCGATCACGTCCTGCACGAACACCTCGAACCCCTCGGTCATGGTCGCGGCGGGACTCGTCGCGAAGAAGGCGCGCGAGCGCGGTCTCTCGGTCAAGCCCTGGGTCAAGACGTCGCTCGCGCCGGGATCGCAGGTGGTGACGCGCTACCTCGAGAAGAGCGGTCTGCTGCCGTTCCTCGAGGAACTGCGCTTCCACGTCGTCGGCTACGGCTGCACGACGTGCATCGGCAACTCGGGGCCGCTCCCGGAGCCGGTCGCCGACGCGATCGACGAGGGCAAGCTCGTCGCCGCGGCGGTGCTGTCGGGCAACCGCAACTTCGAGGGCCGCGTGCACGCCCAGGTGCGCGCGAACTACCTCGCGTCGCCGCCGCTCGTCGTCGCGTACGCGCTCGCCGGGCGCGTCGACTTCGACCCGCGGAACGAGCCGCTCTGCCAGGACCCGGACGGCAACGACGTGTTCCTGAAGGACGTCTGGCCGAGCGCGAAGGAGGTGCAGGAGGCCGTCAAGGCGTCGATCACCTCCGAGATGTACGAGTCGGCCTACGGCGACGTGTACAAGGGCTCGGAGAAGTGGCGCTCGATGCCGGTGCCGAAGGGCGACACCTACGCCTGGGACGAGACGTCGACCTACGTCCAGCTCCCGCCCTACTTCCAGGGCATGGGGAAGGAGTCCGCGCCGCTCGAGGACGTCCGCGGCGCGCGTGTGCTCGCGCTCCTCGGCGACAGCGTGACGACGGACCACATCTCACCCGCGGGGTCCATCAAGGCGGACAGCCCGGCCGGCACGTACCTGCGCGAGCACGGCGTCGACCCCGAGGACTTCAACAGCTACGGCTCGCGCCGCGGCAACCACGAGGTGATGATGCGGGGGACGTTCGCGAACATCCGCATCAAGAACCAGCTCGTGCCGGGCGTCGAGGGCGGCTTCTCGAAGCACCTCCCGAGCGGCGAACAGGGTGCGATCTGGGACGTCGCCGCGCGCTACATGGCGGAGAAGGTGCCGACGATCGTGCTCGCGGGCGCGGAGTACGGCACGGGCTCGTCGCGCGACTGGGCCGCGAAGGGCCCGATGCTCCAGGGCGTGAAGGTCGTCGTCGCGAAGAGCTTCGAGCGCATCCACCGCTCGAACCTGATCGGCATGGGCATCCTGCCGCTGCAGTTCCCGGCCGGGAAGGACGCGGCCGCGCTCGGACTCGACGGCACCGAGGTGATCGACGTCGTCGGCATCGCGAAGCACTTCTCCGACGGCTTCAAGGGCGGCGGCACGCTGCGCGTCGTCGCGACGAAGGACGGCGGAGAGAAGGTCGAGTTCGACGCGGTCGTCCGCGTCGACACGCCGCAGGAGGGTCGCTACCTGCGCCACGGCGGCATCCTCCAGTACGTCCTGCGCTCCCTGATCGCGAGCTGACGTGCCGAAGTTCCAGGAACTCGACTGGTACGACGCGCCGAAGTACTACGACGCGATCTTCGACGAGAGCACGGACGAGGAGACCGACTTCCTCGAGGCCGCGTTCGAGGAGTACGCGCGCGTTCCCGCTCGATCGCGCGCACGACGCGTCCTCGAACCGGCCTGCGGCTCGGGGCGTCTGCTCGAGTCGATGGCGCGGCGGGGCTGGAGCGTCGCGGGCTTCGACCTGTCGCTGCCGATGCTCGAGCACGCGCGTCGTCGCCTCGAGGGCGCCGGCGTCCCGCGCTCGCGCTACCGACTCTTCGACGCGGCGATGCAGGACTTCGCCGTGAAGCAGCGCTTCCAGCTCGCGCACTGCCTCGTCTCCACCTTCAAGTACCTCCTCACCGAGAAGGACGCCCGCGCGCACCTCGAGCGCGTCGCCGAGCACCTCGTGCCCGGCGGGATCTACGTGCTCGGCTTCCACCTCTCGGAGTACGACGACGAGTCGATCAGCCGCGAGCGCTGGGTCGCGCGACGCCGCGGCTTCGAGGTGACGTGCACGATCCAGGGCTGGCCGCCGGACGCGCGCACGCGCACCGAACGCGTGCGTTCGCGTCTCGCCGTGCGCGAGAACCGCGGCGGCGAGCGCCGGCTCGAGACGAACTGGACCTTCCGCACCTACGACGGGCCGCAGGTGCGGCGGCTCCTGCGCAGCGTCCCGGCCCTCGAACTCGTCGCCGTCCACGACTTCTCCTACGACCTCGCGACGACGCGCGAGCTCGGGGAGGAGCGGCTCGACACGGTCCTCGTGCTGAGGCGCCGTTGACGGCGGCGGACGTGGCGACCGGCGAGAAGAGCGCGACGGCCGGCGGGCGACTGAAACCCGGCTCGATCTCGCACCCCGAGACGAGTCGACGCGTCCTCGACGTGCTCGAGCCCGTCGTCGCGGCGCAGGGTCGCGTCGCCGACGTCGGCTGCGGACGAGGACACTTCAGCGCGATGCTGCTCGACGCGCTCGAGTCGCGCGGCACGAAGGACGCGGCCGCGCACGTGTTCCCGGTCGACGCGTTCCCGCAGTACTTCGAGATCGCAGACCTCGAGTGCCGACAGGCGGGTGCCGACGGCCGTGTCCCGCTCGACGACGCAGCGGTCGACGCGGCGGTCAGCATCGAGGTGATCGAGCACGTCGAGGACCAGTTCGCATTCGTCCGCGAACTCGCGCGCATCACGCGTCCCGGCGGACTCGTCGTCGTGTCGACGCCGAACGTGCACCACGTCTCGTCGCGGCTGCGCTCGCTCCTATGGGGCTTCCCGCAGCTCTACGACCCGCTGCCGCTCTCGAAGGACGATCCGCGCTTCCTCGGCGGCCACGTGCACCCGATCCACCCGTACTTCCTCTGCTACGTCGCGCACCGCGCGGGACTCGTGGTCGAGGACGTCCTGATCGACAGGCGCAAGTCGTCGGCGAAGCTCGCCGCGACGCTCCTCGCGCCGTTCACCTGGCTCGGCCAGCGGCACCACCGCGCGCGCCTCCGTCGCCGCGACCCGGAGCGGTTCGCGGAGAACCGGGCTTGGCTGGACCGCGTCGCCTCGTGGGACCTCGCGACGGGTCGGACGGCGATCCTCGTGGCGCGCAAGCCCGAGGCCTGACGCTCCCGCGAGGCCCGCGCATCCTCCGTCGCGACCGACGTCCCGCTCGCGCCATCGTGCGGTGCGAACTCCGTCGGGGCGGCTCGAATGGCGCGGCGGCTCTGGCAGTATCGGCGGGGCCATGAACAAGTCGAAGTCCGGGGAGATCCCCGACGTGTTCCCCCCCGACCCGCCGCGCCGGGGTCGCCGCCGCTTCAAGGTCTCGCCGCTCACGGCGCTCGCCTTCGCCCTCGTCGCGATCGTCGTCGCGATGGCGGCGACGGGTCGCCTCGGAGCGATCAACATCCAGCCCGACCAGGTCGCCGTGAAGGTGAACTACCTGAGCGGGAGCCAGGAGACGATCACCGACGCGGGCTACCAGTTCTACCTGCCGTTGATCCACGACGTGTACGTGCTCGACAAGCGCGTGCAGAACTTCGAGATGGTGGGGGACCGCTTCCGCGAGAGCGGCATCGTCCCCGAGCTCACCGTGCGCGCCAACGACGGCTCGAACTTCAAGTTCGCGCGCATCGAGCTGCAGTACCAGATCGTGCCGGGCAAGGCCGCGGACGTGCTCTCGTCGAGCGGCACCGGCGACGGCTACAAGCTGGAGTGAGTCAAGACCTACGCGCGATCGATCCTGCGCGACGAGTTCGGGCGGTACACGGCGGAGGAGATCGCGGACCCCGGCAAGCTCCAACTGGCGTTCGCCTCGTCCGAGAAGCGCCTCACCGACGCACTCGAGCCCTACGGCATCCGCATCCTCGACATCCCGCAGCAGAAGCCCGTCTTCGACCCGGCCTACGAGCAGTCCATCGAGGACCGCAAGGTCGCCGACCAGGACGTCGAGCGCCTCATCGCGATGGTCGACCAGCTCCAGCAGGAGCGCGAACAGCGGCTCGCCATGGTCGAGCGCGAGAAGTCGATCGAGATGGAGTCGCTGCGCGGCGAGCTCGATCGCGAACGGCTCGCGGCCGAGAAGGACGCGACGCGCGTGAAGCGCGCCGCCGATGCGTTCAAGATCGAACGGGACGCGGAGTCGACGGCGCAGCGGGCGCAACTCGTGGCGCAGGCGCGCGGCCTGGTCGACAAGTACACGAAGGAGGCCGAGGGCGTCCAGGCGCAGGCCGACGCGTTGGCGCAGCGCGGCGAGGTCGTGGTGCGCGAGGCGCTGATCCAGAAGCTCACGGGCATCCGCTTCACGCTGATCCCGTACAGTCGCGACGCGGCGCCGCAGAGGCTCGAACACGTCGACGCGCGCCCCGCGAACTTCTCGCAGCGCGAACGCGAGTCCGCAGGAACCGTGGGAGGTGGGAATTGAAGCGCACCGCAGCCTTCTTCGTCGTCGCGGGCTCGTTCGTCCTGATCGCCGTGCTGGCGCTGGCGGGCCTGCTCGTCCAGAAGGTCCCGCCGCCGACCATCGGCGTGAAGCAGAACCTCCTGGGAGGCGGCATCGTCGACGAGGACTACGGCGTCGGCTACCACCTCGGGATCGCCTTCGTCCACAAGTGGCACCTGCTCGACGGGCGCGTGCACTTCATCAACTTCTCGAAGGAGCAGGACCACGGGAAGTACGCCGACACGAACGTCGAGAACACGGGCTCGCTCGACATCCGGACGCGCGACAACAACACGGCGAGTCTGGACGTCACCGTCACGTACCGCATCAAGGACGGCGAGGCGCACCGGATCGTCGCGGACGGCATCGAGTTCGACTACTCGAACAAGGTGCTCCTCACGGTTCGCGGTCTGCTGATGGAGGAGCTCACGAAGCTCTCGCCCGAGGACCTCGTCAACACCGACGTGCGACTGCAGCGCGTGGAGGAGACCCGGCCGCTGCTCGACGAGGCGCTCGCGCAGTACCACGTGGTGTGCGAGTCCGTGCTCGTCCGCGCCGTTCGCTTCCCGGTCGACTACGAGAGCAAGCTGCAGGCGAAGCAGCTCACGCGCCAGGACGCGCTCCTCGCGCTCGCGCGGCAGCGTCAGGAGAAGCAGCGTCAGGTCACCGAGGCGTACGAGAAGGAGACCGAGGCGCTCGAGAAGCGTCTTCGCGGCGAGTGGGACGTGAAGCTCCAGGAGGCGCGCTCCGACAACGAGGTCAAGGTCGCGGAGATCCTGGCGGAGTCGCGCGTCTACGACCAGGAGACGCGCGCGAACGCGGAGGCCGACTACGTCTCGTCGATCGCGACGGGCCAGCTCGAGGTCGCCAAGGCCGAGGCGCTGCGCGACGAACTGCGCAACGCCGCGCTCGACAGCGAGGGCGGCCGGATCCTGCTCGCGAAGCAGGCCGCGGAGAACCTCGACATCGCGGAGGTCACGCTCAACTCGAACGACCCCGCGGTGCCGACCGTGCTCGACGTCGGGGCGATGGTCGACCTGCTGCTGGGTCGCCGGAGCGACCGAGAGCCTTCGTCGCGCGAGTGACGCCGCGCGGCTCGCTTCGCGCCGCGCGGGGAACGAACACGCGAGCCTTGCGATCACGCAGGGGTGGAGGACGGAGGCGTCTCCTGCCTCGAGTTCCTGCGCCGCCGCGGCGCGCCGTGGGCTCTGTGTTCCGCCTCGCGTGGGAACTACAGCGGCCCTGGGCGCCACGCGAAGCGAAACACGGCTTAACGAGGCGAAGAACTGAAGGCGCCGCCTGCCGGCCGCGCGACCGCGGAAGGAACTCGTGGACCCGCGGAGCGGAGGTGCAGCGCGACGCTGGGTGCACGGCGCCTTCGTGTTCTTCGTGTCCTTCCTGTCGTTCCCTTCGTGTCGAAGGCACGGTCATCGGCGCCGAAGGCGCGAGCGCAGCGCGTTCGCGCGGATCAGCGACTCTCGCCCTCGAACACGTGCCCTTCCCCTCGAGGGCGGAACGCGCCTCGTCGAGACGCCCCGCCTCGACCAGGAACCAGTCCGTGTCGAACGTCGAGACCGCGAAGACCGAGATACCCGACCGCGCGAGGATGGCGGTGATCTCCGCGAGGATCCCCACCTCCGACATCTCGAGGAACCCGTCCACGAGGAAGGCCGCCCGGTCGCGCGCCGCGCGCACGACGTCCGGCACCGCGGCGTCGTCGCAGACGATCGACAGCTCGTCGGGCGTGCGCGTGATCGTGAGGAATTCGCCGCGCGCCCAGTCGGGCACCCCGGCGTCCCGCTCGAGTCGCGCGATCGCGAAGCGCCCCGGTCGGAGGCGGAAAGTGAAGCGTCGTGTCATGGACGAACGGGATCAGATCCCGAGCTGGCGGTGGATCCACCTGGGACGGCTGTAGTCCCAGCACGACTCCGCGGAGTGCCCCACGAAGATCGGGTAGGCCGCGCGCATCGCGTCGGTGTAGACGCGCGGCAGGTCGAGCCGCGCCGCGTGGTCGTCGAGCGCTCGTTCCATCGGTTCGGGCAGCGCGTGCGCCAGCGCCTCGCGCCACGCCGAACCGAGGTCGCTCCCCGCGTCGTCCTTGCGGTCGTGCAACACGAGGTTCAGGAGGTCGAAGTAGGGCAGGTCGCGCTCGCGCGCACAACCCGCGTCGAGCAGCCCGAGCACCTCGCCGTCGGGCGCGACGGCGACGTGCTTCGCGCGCATGTCGCCGTGCAGGAGGACGCGGGGCACGGCGACGCCGCGCAGCGCGTCGGCGCACTCCCGTCCGATCGTTCGCAGGGCCGCCGCCGTCTCCTCGCGTCCAGCGCGCCGGGCGACGAGTTCGGCGCGCGCGACGACCAGTCGCTCGAGCTCGGTCTCGGCGAGCGGGACGGGCTCCGTCGTCCGCAGTCGTGCGAGGAGCCGTGAACAGCCGGGAAGCGTGCGTTCCTGGCGGTCGCGCTCGTCGACGAGCTGCGCGGCATTGATGCCGTCGAGGCGCCGCTCGACCTGGAGGAACACGCCGTCGACGCGACCTTGGAACAGGAGCCGCGGCGCGGGGAGGTCGAGGCGCTCCAGGCGCTCGAGGTGCGCGCCGTGGCGGCGCGTCTGCCGTTCCTGGTCGGGACCCATCGGGAAGCGCACGACCCAGCGTCCGCCGGCGCGCCGACCGCTCGTCATCAGGAGGACGTTGCTGCCGCGCGTCGCGACGAAGTGATCGACGCGACCGGGGGCCTCGTCGACGAGTTCCTCGAGGCGCGCGAGCCAGTGCTCCTGGAAGCTCGGTTCGGACGGCGGCGACGCGACGGCGAAGGAGGGGGCGAGCAGCGGGAAGAGCCCGAGCCGGTGCGCGAGCATCTTCGCGCGGTTCGTGCGCTCGCCCGGTCCGAGGAACAGGTTCGGTCCGCGTCCGTCGAGGCCGACGACGAGCGAGTAGTCCCAACGGTGCGGGTAGGGCGCCGCCGCGCGCGTCGCGCGTCCGCCGCCGACGACGCGACGCCAGCCGCGGATCGAGCGGTCGCGCCCGAACAGCGCGTTCGCGGCGAAGCGCCACGGCGACTGCACGCGCAGGTCGGCGCGCACGCCGGTCGAGCGCTTGTACGCGAAGCGGTTGTCGACGACGACGACGACCTGACGTGCGCCGCGCGACGCGAGCTCGCGCGCCAGCCGCGCGGTCGATCCGTGCTCGCGCGGGAGCGGCCCCTCCACGATCGCGACGTCCGGTGCCTGCCCGTCGCCGGTGCCGGGCAGTTCGTCGAGCGTCCGGAACGTCGCACGCCCGGAGCCGAGCACACGGTCGCGGTGCGCGGCGACTCGCGCGCGCGTCGTGTCGGGGGCGAACGCCGTGACGTCGAAGCCGAGTCGGTCGAGCACGACGAGCGTGCCCGACAAAGCGTTGCCGACGACCCACGCGCGCCGTCGCGCGCCGGGCTCGCCGGGCCCGAGGAGGTGCACGACGTAGGCGCCGCGACCCTCCTTCAGGAGTTGCATCGTCCGCTCGGCGCGCACGAGTTCGATGCGCAGCAGGTGCCGCTCGAGCGCGTCGCGCCAGGTCGAACCGCCGTCGAGCTCGGCGAGCCACTCGCGCGCCTCGTCGCCCTTCGCGAGATCGAGGTTCATGCGGCGAGCGGTGCGCGGGCGCCGCGATCGGTCGCGCGACCGACGACGAGGAGGAGCGCGGCGAGCGGCGCTCCCACGATCCACGACCCGACACCGAACGAGGTTCCCTCGTCCGCCTGCGAGTCGCGGAGGAACGCGAGCAGAGCGATCGCAACGAGCGCCGCGATCACGGTCGGCAGCGCGAGGCGCGGTCGTCGCGTCGTCGCGAGGACGAGCGCGAGCAGGAGCGCCGCGACGACCGGCGGTGCGACCGTCGCCGCACCGACGGCGAGCAACGCGGCGAGCGCGAGGTCCCGCGCGTCGGCGCGCCGCACCCAGCCGATCGCGAACAGGGGACCGGCGCTCGTGAGGACGAGCGCGGCGTCGAACCCGCCCGCGAGGATCGCGACGACGGCGACGGTGCACGACGCGGCGCGGCGCGCGTTCGGTGCGACGCGCAGTCGTTCGAGTCCGGCCTCGACGAGCCAGACGAGGAGCAGCGCGTGCGCGAAGCCCACGTCGCCGCCGACGACGAAGAACGCGCCGAGCGCGGTCCACAGCGCCCAGCCGAGGATCGAGAGGCCGCGCGCGAGCGGCGGCTCGACGCGCACGTGCCGCGGCACGAGTCCCGCCGGCCCGAGACGCGCGAGGAGCAGCACGAAACCCACGACCGCGACGAGCGCTGCGGTCGCGGGCGCGGAGAACGGCGCGAGTCCCGTCGCACCGAACGCTTCGTTCGCGATGCGACCCGCGGCGATCCCGGCGAGGGCCGACGGCGCGAGCGTCGAGATCGGGTCGAGCGCGCGCCGCTGTCCCGCGTCGCCCGCGGGCAGGAGCTCGAGCACGGCGCGTCCGCCCGCCGTCACGGCGAGGGCCCAGGCGACGTGGAGGAGCGCGGGAGGCACGCGCAGAGCTTACCGGCCCGCCGTCGTCGGCTCCTCGCGCACGCCCTTCGCGCGGGCCTCAGAGCCGGAACGTCAGCTCGACCGCGTTCGTCGTGTCGACCTCGAACGTCGCGGGGTCGATCACGAGCAGCGCGTGACGGAGTACGAGGCCGACGAAGGCGGGGTTCGTGCCGGGGAACACGCTCAGGAAGCTCGTGTCGGAGCGCCCCGCCGCGTCGAGCGCGCCGACGGGCGCGAAGATCGGGGCGGCGAGCGAGAGCGTGAGGTTCGTGTAGGCGTCGACGACGAGCGGGATCGTGACGGAGGAACCCGGCAGCTGCGTCGCCGGCGACGTGCCGGTCGCGCTCCCGAGCACGAGGTACACGTCGCCGGCGAGCTCCGGACCGCCGCGCACGTGGAAGCGTTGGTTGCCGCCGGCGCCGAGGTCGATCTCGTGCCAGGAGCGGTAGAGCCGCGCGAGGTCGAGCGTCTCCGTCCGACCCGCGACCGCGTTCGCGACGGTGTCGGGCGAGCCGACGACGACGAATCCGTCGCCGAACGCCGCGGACGTGCCGAAGTGCCCCGAGCTCTCGCCGCCCGAGAACGGTCCCGGCGCGACCGAGAGCGCCCAGCCCGCGGCTCCGAGGTCCTCGAAGAGCCACGCGTCGCCGTGCGCGAACGCGCCGTGCCGCGGGCGACCGACGAGCGCGTGGTCGCTCGCGAGCGCGACGGAGTCGCCGAAGCGCGCGTTCTTCTCGAGTTCGTTCGGGACGAGCGTCGCGACCGCGCTCCAGGTGCCCGAACCGTCGCGTTCGAACAGTCGCGCCGAGCCGGTGTCCGTCGCGAACGACGAAGCGTCGTCGTTCGGTGCGCCGACGAGCAGTCGGTCGCCGAGCAGCGCGACCGCGTCGCCGAAGGCGGCGTCCTCGGGTGCGCCCGTGAGCGCGATCCGCGCGGCTTCGACGAACACGCCCTGCGCGTCGCGCTCGAAGACGTACGCGGCGCCCGAGGGCGACTCGCCCGGCGCGCCGATCGCGATGCGCTCGCCCTCGATCGCGAGATCGATGCCGAAGGACGCGCCGGTCGTCGTGGCGGAGCCCGCGAACTGCGCGACCTCGCCCCAGATCCCGTTCGCGTCGCGCTCGAACACGTAGACGGCGCCGCCGTCCGGCGCGACCGCGTCGTCGAGGACCGAGTCGACGACCAGCAGATCGCCGTCGAGGTCGACGGCGAAGCCGAAACCGTCCGAGGCCGTCGCGTCCGACGCGGTGAGCGTGACGACGTGGTTCCACGTCCCGGCGACGCGTTCGAAGAGGTGCACCGCGCCGGTCGACACCGCCGCGCCGTTCCTGAACGGCTCGCCGACGGCGGCGCGGTCGCCGTCGATCGCGACGCTCCAACCGAACCGGCCCAGCGCCTGCGACGTCGGCGGACGCAGCAGCGCTTCCTCGACCCAACCCGACGGCGTGCGCGCGAAGATCGCCGCCGCGCCGCCCTCCGGCGCGACGCTCGACTCGTCGTACGCGCCCGTCGCGAGACGGACGCCGTCGGCGTCGACCGACCAGCCGTAGTTCGCACCGTTCGGCGCACCGCTCGGCACGAGGACGCGGTCCGTCGGCACGGACTGGGCGAGGGCGACGGAGGGGACGAGCGACGCGGCGAGAGCCGCACGGGCGAGCAGTCGTACCTTCGACACGTCGGGCCTCCTCGACGCGGTGGGTGGGGGGCCGGTGCCGGAGCGGTGCGCGCGTCGGCCGGCCGGGGGACGTGACGTCGATCGTAGTCGCGTCCGTCGCGGAGGGTCACGTCGGGTGGTGCGCCGCGGACCCGAAGGGGATCTCGGGCCTCCCGCTCGCCCGCGGCGAGCCCCGCTGCGCGCGCGGCTCCGCCCGGGCGCCGTCGTGCGGAAGCGCTCGGGGACGCCGCGGAGCCCGAGGATCGGCGCGGTCGCGGACGGTTCCGCGCGTACCCTCGCGGGGTGAGCGAGCGACGACGATCCACCGACCCCGCGCGGAGCTGCGTCGTCGCCGCGCTGCCCATGGACGTCGTGCGCGGGGAGCCCGGGCGCAACCTCGAGGTCGCTCTCGCCGGAGTGCGACGCGCGGCGGCGGAAGGCGCGACGCTCGTCGTCCTGCCCGAGATGTGGGTCACGTCGTTCCCGGCCTCGGCCGACGACGATCGCGCGGCGGACCTCGCGGCGACGGAGCGCGCGTGGGATGCGGTCGGCGCCCTCGCGCGCGAGTCGGGCGTGCACGTCGCCGGCTCCGCCTACGCGCGCGGCGAAGGCGAGCGTCCGCGCAACCGGTTCCGCCTCGTCGGTCCGGGCGGGACGCTGCTCGAGCACGACAAGGTGCACCTGTTCACGCCGACGGCGGAACACCTCGCATTCGCGGCGGGGGACGAGCGACCGTGCGCCGTCGACGCGCCCGTCGCCGAGGACGGCGGCGCGGTGCGCGTCGCGCCGACCGTCTGCTACGACCTGCGCTTCGGCGCGTTGCTCGAACCGCTGCGCGCCGACGGTGTCGAACTGCTCGTCGTCGTCGCGCAGTGGCCGCGGACGCGAGCGAGCCATTTCCGCGCGCTCGTCGTCGGTCGCGCGGTCGAGCTCCAGTGCTTCGTCGCGGCCTGCAACCGGTCGGGGAGCGAGCGCATCGGTCGCCGCGGCGCACCGCTCGAGTTCGCCGGGAACGCGATCGTCGCCACGCCCGACGGCGCGGTGCTCGCCGAGGGCGACGGCAGCGGCGCGCCCGTGCTCGCGCGGCTCGACCTCGGCCGCGTCGCGGCGATCCGGCGCGAGGTCCCGGTGGAACGCGACGCCCGCGCGGGTCGCTCCGGTCCCGGGGAGAGCCCGTTCCCGGCGCGCGGGATCCGCTGACCGGGGCGCCGCGGGGGCCGTGCACGGACGGATTTCGCCGGCGAATCTCGCCGCTTCGCTCAATCGGGCCCACCGAACTGCCGACGGAACGCCCTGGCGGGCGACGGGAGAGCGCTCGACGCGGGGATCGACGGAACGACGGAGCTGGACCGGGTGGAGCCCGGTCGACATGGGGAAGACGGGCACCAGGGGCGGCGACGCGTCCGGCGGAGGAGCACGCGACTGGCGCGCGGCGCTCCGCGAGCTCGTCGGGCGACCGACGGTTCGCCGCGACGGCGCGGAGCGCGAGCCGAACGAGCCCGAGGACCTCGTCGGCGCCGTCGAACGCACCATCGCCCAGCTCCGCACCGGCGAGGGGATCGCGCTCGAACGCTGCGCGGAGCTCGAGCGTCGCCTCGACGAACGCGCGCGCGAGGTCCTCGTGCTCGCGGAAGAACTCCGGCGTTCGTACCACGAGACGAAGCTCGAACGTCGCGCGCGCGAACGGCTCGCCGAACGGATCGGTCACGGCATGGTCGCGCCGCTCGCGAACCTCGTCGGACTCGTCGAGGCGAGCGCCGCGTGCGACCCGCTCGAGACGGGACGCGCCTGGATCACGACCGCGGCGCGCCTCGGGCGCGCGCTGTTCGAGGACGCCGAGAGCTGGTGTCTGCAGGTCGATCGCGAACCCGATCGACCCGTGTTGCTCCCGTTCTTCCCGGAGGCGTCGCTCGAGCGCGTCCTCGAGCGCGTGCGACCGCTCGCCGAGTCGCGCGGTCTCCTGCTCGACGTGTACGACAAGGCGGACGAGCCGATCGAGGTGCTCGGCGACCCGCGCCTGTTCGAGGCGTCGGTCGAGGCGCTCGCGCAGCACGCGATCGAGCGGACGACGACGGGCTTCGTCGCGCTCGAGACCTCGACGCACGTGCTCGACGACGAGACCGTCGCGCTGCTCGTGCAGATCGAGGACACCGCCGCGCTCGACGGCGACTCCCACGGGCGCGCGGACACGCTCGAGCGCGCGGCGCGAGCGCTCGTCGAGCGGCAGGGCGGGTGGCTCGAACGCAGGACCGACCCCGAGCGGGGCGGAGGCTGGCGGCTCACCCTCGAACTCCCGATCCGGCGCGAGTCGCCGCCCGCGGCTCGACCCACCTTCGGCGACTCGAACGTCGACCGCCGCCGCGCCTGAAGGCCAAGGGCCGCGCCGCGTCGCGGCGCGAACGGACCGGAGAGGCGGAGAGGCCGCGGTCCCCGTGGGGTCCGCGGCCTCTCGCGATCCATCTCTCCTCGATCGTGCGGCCGGGAGTGCACGCGGCGCGCGGCGGCCTTCTCTCCGCCGCGGCCGCCCCGTTCCGTCGCGTGACGGGCGCCGCAGGGGACTTGTCGGCGCGCGCCGCTCCGGACTCGAGCCGCGCGCACGATCCGTCCCGCGAGGGGCACCGCGACCGTCGGGTCCGGACGCCGCGTGTGCTATCGTCCCGGGCTTCCGTCAGGTCCCCGAAAGTCTCCGGAGACCCCCCGGTCCGAGTCCTTCGGACCGGTTCCAGCCGGACCGGATCCACGCGGACCCGACCGGCCGTCCCCGAGCCCCGACCCACCGTGAACGACGTCGTCATCACCGCCGCCTGCCGCACCCCGATCGGCAGGTTCCAGGGCGGACTCCAAGCGTTCTCCGCGCCGCAGCTCGGCGCCCTCGCCGTGAAGGAGGCGCTGCGCCGCGCCGGCATCGACGCGTCCGCCGTCGACGAGGTGATCCTCGGCAACGTGCTCCAGGCCGGGCTCGGTCAGAACCCGGCGCGCCAGGCCGCCATCGGCGCCGGCGTGCCGACGAGCGTGCCCGCGGTCACGATCAACAAGGTCTGCGGCTCGGGCCTCAAGTCCGTGATGCTCGCCGCGCAGGCGATCCGCGCGGGCGACGCCGACTGCATCGTCGCGGGCGGCATGGAGAGCATGACCAACGCGCCGTACCTCGTGCCCCAGGCTCGCGCGGGCGTGCGCCTCGGCAACGGCGTGCTCGTGGACTCGATGGTCGCGGACGGTCTGACCGACGTCTACAACCAGTTCCACATGGGCATCACCGGCGAACTGGTCGCCGAGAAGTACGAGATCACGCGCGCCGACCAGGACGCGTTCGCCGCGGAGAGCCACCGCAAGGCCGCCGAGGCGACCGAGAAGGGTCTGTTCGACGCCGAGAAGTTCGAGGTCGCCGTTCCGCAGCGCAAGGGCGATCCCGTCCCGTTCACGACGGACGAGACGATCCGCGCGCGGGCACGACCGCCGAGTCGATCTCGGGCATGCGCCCTGCCTTCAAGAAGGACGGCGACCGTCACCGCCGCCAACGCCTCGTCGATCAACGACGGCGCCGCCGCCGTGGTCGTCTGAGCGCGAAGCGCGCGAAGGAGCCTCGGCGCGACGCCGATCGCGCGGATCAAGGGCTACGCCGCTGGAGGCGTCGATCCGGAGTGGGTGATGATGGCGCCCGAGATCTCGATCAAGCGCCTCTCGGACAAGCTCGGAATGGCGCCGCGCCTTCGACCTGCACAGGATCAACGAGGCCTTCTCGTCGGCGGCCTGCGCGCTCACGCGCGTGCTCGACCTCGACCGTTCGAAGGTCAATGTGAACGGCGGCGCGGTCGCGCTCGGCCACCCGATCGGCGCCTCGGGCTGCCGCATCCTCGTCACGCTGCTCCACGCCATGCAGCAGCGCGGCGCGAAGAACGGCATGGCCTCGTTGTGCCTGGGCGGCGGCAACGCCGTCTCGCTCGCCGTGGAGGCGCTCTGATCATGGCTTCGAAGTTCCAGCGCGTCGCCGTCGTCGGCGCGGGCACGATGGGGGCGGGCATCGCCCAGACCTTCGCCACCTTCGGCGCGAACGTGCGCCTCGTCGACGTGTCGCCCGAGGTCCTCGAGCGCGGTCGCGACGGCATCGCGAAGAGCCTCGCGCGCGTCGTCAAGAAGGGGACGATCGACCAGGCCGCCGCCGACGCGACGCTCGAGCGCATCGCGCCGACGACGAAGCTCTCGGACTGCGCCGACGCCCAGATCGTGGTCGAGGCCGTGGCCGAGAACGTCGCGATCAAGTCGAAGGTGCTCTCCGAGCTCGACCAGGTCTGCGCCCCGGAGTGCCTGCTCACGACGAACACGAGCTCGATCTCGATCACGACGCTCGCCGCGGCGACGAAGCGATCGGACAAGGTCGTCGGCATGCACTTCATGAACCCCGTCCCGGTCATGAAGCTCGTGGAGATCATCCGCGGCCAGGAGACGAGCGACGCCTCGATGAAGGCCGTCGTCGAGGCCGCGGAGTCGCTCGACAAGACCCCGGTCGAGGCCAACGACTACCCCGGCTTCGTCTCGAACCGGGTCCTCATGCCGATGGTCAACGAGGCCGTCTACTGCC
The DNA here is from genome assembly GCA_041398665.1 of Planctomycetota bacterium. Lineage (GTDB taxonomy): Bacteria > Planctomycetota > UBA1135 > UBA1135 > Rohdeia. The sequence continues at coordinate 32,361 of JAWKUH010000010.1, read as the reverse complement.
TCATGGAGGGGGTGGCCGAGAAGGAGGCCATCGACACCGTCATGAAGCTCGGCATGAACCACCCGATGGGTCCCCTGGCCCTCGCCGACCTCATCGGTCTCGACGTGTGCCTCCACGTGATGGAGGTCCTGCACCGCGACCTCGGCGACTCGAAGTACCGACCCTGCCCGCTGCTCCGCCGCATGGTCGCGGCGGGCCGCCTGGGCAAGAAGACCGGCAAGGGCTTCTACGACTACGCCTGACGAGGCACCTCACCGACCGACCCGCGCCGACGCGCGCCGACCCCGACGACAACGATGGAATTCCGACTCTCCGAGGAACAGGAGATGGTGCGCGCGATGGCGCGCGAGTTCGCCGAGAAGGAACTCGTGCCCCTCGCTGCGAAGCACGACGCGCAGGAGGACATCGATCGCTCCGTCTTCGAGAAGATGGGCGAACTCGGTCTCTGGGGCCTCACGATCCCGGAGGACTTCGGCGGCTCCGGGCTCGACAACCGCGCGCTGTGCTCGGTCCTGATCGAGATCAACCGCGCCTGCGCGTCGACGGGCGTGACGCTGTCCGTCCACAACAGCCTGGTCGGCGCGCCGATCAGCAGGCACGGCACCCCGGCGCAGAAGTCGGAGGGGCTGCCCAAGCTCGCGACCGGCGAGGTGCTCGGCTCGTACTGCCTCACCGAGGCGAACGCCGGTTCCGACGCGGCGGGGCTCGAGACGCAGGCGGTCGCGGACGGCGACCACTACGTGCTGAACGGCACGAAGCTGTGGGTCACGAGCGGCGCCTGGGCGGGCGTCTACATCGTCTACGCGCGCACGGACAACACGGTCGCGAAGGCGAAGGGCATCACGGCCTTCGTCGTGCCGCGCGACTCGAAGGGTCTGCGCGTCGGCAAGCACGAGAAGAAGACCGGCATCCGCGGGTCGTGCAGCGTCGAGCTCGTGCTCGAGGACGTGCGCGTCCCGGCGACGAGCGTGCTCGGCAGCCTGAACCGCGGCTTCCCGCTCGCGCTCGAGACGCTCGACGGCGGTCGCATCGGCATCGCGGCGCAGTCCATCGGCATCGCGCGCGCCTGCCTCGAGGCCGCGGTCAAGTACGCCGGCGAACGCGAGCAGTTCGGCCAGCCCATCGGCAACTTCCAGGCGATCCAGTGGAAGCTCGCCGACATGTCGGCCGCGATCGACGCCGCCGAACTCATGACCTACAAGGCCGCCTGGATGCGCGACAACGGCATGCCCTGCACGCGCGAGTCGGCGCAGGCCAAGCTGCTCGCGTCGAAGGCCGCGAACTTCGCCGCCGACGAGTGCCTGCAGATCCACGGCGGGGCGGGCTACACCGACCACTTCCAGGTGGAGCGCCTCTTCCGGGACGCGCGCATCACCGAGATCTACGAGGGCGCGACCGACATCCAGCGCCTCGTGATCGCCCGCAACCTCATGGCCTGAGCCGGGAGGGGAGGGGCGCCCCGCGCGGTCCCGGGGGCGCCTCGGACGATCGGACCGCCCCCCTTCGGCGAGGCCCAAAACGCCGATTTCCTGGGGTCGGCCCTGGTTTCGGCGGCCATCCGGAGGACGGGCGCCTCCGCGCCCGAGGCTCCGCCGCCGGCTCGGGGGCCCTCCGATCGTGGGGGAGGTCGCGCCGGGGAGGGGAGGGCGCGCGCCGGCGCCGGGGGGCCGCCTCCGGCCTCGCTCGGCCCCGCGAACGATCGACGCGCTGCGGCCTTTGCGTTAGCTTGGCCCCCGATCGTCGCGTTCTCCGCCGAGTTGGGCGGGGAACGTCGCGCATCACCGCTCCTTCCCCCGCCGCTCCCGACGCGCGCACCGGGACGCGTCCACGCGTCGCTGCGACCGGCTCCCCCGAGGTCACTCGGAAGGGAGCGCGCAGCGCGATCCGTGACGTCCTCTCGCGCCGCACGCATCGTCGACAGCGCCCCACGTCGCGCCGACCGCCCTCGATCGCTCCCCCGTCCCGCGATCGTCCGCGCCGCGCGACCCGGCCCGCGACGACGTCGATTCGCGGAGAGCGCCCAACGGAGTCGGTGATCGCCGCGCGACGTCGCAGCGTTCCGTCCCACGTCCCCCCCGAAGCGGTCCCCATGTTCGCCACCTCGCCGATGACGGAGCACAGCGCTGCGCGTCGTCCGTCGCGCGACGTGCTCGGGACCTGCTCGCCTCCTCCGGGAGCGCCTCGCCCCGAGCCCACGCCGAGGATCCACCGATGAGCGGAAGTCGCGACCCCGAGATCCTGAACATCGAAGAAGCCGCCGCGCTGCTCGGTGTGAGCGTGAAGACCTTCAACAAGGTCCTCCACTCCCAGGATCTCCCCGCTCGCAAGATCGGGCGCGAGTGGAAGTTCTCGCGACAGGCCCTCATCGACTGGGTCGGGTCGGGCAAGAGCAGCACCTTCTACCGCGACGGCTCGGCGGCCGCGGAGGACGACGTGCTGAGCCCCGCGGCCCGCAGGCCGCGCGACGAGGAACGGGGCGAGGCGCGCTCCGCCGACGCCGCGACCCGCGAAGCGAAGCGCTGAGCGCGTGATCGGGATCGGCCGAGCCGCATCGGCTCGGCGAGTGGGGTGCATCGAGCCGGCCGCCTTCGGGCCTCGGCGCGCGCCGACCACGACCGTTCCTCGCGGCGCAGACCCAGGGATGGATTTTCACGGGCCTCGGGTCGACAGGCGGGAGGGCCCCTTGGGACGATACGTGGTCGTCGACCCCGCGCGGAACGCGCGGCGGACGCCCCACGACCCAGGTCCACCATCCCCTCGACCCGCGGCACCGAGCCCCAGGACACCGTGAGCCCCCAGGACACCGCCGAGCTCCCGACGCTCCACCACGCCTTCGACCTGACCGAGGACCAGCGGATGATCCGCGACATGGTCCGCGAGTTCGCCGAGGCCGAGGTCGCCCCGGTCGCTCACGAGAACGACGAGCAGCACCGCTTCCCCGTCGAGCTCTGGAAGCGGATGGTCGAACTCGGCCTGACGGGCATCCCGTTCTCCGAGGAGGTCGGCGGATCGGGCGGCGACACGCTCGCCTACATCCTCGCGGTGGAGGAGATCGCCAAGGTCTGCGGTTCGACGGCGCTGACGCTCGCCGCGCACGTGAGCCTCGGCACCTACCCGATCTACCGCTGGGGCAACGAGCACCTGCGTCAGCTCTACGTGCCGAAGCTCGTCGCCGGCGAGTTCATGGGCGCGTACGGACTCACCGAGCCCAACGCCGGTTCCGACTCGGGCGGGACGCAGACCAGGGCCGAGCTCGTCGGCGACGAGTACGTGCTCAACGGCCGCAAGTGCTTCTGCACGAACGCCAACCACGCCGGCACGTTCATCGTCACGGCCGTGACGGACAAGTCGCTCGGCGCGAAGGGCATCAGCGCCTTCGTCGTGCCGAAGGACACGCCGGGCTTCTCCATCGAGCCCGGTGAGAAGAAGCTCGGCATGCGCGCCTCGGACTGGGCGAGCCTCGTGTTCGAGGACGCGCGCATCCCGCGCGACCACCTGCTCGGGCCGGAGGGCGAGGGCTTCAAGACCTTCATGAAGACACTCGACGGCGGCCGCATCTCGATCGGCGCGCTGTCGCTCGGCCTCGCCGAGGGCGCCTACGAGCAGGCGAAGAAGCACGCGGGCGAGCGCACGGCGTTCGGCAAGCCGCTGCTCGCCCAGCAGGCCGTGCAGTTCAAGCTCGCGAACATGGCGCTCGACATCGAGGCCAGCAAGCACCTCGTCTACCACTCGGCGCGCCTCAAGGACGCCGGGATGCCGTACTCGAAGGAGGCGGCGATGGGCAAGCTGTTCGCGTCCGAGGCCGCGATGCGCTGCACCTACGACGCGATCCAGGTCTTCGGCGGCTACGGCTACAGCCGCGAGTACCCGGTCGAGCGCATGTGGCGCGACGCCAAGCTCTGCACCATCGGCGAGGGCACCAGCGAGGTGCAGCGCCTCGTCATCGCGCGCAACACGCTGCGGTGAGCGCGAGCGGGGGAGGAGCGGGAGCCGGCGCCGCCGACCATCCAGGTCGGCGGCTCCACGATCCACGCGCTGCGCGAGGGCACGCTCCGTCTCGACGGCGGAGCGATGTGGGGCGTCGTCCCGAAGAACATCTGGGCGCCGCTCACGCCGCCGGCGGACGACAACACGATCGAACTCGCGACGCGCCCGTACCTGGTCGTGACGGGCGACCGCGTCGTCCTGATCGAGGCGGGCGTCGGAGATCGCTGGGAGAGCAAGTGGCGGGGGATCTACCACTTGGACGGCGGTCGACTCGAGCAGCAGATCCGCGCGGCGGGCTTCGCGCCCGAGGACGTCACCGACGCCGTCGCGAGCCACGCGCACTGGGACCACATCGGCGGGTGGGTGGTGGATCGCGGGAACGGGCCCGAGCCGCTCCTGCGCAACGCGACGCACTGGCTCGAGGCGGACGAGGTCGAGCAGTGCCTCCACAACGCGCACGTGCGGAAGGGGAGCTACCGGCCGGAGGACCTCGCGCCGCTCGTCGAGCGCGACGCCGTGCGCACCTTCGATCGCGAGACCGAGATCGTGCCGGGTATCACCGTGCGACCCGTCGGCGGTCACTCCGACGGCATCAGCGTGGTCTTCGTGCACGACGGCGCGGAGCGCGCGATCTTCTGGGCCGACGTCGTGCCGACCACGCACCACGTGCAGCCGCCCTACATCATGGCGTACGACACCGACGTGAAGCGGAGCTACGCCGCGCGCAGCGCGCTGCTCGCGGAAGCGGCGGAGAAGCGCGGATCGGGCTCTTCTACCACGACGTGGACACGCCCTTCGCGCGTCGAGCACGACGGGCAAGCGCTACGCGGTCGTGCCGGTCACCGGCTGATCACGCGGCAAGGTGCACCCCGAACGGCGCCTGGGGCGCCGGACAACACAGATTCACAGGGAGTCACAGAGAACACAGAGGCGCCGCCTGCGGCAGCTACGAAATCGGGCGTTGCGCCGCCGCAGGCGGCGCCTGTTCTCTGTGACTCGTGACCTTGCGTGGTTCGCGCGGCCGGCAGGCGCGCCCGCCTCGAAGATGGACGTCGGTGGTCCTCGCGCACCAGGTTGCGATTCCAACCCGGCACCTCGACCACCACGTCCTTCGAACCGTGCCGAGCACGCACTGGCACGCGAGGCGGCTCTTCGTGGTCAAGCCCGGCGCGTGGTCGAGCTGGTCCTCCTCGTCCTCGGTGGCTTCGTTGCAGGTCTCGAAGCCCTCCTTCACGACGACGTGGCAGGTCGAGCACGCGACGACACCCCCGCAGGCGTGGTCGATCTCGACCCCGTGCCCCAGCGCGATCTCGAGCACCGAACCGGGCAGTCCGTCGCGCGAGTAGGGGAGCTGCGCCGGATCGACCTCGATCGTCCGCCCCACGGGGAGGATCGTCAGCGTGTAGGGGCGCTGCGGCAACTTGGCGCGCCTCCTCGATGAAGGGGTTGGAACCGCCCATGGCGTCTTCTCGCTGGGTGTCGTCTCGCCGTCCGTCGGAACGAGCGGCGTCAGTGGATGCTGGCGCCGAAGCCGCCGGAGTCGTCGCGTCGGGCCGGCGCGTCGTCGCGCTCGCGGCGCGGCTTCTCGCTGCGCGCGCGTCGAGCGGGCGCTCCTCGCGCGCCTTCGAGGACTCTTGGTCCACCGCGGCGCCGAAGGGAAGCTCCTCGGGCGCGCGATCCGCGGTCGCGGCCGGTTCGCGGCGACGGCGCTGCGGGCGCTCGTCGCGCTCCTCGTCCGACCGTTCGGTGCGCGGCGCGCGGCGCGGCCGCTCCGAACGTTCGGGACGCTCGTCGCGGTTCCGCTCGGTGCGTTCCGAGCGCTCGGACTCGTCGGCACGCTCGCGGCGCGGCCGCTCCGCGCGTTCGCCGTCCTCGGGACGACGTCGCCCCGAGCGTTCGCGGCGCCGCTGCTCGCGCGCATCGCCGCCGTCCTCGCCGCCGCGTGCTTCCTCGCCGCCGCTCTCCTCGGCGCCACGCGATCCGTCGCGACCCTCCGCGCGTCGGCGGCGCGGACGTTCCTCGCGGGAGCGGCGCTTCCCCGCTGTTCCCCTGTGGAACGCGGCCTTCCCCCGCTGTTCCCCCGTGGAACCGCGGCCTTCCCCCGCTGTTCCCCTGTGGAACCGCGGCCTTCCCCTCTGTTCCCTGTGGAACTGCGGCCTCCCCCCGCCTCTGCGGCGGCGCGCCGCCGAAGGTGCGCAGGAACTCACCGGGCTCGAGCTCCTCGACGTCCCAGTTCATGTGCGACACGAGTTCGCGCCAGCGGCGCTTGTCCGCCGGCGCGACGAGCGTGATCGCGCGACCCGTGCTGCCCGCGCGACCCGTGCGGCCGATGCGGTGGGTGTAGGTCGAGACCTCGCGCGGCACGCCGCAGTTGACGACGTGCGTGACGCCGCGGACGTCGAGACCGCGCGACGCGACGTCGGTCGCGAGGAGCGCGCGCACGCTGCCCTCGCGGAACGCGCCCATGACGCGGAAGCGCGCGGCCTGGTCGAACCCGCCGTGCAGCGCCTTCACGCCCTCCGGCAGGCGTTCGAGTCGGCGGTACGCCTTGTCGACGTCCGTCCGGCGGTCGCAGAACACGAGCATGAGGTCGTCGTTCGACGAGCGTCGGATCGCGCTGCGCAGGAGGTCGGTGCGGTCGTCCTCGCTCGAGCAGAAGACGACGGACTGGCGGATGTTGTCGACCGTGGCGACGCCCTTCGCCGTCGCGAGCTCGGCGGGCTCGCGCGTGTGCTTGCGCGCGAGCGCGAGCAGCGCCGGCGGGAACGTCGCGGAGAACAGCAGCGTCTGGCGCTCCTCCGGCGTCTGGTCGAGGATCTTCTCGACGTCGTCGAGGAAGCCGATCTCGAGCATCTCGTCGGCCTCGTCGAGCACGACGAACTCGGTCCAGGGGAACGAGAGGAAGCGCTGACCCATGAGGTCGAGCACGCGGCCCGGCGTCCCGACGACGACCTGACAGCCCTTGCGCAGCTCCGCGACCTGCGGCTGGATCGGATCGCCGCCGACGAGGAGGCAGGTGCGGATGCCCTTCGGCTCGCCGAGGCTCTGCAGCACCTGTTGCACCTGCTGCGCGAGTTCGCGCGTGGGGCACAGCACGAGGCCGAGCACCGTCGACCGCACCGCGTCGATCTTCGACATCATCGGCGCGCCGAACGCGAGCGTCTTGCCCGTGCCGGTCTCCGCCTTCGCGATGACGTCGCGGCCCTCGAGCACCGGACCGATCGCGAGCTTCTGCACCGGCGTCGGCGTCGTGATGCCCATGCTCTCGATCGCCTCGAGGACCCAGGGTGCGAGGTCCCACTCGGTGAAGCGTTCGATGTCGGGAGGCGTGTCGATGGGGTGCAGCTCCTCGACGTGCACCTTCGGTCCGCCGCCCTTCGAGCCGCCGGGACCGCTTCCTCGACCGCCGCGTCGGCCGCCTCGACCGCCGCCGCTCCCACGCGGTCTTCCGCCGCCCGCTCTCGTTCTCGTGTTCGCCATGGTGTTTCCGAAACCGCCGTTATCCGCAATTGCGCACCGGGTCCGCAACCGCGGAACCCACAATGCGCCCGCTGCGGAGCCGTCGCTCCGTCGAAGCGCCCCGGGAGAGCCCACGACGATGCGAATCGCCACCTGGAACGTGAATTCGATCCGCGCTCGACTTCCGCGGGTCCTCGAGTGGCTCGAGAAGGCGCGCCCCGACGTCGTCTGCCTCCAGGAGACGAAGTGCCAGGACCACCAGTTCCCGCGCGAACCGATCGAGGAGCTCGGCTACTCGATCGCCGCCTACGGCCAGAAGACCTACAACGGCGTGGCGATCCTCGCGCGGGGCAACGTCGAGGACGTGAGCCGCGGCCTTCCCGGTGACGGCGAGGGTGCGGAGGCGCGCGTGATCTCGGCGCAGGTCGAGGACTTCCTCCTGCTCGACCTCTACGTCGTCAACGGCAAGGAGGTCGGCAGCGACAAGTACGCGTACAAGCTCGACTGGATGAAGCGCGTCCGCGACCACCTCGCGGAGAACTTCGACCTCGGCGAGAAGGTGGTCGTCACCGGTGACTTCAACGTGACCTTCGACGACCGCGACGTGTCCGACCCCGAGGCCTGGCGCGAGAAGATCCTGTGCTCGACGCCCGAGCGCGACGCGCTGCGCGCGATCTGCGATCTCGGGCTCACCGACGCGCTCCGTCACTTCACGGACGAGGCGGGCATCTACACCTGGTGGGACTTCCGCACGAAGGGCTTCCAGCGCGGCAACGGGCTCAGGATCGACCACTTCCTGCTGTCCGAGTCCGCGCTCGCGGCCTGCACCGGGGTGGAGGTCGACACGGACGAGCGTGGGCAGGAGAAGCCGTCGGACCACGCGCCGGTGATCGCGACGTTCGGGTAGGAGCGCGCGAAGGAGCAGCGGCGACGCGCGCGGAGCGGCGCCTGCGGCGCCGGACCACACAGGTTCACAGGGAGCCGCAGAGGACACAGAGGCGCCGCCTGCGGCGGCGCGACCTCGATCGGTTGTTGCGTCGCCGCAGGCGCGCCTCTGTGTCCTCCGTGGCTCCTGTGAAATCGCGTGGTCTCGCGCGGCCGGAAGGCCGCGCGCACGCATCACCGCGCCGAGATCGTCAGCGCGCGTCGTAGACCTCGAGGACGCGCTCCGCGCGGCGCTCCTCGTCGAGCTCGGGGTACATGCTGCGCAGCACCTCCTGCCCGGGCGACATGCGCAGGAGCAGGAAGTCGGCGAGGCGGCCGAGGGGCACGTTCTCGTCGATGCCCTGCGCTTCCGGCGCGATCTCGGAGATCGCGCCCATCAGGCGATCGCGCAGCTCCTGCGCGGTCCCGCAGGCACCCTCGACGACGGCGCGCGCGCGTACCTGGCGGTAGAGACGGTCGCTCTCCACCTCCTCGACGTGCACGCGACCGAGTCCGACGACGACGATCACGTAGCGGCCGTCGCGCCGCTTCTCGTGTCGCCCGATCTCGCCCATGCCCGCCACCGGACAGATCGGCGGCGCACCCAGGAGTTCGCCCTCCCAACCCGCCTGCACGGTCCCGATCACGAGCCGACCCGAGCGATCGAGCAGGTCCTCGACCATCTGCACGTAGCGCGGTTCGAACACGAGCAGCGGCATCACCGCGCCCGGGAACAGCCACGCGTTGGGGAGCGCGAAGAGCGGGTACCTCCCGAGGTCCTCACCGAGGTGTTGGGAGGGGTCCGTCGGCGAGGGGACGTCGTCGCCGAGCCCGCCGCCGAACGGGATCTCTTCGGTCCCGCCCATTCCGTTCGACCCATCGGTGTCGGAGGTCGTCACGGGTCCGCGCAGTCCTTCGTTCAACCCGCCCGCGGCGCGCAGGCGCGCGGCGCGCGTTCCCTGGCCGTGCTCGACGTAGGCGCGGTGCAGGTTCCAGACCTGGCGGCGCAGGAGCGCTCGGTCCGAGGCGTCCTCGAACCACTGCGCGCGCACCGGCAGACCGCGTTCGACCAGGTAGCGGCGGCACTCGTCGCGCGTGCGTACGCGTCCGCCGTGGAACGGGTCGACGAGCAGCGACCGGTCGCCCGCGCGCAGCCGCAGCAGGACGTGACCGGGCAGCGGCACCGCCGTGGCGCGCACGCCGGCGCGGCGCGCCACGAGCAGGGCAATCGCCACCAGCGTGAGCGGCCGGCCCTTGCGACCTGTGAGCGCGCGGTGGAGGAAGACGTGGTCGGGGTGGTGGTAGTCCGAGCTCGCGCCGTGGAACCCGCGGCGCTCGCACAGCTCGACGACGAGTTCGTGCGCCGCCGCGATGCCGCCGGACGTGCGCGCCTCGACGCGCCGTTCGACCGAACGGCCGAGTCGGTCGAGCGCGGCGCGGACCGGCCGCGGATCGCGACCGTCGTGCGCGAGCGCCCCGAGCCGCAGCAGCCCCGTCTCGAGGTCCGGTTCGCGGTCGGACAGGTGCGCGACGAGGCGCCGCCAGCGGTGTTCGAAGTCGATCCGCTCGACGACGTCGCGGGCTCGGACCCGCAGGAGCGCATCGTCGTCCTTCTCCGCGATCCGGAGCGCCGGCAGGGCGGCCTTGCCCTCGGCGACGAGGCCCTCCTGCACCGTGCGCCGCACGACGGGGGAGGGGTCCGTCAGGAAGCCCACGAGCAGTTCGGCCCGCCGCGACCCGCGCGCCGGGCGGCGACCGGATCGCGCTCGCCCGCGCTCGTCGGACCGCGCGTCGTCGTGCTCGTCTCGTCGGGGCATGGGCCGTTGCATTCCGTGCGGAGGTCGTGAGGGAGCACGGGGGCGTGCCGGCACCGGACCGACCCCTCCGCGCCCGGGGCCCATCCCTACGCGATCGCGCCCGGCCTTTCGAGGGCCAGGCTTCCGCGGGGCGGTCCCGAGTCCCTATCCTATTCCGCCCGCACTCCCCGGAAGGGGGCCCGCGCGGTCGATCCCGCGCACCGAACCCGGTCGTAGGACCGGCACGGGTCCCGCCCGCGGAGCGGCGCGGCGCCCGTCCGCGACCCCCCGTCGCGCGCCCGCGCGCCGTGCCGACGGACGCGGCGCGATCGAGCACGGCGCGCGCCGCATCGCGCGCGCGGCCGACCACCCATCCCACACGACCCGTGAGCGACACCAACGAACGCACGCAGCGCCCCAGGGCGACGAAGGGCGACCGCATCGTCGTCGCGCACGCGCTGCGGACGCCGATCGGTGCGTACCTCGGGTCGCTCGCGTCGCTGTCCTCGGCGGATCTCGGGACGAGCGTCGTGCGCTCGCTGCTCGCTTCGGCGGGCGTCGACCCCCGCGAGGTGCAGCACCTCGTGTTCGGCAACGGTCGCCAGGCCGGCGGCGGTCCCAACGTCGCGCGCCAGGTCGCGGTGCGCGCCGGGATCCCCGTCGAGGCCACCGCGCTGACCGTCAACATGGCCTGCGCCTCGGGCCTCAAGTCGATCGACATGGCGGCGGACGCGATCCGTCTGGGTCGCGCCGAGGTCGTCGTCGCGGGCGGGACGGAGAGCATGAGCGGCCTGCCGTTCTTCCTGCCGCGCATGCGCACGGGCTACCGCCTCGGGAACGCCGAGGTCGTGGACGCCATGTACAAGGACGGCTTCCACTGCCCGCTCGCCGACATGCTGATGGGCGCGACGGCGGAGGTCCTCGCGGTGGAGAAGGGCATCTCGCGCGAGGAGCAGGACGCCTTCGCGCTCGAGAGCCAGCACCGGTGCCAGCGCGCGCGCGAGGCCGGTCGCTTCGACGACGAGCTCGCCGCGGTCGAGGTGCCGGGTCGCAAGGGCGAGGTCGCGCTCTTCGAGAAGGACGAACACCCGCGCGACGACGCGCGCCTCGAGTCGCTCGCCAAGCTGCCGCCCGTCTTCGACCGCGCGAACGGCACGGTCACCGCGGGCAACTCCTCGGGCATCACGGACGGCGCGGCCGCGCTCCTCGTGACCAGCGAACGCGCGGCGGAGCGCCTCGGCCTCGAGCCGCTGGCGTTCCTCGGCGACGCGACCGAGGCCGGTGTCGACCCGCGCCGCATGGGCGTCGGCCCGGTGCCCGCGATCCGCGCACTGCGCGAGCGGAACGGGCTCGCTCCCGGCGACTACGACCTGATCGAGCTCAACGAGGCCTTCGCGGCGCAGGTGCTCGCGTGCCATCGCGAGGAAGAGCTGCCGATGGAGCGCGTCAACGTGAACGGCGGCGCCATCTCGCTCGGTCACCCCATCGGAGCGACGGGCGCGCGCATCGTCGTCACGCTCCTCCACGAGCTCCGTCGCCGCGGCGGGCGCCACGGCCTGGCGACGCTGTGCGTCTCCGGCGGGATGGGCATGGCCGTCCACTTCACGCGCGAGGGGCTCTGACCGCGCGCGGTGCCGGGCCGACGGTGAGCGCCGAGCGCTCCTCGACCGACCATCGACGCGCTCCCGCGGAGCGCGTCCCACGAGAACGAACATCCGAACCACGACGAAGAGCAGGAGCACATGGCGATCAAGAAAGTAGGCGTGATCGGCTGCGGCCTCATGGGTCACGGCATCGTGCAGGTGGCGGCGCAGGGCGGCTTCGACGTCGTCGCGTTCGAGGCGGATCGCGCCGCGCTCGACAAGGGCGTCGCCCGCATCGAGAAGTCGCTCGCCAAGCTGGCCGAGAAGCAGGTCGAGAAGGGCAAGGCGACGGCGGAACAGGCCAAGGCCTTCGCCGACGGAGCGCGGGCGCGCATCACGCCCTCGACCGAGATCTCCGACCTCGCGTCGTGCGACCTCGTCATCGAGGCGATCGTCGAGAACCTCGACGTGAAGAAGAAGCTCTTCGCGCAGCTCGGCGGCATCTGCAAGAAGGAGACGATCTTCGCCTCCAACACGTCGAGCTTCCCGATCGGCGAGATGGGGGAGGCCTCGGGTCGCCCCGACCGCATGGTCGGGCTCCACTTCTTCAACCCGGTGCAGCTCATGCGCCTGGTCGAGGTCGTGCGCGCCGCGAAGACGAAGGACGACGTGTTCGCCGAGGCAAAGGCCTTCGGTGAGGCCGTCGGGAAGACGCCGGTCTCCTGCAAGGACACGCCGGGTTTCGTGGTCAACCGCCTGCTCGTGCCCTACATGAGCCAGGCGCTGCTCATGTACGAGCGCGGCGACGCGACCAAGGAAGACATCGACAACGCGATGATGTACGGCTGCGGCTACCCGATGGGGCCGCTGACGCTCACCGACTACGTGGGTCTCGACACGACGCTCTCGATCCTCGAGGGCTGGGTCGAGCGCTACCCGGACGAACCGGCCTTCGTCATCCCGCAGGTCCTGCGCGACAAGGTGCGCGAGGGCAAGCTCGGACGGAAGTCCGGCGAAGGCTTCTACAAGTGGGAAGGAGACAAGCGCACATGATGCACAGCACGCTCGCCGTCGCGTTCGCCGCGACGACCGCCATCGCGGCCCTGTCCCTGGCCTGTGCGCCGACGGAGACGGCCGAGGCGGCGTCGTCGAAGTCCGCCGCGGCCGCCACCGCCCCCCTGGACGCCGCCAAGGTCTCCTTCGAGGCCTCGACCAACTACGTCGCCGGCGAGCCCTACCTCGTCAAGGTCGAGGTGGAGGCCGGCAAGAACGGGTCGCAGCTCGCACCCTGGATCCTCACGCCCTCGGCGTTCCTCGTCGACGGCGTCCCGATCGGGGAGCGCACGGACTCCGATCTGATCGAGCTGCCTGCCGGCGCCAAACTCACGATCGAGTACGACCTCGGCCCGCACCTCGAGGCCAAGGACTTCGCGCTCGACATGGTGTCGGGCATCAGCAAGTCGAACCCGGTCGAGGTCACGGCGTTCAAGGCGCCGGCGAAGGGCACGAACTTCCTCGAGATGGCGCCGGACGAGCTCTCGAAGTACCTCGTCGAGCTGCGCACGAACCGCGGGTCGATGCTGCTCGAGATGTGGCCGGACAAGGCTCCCAACCACGTCCGCAACTACCTCGATCTCGCCAACTCGGGGTTCTACAACGGCGTGATCTTCCACCGCATCATCCCCGGGTTCATGATCCAGGGCGGCGACCCGACGGGGACCGGCGGCGGCAACGGACCGCGCGTCCTCAACGCCGAGTTCAGCGACGCGAAGCACGTCCGCGGCGTCCTCTCGGCCGCGCGCACGAACGACCCGAACTCGGCCTCGTGCCAGTTCTTCATCATGCACCAGGCCTACCCGTCGCTCGACGGGCAGTACAGCGCGTTCGGCAAGCTCGTCACGGGCTACGACACGCTCGACCTGATCGTCAACACGCCGCGCGACCGGGGCGATCGCCCGCTGCAGGAGCAGCGCATCCTCTCGGCTCGTGTGCTCCAACGCATCCCGAAGAAGGGGAACTGACCGTGGCCAAGCCCAAGCACGATCCCGCCTACGACGGCGCCCGAGTGACCTTCCGGACGACGGCCGGCGACATGACGTTCGAGTTCTTCAACGACAAGGCCCCGGGCCACGTGAAGAACTTCGTCGACCTCGCCGAGAAGGGCTTCTACGACGGGACGATCTTCCACCGCGTCATCCCGGACTTCATGATCCAGGGCGGCTGCCCCGAGGGCAGCGGCATGGGCGGTCCGGGCTACCGCATCCCGGCCGAGTTCAACGACGTCCACCACGCGCGCGGCATCCTCTCGATGGCGCGCTCGCAGGACCCGAACTCGGCGGGCAGCCAGTTCTTCGTGTGCCACGGCGACGCGGGCTTCCTCGACGGTCAGTACACGGCCTTCGGGAAGCTCGTCGAGGGCGAGTCGACGCTCGACGCGATCGCCACGGCGAAGACGAAGCCCGGCGGCGAGGGCAGCAAGCCCGTCGACCCCACGCGCGTGAAGGCCGTCGAGGTCGAGCGCGCGGGCTCCACGAACTGACCGCGCGACGCGCCGCGGCGACCCCGCGAGCCTGCGCCCCGACGACGGAGCGCCTCCGTCCGGCCGCGAGCGCGGCGCCGATCCCGAAGATCGGCGCCGCCGCTCCCGGGCCCCCCGAACGCACGACCGAACACCGCGAGAACACCGTGAGCTACGAGAACATCCGCTACGAGAAGGAAGGCGCCGTCGCCTTCGTGACGATCGACCGCGTCAAGGTCATGAACGCGCTCAACAACGCGACCGTGGGCGAGCTCTCGCACGCGTTCGCTGAGGCGAAGGCCGACGACTCGGTGCGCGCGCTCGTCCTGACCGGCGCCGGCGAGAAGGCCTTCGTCGCGGGCGCGGACATCAACGAGCTCGCGAAGATGGACCCGCTGGGCGCGAAGGCGCTCGCCTTCCGCGGACAGAGCGTCCTCGGCCAGCTCGAGGACCTCGGCAAGCCCTCGGTCGCGATGATCAACGGCTTCGCCCTCGGCGGCGGGCTCGAACTCGCGCTCGCCTGCACGCTGCGCACCGCGTCGTCGAACGCGCGCGTCGGCCTGCCCGAGGTCAGCCTCGGCATCATCCCGGGCTACGGCGGCACGCAGCGACTCGCGCGCATCGCCGGCCCCGGCGTGGCGCGGGAGTGGGTCCTCACGGGCGAGATCTTCGGCGCCGCCGAGGCGCACCGCGTCGGCGTGGTCAACCGCGTCTTCGAGCCCGAGGCGCTGCGCGAGGGCACCATGAAGATGGTCGAGACGATCCTCTCGCGCGCCCCGATCGCCGTTCGCCTCGCGATCGACACGATCCGCCGCGGCATGAACATGAGCCAGGCCGAGGGCGAGCTGATCGAGACCGACATGTTCGGCCTCGCCGCGACCACCGCGGACATGAAGGAAGGCATGGCCGCCTTCATCGAGAAGCGCCCCGCCAAGTTCGAGAACCGCTGATCGCGAGATCCAGGAGCCAGGAACCATGAGCATGGACATCGTCTTCGTCGGCGGCGCGCGCACCGCGATGGCCGAGTACGTCGGCACGCCGGGCTACGGCAAGTTCAAGGACGTCTCCGCGATCGACCTCGCGGCGCACGCCTCCAAGGCCGCGATCGAACGCGCTGGGATCGACCCGGAGTCGATCGAGCACGTCGTCATGGGCAACGCGCTCCAGACCTCGGCCGACGCGATCTACGGCGCGCGGCACGTCGGTCTGAAGGCGGGCGTGCCCCAGAAGGCGCCGGCGCTCACCGTGAACCGTCTGTGCGGTTCCGGGATCCAGTCGCTCGTCGACGGTGCGCACATGATCAAGCTCGGCGAGGCGACGACGGTGCTCGCCGGCGGCATGGAGAACATGAGCCAGGCGCCGTACGTGCTCCGCGACGCGCGCCAGGGCTTCCCGTTCGGCTCCGCGCCGCAGCTCGAGGACCTCCTGTTCTCGTCGCTGAAGGACCCGTACTGCGGCCTCTTCATGGCGCAGACCGCCGAGAAGATCGCCGCGCGCCTCGGCATCCCGCGCCAGGCGCAGGACGAGTTCGCACTGCGCAGCCACAAGCTCGGCGCCGAGGCCGTCCGCGAGGGTCGCTTCGCCGAGGAGATCGCTCCCTACACGATCCAGACGCGCAAGGGCGACGTGGTCGTCGACACGGACGACCACATCAAGCCCGACACGAGCATCGAGGCGCTCTCGAAGCTGCGCGCCGCGTTCGGCAAGGAAGGCACGGTGACGGCCGGCAACGCGTCCGGCATCGTCGACGGCGCCGCGGCGCTCGTGATGACGACGGCGGACCGAGCGAAGGCCGACGGCCTCGACGAGTTCGCGCGCGTCGTGTCCTACGCGACGGTCGGCGTCGACCCGAGCGAGATGGGCATCGGCCCGGTCCCGGCCATCCGCGCCTGCCTCGAGCGCGCCGGTGTCGCGCTGCGCGACGTCGACCGCTTCGAGATCAACGAGGCCTTCTCCGCCCAGTACCTCGGCTGCGAGAAGGAACTCGGCCTCGACCGCGACAAGGTCAACGTGAACGGCGGCGCGATCAGCCTCGGTCACCCGCTGGGTGCGACCGGGTCGCGCCTGGTGCTCACGCTCATGTACGAGCTCCGGCGGACCGGGCTGCGCTACGGCGTGGCCTCCGCCTGCATCGGCGGCGTTCAGGGGATCGCCATCCTCATCGAGAACACGCGCGCCTGATCCCGCACCGCCGGTGAACGAACTCCTCCACACCAGAGCCGACGGTTCGCGCGTCGTCCGACTCGAGCCGGGCGAGCGAGCGCTCTTCCTCACGAAGGACCTCGCGCGCGTCACCGCGCAACTCGAGGGACGGCTCACGCTCTCGGCGAAGGACGTCGACCCGAGCGATCTGCTCGACGACATCAACACCGACGTCATGACGCCGGCGTGGGTGTGCTTCCGCCACAAGCCGGAGGACATCGCGCTCGACGCCTACGCCGGTCTGCTCGACGCGGACGGAAAGCGCGTCGTCGGCACCCGCGCGCTCATGGACGGCGGCTTCCGCGTGATCGTCTCGGGCCAGCGCAAGGGCACGGGCTCGAGCCGCGAGACCGCGGTGCAGTGCGAGAAGTGGAGCGGCATCCGCCTCGTGATCGCGTCCTCGTTCGCACCGATCCACGAGCGCAACAACATCAACCTCGGCCAGCTCATGGGCGACCACGCCCAGCTCGCGCGGCTCCAGGCCGGCGAGGAGATCCCGCTCGAGGAGTTCACCGGGAAGTACGACCCGGTGACGCGCACGATCCTCGAGGCCGGCGGTCTCTTCGAGTTCGCCAAGCGCTACAGCAAGGGCGAGATCACCCTCGACCTCGAGCGCACGCCCGCCCGTCCCATGACGATGGCCGAGAAGATCGTGGCCTCGCACCTCGTGGAGGGCGGCGACGACCCGACGATCGCGGTGAAGCCGGGACAGGCCTGTCTCGTGAAGGTCGACGCGGGCTACAGCCACGAGTTCACGACCGCACAGGTCCACCACTTCCTCGAGCAGGAGTACGGCGCGGACTACGCGCTCCCGAACCCCGCCAAGTTCGCGGTGTTCGAGGACCACCTGCTGTACGCGACCGGTGTCGCGCGCTTCAAGCCGTTCGAGTCGCAGATCGAGACGCTGCGCCGCCTCCAGAACGAGTTCCAGCGCCACACCGGCGTGCGCGACTACTCGGCCAAGGACGGCATCTCGCCCGGCATCTGCCACCAGGTCGCGCGCGAGCACTTCGTCGACCCCGGCGACTTCGTGCAGGCGACGGACAGCCACACCTGCATGGGCGGCGGCAACAACGCGCTGTCCTACGGCGTGGGTGCGACGGAGTACGCGGGCCTCGTGCACTCCGGCTACACCTTCGTCGAGGTGCCGGAGTCGATCCGCTTCCACCTGGTGGGGGAGCTCGACCCGGGCTGCACCGCGAAGGACGTGATGCTGCACATCCTCGAGGTCTACGCGGTCCGCGAGGACACGCTGGACCGCGTGATGGAGTTCGGCGGCCCCGGCCTCGCCTCGCTCGACATGGACGAGCGCGCGACGCTGTGCAACATGGCCACGGAGTGCACCGCGAAGTCGGGCATCTGCGAGGCGGACGACGTCACGCTGGACTGGCTCGCCGCGCGCCGTCCCGACATGACGCGCGAACAGCTCCGCGCGCGCTTCGTCGCGCCGGACGCGGACGCGACCTACGACGGCGGCGTGCACACGATCGACCTGTCGAAGATCGTCCCGATGGTCGCCAAGCCCTCGGACCCGACCTACGGCGAGGACGTCGAGGACCTCGGCGAGGTGCGCATCGACATCGCCTACGCGGGGTCGTGCACGGCAGGCAAGGAGACCGACTTCGACTACTACGCGAAGGTCCTGCGCGAGGCGCTCGAACACGGTCGCAAGGTCGCCGACGGCGTCCGGATGTACATCCAGTACGGCAGCGAGAGCGTCAAGGCGTACGCCCGTCGGAAGGGCTACGTCGAGATCTTCGAGCGAGCCGGCGTCGTCGTCATCGAACCGGGCTGCGGCGCCTGCATCGGCTGCGGCCCCGGCGTCAGCGAGTCGCCCGACCAGGTGACCGTCAGCGCGATCAACCGCAATTTCACCGGCCGCTCCGGCCCCGGCAGGCTCTACCTGGCATCGCCCCTCACGGTCGCGGCCAGCGCGGTCACCGGTCGCATCAGCGCGTACCGCCCCGGCATGTTCGCCGAGACGGCGGCCGCGCGCTGAAGCGGAGCTTCCGGACCCACGAGAGACACGTCCCACGAGACCACCACGATCGGCCGCACCGCGGTCGACCCGACGAGCCCCGCGCGGGCCCCCATGACATGAAGGAACACGACGTCGCGATCATCGCCGGAGACGGCATCGGCCCCGAGGTCACCGCCGAGGCGTTCAAGGTCGTGCGAGCCGCGGCGTCGCACTTCGGCTTCAAGATCCGCGAGAACGCGATGCCGCTCGGCACGGACTACTACCTCGCGAACAACGAGATCTTCCCGGAGCGCCACTTCTCCGAGGTGAAGGCGAGCGACGCCATCTTCCTCGGCGCCATCGGCGACCCGCGCGTCCCGGTCGGGATGATCGAGTTCGGCATCATCGCGAAGATGCGCTTCGAGCTCGACCTCTACGTGAACCTTCGTCCGGTCAAGCTCTACGACGAGCGCCTCTGCCCGCTGAAGGACAAGGGCCCGGACGACATCGACATGCTGATCATGCGCGAGAACACCGAGGGTGCCTACTCCGGCATGTTCGGCTTCGCGCACAAGAACCAGCCCCTCGAGGTCGCGACGCAGACCATGGTCTACACGCGCGAGGGCTGCGAGCGGATCATCCGCTTCGCCTTCGAGGCCGCGACGAAGCGTCCCGAGAAGAAGGTCACGCTCGTCGACAAGGCCAACGCGGTCCGCGCCCAGGACATCTGGACGCGCACCTTCGCCGAGGTCGCGTCGGAGTACCCCGACATCCAGACCGACCACGCCTACGTGGACGCGGCCTGCATGTGGATGATCAAGAACCCCGAGTGGTTCGACGTCATCGTGACGACCAACCTCTTCGGCGACATCATCACCGACCTCGGCGCGAGCCTGCAGGGCGGCATGGGCATCGCCGCGAGCGGCAACATCCACCCCGGCAAGGTGAGCCTCTTCGAGCCGATCCACGGCTCCGCCCCGAAGCACGCGGGCAAGGGCACGGCCTCGCCGGTCGCCGCGATCCTCGCGGGCTCGATGATGCTCGACTACCTGGGCGAGAAGGAGGCCGGCGCCGCGATCGAGCGCACCATCATCGACCTCGTCCGCCAGAACAAGATCCGCAGCGTCCGCACGGGCGACCACGGCACGGTCGAGGTCGGCGACATGGTCGTCGAGCACCTGCTCGCCGGCGCGCCGGCCTGATCCGAAGGAGCGAGGCACGACCCATGGGCGACTGGATCGAGGAGGGCAAGAAGGCCCCGGCGTTCACGCTGAAGGCGGACGACGGATCGAAGGTGAAGCTCAGCGACTTCGCCGGCAGACCCGTCGTCCTCTACTTCTACCCGAAGGACGACACGCCGGGCTGCACGCTGGAGGCGCAGGCCTTCCGCGACAAGGCGAAGGCGCTCGCGAAGCACGACGCCGTCGTGCTCGGCGTGAGCCCCGACGACGTCGACAGCCACTGCCGCTTCAAGGCGAAGTACGACCTCAACTTCACGCTGCTCGCCGATCCCGACCACGCGGTCGCGGAGAAGTACGGCGCGTGGCGCGAGAAGGTGCTGTACGGCAAGAAGAAGCTCGGCATCCAGCGCTCGACCTACCTGATCGGTCCCGACGGCAAGGTCGCGAAGGTGTGGCGCGCCGTGAAGGTCGCGGGGCACGACGAGAAGGTGCTCGAGGCGCTCGCGGAGCTCGGCTGATGTCGACGTTCGGGTCGGGAGGCGTCTTCCACCTGGCGTTCCCCGTCGACGATCTCGCAGCAGCCCGTCGTTTCTACGGCGGGCTGCTCGGTTGTCCGGAGGGCCGCAGCAGCGAGCACTGGATCGACTTCGACCTGGCGGGTCACCAGATCGTGGCGCACCTCGTGTCCTCGCGCGCGAAGGGTGCGGAGCGCAACGAGGTCGACGGAGATCAGGTGCCGGTGCGGCACTTCGGTCTGGTTCTCACCTGGAGCGACTGGGAAGCGCTCGCCGAGCGCCTGCGCGCCGCGAACGTCACCTTCCGCATCGAGCCGCACGTGCGCTTCGTCGGCAAGGTCGGCGAGCAGGCGACGATGTTCCTCGACGATCCGGCGGGCAACAGCCTCGAGTTCAAGGCGTTCCGGAGGCCCGACGAGCTGTTCAAGGCGCGTTGAGCCCGTGCGCGCCGCCAACGGCCGCGGGGGAACACAGCGCGCCGCTTCGCGCCGCGCGGAACCACGCAGATTCACAGGGAGCCGGGGAGGACGGGAGGGCACCTGCAAGTCGTACCGCAACTCGACGACTCCGACGACCCGTCGTAACCGCGCACCGCAACGGCTCGTCGATCCGCGACAACGTTCAATCTCCCCGTCCTCCCCGGCTCCCTGTGAACCTGTGTTCCCGGCGCCGAAGGCGCCGGCGCAGCGCCTCGTGCGCGTTTCGAAGCGCGGCGCGGCCTACCGGCCGCGCGGATCGAACCACGAAGCGCGAGGAGCACGCAAGCGCCGCCTGCGCGGCGAAACACACGGAAGGAACGCAGGACCGCGGAGCGCATCGCGCCCGCGGGTCCCTGCGTTCCAGCGCCGCGAAGCGGCGCCTTCGTGCTCTTCGTGTCCTTTCCTGTCGTTCCTTCGTGTCGAAATTGCGTGGTCTTCGGCGCCGAAGGCGCCGGCGCAGCGCCTCGTGCTCGTCTCGAGGCGCGGCGCGGCCTACCGGCCGCGCGACCCACACGAATCGAAACACGAAGAACGGCGAAGAACCGAAGGCGCCGCCTCGCGGCGGACCACACGGAAGGAACGCAGGGACCCGCGGAGCGCATCGCGCCCCGCGGGTCCCTGCGTTCCAGCGCCGCGGAGCGGCGCCTTCGTGCTCTTCGTGTCCTTCTGCCGTTCCCTTCGTGTTTCCCGCGTGGTCCTCGGCGCCGAAGGCGCCGAGCCTCGACCGCGCCCCCACACTCGCGCGGCGTCAGCCGCCACCATGAACGCACCCGCCGGCGGCGCATCCAGGTCGCTGCGACCGCGGGTGAGCTGACCCAGCACGGTCCGGCTCATCGGACGCTGCGTCACGAGGCGGTGGCGCACCTGGCGCAACACACAGTCGAGTTCGACGGCCTCCTCCACACCGGGGAAGAGCTCGGGCAGCGTCGAGGTCTGCATGGCGTGCACGACCATCGGGTGGAACGCGACGCCCTGCTCCGGCACGGTCGGTCGATCGAGACCGGCGCACAGCGAGCCGCCGCGGTAGCCGCGGCTCCACTCGCGGAGGGACGTCTCGACCTCCTCGGGGCGTCGGAAGACCGAGCCCTCGAGTTCGCCCGCCGCTTCCGCGCGCAGGTACAGCACGCGCCCGCGCTCGTTGCGGACCTCGAGTTCGACGCCGAAGCCCTCGACGCGCAGGTCGAACTGCGCGGGCTCCGCGCGCGTCCCGCTCCCGCGACGCGCGAGGACGCTCGTCGCCACACGACTCGAGCACCAACGCCGCGGCACGTGGAGCGCCGTCTCGCCCGAGCTCGAGCGCCGCACCGGGATGCGCATGGCGAGGTGGTGCACACCGCCGCGCAACGCGACCGGTCCGTGACCCGGCGAACGGAACGCGTAGTCGAGCAGCACGACGCCCTGGCCGCACCGCGCCGACGGTTCGATCTCGCCCGGCAACGAGCACGCCAGCTCCTGCGCGGGAACGCGCAGGACCACGAGCAGCCGTCGGTCGGCGACGGTTCGGTTGCGGAACGGACTCGTCATCTCGGCCCTGGAGCATACCGCGCGGAGGCTCCGCGGAAGCAGCCCCGGGCCGCCGCACCCCGGACCGCCGTCAGACGAGGATCTCGGCCGAGTCGAGCCCCGAACCCAGGGCCCACTCGACGGCGCGCGCGGGGTCCCCGAGCACGTCGCGCAGGTCGTCGGCGGGGGCCCGCCCGGAGCCCGTGTAGCGGTCGGCGAAGTCCGCCGCGTCGGCGAGGTGCTCCGCGCGCAGGAAGTCGCTGCCGAGCCGTTCGGCTCCCGCGAGCGCGAGGCGCCACAGTTCGACGCTCGCGCGGTGGAGCTCCGCGTCGGCCAGTCCGACGCGACCCGCGCGCACCCAACGCTCGTGGAGGTCCTCGCGCCACGGTTCGAGCAGCGCGCGCGCTCGCTCGCAGGCCTCGGCGTCGTAGACGAGCCCGCTCGTGAACGCGACGGCCGCGGCGCGCCAACGCGGCGGCAGCGCATCGATCGTGCGCATCTCGAGGAAGCCGCGCGCGCGCACCTCGAAGAACACCGTCGTGAGGTGGTAGCGCAGGTCGTCGGCCGTCGGGCGCCCGTGCGCGTCGTCGCCGCGCTCGAGCCAGTCGCGGAAGCGGAAGCCCGCGCGGCCCGTGTCGGCACCGCCCGGTGTGCGGAACAGCAGCACGTCCGCGTCGAGCACGGCCTCGACGTACTGGTCGGTCGGCGTCCCGCGCCCCTCGAGGAACGCCTTCGGGAATCCGGAGCGCGTCGGGTCGAGCTGCTGCCAGATGCGCGCGCGGCGACAGTGGTAGCGCTCCTCGCCGGGGCGCTCCGGACTCGTCGAGAAGCACGCGGCGAGCACCGGCGACAGCAGGTTCGCGACGGCGTACCGCGACGCGCGCACGTCCTTCGGCCCGAGGTCGAGGTTGACCTGGAGGCTGCACGAGTTGCGCATCATCTCGGCGCCGTACGGCGAACGGCTCGCGAGGTACGCCGCCATCGCGTGGTACCTCGGCGCGCGCAGCTGCTGCGGCACGTCGTCCGGCGTGTGCCAGGGGTCGACGCCCAGCGAGAACAGGCGCGCGCCGCTCGGCGACACCGCGCGGTCCATCGCGCCGCCGATGCGCAGCACGTCGTCGAGCGCGGTCGACGCCGAGGTGTAGACCGCGGTGCTGTGCTCGAGCTGCGCACCCGGCTCGAACGTGAGGTTGCCGCCGCCCGGCAGGTCCATCGCGGGCGGGTGTGTCTCGAAGCGCGCGGGACCGAGCAAAGGCTCGCAGCTCCGCGAGAGCAGTTCGAGCACACCGCCGCAGCCCTCGAGGGAGAGACGGCGCCCCGGCCGACCGTCCTCCTCGACGACCATGGCGAAGCGCTCCGGCTCGAGGCCGATGCGTCCCGGGAGGGGGTCGTCGAGGCGCGGCGGGGGACAGAGCGAGGCGGCTTCGATGATCTCGCGCGCGTCGTCGAGCGCGAGGGCGGCCTGCGGGTCGCGGGTGGGCATGGGCGAGGGAGCGCTCGCGACCTCGTTCGCCGGCGAGCGAGGTCGGTTCGGGTGGTGCGTCGGACGAACGGCGCCCGCGCGGGGGATCGCCATGCTACTCGCGCGGCCGCCGTCCGTGACCTCGCGCGGACCGCGACCTCACGCCGGGGCGACGCCCTCCGCTCGACCTTCCTCGGCCTCCGCGCGATCGCGCACGAAGAGCGAGAACAGGGTCGGGACCAGGAGGAGCGTGATCGCGGTCGCGAACATGACGCCGAAGGCCAGCGACACCGCCATCGGGACCATGAACTGCGCCTGCACGCTGCGCTCGAGCATGAGCGGCGTCAGTCCGCCGAACGTCGTCAGCGAGGTCAGGATCACCGCGCGGAAGCGCGCCGTCCCCGCGGAGACCACCGCGTCGAACAGGGTCGCGCCCTCGCGCAGGCGCTTGTTGACGTAGTCGACGAGCACCAGGCTGTCGTTCACGACGACGCCGGACAGCGCGATGATGCCGAGCACCGACAGCATCGAGAGGTCGTAGCCCGTGATCAGGTGACCGCCGATCGCGCCGACGATGCCGAACGGGATCGCGCTCATCACGAGCAGCGGCTGGAGGTAGGAGCGGAACGGGATCGCCATGAGCGCGAAGATCGCGATCAATGCGAGCACGTAGTAGCGGCCGAGCTGCTGCAGCGCCTCGGCGCGCTCCTGCTCCGTCCCGGTGAAGCCCGCGCGCACGCCGGGGTGACGCGCCTCGATCGCGGGGAGGACCGAGCTCATCAGCTCCTGACGCAGAGCCTCCTTGTTCTGGCGCTGCGTGTCGACGTCGGCGAGCACGTCGACGGAGCGCTGCCGGTCCGAGCGCTGGATCGTCGAGTAGCCGCGCGCGAGCGACGCCGTCGCGACGTCGGAGAACGGCACCTCGGAGCCGTCGGGTGCTCGAACGTACATGCGCTCGAGGGCCGCGACGTCGCGCCGGTCGTCCGCCGGGAAGCGCAGCATGACGCGCACGTCGTCGCGTCCGCGCTGGACGCGTTGCACCTCCTCGCCGTAGTACGCCTGACGCACCTGGCGCGCGAGGTCCGAGAGTCGCAGCCCGACCTGTTCCGCCGCCGGCAGGATGCCGAGCGTGAGTTCGCGCTTGCCCTCCTCGTACGTGTCGGTGACGCCGTACACGCCGGGGAACTCGGCGAGCCGCTCCTGCAGGTCCGCGGAGGCCGCGAGGAGGACGTCCTCGTCCGCGGAGCGGAGCCTCACCTGCACGTCCTTGTCCGCGCCGGTCAGCGCCGCCGAGAACGTCACCTCCGCCTCGGGCGGGAGCCCCTTCGCGAGTTCGCGCCAGCGCCGCTCGATCACGTCGGCGGGCGTCTCGCGACCCTCGGCCGGCACGAGCTGCAGCGTGATCTCGGCCAGGTGCGAGCCCGACATCGCCGCGCCTCCGCCGATGCCGTCGTTCTGCGTCGCGGAGCGGTAGGGCTGACTGCCGAGCGCGGTCAGGTAGTGCTGGATCAGGTCGCCGTCGCCGACCTTCGCGTCCGTGCCGCGCAGTTCGTCCTGCAGCGCGCGCGCCGCGTCCTCGACGATCGACGCGACCTCGGCGGTACGCTCGATCGGCGTGCCCGGCGGCATCTCGATCTGCGCCGCGACGTTGTCGCCCTCGATCTGCGGCATGAATTCGAAGCGCAGCATGCCGTTGGCGACGACGCCGACCGCCGTCACGACGAAGGCGAGCGCCACCGCGAGCGTCGCCATGCGCCACCGCAGCGCGAGGCGCAGCACGGGGGCGTACCAGCGGTGCGCGAGACCCTCGAGCCAGTCGGAGAAGCGCGTCTGGAACCTCACCCACCACGAGAACGGCGGGATCGTCGAGATCCACGACATGAGGCGCGGGACGTGCGCGAGGTGGCTCGGCAGGACGAACAGCGACTCGACGAGCGAGAACAGCAGCGTCGGGATCACGACCGACGGGATCATGAACCACAGGCGACTCAGGACGCCGTCCATGAACGCCATCGGCAGGAACGCGACGATGGTGGTGGAGACGGCGAAGAGCACGGGGCCGGCGATCTCGAGCACGCCGCGCCGCGCACCGGCGCGACCCTCGTGGTGCTTGCTCTGGTGCGTGTGGATGCTCTCCGACACGACGATCGCGTCGTCGACGACGATCCCCATCACGAGGATGAAGGCGAACAGGCTGATCATGTTCACCGACGTCCCGAGCGGCACCAGCACCGCGAGCGTCCCCATGAACGCGATCGGGATGCCGAGCGCGACCCAGAACGCGAGGCGGAAGCGCAGGAACAGCGCCAGGATCACGAACACGAGCAGGAGGCCCTGCACGCCGTTGTGCACCAGCGTGTCGAGGCGGTCCCGGAGGATCTTCGACTCGTCGCCCCAGGTCGTGATCGAGAAGCCCTCGGGCAGCCCGGCGCGCTTGCGTTCGACGTAGCTCTTGACCGCGTCGGCCACGGCCAGTGCGCTCTGGTCGCCGACGCGGAACACGCGCAGCTGGATCGACGGCACGCCGTCGAAGCGCGACGCCTGGTCGGTCTCGCGGAAGCCGTCGACGACGTGCGCGACGTCGCCGAGCGTGATGCGCGTCCCGTCCGCCCGCGTGCGCACCGGGACCGACTCGAACTCGAGCCCGCGGTAGGCCTGCCCCTCCGCGCGCAGCAGGATCTCGCCGCTCCGCGCTCGCACCGAACCTCCCGGGAGGTTGAGCGAGGAACGCCGCACGGCCGCCGCGACCTCGTCGAACGTGAGTTCGTACTCGCGCAACCGGTCCTCGGAGAGCTCGAGCGTGATCTCGTAGGGGCGCGCGTTCACGAGATCGACCTGCGAGACGTCGTCGAGCGCCGTCAGCTCGTCGCGGATCTCGTCGGCCAGCGTGCGCAGCGCCCACTCGTCGCCGTTCGCGCTGATCGCGACCTCGATGACCTTCTTGCGGACGACGATCTCGCTGACGATCGGCTTCTCGGCCTCGTCGGGGAACGTGTCGATCGCGTCGACCCGCACCTTGACGTCGTCGAGCACCTCGCGCGCGTCGGCGTCCGTGCGGCACTCCACGAAGATCGAGCCCATGCCCTCGGCCGCGCGCGACGTGATCTCGTCGACGCCGTCGACGTCCCACACCGCCTCCTCGACGCGCGAGCAGATCGACTCCTCGACCTCGTCGGGACTGGCGCCGGGGTAGGCCACCGTCACCGCCACGATCTTGGGGTCGAGCTCGGGCAGGACCTCGACGCCGACACGACCCATCGAGACCACGCCGACGGCGACGATCATCGCCATGAGCAGGTTGGCCGCGACGGAGTTCTCGGCGAACCAGGTGATGACGCTCTTCATCGTTCGTCCTCAGGAACCCTGCTCGACCTCGGCACCCTGACCCGCGACGACGCGGACGCGCATCCCGTCGGCGGCGATCGGCAGCGGGGACACGACGACGCGCTCACCGTCCTCGAGTCCCGCCGTGACGACGATCGACTCCGAGCCGCGCCTGGCGACGACGACGTCGCGCAGGAAGACGCGCGAGTCGCCGCCCAGCACGAGGACGCGGTCGTCGGTGCGCAGCGCGGCGCGCGGCAGCACCGCCGCGCCCTCGATCGGTCGACCCTCGATCACCGCGCGGACGAACTCGCCCGACACGAGCGGGAGGGGCGTCTCGCCCTCCACGTAGGCGAAGACGGAGAGCGTCTGCGTGCGTTCGTCGACGCCCGCCGCGGAGCGCTCGACGCGAGCGGGGACGACGACGCCGCCGAGGTCGAGCCGCGCCTCGCCCGTCGGCTCGCCGTCGTCGAGCATCAGGAACGGTCGGTCGACGTTCGCGACGGAGAGGCGGGCGCGCCACCGTCCGAGACCCGCGAGCGAACCCGCGCTGCTGCCCGGTGCGACGCGGCTGCCGAGTTCCACCTGCCGACGCTCCACGCGCGCGCGCAGCGGCGCGACGACGCGCGTGCGCGACAGGTCGAGCTCGGCGGCGCTCACCGCGACCTCGGCCGTGCGGACGCGCGCGCGCGCCTGGGCCAACTGCGGCTCGCGGCGCACGAGCGGACCAGGCTCGCTGCGCCGCCGCCGACGAGCTTCCACTCGAGATCGCCGTCCTCAACGCCGCCTCCTCGAGCTGCAGCGCGGCCGACGCCTCGGCAAGGCTCGCCTGCGCGCGCGCGAGTGCGAGTTCGAGGTCCGCGGTCTCGAACCGAAGAGGAGTTCGCCCGCCTCGACGACCTCGCCCTCCTCGAAGTGCTCGCCGACGCGCGCGACGGGCCGCGACCTCGGCGGTCAGTTCGACGCGCTCGCAGGCTCGAAGAAGCGCCTTGCTCGAGCACCGGGACGTCGCCGGGCTCGACGACGGCGACCTCGACGGTCGGCACGAGCGAGGTCGCGCTCCTCGGGGACCGCGCGTTCGCGCGTCGGTGGTACGCCAGCAGGGCGACCGATCCGCCGAGCACGATCGCGGCGACGAGGAGTTGGAGGAGCGGCGGGGCGACGCGGTCCTCGGCGGTCGAGCTGGTCGCTGTGTTCGCCAGACTGGTTCTCCGTCCGGTAGGGCGGGCCGTCGAGCCACGGCGCGAGCGGTGCGCTCGCGAGCGTGCCGCCGAGAGCGAGATGGAGGTCGACGCGCGCGTCGAGCCTCATCCGTCTCACCGACACGCGCTCGGACTGCACGGCGAGCGCCGTGCGTTGGGCGAGGAGCAGCGCGGCCAGTTCGAGCTGGCCCTGCGCGTAGCGCTCCTCCGCACGCTTCTCGGCCTCCGCCGCGGAACGCGCGGCCTCGGCCAGTTCGTGTTCGCGGGCCGCGAGGTGCCGCTCGGCCGAGAGCAGGCCCTCGACCTCCGCGCACGCCGACAGCACGAGGTCGGCGAACTCCTCGGCGCGCGCGCGGAACTCGGCGTCGGCGCCGTCGACGCGCGCACGCAGGCGACCGCCGTCGAAGATCGGCTGGAGCAGGTTGCCCGCGACGCTCCACACGCGGAAGTCGCCGTCGAGCAGGTCGGCGAGCTCGTTCGAGCGCGTGCCGCCGGACGCCGTCAGCGCGAGGCGCGGGTAGCGGTCCGCGCGCGCCGACGCCGAGCGGTCGGCCGCCGACTCGAGCCTCGCGCGCGCCGCGCGCAGGTCGGGCCTCCGATCGAGGAGTTCGGCGGGGAGCCCGGGGGCCGGGCTGGGCGGAACGGCCGGCAGCACGGCGCCGCCGACGAACGCGCCCGACGGGTAGCGCCCGAGCAGGCGCTCGAGGACGCGCCGCGCGTTCGCGAGGTTCGTGCGCGCCACCTCGACGTTCGCCCGCGCGGTGTGCTCCTCGGTGCGCGCGGACTCGACGTCGTACGCGCTGCGCCGTCCGACGTCGAACCACTGCTCCACCGACTTGCGGCCCGACTCGCGGTTGCGCGCGGCGCGCTCCGCGATCTCGAGCTGCTGCTCGGCCTCGAGCACGGCGAGCCAGGCCTTCACGACGCGCGCGGCGAGCGACTGCGCCGCGCCCTCGAGGTCCCACTCGCTCGCCGCGACGTCGTTGCGCGCCGCGCTCTCCGCGGCCGACAGTCGACCCCACAGGTCGGCGTCCCAGGACACGGTCGCTCCGAGCCCGTAGCTCGTCGAATAGGTCGTGAGAAGGGGCACGCCGGGGATGACGCCGATGATGTTCTGTCGACTGCGCGAACCGGAGAGCTCGGCGGAGAGCTGCGGTGCGCGCGCCGCACCGATCTCGCGCGCCAGCGCGTCCGCGGCCGCGACCCGCTCGCTCGCCACGCGCAACGAGCGGTTGCCGAGCAGCGCCTCGCGCACGAGTTCGTCCATGCGCTCGTCGCCGAAGTCGCGCCACCACGCGCGGTCGTCGCGCTCCGCGCCCGCGCCGCCGTCCTCCGCGAAGTGCAGCGGGAGGACCTGCGTCGAGCGCTCGGGGACCTCGGGACGCGTCGCGCGACACGCACACGCGAGGAGGGGGAGGAGAAGGGCGATGTTGCGCGTGATCCTCATGACGGCTCCTCGGTCGTCGCTCCGCTGCTCGGTGCTGCCAGTCCCGCGCTCACGAACGCGACGAGTTCATCGGCCCTGCGCCGCGGGTCGACGACCCGCGAGGTGACGCAGACGTGCGCGGCGATGCCGTGCGCGCGCGACAGGATCGCGCACATCGAGCCGAGCGCGAGTTGCAGCCTCAGCACGAGTTCCTCCGGTTCGAGGTGGGGGAGCAGTCCGACCAGGACCGGGAAGAACCGTGCGCGCACCTCCTCGAACTCCGCGCGGATCGCCGCGGCGTGTTCGCCGGGGTCCGCGAGGAGTCGCGCGACGAGTCGCACGAAGTTCTCGCCGCCCGGGCTGCGCGCGAGCTCGACCACCGGTCGGAACAGCGCGTCGACGACCTCGACGAGCGTCGGCGCGCCGCGCTCCGACAGTTCGCGCAGCCGCTCGAGTCGCGCGCCGTTCACCGGCCCGACGCGGCGGCGGAACACCGCGGCGAAGAGGCCCTCCTTCGAACCGAAGTGGTAGTGCACCGCGGCGAGGTTGGCGCCGGCCTCGCCGGTCACGGCGCGCAGCGACGCCGCCTCGTAGCCGAGGTCCGCGAACAGGCGCTCCGCGACGTCGAGGAGGCGCTCGCGGGTCTCGGCGCCGCTCGCCGCGGCGTCCGTGCGGTGGCCGGTCGGAGGCTCGGCGGGGGCGGCGGAGCCGGTATCGGGGTCGGTCCGGTGGGAGGGTTCGGGGTCCATCAAACGTCCGTTTGAACGGGCCACCCTAGCGACGAGCGGCCCTGGATGCACCTCCGAAGCGGTCGATTCCGCAGGTGGCGAGAAAGTCCCGGGCGGCCTCAACCCGGACGGCGCGGTCGGACCGATCGAGGGGCGGGGGGTGGACCATGCTTCCACGCATTCCATCGGAAGGAACTGGGGAGCTCGAGGCTCCGAGGCACCTGCGCGAGATCGAGGGCGCGAAGCACCGCGTCGCGAAGGCTCCGCAGGACGACGAACAGGGTGAATCGGCGCGCGCCAAGCGCGTCGACGGCGTCGATGATCTCGCGCCGGGCGGAAGTGGCCTGCGCGGACGCGGGCGCACGACGGTGAGGAGGGTTTGCCGCGGGATCGCGGATGGACGGTGCGTCGATGACGGGCGTCGACGCGGAACCGCTCGTCGAGGGTCCGCGCGAACGACTCGAGTGCTGCTTCATCCAGGCGGAGCTCCGGCGACCGTCCCGTCGCGAACCAGCGACGACGAAGCGCGCGCCCTGCGCGACCTCAGGCGGCTCGACCGGCTCGTGCGTTCGCAGGAGAACATCCACCGCGGTCGGGCCTCGACGTCGTCGACGGTTCGAGTACCGCTTCGAGGTCGGACCCGACGGACGCCGCTACGCGGTGAGCGCCGAGACCGACATCGCGATCCGCGACGGACGACGCTCGAGGAGATCGCGTTGCGCGCGGGCGGAGCGCGATGCGAGCCGCGCTCGCACCGGCGCGCACCACGCCCAGCGATCAGGCGGCCGCCACGCGCGCCGCCGGCGTCGAGGCGCGCGCCGCGAGATCGCGCGGACCGAACGCGAGCTCTCGACCCACGACGACGCGGACCAGCGCCGCGCCGCCGAGGCGTACGCCGAGATCGAGCGCGAGGTCGTGCACGACGACGCACAGGCGCAGACGCGCCCGGGACTTCCGACGAGCACCGACACGTCGGCGCGCGACGCCGCGTAGGCACCGCCCGCGAGCCGCGAACGGACCGTCGCCGAGTGTGGCGACGGTCCGTTCGTGGCGTTCGCGGCACGAGAGAGAGATCCACGCGGATCCGCTCGGCGACTCGAAGGCCGAGGGCGAATCGATCGGATTCGTCGTCCGAGTCCCATGTGGACCGATGACTGCGTCCGACCGACAATCGTGCCGACGGTCATGACGGTCCGGACCCTTCGACCCCGTATGTTTCGACGACGATTGGAGGGTCGCAGCGAATCGCTGTCTTGGAGGAACATGCCGTGATGAACCCGTTTCGAACGCGCGAGGGCCGAGTCGTTCGCTCGCGACTCGAGTCGATCTCGGGCGAGCGGATCGGAGCATGGCGCGCAGTTTCGAGAGCACGTTGGATCCTGGTCCTCGCAGCCCTCGGCAGTCCTGGGTGGACGGCTTGCAGCCACATGCGTGTGCAGGATGGACCGCCCGAAGTTCGTTCGGTGCAGGAGAAGCTGGAAGAGCGCAGCGGGAGTGCGCGTATCGAACTCGAGTGGATCAGCCTCGACGGCTTGGAGCTCGGCGTCGTCCTCGCCGTGGGTCCGGACGAGATGCAATCGGGGAGCATTCGAGTGCTCGCACGAGCGAGTGGCGCTCCGGTCGACATCTCCCTCGATGTCCCTCATGTGCAGTTCATCGCAGACGAGTTCGGTCGGAGTCCCTTGTTCGCCAAGGGCGGCGCAGTCTCGGGTGGAGGGCTGTGGAGACTTCGCGTAGAGAGAGATCCTCCAGTGGTTCTCGAGGAGTTCGATCTCGACGAGCTGCGAAGCCGACACGAAGGCGATGCTGGTCCGATGCCGAGTGGTGAGATCATCATCACCTTGTCGGACCTGACCATTGCAGGTCCCGTGCACGACGATGGCCGTGAGAGAAGTCGCACGACGCTCGAGAAGATCCAACTCTTCGCAAGGCTCGAAGCGGCTGGTACCGGCGACCGACTCGCGATCGAGGGGGCCGGTGCCGACGATGGAGCGGCGCCGTCCCGATGACTCGGCCCCCGACTCGGATCCACGCGGAGTGACGGCGTCGAAGCGCTCGCGCTTCTCCGCGAGAGTCGCGATGTCCTCGAGCTCGAGCAGCGGCGCCGCGCAA
>JAWKUH010000009.1:0-166154 GCA_041398665.1 Planctomycetota bacterium | reverse complement strand
TTCATCGGCGCCGCCGCGGCGATCGCGCCGATGTTCGTCGCGACGGAGTACCGTCCCTTCATCTACTTCCAGTTCTGAGCGATGACGGCGGACCACGAGTACATCGGACCCACGCGCATGGCGGCACTCGCCGCGCTCGGCGTCGCCGCGTTCGCGCTGACGGCGGGCGCGATCCGCGCGGCACTGCCCGCCCCGGACCTGTTCGAGGGCGCGCAGAAGCTCGAGTACCTGCGCGCGCACCCGGACGACGTGACGGCGCTGATCGTGGGCACGAGCTCGCTGTTCCAGGGTCTCGACCCGAACGTGCTCGATCCCATCGTGCAGGAGACGGTCCCCGACTTCCGCAGCTTCAACCTCGGCGCGCGGAGCATGAAGGCGTTCGAGTCGGACAAGCTGCTGCGCGAGGCGCTCGACGCGCTCGACGGCCGCGTGAAGTGGGTCGTGCTCGAGGCGCAACACCTCTCGCCCGTCGTCGAGAGCCAGTACCGCGGCACGCTGCGCAACGGCGACTGGCACGACCTGCGCCAGACGTGGGCGGTGCTGCGCATCGCGATCGAGGGCACGCGCGCGGGACGACACTGGTCGTGGTGGATCCCGATGCACGTCGAGACGATGGTGTCGCGCTACGGCAACGTCGGCGAGTCCGAGCGGCTGCTCGCGGCGCTGACCGGTCGCGAACCGCTGCGCGAGATGACGACGGAGGAGATCGAGCGCGGCCGCGGCTACATCTCGATCGAGGACGACATGGGCGAGGCCTGGCGCGCGCGGCGCGAACGGTTCCTCGACGAGAAGCTCCCGGTGTACCAGGAACGGGTGGAGCGCCTGCGCGAGGGGCACACCGTCGTGTTCCTCGACAGCCAGCTCGACGTCTACCGCGAGCAGCGCGCCTTCCTCGCGTCGCGCGGCGTCACGGTGCTCTACGTCATGCCGCCCTACGACATGACGGACCGTTTCGCGAAGCAGCTCGCCGAGCGCGGCGAGATGCCGAACCTCCTGGACTACGCCGATCCCGACCTCTACCCCGAGCTCTACGCCGTCGAGGCGCGTCTCGACCAGGGGCACCTGACGCGCGAGGCGGCGGTGCGCTGGTCGGAGCGGGTGGGGAGGGATCTCGCGGAGCTGTTGCGCGAGGAGTAGCGATCAGCGCCCGTCGAGGCGCGCGCGGTACTCCGCTCGGGTGAGCGGCACGCCGGCCTTCGCGTCGAACTCCTCGAAGTCGTCGACGAGCATCCACCAGTGGCCGGTCGCGGTCCTCCAGGCCTCGAGTTCCTCCCACTCGCCCGGCTCCGCGCTGCTCTCCGAAACCTGCCGCATGCTCGGCCCGAAGTGGTAGCGCGCCGTGAACTGCACCGGGCGGACGCCGCGCGTCCCCCAGTGCCGCATCGCGCCGCTCGGCGTCGGTCCGACGGGCATGGCGACGCGCGCGTCGACCGCGAGATCCTCGTCGTCCCACCAGTGCGCGAGCCACTCCGTCGCGAGCGTGTACGCGCGCTCGAGCTCCGCGGCGTCGCCGTCCTCGGGCTCGGCGAAGGGCGCGAGCCCGATGTCCTCGCAGGACACGAGGTGGCAGCCGAGGAAGAGCAGGCGCGCGCGCTCGACGTCTGCGGCGAGGGACCGCGCCCGTTCTCCGCCCTCGCGTATGCCGTGCAGGTCGTCGTAGTCCTGCAGTGCCGCGCGCAGCACCGAGTCGAGGAACGCGTAGCTGCGCGCGACGCGCAGGTAGTACGTCGGTGAAGGCTCGAGCCGGAGCGGCGGCGGGAACTCCGTCGGAGGCATCGCCGACGCTAGGAGCATGACCCCCATCGCGCCGATGTGCGTCTCGAGGATGGTCGTGACGCGCGCGGAGTAGGCCTCGATCAGGTGCTGCTTGTAGGCGCGCGTGAGCAAGAGCTTCGCGTGCTCGCGTCCGCGCTCCGGCAGCACGAAGGTCTCGAGCGCGTGCACCTGCCACTCGTACCAGCCGCCGGCGTCGCTCGGCGCGAGGTCGATCGTGCCGTCGCGGATGGCGCGGACGAGGTCGAGCATCGGGCTCGCGCCGCTCGGCACCACCGGACCGTAGAGCGCCGTGAACAGCTGGGCCTCGGCGGTTCCGACGTAGGGTCGTACGGCCGCGAACGCCGCACTCGTCGCGACACCGCTCGCGACGTCGAGGAGGCTCGTGTCGCGCGCCCAGTTGGAGGAGCGGTGCTCGAACTCGAGTAGGTCGCGCAGCCGCTCGGCGAGGACTTCGTCGCGCCGGAGTGCGTCCACGAGACCCTGCGCGGCATCACCCCCGACGGGGAGCAGCTGCCGCAGGAAGCGCGAGAACCGGAACGCGCGCTCGAGCTCGGGCGTCCAGTCGTTGAAGCCGACGGTGCGCGACTCCCTCGCGTTCTCGAGGAACGTGTCGGCGAACGCGTTCGCCCCTCTCGAAGCGACTTCGCGCGCGGGCAGAGCGTCGCCGACGACGAGGCTCGCTGTGAGCCAGTCGTGCGCGGCGGATCCCGGTTCGAGCCGAGCGCGCCAGTCGTCGACGAGCTGCAGCCAGGGACCGCGGCCGCCCTCGCCGTCGAAGGCCACGTGGAGCTCGAGCGCAGCGACGACGCCGTCGTCGACCTGCTTCGCGAGAGCGGAGAGCGTCGCGGTGCTCGGGAGGAGCTCGGCGCCGAAGTCGTGCAGGGCCTTCCGCGCGGCGGCGTGGCTCGGATAGGTCTCGCGGAAGAGCGGGGGCGCGTCGCTCCGCGTGTCCGGCACGTCGAGCTCGAGCACCACCGCGCTCGAGTTCAGGAACCACGTCGAGGCCTCTCCGTCGTCCGAGGCGCCGTCGAAGGTCCGACGATCGACGAGCGTCGGGTCGAACGGCGGCGCCTTGGACGGCCACGGATCGTCCGCGAGCTCCTCGCGGTGCTCGAACGCGTCGACCACGGTGCGCTTCGTGACCTCGAGGTCGCTCGCCACGACGATGGCGATCGCCGCAACGAGCAGGAGGACCGACGCCCCGGCGATCTTGACCGACAGCCTCACGCGCTCACCCGAGCGCCGTGCTCACGACCTCGAACACGTCCTTGCTCAGCCCCTTCGTGCCCTTGATGCGCTCGAGTTCCTTCCGCATCAGCGCCTGGCGCTTCGCGTCGTAGCGCTTCCACTGGTTGAAGGTCTTCGCGAGGCGCGACGCGACCTGCGGGTTGAAGGCGCCGATCTCGATCACCTTGTCGGCGACGAAGCGGTAGCCGGCCCCGCTCGGGTCGTGGAAACCCGTCGGGTTCATGGCCGCGAAGGCGTGCACGACGGAGCGCGCACGGTTCGGGTTCCTGAGGTCGAAGTCGGGTCGCCGGGTCAGCTCGACGACGCGCGACACGGCGCCCGGCAGCTGGCTGACGGCCTGGACCGTGAACCACTTGTCGAGCACGAGCGGGTCGGACTTCCACGTCGTGTGGAAGGCCTCGAGCGCCTTCGCGCGCTCCGGCACGTCCATCTCGACGAGGCAGGCGAGCCCGGACTGCGAGTCGGTCATGTTGTCGGCGCTCGTGAAGTGCTCCCATGCGATCGCGGGGACCTCGTCGCGCTCCGCCGCGCACAGGTACGCCAGCATCGTCGCGTTGAGCGCGCGGCGGTGGACCTCCTCCTGCGTCGGCGCGTACGCGCCCGTGGGACGCGTCGCGCGGTAGAGCGCGAGGATCCGGTCGAAGCACGCCCGAGCGAGCGCCGTGCGCAGCGACCTCCGCGCGCGGTGCACCGCGTCGGGGTCGATCACGTCCATGCGCTGGCCGAGCGCCACCTCGCCGGGCAGCGTCAGGAGCAGCGACTTCATCGAGCCGTCGACGCTCTCGTCGTCGAGCACCGCCGCGAACGCCGCGACGTGCGCGTCGGTCGGCACCGCGTCCGCGCCCTTCTTCGCGCTCGCGAGGATCAGGTCGCCGAACAAGCGCTGCCCGGCCTCCCAGCGGTTGAAGTCGTCGTCGTCGTTCCCGAACAGGAAGGCGAGCGTCGCCGCGTCCTGGTCGAACTCCAGTTCGACCGGCGCCGAGAAGTCGCGCAGGATCGAGGGCACGGCTCCGTCCGGCACGTTCGCGAAGCGGAAGTGGTGCGTCTCGCCGGTCAGCTCGAGCACGGTCTCCGTCGCGCCGGCGGGCACGCCCTCGGCGACCAGCGGCACGCGCCGCCCGTCGCGACCGATCAGGGCGAAGCGCACGG
Organism: Planctomycetota bacterium; assembly: GCA_041398665.1. Classification (GTDB taxonomy): domain Bacteria; phylum Planctomycetota; class UBA1135; order UBA1135; genus Rohdeia. The sequence goes on along the minus strand of JAWKUH010000009.1, from coordinate 161,981 downwards.
GCACGTGCATCGGCTCGAACGACTTCGCGTTCCTGGGCGCCTTCTGCTCGAACACGAGTTCGAGCGCCGAGCCGTCGCGTTCGGCGCGCGCGGCGACGCGCGGCGTGCCGTTCTGGAGGTACCAACGCTCGAACTGCTTGAGGTCGCGGCCGTTCGCGTCCGACATCGCGGCGCGGAAGTCGTCGCACGTGACGGCGCTGCCGTCGTGGCGCTCGAAGTAGAGGTCCATCCCCTTCCGGAAGCCGTCGCGTCCGAGCAACGTCTCGTACATGCGGATGACCTGCGCCCCCTTCTCGTACACCGTCGAGGTGTAGAAGTTGTCCATCGCGATGTAGGACTCGGGACGGATCGGGTGCGACAGCGGTCCCGCGTCCTCGGGGAACTGCGCGGAGCGGAGCTGGCGCACGTCGCTGATGCGCTTGACGCCGGCCGACGTCATGTCGGCGGTGAAGCGCTGGTCGCGGTAGACCGTGAGCCCTTCCTTGAGCGTGAGCTGGAACCAGTCGCGGCACGTCACGCGGTTGCCGGTCCAGTTGTGGAAGTACTCGTGCGCGATGACGGCCTCGATGTGCTCGTAGTCGCCGTCGGTCGCGGTGTCGGGGCGGGCCAGCACGAACTTCGAGTTGAAGACGTTGAGGCCCTTGTTCTCCATCGCCCCCATGTTGAAGTCGCCGACGGCGACGATCATGTAGAGGTCGAGGTCGTACTCGCGGCCGAACGTCGTCTCGTCCCACTCCATCGACTTCTGGAGCGAACGCAGCGCGTGCTCGCACTTGTCGATGTTCTGCGGCTCGACCCAGATCTCGAGGCGCACGTCCCGGCCGGACGTCGTGCGGAACGAGCCGGCGTGGCAGGCGAGGTTGCCCGCCACGAGCGCGAACAGGTAGCTCGGCTTCGGCCAGGGGTCCTCCCAGCGCACGCGGTGCCGCCCGTCGCCCAGGTCCTCCGTCGCGATCCGGTTGCCGTTCGAGAGCATCACCGGGTTCTTGGCCGCGTCCGCCGTGATCGTCGTCGTGTAGCGCGCCATCACGTCGGGCCGGTCGAGGAACCACGTGATGCGACGGAAGCCCTCGGCCTCGCACTGCGTGCAGAAGTTGCCCGACGACTTGTAGAGGCCCGAGAGCTCGAGGTTCTTCTGCGGCTGGATCCGTACCGTCGTCCGCAGCTCGAAACCGTCCGGCACGTCCGCGATCACGAGCTTGTCGTCCTCGATGCGCCACTCGCCCTCCTCGAGCTCGCGGCCGTCGATCGCGACGCGGACCGTGCGCAGCCCCTCGCCGTCGAGGCGCAGCGACGCACCCGGCTCGCCGTCGGCGTTGCGCCGCACGTCGAGCCGCGCGCGCACCTCCGTCCAGTCCTCGCCCCCCTCCTGGATCGCGTCGAGGTCGAACTCGAGGTCGACCTTCTCGACCAGGAAGTCGGGGACGCGGTAGTCCTTGCGGAAGACGGGGCGGGGCGTGGTGTCGTGCGCGGTCGTCATGGCTCGTCGGTGGTTCGTGATGGGCGGGTGGACAGGATAGCCCGCCGCGCGACACCGCTCGACCGCGCCGCGCTCTTCACCACGGGACGAGCTTCCGGTCGCGGAAGAACCCTCCGTTGGGTCCGCCCCGCGGCAGCGTCGCGAGCCAGACCGCCGTGTCGGCGCCCTCCTCGACGCTGCGCGGCGCCTCGTCGCCGCCCATGCGCGTCCGCACCCAACCCGGGCACATCGCGTTCACGAGGACGTCGCCGCGAACCTCGGTCGAGATTCGCAGTGTGAGAGCGCCGAGTGCGGCCTTCGCGAGCGCGTAGGGCCCGCGCCCCGTGAGTCCGTTCGCGAACTGGCCGCCGCCGCTCGACACGTCGACGATGCGACCGAACCCGCGGCGAACCATCGCCGGCACGAACGCGCGGCAAAGGTGCAGCGGCCCCTCGAAGTTCACGGCGAGCGCCTCGTCGAGCTCGCGTTCGTCGACGGTGAGCACGTCGCCGCCCGTGTAGACGCCGGCGTTGTTCACGAGCACGTCGACCTCGACGCCGCGCGCCGCGAGTTCCGCCGCGCAGGCCCGGATCGACGCGCGGTCCGCCACGTCGCAGCGCACGGCGAGCGCCCCTCCGTCGGCGGCGCCGCTCGCCGCGATCCGCGCCGCCGCCGCCTCGCCGTCCGCGAGCGAGCGGCACGCGACGACGACCCGGTGGCCGCGCGCGGCGAGCTGCGACGCGATCTCGAACCCGATGCCGCGGTTCGCTCCGGTCACGAGTGCGGTGCGTCGCTCCATCGCCGTCGCGATGGTATCCCCGCGCCGGGCGCGGCGTTCGCGGGAACGCGGCCCGCGCGCGGCCTCGGCGCGCTCCTCGCCTCCGTAGACTCGCCGCCCGTGCGCCTCGTCCTCGCCTCCACCTCGACCTACCGCCGCGACCTGCTCGCTCGGCTCGGACTGCCGTTCGAACAGCGCGCGCCGCGCGTGGACGAGGACGCGTGGAAGGCGAAGGGCCTCGCGCCGCGCGACCTCGCCGCCGCGCTCGCGCGCGAGAAGGCGCGCGCCGTCGCCGCGGAGCTCCCCGGCGCCACCGTGATCGGCTCGGACCAGGTCTGCGCGCTCGGCGACCTCGTCCTCGACAAGCCGGGCAGCGAGGAACGCGCGCGCGAGCAGCTCGCGCGGCTCGCCGGACGCACGCACGAGCTCCTGACGGCGGTCTGCGTGCTGGGTCCGGACGGCGAGTGGGAGCACCTCGACGTCGCGACCCTCGCGGTGCGCGCGCTCGACGCCGAGCAGGTCGCGCGCTACGTCGCCGCCGACCGGCCGCTCGACTGCGCCGGCTCGTACAAGCTCGAGTCGCGCGGCATCGCCCTGTTCGAGTCGTTGGCGTGCGCGGACCACACCGCCATCGTCGGACTCCCGCTCGTCGCGCTCGCGAACGAGCTCGTCCGGCGCGGAGCGCGTCTGCCGTGAGCGCTCCGACGCGCACCTCCCTCTCGCGCGACGACGTCCAACGCGGTCTGCGCCTCAGCGTCGTCGAGGGCTCGGCCTTCGCGCTGATGGTCGGTCTCGGCGAGACCTACATCGTCGCGGACGCGATCCGTCTCGGCGCGTCGACGCTCGTCCTCGGTCTGCTCGTGACGCTGCCGCTGTTCGTCGGATCGCTCGGTCCGCTCGCCAGTCTGCGCGTGCTGCGCGGCCTCAGCCGGCGCAAGGGCTTCATCGCGACCGCGAACGTCCTGCAGGGCCTCAACCTCGCCGTGATCGGACTGTCCGACCACCAGGGTTGGACGACGCCGCTGCAGCTCCTGCTCGCCTCGACACTGCACCAGCTCCTCGGTCAGGCCGCGGGCACCGCGTGGACGAGCTGGTTCGGCGACCTGATCCCGGCGGTGGTCCGCGGCAGCTACGTCGCGATGCGCAACCGCTTCGTGTACGGCGGCGTGAGCGTCGGGATCCTCGCGGGCGGCGGGCTGCTCGAGTGGCTCGAGCCCGCGGTCGGCGAGGAGGGTCGCACCGGACTCGGTTTCACGGCGATCTTCGCGCTGGCGGGGCTCGCGCGGCTGCTGTCCGCCGTGCTGATCCTGCGCACGCCCGAGCCGCGCTTCGCCGGCATCGCGACGGGCGCGCGCGTGAAGCGCTTCCTGCGCACCGCGCGCGGCTCGCGAGCGTGGCGCATCGTCGTGTTCGGCTTCTTCCTGCAGCTGACCGTCTACGTGTCGGGGCCGTACTACACGCCCTACATGCTCGAGAACCTCTCGTTCTCGTACGTCGAGTTCACGCTCGCGAGCCTCGCCGTCACGCTCGTCAAGGTCACGATGCTGCCCGCCTGGGGACGCGCCGTCGACCAGCAGGGACCGCGCGCGAGCTACGCGACGACCTGCGTCCTGCTCGCGCTCGTGCCGCTGCCCTGGGTCTTCGTCGACTCGTGGGGCTGGGTCCTTCTGGCGCAGGCCTTTTCGGGACTCGCCTGGGGCGGCTACGAGGTGTCGCTCTTCGGGCTGATGGTCGCGTCGAGCTACCGCGACACGCGCACCCACGTGTCGGCCGTGCAACAGGTCGTGAACGGAGCGGCGCAACTGCTCGGCGGACTGCTCGGAGCCGGTGTCGCCGCGACGGCCGGCGGCGACCTCACCGCGGTCTTCGCGGCGAGTTGCGGACTGCGGATGGTCGCCGCGCTCGCCGTGCCGTTCGTCGTCCCGCGCCTGCGCGGCGAGGAGCACGTGCACCGCCACACCGTGTTCCTGCGCGTCGTCGGCTTCCGCGCGAACGCGGGACTCGAGCACCGCGTGCTCGTCGCGCCGGACGTCCCGCCGATGCCGCCCGACGAGGTCCTCGACCGGGCGGAGCGCGACGCGGGCGAAGCGACGGCGGGCTGACGGCGCGGCGCGGCGTTGACAAGCGTCGTCCGCTCCGACGAGGCTCTGCGGCGTGCCGAGCTGCGACCAGGTCCTCCGCCGTCTGCTCGTCGTCGAGGGCTGCGCGGCGGCGTGGTTCTGGCTGCCGACGTACTTCCTCCTGTTCCGCGAGCGCTTCGGCGACGAGACCGCCGTCGCGCTGCTCGGCGCGTACTACGTCGCGAACGTCGTGCTCGAGGTTCCCTCGGGCTGGGCGTCGGACCGCTTCGGGCGGCGCGCGACGCTCGTCGCCGCGATGGCAATGCAGTGCCTCGGCGCGGCGGCGATCGCGATCTCCGGTGACGTCGCGTGGAGCCTGCTCGGGCAGATCCTGCTCGCCGGATCCGCGTCGTTCGTGAGCGGGACCGACACGTCGCTCGCCTTCGAGTGGCTGCGGCGCGAGGGCCGCGTCGACGAGGTGACGCGCTTCGAGTCGCGCGTCGGCGTGACCGTGTTCGGGGTCGGAGCGGCGACCGTCGTCGTCGGCGGCTTCGCGTCGACGGACCACCTCGCGGCCGGTCACGCGCTGGCGGCGGTCGCGGGACTCGTCGGTGTCGTCGTCGCGCTCGGGCTGCGCGACGCGCGCGAGCGCGACGAGGTCGCGGGACACGCGCGCGGCGAGTGGGGCCGCCTCCTCGGCGGACTGCGCAGGCCGCAGCTCGCGTGGATCGCCGCCTTCGCCGTCGCGATGCACGTCTTCAACCACGTGCCGCTCGAGTTCCTCCAGCCCTACCTCGCCGCCGCCGACGCCGACGTCGCGGGCGGTCGCGCGCCGACCGCCGCGGCCGGCCTCACGCTCGGCGCGATGTACGCGCTCGCTTCGGTCGCGAGCCGACTCTCGCCCGCGATCGGCGCGAGGCTCGGCGCGCGCGCCGCGCTCGTCCTCGCCTTCGCCGCGCAGATCGCGATCGTGTGGGTCATGGCACTCGTGCTGCACCCCGCCGTCGCGCTCGTCGTCGCGCTGCGCGGCGTCCCGCACGGCGTCGCCCAGCCCCTGCGCAACGCGCGCATCCACGACCTCGTCGAGGGACCGTTGCGTGCGACCTGGTTCAGCGCGCTGACCCTCGCCGGCAGCCTGATCCTCGGCGGCTCGCTCCTCGTCGCCGCGCGCTTCGTCGGCGGCCCGCTCGAACGGCTCGACGCGGACGGACTGGCGAAGGTGTTGCTCGCCTACGGCGTCGCGGCGGCGGCGACGTTGGTCGCCTTGGCCGCGACTTCACGGAGCACCTCACCTCGAAGAGGAACGAGTCGTACCGAGGAAGATTGAACGAGGGCCGCGCTTGCGTTTCCTGTCGGGCGGACGTGATCGTCGTCGTCGGTCCACCGAGTGGTAGGACCTCAGGATCGCAGTTGCTCGTCAATCGGTCAGTCGAAGCACCTCTGCCTGTGTACCCTTCGGACGCTGGCTCGGCCGGGGGGGGGGGGGGCGGTCCGCCGAGCCGAGCGGGGTGCTGTCTCACTCGGGGTCATGGCCTGCTCGTAGTGCTTCGATCACATACCGGCAATCTTGAACGCTGTCGAACGACTCGGCGTCGAGGCCCTTGTCGCACGCGCTCCCGTCAGGGGACTCGCTGGGGGCGTCCTCGACGGGTCGGTCAGGGCGATTGAGGTCGAACGGGACACCGCAGGGACGGACCCGAGCATCGAACACTGTGCGTGGCGACCACGTTTCCGGTGTCGAGGGTGAGCACGTCCGGCCGAGCCACCCCATGGACCGAGCAGCCGTTGGCGTGAGGGCATCGGGCCTCGCGACTGTCAGTCGCTCCGCCGACACTTAGTCCGCAGCGAGCGGCGTGGAGTACGAGGCCTTCCAACACGAGAGCCTGCAACACCAGAGGACCTCCAGATGTGACATGCGTCGCGGGCTTGCGCGACCGACGTTGCGGTCCGCGTCATAGGAGGTACGACTCCAGTGCGCGTCCTCTATGTGCAATACCATGCGGTCAGCGAGACACCTGCGCGGACAATCCTTGGCCGCGGCGACCAGATCGAGCCGAACCGTCGTGTCTCGGCTGCTCGACCTCGTCGGTTCCGGGGCCCTCATGAGGCTGTCCACACGAATCGCACTCGGCTTCGGGCTCTTCTTGTGCGGCATCACGATGCTGCACGGAGGGCTGAATCACGGGTGGTTCTCGAACCGCGTCCGGGCGCGGCTCGTCGTCGGACACCTGCCGGTCACCTGACACCTCACCTGTCCGGTCACCAGTTGGGTGACCGAGCACTCGGCCGTGGGGACGCAGTTCGATTCCAGGCGCTACACGAACTTTCCCGCGATGGTCGAGGACATCCAGGCGGGGAACCTCGACGCGGGATTCGTCCTGGCGCCGCTCGCGATGGTCCTCGCGCGCGAGGGCACACGTCCGGTGAAGATCGTCCACCTCGGCCACAGGGACGGGACCTGTATCGTGGTCCCCAAGGACGCGCCGGTGACGTCGTTCGCGGACCTTCGCGGGAAGCGCATCGCGATCCCTCATCGCTATTCGAACCAGCGGATCCTCATCGAGCGTCTGAAGGACCAGTTCGGCTTCCGGGACCAGGACGTAACGCTGATCGACTTCCCACCGCCCGAGATGCCGGCGGGTCTCAAGGCGGGACAGTTCGACGCCTACATCGTCGGAGAGCCGCACGCGGCTCGCGCCGAACTCGAGGGCTTCGGGAAGATCCTCTACTTCACGAAGGACATCTGGCCCGACTTCATCTCGTGCGTCCTCGTGGTGACCCAGGACCTCATCGACGACGAGCCGGAGCTCGTGCGTGAACTCGTCCAGGGAATCGCGGCCTCGGGGAAATGGATCGACGAGGGACCGAAGGACGAGCTCGTCGACGGACTCGTGCTCGACGACGAGCCCCCGTCCGTCGCGAAGGAGAGGCGGATCGTGTTCTCGCGGAGCTTCGGTACGTCGCCTCGGATGCAGGCCGCCCAGATCGGCGGTCTGTTCTACGGTCAGCCGCCGGAACTCCTGCGCTACGTCCTCAGCCAGCCCCCCGATCGGGTGAAGTACGTCGACCTCGACCTCCATCGAGCGGACTTCGAGGAGATCCAGGGGTATGCCGAGCGCCTCGGCTTCTTCGCGAAGCGACCCGTCACGACCGACGACCCGTTCGGGTTCGACGACTACTGCGACGGTCGATTCGAGCGGACCGTCGGTCCGACGCCGCACCTCCGGCCGGTTCCGGAGGAGGAAGCCGTACCGGAATGAGACCGAAGGCTGTCACAAGGCTGCGAACGGTCGTGCTCGGGGCCATCGGCGTCTCTCTCTTCGTGCTCGCTTGGCACCTCGCGACCCTCGGCAACGGCATCACGGGGGTACCGGGCCCTCTCCTGACGTGGCACGGCCTCGTCGAACTGGCGACGGCAGGAGTGCTCTGGAAGAACATCGTCGCATCCGTCTTTCGCGTCGCCTGGGGCTTCTGTCTCGCCGTTGCGGTCGGGATTCCGCTCGGAACGTGGATGGGTTGGAAGGCCAACGTGGCACAGGCTCTCAATCCCACGATTCAACTGCTGCGTCCGATCTCACCGATCGCATGGATCCCGTTCGCCGTGATCATGTTCGGCGGCGTGAACGTCGGGCTGCTCGGGAGACGGCTGTTCGACGCCGCCGACGTCTCGGCCGCGTTCCTCATCTTCCTCGCGAGCTTCTTCCCGATCGTCACCGCCACGAGTTCGGCGGTGCGCGGGATCGACTCGAAGTACATTCGGTCCGCAGCGAACTTCGGAGTGACGGGGAAGCGATTGTTCACCCGCGTGATCCTTCCGGCGGCTCTCCCCCAGGTCCTGACCGGGCTCCGACTTGCGCTCGGGATCGCTTGGGTCGTGATCGTCGCGGCCGAGATGCTCGGTGTGACGAGCGGGCTCGGGTTCCAGGTCAACGACTCGCGGAACAACCTCAGGATGGACTACGTGGCAGCCGCCATGCTCGTCATCGGTTCCGTCGGACTCCTCCTCGACACCGGCATGTCCTTGCTCGAGACGCAGGCGCTCGCACGCCGAGGAATGAGCCGGAGATGACGACGAAGAGCGCGAAGATCCGCGTCAGCGGCGTTACCAAGACGTTCTCGACGGCGAAGGGGACGACGGCCGTCCTCGACGGAGTCGATCTCGAAGTTCGCGATGGTGAGTTCCTCGCCATCGTCGGCCCCTCCGGATGCGGGAAGTCCACGCTGCTCAACTGCATGGCGGGCTTCGAACGTCCGACCGCCGGGCGAATCCACGTCGACGACGAGGTCGTGGCTCGTCCGCACCCCAAGCGTGTGTTCGTGTTCCAGGAGACGGGGATCTTCCCCTGGTTCAGCGTCTGGGACAACGTTGGGTTCGGGCTGGACGGCATGCCGTTCGAGGAGAAGCACGAGCACGTGATGAAGTACACGCGCCTCGTCGGCCTCGAGGGATTCGAGCGGTCCTTCCCTGCGGAACTCTCCGGCGGGATGAAGCAGCGTGTCGAGTTCGCTCGCGCGCTGGCGGTCGAGCCCGACGTGATCTTCCTCGACGAGCCGTTCGGAGCCCTGGATGCCTTCACGCGCATCGAGATGCGTCGTGAGATCGTCCGGATCTGGCAGGAGACGCGAAAGACGTGCATCCTCGTCACGCACGACGTCGCAGAGGCGCTCGAACTCGCCGATCGAGTCGCGATCATGACGAGGCGCCCGGCGACCGTGCACTCGATCCTCGAGGTCGAGAGCCCGCGTCCCCGCGACACCGACGATGCGAGCTTGCGGGAGCTGCGAGACCACGTCTTTAGCGTGCTCGGTGTCGAGCGACGTGCGTGACGATGCGAGGACATCTGGATTCGCGCCAGCCCCCCTTCGACGTCCAAGCCTGCGTCGAATACCTACTCCGCATCGAGAGCGTACTGGGTCGGAGTCCTCACGGCGGATGCGCTCGGGGCAAACCCCTTCGACGGCGTCGACGAGCACATTCTCGTCCAACTCGCCGCTGTGGCGTCGAGAACGAGCGACATGAAGAACCTTGAACGGTTCGCCCACCACCAACGACTCGTCGCGGGTGACCTGATACGGGACGAACTCGAGCGACGCGAAGGGTTTTTCGATCGGGGAGAGGCACCGGCCAATGGCTCGATTCACGTCGGCCTCGACGCTCGAGCCGCCCTGGGCCGAATACCGTGGACGAAAAACGTCTTCGACTTGGACAACGTCATGACGTGCGCCGTGCTTCGAGACTGCGGTCGCGTCGCTCGAGGTGATCTGGCCGACGTCGAGTCGTCCGAACTGAACCACGCTCTAGAGGAAGGACTCGCGGTATCGACCTCTTCGGGCCGGCCAGGCACGTTGCGCTGCGCAATTCCAGGAAGGAGCATGAACACCGGCGGACCCAGGACGCACTTCGTGATGCAGGCGGAAACTGGACCGGCGCCTCACGCTCCCTGGGAATGCACCGGATCAGTGTTTATCGCTTGAAGCGATGCCTCGGCCTCCGATGACTCCCGGTCGACGCGATCACCATGCAGAATCCGCTGCCCAGAATCTCGAGGGCGCTGCTCTCCGCGCCGGCGCGGAAGTCCTCTGCGTTCGAGTGCAGCAACTCGGACAGGCCGCGGGCCATTTCGCGCCGATCCTCGACCTGCGTCGACTACCACGTCCCGTCATACCGGCTCGGGTGACGAACTCGCTCCCCCGTTCACCACATCGAAGTAGAGTGCGCGCCGCAGGCCAATCACGGTGCTAGCCGGACCAGGATGGACGACATGAAGACGCCGCGTGCTGAGCCACGGCAATTGCCCGCACGACTGAGGATCGTACTAGCTTGGTCTGTCGTCGTCGGGGCGGGTGGAAGCCTCATCGGACTGGCGTACTTGGGGATTCTTCACGCGCTCGAGCACGCGCTAGGGCCGCACGCCCACGGGCCCCACGTCCACCTCCTCATCATGGTGGGAATCGGCGTGTTGGTCAGCCTCTTGGTCCGGTGCCTCGGCTCCCCGGGCGACATCGAACTGCTCGTGGACAACGTCCACGTCCTGGAGAACGGACGAGCTGAGACGCGCCACTTGCGCTCGCTACTTCCCATCTCACTCCTTTGTATCTCGTCGGGCGGCGGCATGGGGCCTGAGGCGCCCCTCGTCCAGACTTCCGGCACGTCGGCGCAGTGGCTCGCGGAGAAGCGCAACATGTCACAAGTCGAGCGACGGATGTTGACAATTGCTGGGATGGCGGCCGCCTTTACAGTGCTCTTCGGGGCTCCGATCGGCGCGGCACTCTTCGCACTAGAGATTCTCCATCGCCGCGGCCTTCAGTACCACGAGGCCCTCCTTCCGGCCGTCGTCGCCTCCCTCATCGGCTATTGCGTGTTCGTTGCGGCGTCTGGGCTAGGACTCACGCCTGTCTGGAGCTTCTCGTCGAGCGCCGAGCCGGTGCCGATCGATCTCGTATGGGCGATCGGCGCAGGCATCTTCGGTGGAGCCGTGGCGATCACATTCACCAAGTCGGTCGAATTGGCGCGGCGAGCCATCAGGCCGATCCCAGAGATCTGGCGACCGCCGCTGGGCGGTCTGGTGCTCGGCTCACTCGCACTCATTTCTCCGTACTCCCTAACGTACGGTAAGTACCAGATCAATCCGCTCCTTTCGATGACGGCCGCTCCCGCTTCGTACTTCGTCATTGGAGCGTTAGCAAAGTTCTTGGGAACAACAGCTACCGTGGCGAGCGGATGGCGAGGAGGCTTCATCATCCCGTTGTTCTTCATGGGCGCCGCGCTCGGTCACGCGATTCACTTGCTCGTGCCTTCGACGAACGAAGCTGTGATCGGCTGCGCACTCATGGCTGCGGCAAACACTGGCGTCACCAAGACACCCTTGGGTTCCACTCTGGTCGTGTCGAAGATGGTCGGTCTCGCACTCGTCCCGACGACGGCGATCGGTGCAGTCATCGCACTCCTCATGACGCACCGCACAGGCCTTCTCACGAGTCAGCGGGAGCGGCTCATGGGAGAGCGGTAGCTTGAGTCGTCGACCTAGTTCAGAGGTACGAGCGGGCGGCGTTCGGTGCAGCGAGCTCAGAGCCTCGAGGTCGGTCGGCTCGGCGAAGCATCGATCTCGAGTGGGATCGCCGTGCTCTCCGGCACCGCCGCGCATCGTGTACTCGCAGTGAACCTCAGCCTCAACGACACAGGCCTTCGCGACGCTCCTACTCGGCGACGCGGCCAACCTCGACGCGGGCGCGCCCGCCGGGCTGGCGCCGATCGCGTTCGCCAGGGTCGTCGGTCGCCTCGCGGGCGCGGGCGTCACGCTTCGCGCTAGCTGAACCCGGCGCACGACCGTCGCGCCGACGCGCGAGTCGTGGCAGAGTCACCGCGCGCGCTCCGACCGGAGGAGCCGCTCCCCCACGACACCTTCCACGCACCGCACGGCGGCACCATGGCACAGCCCCACTTCGGCTACTTCTGCTGGCACGACTACGTCTCCCCCGCGACCGCGAAGGGCAGCGCGTACTACGGCGAACTCCTCGGCTGGAAGACCTGGGACATGCCGCTCGGCGACACGACGTACACGTTCCTGAAGGCGAACGACGACGACCAGTCGACGTTCGGCGGACTCGAGGAGGCGGACGGCGGTGCGCGGAGCCGTTGGCGCTCGTACGTCGCGGTCGAGGACCTCGACGCGATGGTGGCGCGGACGGCCGAGCTCGGCGGCAAGGTCGTGCAGCCCCCGCGCGAGATCCCCGGCATCGGTCGCCACGCGCTCGTCGCCGATCCGACGGGCGCGGTGCTCGCGCTCTACCAGGGGAACGAACCGCGACCCGCGCGCGAAGGCATGACCGAGGCCATGCCGTGCTGGATGGAGCTCCTCTCGCAGGACGCGAAGGGCTCCGTCGCGTTCCTCACGGCGCTGCTCGGTTGGACGACGCGGACGAAGCAGGTCGACGGCGGACACGACTACACGATGCTCATGCAGGGCGACCTCGGCGTCGGCGGCGTCATGCAGGCGCCGACGAAGGAGATTCCGTCCCACTGGTACCCGTTCTTCATGACGGGCGACCTCGCCGCGGCGCACGAACGCGCGACGCGCCTCGGCGGCACGAGCTGCATGCCGCCGACCGAGATCGGCGACGGCATGGGCTCGTTCGCGATCGTGAACGACCCGAACGGCGCGGTGTTCGGGCTCTACGCGATGTAGAGCCGGCGCGCGTCCACTACTCGGCCGCGATCGCCAGCACGGCCATCGCGGTGCCGTAGCTCGCGCTGCGCGGGAAGACGCGGTCGTTCCAGGTGCCGTCCTCGGCGCGCGTGCGCCAGAGGTGCTCGAGCAGCTCGGCGCGGAGCTCGACCTTCCGCGCGTCGTCCAACGTCGCGATGGCGCGCGCCGCGAAGGTGTGCCCAGTACATGAAGTAGTAGGGCGCGATCTGGTACGGGCCCTCGTGCGTGCCCTGCTTCGCGCGGCGCGCGTCGAGCTCGTCCCAGCCGTCGAAGAAGGCGACGACGGCGCCGTGGAGCTTCTCCACGTCGCTCCTGCCGACGCGCAACAGCGCGAGTTCCGCCGCACAACCGCGCGCAGCCGAGGCGTGCCACGCGACGCGGCGCCGCGCGGGCCCCGAGTACTCGAACGCGCCGTTCTCCGCACGGTTGGCGAGGAGCGCGGCGACGGCGCGGTCGACGAGCTCCTCGTCGACCGCGTAGCCGGCGTCGCGAGCGTCCGCGAGCGCGAGCAACGTCGTCGCGGTCATGAACGGACTCACCGCGCCCTGCGCGTAGTTCCAGCCGCCGCCCGGCGCCTCGTTCGCGGCGATGCAGTGCACGAGGTGCGGCACGAGGGCCCGCATGCGTGCGCGCAGTTCCGCGCCCGGCCAGGCGGCGTCGCTCTTCTCGTCGGGCTCCGCCGCGACCATCGGCGCGAAGAGCTGCAACGCCTGCGCGTGCCCCCACCCGCGCACGTCGTAGCCCTCCTTCGGGCCCGCCGACATCAAGGGGTCGCCGTTCTCCGGGTCGCACGTCGCGAGCACGAACTCGAACGCGCGCAGCAGCGCGGCGCGACGCGCCTCGTCCTCCTCGAGACCCGGCGCCGCGAGCAACGCCTCGCACACGATCGCGGTGCCGCCGACGCGATAGCCCGGCGGCACGACCGCGCGCCGTCCGACCGCGACGCGGTAGACGCCCTCGTACGGCCACTCGACACCGGGCCCGTCCTCCTCGCGCAACTTCGCGAGCCGCGCGCGCTCCTTCTCCTGCCACGCGGGCAGGTCCGCGTCCTTCGTGCGCGGCATCGGCGGATCTTGGACGTAGCGCTCCTGCAGCGCGAGCAGTCGTTCGATCGCGAGGGCGACCGCCGCGTCGACCTCGGCGTCGTCGGGCGGCTGCGGCGATGCCGGGCGAACGGCTTCGTCCGAGCTCGCGCCTCCATCCTGCGACTGCGGCGAGAGCGGACCGCACAGGAGTGCGACGAGGAGCGCGGCGAGGACGGGCTTCATGTGCATCACGAGCCGTTCGCCTGCGCGGGGACGACGTCGATCTCCGTGTCCTCCGCCTCGCGGATCGGGACGATGCCGTGCGTGAGGCCGACCGACGTGAAGCGGCGGACCTCGTCCGTCCGGAACAAGCGGAGTTCGACGTCGACCTCCGTGTCGTCGTCGTACTCGGTGAACGCGAGCGCGAGTTCGTCGGGCGCGACGAGTCGGACGCGCAACGGCGCCTGAAGCGAAGCGTGAGCGAGCACGATCCACTCGCCGTCGCTCGGGTCGCCGGCGGGCAGGCCGTAGGGACCTCGTGGCAGCCAGATCTGCTCGTCGAAACGCGTCCCCTCGACGTAGAGCCCGTCCCCGATCCACGACGCGCTCGCGTCGCCGTCGGGCGTGACCCAGGTGCCCTCGAGCGGGTGGTTCCCGCGCCCCAGAACGCACGACGGCGCTGCCAGGAGCAGCGCCGTCGCGAGGATCCGCTTCGATCCGGACCGCAGGTCGGTCGATCTCACGGCTGCAGCGACCGACTCGTCGGGCAGCAGCCCTTCGGCGCGTGCGCGCCGGTCGATTCGTGCGGGCAGGTGCCGCCGTCGCCGTGCGCCGCGCACGCGCCGCTCGCGCAGCACGCGTCCTTCGGTCCGAAGCACTCGACGAACACGCTGTTCGCGTCCGCGAACTCCCAACCCGTGAGGTTGGCGGTGCCCTCGAAGACGCAGTTCTGCGCCACACCGACGACGGCGCCGGCGTCGGCCATCAGCGGCTCGTAGCCGCGCTGTTCCGGCATCGAGCAGCAGCTGCGGTCGGACATGGCCTCGCCCTCGACCGAGCACACGCCCGCGACCGCGACGCGGAAGGCGTCACCGGCGCGCGCGAACGCGACGGGCGCGGCGTGCACCGCGACGACGTCGCCGAGCTGGTCCGCGTGCGCGCTCCCGAGCCACGCCGCGCAGGCCTTCCGCGCGGACTCGCTCGGAGCGTCGATCCACAGCTCGCTCGTGCGCTCCGCGCCGTCCGCGAGGTTCTTCGGCGAACCGATCGCCGCGACGACGCGGACGCCGGCGAGGTCGACACCCTGGTGCGCGCCGCGCTCGACGTCCCACGCGACGATCGCTCCGTCGCCGTAGGTGTCGTGCTCGCCGTTGAGGTGGCAGTAGCCGCCCCAGAGCGTGACGTTGCGGGCCTCGAGGTAGTTGCCGGCCGGCTCGGACGCGTGCGCGACCGACGACACCTGCGTGACTTCGGTCGCACCCTTCCCGCAGTCGCACGGGAAGAAGGTGAACTTGGCGGCGAGGAGCAGCGCGGCGGCGCCGACGATCGTGAAGGTCTTCATGGTGCGTTGTCCGGCTTCAGTCCTGGTGAACGGCGAAGGGCGAGACGTAGCAGGAGCGACCGCGGACGCAGTCGCTCGGGCGGACGGTGGACTTGTCGGGGCCGATGACCTTCTGGGTCACGCGGCACCAGCAGTGGTTCGACGCGTCGAGGACGTCCTCCTCGCGCATCGGCAGCCTCTGTGAGAAGGCGAGTTTCTTGCTCGCGAGGTGCGCGCAGTACGGGCTGAGTCGTGCGGACCCGCCGGCCGGGCGTTCCTCGCGTTCCGTTTCGATCCTCTCGGACATCGTCGGTCTCCGGCTGGAATCAGGCGAGTTTTCGGAAGGCCCGGGTGACGAGGCCCCGTGTGAGCGGGACCTTGTAGCCGTTGTGCTCGAGCGGCTTCGCCCCTTCGAGCGCCAGGTCGGCGGCGGCGGACGCCGTCGCGTCGCCGAGCGCCTTGCCGCGCAGGACGCGTTCGACGTCCACGACCCACGGCTTCGGCGCGACACCGCCGAGGACCATGCGCGCGTGTTCGACGCCCGCAGCGCCCTTCGTCACGGCGAGCGCGACGGAGGCGAGCGCCCAGTCGTACGACTCGCGCTCCTTGAACTTGAGGTAGGTGCTCGTGAGGCCCTGCGGCTGTTGCGGCACGTACACGGCGATGACGACCTCGCCCGGGAGGCGCACGGTCTCGGAGGTGAGGTCGCCCTCGCTCGGAAGTCGGTAGTACTCCGCGAGCGGGATCGTGCGCGCTCCGTCCGGCCCCTCGAGGGTCACGCCCGCGTCGAGCGCGATCAGCGCCGGCGCGAGGTCGGAGGGATGCACGATGTAGCTCGGCCCGCCTCCGAGGATCGCGTTGTACTTGTTCATGCCGTTCGCGGCGAAGCACACCGATCCGCCCTTCTTGAGGCAGAAGGCCTCCTCGTTGCGGAAGTACCAGCAGCGCGGGCGCTGGTTCAGGTTGCCCCCGACCGTGGCGACGTTGCGGATCTGCGGCGACGCGACGGAGTCGACGGCCTCGGCGAGAACCGTCAGTTCCTCGCGCACGCGCGGCGCGGCCGCGAGCTCGGCGAGCGTCGTGTTCGCGACGATCCGCGCCCCTCCGTCGCGCATCCACGCGACGCGGCGCATCTCGGGCACGCCGCCGACGTCGACGACGCGGTCGGGCTCGACCCGGTGCTCCTTCATCTCGGTCAGGAGGTCCTGACCGCCGGCGAGCAGCACCGTCGACCGGTCGCGGTCGCCGTCGCGCAGGGCCGCGACCGCGTCGACGATCCGCTGCGGTCGCACCAACGTGAAGTCCTTCATGGGATCAGCTCCGCTGCGCGAGCGCCTGGAGCACTCGGTCGGGGGTGAAGGGCACGCTGCGCAGGCGCGCGCCGCAGGCGTTGTAGATCGCGTTGCCGATGGCGGAGTGTCCGGGGACGCCCGTGGCCTCGGCCATGCCGGTCACCGCCCAGCGCTCGTCCTCGTCGTCGACGATCGCGCGCATCGGCGGGATCTCGCGCGCCCCGGCGATCTTGTAGGTCTCGAGGTTGCCCGTCAGCAGCAGACCGAGCTCGGGGTCGAGCACGCGCTCCTCGAGCAACCCGTACGACAGCGAACCCACCATGCCGCCGTTGATCTGGCTGCGCACGGCGAGCCGGTTCAGCGGGATGCCGGTGTCCTGGATCGCGACCATGTCGAGCACCTCGACGCGGCCCGTCAGCGTGTCGACGCGCACCTTCGCGGCCTGCGCGCCGTGCAGTCGACCGCGCGCCGTGAGGTGCTGGCCGTCCTGGTAGTTCGCCGTCTCGGAGATCGGCGTGCTGCCGAGCATCGCGCAGGCCTCGCGGAAGGAGACGTCGAGCGAGCCGTCGGACGAACGCACGCGGCCGCCGTTCCAGTCGAACGTGAGGCCCTCCTTCCCGACCGATTCGGAGAGGCGCCGCTCGAACGCGGTGCGGGCCTTGTACGCCGCCGCCTTGACGACGGGCGCGACCGAGCCGGTCGTCACGCTGCCGCCCGAACCGACGCCCGGCGGCAGCGAGCTGTCGCCGACGCGCGGTTGGACGTCGTGCACGGCGAGACCGAGCTCCTCGGCCGGGATCGCCGCGACGTAGGTGCGCGCACCCGTGCCGAGGTCCTGCACGGCGCACGACGAGACGACGCTGCCGTCGTTGCTGATGCGCACGTTGCACTCCGCGCCGGGGAAGCCGCCCGCGCGCCACGTCGCGAGGCCGAAGCCGATGCCGATCGCGAAGCCGTCGCGATCCGCCTCGCCGGGCTTCGTCTTGTTCGGGTGCGCCTCCCAACCGATCTCGCGCGCGACGACGTCGAGGTGGCGGCGCCAGATCTCGCCGTCCTCGCCCGAGACGTTGCGCTTCCGGATCTCGAACGGTCCGACGCCGGAGAGGTAGGCCAGCTCGTCGAGCGCCGTCTCCATCACGAACGAGCCCTGCGGGTGGCCGGGCGCGCGCATCGCGCGGTTCGCGTCGAGCGCGGTGTGCACGGAACGCACGAGCGCCGACGAGTTCTCGCACTCGTAGATGTACGGGAGACCCGGGAAGCTGCCGCCGCCCATGCCGCCGAGCCGGTCGACGGTGCCGGTGATCGCGGTGAGGACGCCGTTCGCGTCGCACCCCATCTCGATCTCCGCGTGCGTCCCGGAGCGGTTGCCCGCCATCTGGAACTCCTGCGGTCGGTCGAGCATGAGGTGGACCGGGCGCTTCAGCTCCACGGCGATGCGGCACGCGATCGCGCCCTCGAGCCCGGGTCCGAACTTCGAGCCGAAGCCGCCGCCCATGTGCTCGCACACGAGGCGCACCTTGCTCGCTTCGAGACCGAGCATCTGCGCGAAGTCGCCGGCGTTGCCGGAGACGACCTGCGTCGACGCGTACACCGTCGCCCCGTCGTCGCGCAGGTCGACGACGCAGCCGTGCGTCTCGAGGCAGACGTGGTGCTGGATCGGCAGCGTGTAGGTGCCCTTCACGCGGTGCGCGCTGCCCTCGAGGAGCGACTGCACCTTCTCGGCGTCGCGCGGCCCGCGTCCCGCTCGCACGTTGCCGCGTCCCGTCACGTCGGGCGCGTCGGGGTCGAGCGCCTGCTCGCGCGTGACGACGGGCGACTTCGACCGGAGCGCGAAGCGGACGGCGCGTGCGGCGTCCTTCGCCTGCTCGGGCGTCTCCGCGACGACGTGGGCGATCACCGAGTCGTCGCCGAGGTAGACGAGCGACTCACCGATCTCCTTGTCCGCGCCGACGAGCACGACGCCCGGCATGCCGCGCGCCTCCTCGAGGTCGAGCTCCTCGATCTCGGCACGCGGCACCGCCGCGAGCACGAGGCGCGCGTACACCATGTTCGGGAGGCGCACGTCGTGCGTGTAGCGCGCGCGCCCCGTCGTCTTGAGCGGCGCGTCGACCCGCGGGATGTCGCGGTCGAGGACGCGCATGTCGGCCCGGGCGCGCCACTGGGCGCGCGCGTCGTCCTGACGGCTCATCGTCCGCCCTCCTTCTTCGCGCGCGCGTCGCGAGCCCGCTCGGCGGCCTCGAACACGTGCGGGTAGGTGCCGCAGCGGCACAGGTTGCCCGAGAGCTCGCGCCGGATCGTCTCGCGGTCCACGCCGGGGTGCCGCTCGAGACAGGCCGTCGTCGAGACGACGAAGCCCGGCGTGCAGAAGCCGCACATCTGACCGTCGCACGCGGCGAAGGCCTCTTGGACGTCGGACTGCGCCTCGGGCGATCCGAGCCCCTCGACCGTCGTGATCTCGTGCCCCTCGCAGCGCACCGCGAGTTGGAGACACGAGTAGACGGGACGGCCGTCGACCATCACGGTGCACGCGCCGCAGTTGCCGCGGTCGCACACCTCCTTCGTGCCGGTCAGCGGCTCCGCGAGGTGGTGGCGCAGCGTGGAGAGCAGCGTCGTGCGCGGCTCGACCATCGCCTTGCGCTTCTTCCCGTTGATCGTCAGCGTGACCTCGACGAGGCCCTCGACGCGGCGCGCGCCGCCCGCGCGACGCGGCCCCGCGTCGGCGCGACCCTCGAGGATCCCGCCGGCCGCGACGCCGCCGGCTGCGACGGTACCGGCGCCCGTGAGGAACGTGCGGCGCGAGAGTCCGCGCGGCGTCGGGGCGGGAGCCGACGGCGGGTCGGTGCTCGCCTCGCGACCTTCGGACACGGGTCGATCGGTCATGGGTGGGGCCTCGTGGTCCCGGGGTGGGAGTCGTGCGGTTCCGCGCGCGGCGCGGCGGGTCGACGCGAGCCCACCAGCCTACTCGACGGGTCTCGTCATAGGGGCGACGTGAATCGTCGGTGAGAACCCGCGCGAGCCGTGCTCGGCGCTCTGCGCGCGGCTATCCTCTCCACCCCTCGACGCGGCGCACGGATCGTTCGGACCCCGTGCGCGTCGTCGACCCGCTCGCCCGCGCCCCCCGCCGTGGAACTGGAACGCCTGACCATCGACCGCTCGGGATCGCGGGGGCGGCGCCGCCGCAGGAACCCGTGGATCGCGCGGGTCGTCGCGCTCGCCGTCCTCCTCGCCCTCGCGTGGCTCTTCCGCGAGCCGATCCTCGCGGCGTACGAGCGCGCCACGCTGCCCGAGGTGCGGACGGTGAAGGCGGTCCCGATCTCGGCGCAGCAGGCGACGGCCCTCTCCGGCACGGCGGCGAACGGCTACGTCGTCGCCGCGACGCGCGCCGCCCTGTCCGCCGACACGCCGGGGCGCGTCGTCCAGCTCGAGGTGACCGAGGGTTCCGTCGTGCGCGAGGGCGATCTCGTCGCGCGGCTGTTCGCCGACGAGTACGAGGCCGCGGTGAAGCGCGCGCAGGCCGACGTCGAGCTGGCGTCGCGCGGCGCCGAGCGCGCCGAGGCCGACGTGAACTCGGCGCAGAGCCAGGTGGGCCGAGCCGCGGCCGACGTGCGCGCCGCGCAGGCGCAGCTCTCCGCGGCGCAGGCCGACGAGACGCTCGCGATGGCCGAGTGGAAGCGCGCGAACGAGTTGCTCGCCGAGGGCTTCGGCACGCAGCAGGACGTCGACCGCACGCTGTCGACCCGCGAGCGCGCGACGGCGACGGTCACGGCCGAGAAGTCGCGCGTCGAGTCGGCGCTGGCGGCGAAGGAGAGCGCCGAGCTGGCGCGCGACGCCGCGAAGGCCGCGCTCGAGGAGGCGAGGGCGCGCGTGCCGCTGGCCGAGGCCTCGCTCGAACAGGCGCGCGCGACGCTGTCGAAGACCGAGGTGCGCGCGCCGTTCGACGGCGTGGTCGTGCTGAAGGACGCCGAGGTGGGCGAGGTCGTGAGCCCCAACAGCCAGGGCGGCAACTCGCGCGGCTCGGTCGTCACGATGGTCGACTTCGACTCGCTCGAGGTGCAGATCGACCTGCCCGAGACGTCGCTCTCGAAGGTCGAGGTCGGGCAGAAGGCGTCGATCTTCCTCGACGCGTTCTCGACCGAGCGGCTCGCGGGCGAGGTCTCGCGCATCTGGCCGACCGCGAACCGTCAGAAGGCCTCGGTCGAGGTCCGCGTCCGGTTCGAGGAGCGCGACGAGCGCCTGCGTCCCGAGATGGGCGCGCGCGTCGTGTTCGAGGCGGAGGAGGCGGACACGAGCGCGGCGAACTCGGACGACGTCGGCGCGATCCTCGTGCGCGAGTCCGCGTTCCGCGGCAGCGGGAAGGAGCGCACGGTCTTCGTGGTCGAGGACGACCGCGTGCGGGCCGTGCGCGTCGAGGTCGAGGAGGCCACGTCGGGCCGGTTGCGCGTGCTCTCGGGCCTCGAGGGCGGCGAGACGCTGGTCGCCGAGGTGCCGGCGCGCCTCGAGGACGGCGCGCGCGTGCGGGTCGCCGACCGCTGAACACGTGAGGGCGGGACCCCGCCCCGAGGAGGACGTCATGTCGCAGGCGATGATCGAGGCAAAGAAACTGAGCAAGAGCTATCGCCGCGGCGGCGAGGTGCTCGAGGTGCTCGACGAGCTCGACCTCACGGTCGAGCGGGGCGGCTTCTTCGCATTGATGGGCCCGTCGGGCTCGGGCAAGACGACGCTGCTCAACCTGATCGGCGGGCTCGACGACGCCGACGGCGGCGAACTGCTCGTCGACGGGACCGACGTTGCGGACCTCACCGGCGCCGAGCTCGCGCAGTGGCGCAGCGAGAGCGTCGGCTTCGTGTTCCAGGGCTTCAACCTGATCCCGGTGCTCACGGCGCTCGAGAACGTGATGCTGCCGCTCTCGCTCGCGCCGCTCTCCGCGGGCGAGCGGCGCAAGCAGGCGCAGTACGCGCTCGAACTCGTCGGCATGGCGGATCGCATGAACCACCGCCCGCGCCAGTTGTCGGGCGGTCAGGAGCAGCGCGTCGCCATCGCGCGCGCCGTCGCCACCGACCCGAAGCTGCTGCTCGCCGACGAGCCGACGGGCGACCTCGACCGCGCGAGCGCGAACCAGGTCCTCGAGCTGATGCAGAAGCTCAACCAGGAACTCGGCAAGACGCTGCTGATGGTGACGCACGACCCGCTCGCCGCGGAGTTCGCCTCGACGCAGATCCACCTCGACAAGGGACGGCTCGCGGAGGTTCGCACGCGCGACGGGGCGAGCGCGGGAGCGCGGTGATGCTGAAGCTCGCGCTGAAGAACCTGTTCGCGCACCCCGTGCGCACGGTGCTGACGTTCGGGTCGCTCGTCGTCGCGACGTTCCTCGTGTGCTTCCTCGCGTCGCTCGTGACGGCGCTCGAGGCGGGCGTCAGCGGGAACGAGGTGCGGCGTCTCTGGACGCAGACGGCCGTCAGCCTGTTCTCGTCGATGCCGCAGAGCTACCAGTCGAAGATCGAGTCCCTGCCCGAGGTGCAGGCGATCTCGAAGTTCCAGTGGTTCGGCGGCTACTACAAGGAGCAGAAGAACTTCTTTAGCCAGTTCGCGGTCGACCCGGAGCCGTTCCTCGAGCTCTACCCCGAGGTCGACCTCGCGAACGACGCGAACGGCGACCCGCTCGGGTCGTTCCAGGACTTCGTCGCCGACCGCCGCGGCTGCATCGTCGGCAAGGCGGTGTTCGACAAGTACGCCGAGAAGGAGGGCTGGGAGGTCGGCGGCACGCTGCCGATCATCGGCACGATCTTCCCCGGCAAGGACGGCGCGGCCTGGGAGTTCGTCATCAGCGCGGTGTTCGACGCGGAAGAGGCGAACGTCGACAAGAACAACATCTTCTTCCACTGGGACTACTTCGAGGAGACGCTGAAGGACGTCCGCGGCGAGGTGCCCGAGGTGGGCACGTTCGTGTTCGAGCCCGCGGAGGGCGCCGACCTCGACGCGGTGTGCGCGAGCGTCGACGCGCTGTTCGCCGGCGGACCGATGCGGACGCAGACGACGACCGAGTCCGAGTTCCAGCGCCAGTTCGTCGGCATGATCGGCAACCTGCCGCGCTTCATCGCCTTCCTCGGCTTCGGCGTGTTCGTCGCGATCGTGCTGGCGTGCGTCAACACGATGCTGATGGCGGCGCGCGAGCAGACGCACGACGTCGGCGTGCTGAAGGCGCTCGGCTTCAGCGACGGCCGCGTCTTCGGCCTGATGCTGACGCAGGGCATGCTGCTCTGCGGCGTCGGCGGCGGACTCGGACTCCTGATCGCGAAGGCGAGCGAGGCGGGCTTCCGCAAGTCGATCCAGATCTACTTCCCTGGCTACCAGATCGCGAACGAGACGCTCGTCGGAGCGGCGATCGCGATCGTGCTCGTCGGGCTCGTGTCCGGCGCGGTGCCGGCGTTCAACGCGCGGCGCATGTCACCGGTCGAAGCGCTCAGGGCGACGGTCTGACGGAGGCTCGATCATGCTCGTCCCGATCAACTACTCGTTCCGCAGCCTGTTCGTGCGCCGTTCGGCGACGCTGCTCACCGTGTTCGGCATCGCCGCGACGGTGGCGGTCCTCGCGGGCGTCCTCGCGCTGCAACAGGGCTTCGTCACGCTGTTCTCGGGCTCGGGCCGCGAGGACGTCGTCGTCTTCCTCCGCCCCGGCGCCAACGCGGAGGGCGAGAGCCAGTTCGCCCGCGACAAGGCGCAGATCGTCGTCAAGGGCACGCCGGAGATCGCGCTCGACGACGAGGGCCGACCGATGGCGTCGATGGAGAGTTACCTCGCGGTGCGGCTCGAACGCATCGGCGGGGGCGAGACGAACGTCCCGGTGCGCGGCGTCGAGCCCATGAGCTACGCGGTGCAGGGCGACCACGTGCGCCTCGTCGACGGTCGCTGGCCGCAGCCCGGCGCCGACGAGGTCGCGGTCGGTGCGAAGCTCGTCGACCGCATCCTGAACTGCCGCATGGGCGACGTGGTGCAGCTCAATCTCTCCCCCATGCGCGTCGTCGGTGTGTTCGAGAGCGACGGTCCGTACGCGTCGGAGATCTGGGGCGACAACGACCGCATCCTCGAGGCGCTCGAGCGACCGAACCCGAACCGCGTGATCGCGCGCGTGGCTCCGGGGACCGACGTCGCGGCGCTGGCGGAACGACTGAAGTCGGACCCGCAGGCACCGGCGAAGGTGCAGACCGAGCGCGAGTACCTGACGAACCAGACCGGCGCGCTGTCGTCCTTCCTGTTGTTCCTCGGCAGCTTCATGGCGCTCGTCATGGGCACCGCCGCCGTGTTCACCGCGACGAACACGATGCTCTCCGCGGTGTCCGCGCGGACGCACGAGATCGGGATCCTGCTGTCCGTGGGCTACCGCCCCGGGCCGATCTTCCTCGCGTTCCTCCTCGAGGCGTTGGTGCTGGGTCTGCTCGGAGGCGTCGCGGGTTGCCTGCTCGTCCTCCCCGTCAACGGCATCGAGACGGGCACGACGAACTTCAACACCTTCACCGAGATCGGCTTCGCCTTCCGCATCACGCCGGTCGTGCTGACGTCGGCCGTGACGTTCTCGCTCGTGCTCGGACTGCTCGGCGGAGCGTGGCCGGCCTGGCGCGCGTCGCGCATGAAGCCGACCGAAGCGCTGCGGCGGCGCTGACCGCGGCCCGTCCGCGGACCGAGCCTGCCGTACCGAACCTGGTTCGGTTGACCAGTTCATCGGGTTCACCCGGGGGTCGAGCCTGCTGGACCGAACCTGGTTCGAATGACCAGTTCATCGGGTTCGCCCGGGGTCGACCCCGTCCGAGAGGTCGCGAGGACGGTGCGGGACGATTCCGCACTCCTGTTCGGCAACGGTCCGAGTGCCCGCCGGTCAGCGCGGCGCCGCCGGCGCGAGGCAACTCGCGCCGGAGAGGACGAACGTGCGCCCCGCCTTCTCCCCCGCCTTCGCGTCGTAGGCAGCGGTGACGAGCAGGTCGGGCACGCCGTCCCGGTCCACGCCGACGCTCGTCGCGTCGAAGCCGAAGCAGTCGCCGGGCAACTTGCACGTGACGCGGCCGAGCTCGCGACCGTTCGCGCCCGACACGAGGTAGACGCGACCGCCGGCCTGCGCGCCGCTCGAGTGCTGCCACGCTCCGATCGCGAGGTCGTCCTTCCCGTCGCCGTCGAGGTCGCCCGCGTCGCACGCGCCGATGCCGAAGTGCTCGCCCGCGACGCGGCCGCCGAGCGAACGGAGCAGCGCGCCGTCGGCTCCCGACCAGATCCACACGCGCCCCGCTCCCGGACCCGACGCCGTGTCGTGCCAGTCCGTCGCGAGCACGTCGGGAACGCCGTCGCCGTCCACGTCGGACGCCGTCGACACGAACCAACCGAGGTTCACCGTGCCCGGGCCGCCGGTCGACTCGCGCAGCAGCGCGCCGCTGCGCCCGTCCCACCACACGACGCGCGCTCGCGATACGTCACCGCCGCCGAACGTCGACGCGACGAGCACGCGGCGATCGCCCGACGCGAAGCCCGCGACTTCGCCGTCGCCGAGCTTGGCACCGGCGAACGCGCCGTCGAAGGTGTGGAGCGGTTCGAACGTCGCTCCCGAGAGGAGCGTGACGCGCCCGACGTCGGTCCGACCCTCGACGTCGTGCTGCGGCGCGGAGACGAAGAGGTCGGTGCGACCGTCGCCGTCCTGGTCGCCGACCGCGCAGGCGCTCGTGCCGAAGCGGTCACCGGGCGCCTCACCGGGGATGCGCCGGAGCTCGCGACCGTCGGCTCCCGAGAGGATCACGAGCGCACCCGGCGCGGAGCCGTCCTGCGGAGCGCGCGGCGCCCCGGCGAACAGGTCGACGCGGCCGTCGCCGTCGACGTCGCCGGCTGCGCCGACGCACCAACCGAGGTGGTCGCCGCCGCGGCCCTTCGCGACGAAGAGGAGCGCGCCGCTCCTCCCGCTGTACGCGCGGACGAGTCCGGCTCCACCGTTCGCGAAGGGAGCACTCGCGGCGAAGTCGATCGCTCCGTCGCCGTCCGCGTCGCCGATCGCGCGCGCGACCCAACCGTACTGGTCGTTCGCCGCGTTCCCGAACGACTCGTGGAGCACGACGACGCCGGGCTCGACGAAGGGGTCGGCGTGGTCGATCGGCGGGAACAGCGCGTCGAAGCGCGGATCGGCACGGAGCGACGCGAGGTCGGCGTCGCCGCGCGCGAGCGGGCCGTCCTGGAAGCCGGCGGCCTTGGCCTTCGCGAGCCACGCGAACGCGTCGTCGACGCGACCGAGCAGGGCGCAGGCGCACGCCGCGTTGTAGGCACCGTGCGACGCGGTCGCGGCGAAGCCGGCCGCGCGCTCGTGCGCCGCGAGCGCCTCCTCGAGTCGACCCGACGCGTGCAGGGCGTAGCCGAGCAGGTGCCACGCTCCGGCGAACCCGTCGTCGGCGGCGACGAAGGCGCGCCCCTTCTCGATCGCCTCCTCGAGGCGCCCCGACTGGACGAGCCCTTGGAGCTCGGCGAGCTTGGTCGGCCGGTCCTGGCTCGCGGTCGCGAAGCTCGCGAGCAGTGCGGCGACGGCGCAGACCAACGCGGCGATCGTGGACGAACGGGTCATTGAAGCGGTCCTCCAAGGTGCATGCTCGCGCCCTCTCCCCCGCGCCGCGCGCGCCACCGTGCGCCGCCCGACCGGAGGAGCCGCCGCCGCCCTCCCGGACGTGTCGAAGCGCGCCCCGTGCACCCCCCGTTCGGGCCCGCCGAGCCCCTGCCCGTCGGACCGAACCTGGTTCGTTTGACCAGTTCATGGGGTCGACACCTATGGAACAACTCTGATCGACCGCCGCTCCCGAGCTCCCCAAGGGGGCTGTTGGGCAAACGAACCAGGTTCAGTTGACCAACACCACCGACGTCGCGTTCGTCACCGTCGAGGCGAAGGTCGCGAGGTCGACGGCGATCGCGGCGTGGCGCAGGTGCAGGCCGGCGAAGGAGGCGCTCGTGCCGGGGGCAGGACGAAGGCGGCGTCGTGGGCGCCGTGGGCGTCGAGCAGGCCGAGCTGACCGGCGACGGGGATCGCGAGCTGGAGGGAGAGCTGCGCGTACAGGTCGTAGGTCAGCGGCACGACGATCGCCCCGGCCGGCGTCGGGCCCTCGCCCGTCGCGGACCCCGCGACGAACGCGATCGCTCCCGCCCAGTCCTCGCCGAGTCGCACGTGCAACCCCTGCAGGCTCCCCGTCGACGACCCGCCCCCCGCCGGGCCGCCCGAGATCGACAGCACATGCTGCCCGTGCAGGAGCGAGCGGTCCTCGTACACCGACACCGTCCCGGTCGGCGGCGAGAGGAACAACAGCGGGAACAGGTCCGCGTCGTGCGAGCCGAGCACGAAGCGCTCGCTCGTCAGCGCGACGTCGCCCCCGATCACCGGCGCCGTGACGTCGAAGCGGTTCGACGACCCGAGCCGCACGTGCGAGTACCACGCGCCCGCCGCGTCGCGCGCGAACACCTCGGCGGGGTCGCCGTTCGCGTTGAGCGGGTCGGTCCCGACGATCATCCGATCGCCGAGCAGCGCGACGGAGAAGCCGAAGTGCGCGGCCGCGCCCAGCGTCGACGACTCGACTCGCGCGACGTGGTTCCACGCGCCGCCGACGCCGCGCTCGAGCACGTGCACGGATCCGGCACCCGGCAGCACCGCGGAATCGTGCGACGCCGACACGGCGACGCGCTCCCCGTCGAGCGACAGGTCCGCGCCGAAGTGCTGCCCCGTCGCCGGCGCGTCCGATTCGAGCTCGTCCTCGAGCGCGGAGCCCGGCCCGCCGACGTCGAACACCCACGCCGCTCCCGAGTCGACGCCGTTGCGATCCGAGAGCGGCTCGCCGACGACGACGCGCGTCCCGACGACGGCGACGGACGCACCGAACGCGCCGCCGGTGCTCGGAACCGGACTCGTGAGCTTGTCGGTCTGCACCCAGCTCCCGCCGATCTTCTCGAACACGAACACCGCGCCCGATCCCGCGGGCCCGGCGACGTCGTTCCCCGCTCCGACGACGACGCGATCGCCGTCGAGCGCCACCGACACGCCGAGTTGGTACGCACCCACGCCCGCGTCCGCGAGCAGCGTCCCCGCGAGCGTCCACGTCGAGACGCCGTCGAAGTCGTAGACGTACGCGACGCCGATCGACGACCCCGTGAACGGCGCTCCGATCACGAGCCGGTCGCCCTGGATCGCGGTCGACGTGCCGAACTTCGCGCCCGTCGTCGCGGCGGGATGCGTCAGCGTGTTCGCGAGCTCGTACTGACCGTTCGTCGCGCGCCGGAACACGAACGCGTTCCCCGACTGCACGGCGCCGTTGAGCGAGGTCGTGTCGCCGGCGAGGATCCACTCGCCGTCCGCGGCGACGGACCATCCGAACGACGCTCCGCCGAGGATGCCGCGATCGAACGCCTGGTCCTCGGTCGCGACCTGGGCGCGCGCGACGGACGGAAGGAAGAGGACGGCGAGGGAAGCGACGAGCGCGGTCCGGACGGTGTGCATGGGGGGCGTGGGACGGGGGGATTCACCCTCGACCGTAGCCGCCCGCCGCACCGTGCGGGGCACCGAACCGGAACGACGGGCGTCCCAGGTCCGGCGAACGCCGCGCTCACGCCCTCTTCCTGCGGCCTTCGTCGACCCGAGTTAGGGTCGGGGGTCGCCCCCGACCCCCCCCCACCGGCGCTGCCCGCCGGGGCACCCCCGTCGTCGCTCCCCCGCGCGACGCCACCACCCCCATCCGACGATGAGCGACGATCGCAACGAAGCCCTGGTCCTGTGGTTCGACGAGCTCGGCGTGGAGGACGCCGCGCTCGTCGGAGGCAAGGGAGCTTCGCTCGGCGAGCTGTACCGCCAGCTCGTTCCCAAGGGCGTGCGCGTCCCGAACGGCTTCGCGACGACCGCGACGGCGTACCGGAAGTTCCTCGCGGAGCCCGCCGGCCCGACGGTCTGGCACGCCATCGATTTCCCCGAGGGGGCCCAGCACCTGCGCTCGCACGTCGTGCGCACGCAGACGCTCGGCGCCGCGCTCGAAGCGTGCTTCGAGGGCGCCGACCCGTCCGACCACCTCGAGATGCACGCGCGCACGCAACTCGCGCGCGCCATCGTCGTCGCCGCACCGGTCCCCGACGACGTGTACGCGGCGCTCACCAAGGGCTACGCGCGCCTGTGCGACGAGTACGGCGCGGAGGTCGACGTCGCGGTCCGCTCGTCGGCCACCGTCGAGGACTCCGCCGACGCGTCGTTCGCCGGTCAGTGCGAGAGCTACCTCAATGTCCACGGCGACGAGAGCGTCGTCGAGCACTGGAAGCGCTGCTGCGCGAGCCTCTTCACGGAGCGCGCGGTCTCGTACCAGCTCTCGAAGGACATGGACCCGCTCGACGCGGCGCTCGCCGTCGTCGTGATGAAGATGGTCCGCTCCGACCTCGCGACGAGCGGCGTGATGTTCACGCTCGACCCGGACTCCGGTCACCTCGGCGTGATCCACATCAGCAGTTCGTACGGTCTCGGCGAACTCGTCGTGCAGGGCACGGTCTCGCCCGACCACTTCACGGTCTGGAAGGAAGGCCTGCGCCGCGGCAAGGAGGCCATCGTCCACCGCTACCTCGGCGCCAAGGACCTCGCGATGGTCTACAGCGCGCAGGGCGGCGCGCTGACGGAGTCCGTCGACGTCTCGAGCGCGCGCCGGCGCGCGTGGTCGCTCCAGCGCGAGGAGGTCATCGAGCTCGCGAAGATGGCGCTCGCGATCGAGGAGCACTACGGCATGCCCATGGACATCGAGTGGGCGAAGGACGGCCGCAGCCAGGAGCTGTTCGTCGTGCAGGCCCGCCCGGAGACCGTCCACGCCAAGCGCGAGAGCGCGAAGCTCGAGCGCTGGCACATGGATCCAGCGCTCGTCAAGAAGCTCGTGAACGACGGCAAGGTGCTCGCCAAGGGCCAGGCCGTCGGGACACGCATCGGCGCGGGCCGCGTGCGCGTCTACAAGAACTACGAAGAGGTGATCCTCAAGAAGCGCGCGCTGCGCAACCGCATCGCCGCGGGCGAGCGACTCGAGGACATCCCGGTCTCGGAGCACGTCTTCGACCAGGGCGACGTGCTCGTGACCGAGATGACGACGCCCGACTGGGAGCCGCTCATGAAGGACGCCTCCCTGATCGTCACCGAGAAGGGCGGACGCACGTCGCACGCCGCGATCATCGCGCGCGAGTTCGGCATCCCCGCCGTGGTCGGTTGCGAGGAGGCGACGCGCCGGCTGCAGCCCTTGCAGGAGGTCACCGGGACGTGCGCCGAGGGCGACACCGCGCTCGTGTTCGACGGCATCCAGCCCTTCGAGTGCGAGCAGCTCGAGATCGACCTCGAGCAGAAGCTGCGCACCAAGATCAAGCTCAACGTCGGCTTCCCCGCGAAGGCGCTGGCCGACTCGCAACTGCCCGTCGACGGCGTCGGCCTCGCGCGCCTCGAGTTCATCCTCACGAGCGAGGTGGGCATCCACCCGCTCGCGCTGCTCTACTTCCGCGAACTCGGCGACTTCCTCGAGAAGGGCCGCCTCGCGCCCGAACTCGCGCCCTTCGAGGACGCGATCCGTCGCGAGCCGGAGGAGGAGCTGCGCGGCATGCTCGGCGCCATCGACCGCCGCACGGCGGCCTACGCCGACAAGCGCCTGTTCTTCGTCGACCGCGTGATGGAGGGCGTCGGCCTGATCTGCGCCGCGTTCCACCCGCGCCCCGTGCTCGTGCGCCTCTCCGACCTCAAGTCGAACGAGTACCGCGAGCTGCTCGGCGGACGCATCTTCGAGCCGATCGAGGAGAACCCGATGATCGCGTGGCGCGGTGCGTCGCGCTACGTGGACAAGAGCTTCCTCCCGGCGTTCGAGATGGAGTGCGACGCGCTGCGCCTCGTGTGTCGCCGCCTCGGGCTCGACAACCTCCAACTGATGGTGCCCTTCTGCCGCACGCCCGAGGAGGGTGCGGCGACGCGGCGCCTCCTCGCGGACCGCGGACTCGGCGAGGAGGCGGGCGTCCCGCTCTTCCTCATGATCGAGCTCCCCTCGAACGTCATCCTCGCCGACGACTTCATCGAGCAGATGGACCTCGCCGGAGGCTCGATCGGTTCGAACGACCTCGTGCAGACCGTCTACGCCGTCTCGCGCGACGACCTCGAGAACTACCAGAACCCCGTCGACGCGCGCTCGCCCGCCGTCAAGCGCATGATCGCGCAGGCCGTGCACGCCTTCACGTCGAAGGGCCTCGAGATCGGTATCTGTGGTCAGGCTCCGTCCGACCACCCCGACGAGGTGCCGCCGTTCCTCGTCGAGCACGGCATCACGTCGATCTCGGTCACGCCCGACACGGCGATCCGAGCGCGGATCGCGGTGGCGCGCGCCGAGGCGAAGTTCGGGCCGGACTCGGACAGCGAGAGCGGTCGGCGGACGGCCTGACCCGAAGCGTGCCCGGCGCCTTCCGGCGCCGGGTCCACGCAGTTTCACAGGGAGCCGGGGAGGACGGGGAGGTCGATCGGTACCGGCGATCGTCGAGCCGTTGCGGTGCGCGGCAATGACGGGTCGTCGGAGTCGTCGAGTTGCGGAACGACTCGCAGGTGCCCTCTCCGTCCTCCCCGGCTCCCTGTGAAATCTGGTTCGCGCGGCCGGCAGGCCGCGCGCACGCCTCGGGGGGACGCCATAAGCCACTTGCTCTTCGATACTTGCACTCCACGAGCGACTTCCCCCTCCAGCCGACTACCGGAGTAGTACGACCATGGTAGTTTGGCGGGCATGGCACGACGCAAGGCGCAGGGGGCGAAGGCCCCGAAGCGGAAGGAGCTCGGCGAGCGACAGCACGCGATCATGGACGTGCTGTGGCGCCGCGGCGAGGCGACCGTGGCGGAGGTGCACGACGCGCTCGTGGGGGACGAGCGACGCGCGCTGACGACGGTCGCGACGATGCTCACGAAGATGGAGGCGAAGGGCGTCGTCTCCTCGCGCCGCGACGGGCGCCAGCTCGTCTACAGCCCCACCGTGACGCGCGACGAGGTGCGTCGGTCGATGGTGGGCGCGCTGACCGACACGCTGTTCGGCGGACGGCCGAGCGAACTCGTGTCGCACCTCATCGACGAACAGGGTCTCTCGAACGCGGACATCGAGGAGCTCAAGAAGCTGCTCGAGTCGCGCGAAGGCGGAGGCCGCGATGCCCGCTGAGATGCCGACGATCGGCGAGCTCGGCGGTTGGCTCGCGACCTACTGGGTGCACGCGCTCATCGCGATCGCGGTGACGTGGGCGCTCGTGCGCACGCTGCTGCGCAACGCGTCGTCCGGCGTCGTGGCCGGAGCGTGGCGCGCGGCGCTCGTCGCCCCGTTCGTGACGACGGCGCTGCGCTGCGCGGTGGTCGAGCAGGGTCCGCAGATCGAGGTGCCGTGGCTCGAGAGCACCGCGTCGCTCGAGGACCGTGTCGAGGAACGCGCGCACGTCACGGCTCGCGGTGAACGGAGCGGGTCGCGCGTCGCGCACACCACGAACGCGGCCGTCGAAGAAGATCGCTTCGCGGCGAGCGTCGACGACCTGCGCGCCACGCTCGCGCGCCTGCGCGACGAGCTCGAGTCGAACCGCGCCCAGGCGCCGGTCGCGGCGAACGACGCTCCGATCGAACGCGAGGCGCGGGACGTCGACGCGGCGCCCCCCACCGAGCGCGACACCGTCGTCCCCGCTCCCGCCGCCGCCTCGATCGCGTCGCCGCCGGCCGCCGGCGGACTCCTCGCACGGATCCGCGCCCTCGACCCGCGCCGCACCGTGCTCTTCCTCGCGGCGGGCGCCGCGCTCCTCTCGCTCGCGCGCTTCCTCGACGGCTGGCTGCGCCTCGGGCGCCGGATGTCGCGCCGCACACCGCTCACCGGCGAACGGCTGGAGCGCGCCCGCTCGCTCGCCGCGCGCATGCGCGTGCGCCGCGTGCGCTTCACGACGTCGCAGCGCCTGCACGTCCCGATGGCGTGGGGCTACCTGCGCCCCGAGGTGTGCGTGCCCGAGGGCTTCGAACACGACCTCGAGGACGACGAGTGGGACGCCGCGATCGCGCACGAACTCGCGCACCTCGTGCGCGGCGACGGCCTCTGGCTGCCGCTCCTGCGCCTCGGTTCGCGCGTCTTCGCGTTCCAGCCGCTCAACCTGTTCGCCTGGCGCGAACTGTGGCGCACGAGCGAACTCGCCGCCGACGAGGAGGCCGTGCGGCACACGAACTCGCCGCGCGCACTCGCACTGTGCCTCGCGAAGGTCGCGACGCGGCTCGGCGCCTACGACGAGGAGCGCCGCGTCGCGTCGACCGGCGCCCCCGCGATGGCGGTGCGACCCGCGCTCGTCGTGCAACGCACGCAGCGCCTCGTGCGCAGCGTGGTGCGCCGCCCGACGTTCGCCGCGCGCTCGCTCGCACTCGTGCCGACGTTCGTCGTCTCGTTCGCCGGGCCGAGGCTCGCACCGCTGCTCGCCGAACCCGACGCTCCCGCTCGCCCCGGCACCGAGGTGCTCGAGGCGCCGCGCGAGTCCGTGCTCCCCGACGCGCTCCGTGCCGACCTCGCGACGCCGGAGTCGGCGAACTCGACGACCTCGGCGCTCCTCGACGAGCTCGCAGCGGAAGTCGTCACGGAACTCGACGCGGTGAACGTCGAGCTGCGCGCGCGACTCGCCGTCGCGTCGCCCGCCGAACGCGAACGTCTGGCGGGCGCCATGCAGCGGCTCGACGCGCTCGAGCGCCTGTGCGACGTCGCCGTCCCCATGATCCAGGAACGCCGCGAACGCGCGAAGTCGTCGGCGTCTCCCTCCGTCCCCGACACCACGAGTGAAGTTCCCGCAGCGCGGGAGACCGACCGATGAACCTGATGACTCTCGGGGCCGCTGGGCTCCTCGCGTGCTCGTTGCCGGTGGCGTTGCCCTGGCTCACGAACGACACGACGCTCGCCGTCGGAGCGTTCCGTCCGCAACAGGAGACGGTGCAGGACGATCGCGTCCGCGCGGAGTACGCGGCGGAAGCCGCGGCGCTCCAGGACGAGATCGAAGTGCTGCGCCGTCGCCTCGCCGAGCTCGAAGCGCTGCGCTCGAACACCGTTCGCCCGAACCCGGCGCGCACCGACGCGGTGCGCGGCCGGGCCGCGGCGCCCGCGACCACGGTGTGGCTCGACGACGACGACTTCGACACGGACTGGGACGTCCTGTTCCCCGCGTCCGAGGACGAGGAGTGCGAGGAGTGCGAAGAATGTGAGGAGTGCGAGGAGTGCGAGGAGTGCGAGGAGACCGACCGCGTCGTCTACCTCGACTCGCGCCTCTCCACCGATCCGCACACGACGACGTGGAGCCTCGGCGGCGCCGACGCGCGCCTCCTCGTCCGCGACCTCGCCGCTCGCGACGACCGGGAGATCGTCGAACAGCGGCGCCAGATCGACGCGACGCGCCGCGCGCTCGAACAGAGCCGGCGCGAGGCCGAGCGCGAGGTGCGCCGCGCCGAACGCGAGGTCGAGCGCGCACGCGAGCAGCTCGGTGCGCTCTACGACTCCGGCGACGAGGACGCCGTCGACGCGCACGAGGAATACGTCGCGCTGCTCGAGGAGGCCGAGTTCGACGCTCGCGACCTCGTCGAGGACTACGTCATGCAGCTCGACGACCTCAGCGACCAGGAGTCCGACTTCCAGGACTACCTGGACGAGCTCGAACAGGAGCGCGAGGAGTACCGCGGCGAGCTCGCCGACCTCGAGTCGGAACTCGCCGATCTCGACGACCAGCGCCGCGGGCTCGACGGCGAGGTCGCCCGTCTCCAGCGCAACATCGAGCGCGCGCGCCAGCGCGGCCGCGACGAGGAGGCGAACGACCTGCTCGAGGAGATGAACGACCTCGAGGTCGAGGTCGTCGACCTGCGCGACGAACGCGAGTTCGCGGAGCGGCGCCTCGAGGAGCTGATGCGCGCGAGCGCCGCCCGTTCGGGCACGAACTGGGCCCAGAACTTCGCAGTGCCGCTCGACGTGCAGCGCGACGCGATCCAGCGCCGGATGCTCGAGTTCAAGGCCCAGCAGGGCGTCCGCACGCCGCAACCCACGCCCGGCACGAGCGTCTACGTCATCGGCCCGGACGGACAGGTCCACGCGTCCAACGCACCGACCGCACCGACTCCGACGAACCCCGTGCGCGTCCCCGCGCCGAGCACGCCCGGCTCCGGCGGCGACGTGAACGTCAACGTCTACGGCGGCGGTGACGACGCGGAGATGCTCCAGCTCCTGCGCGAGATCCGCGACGAACTGCGCGGTCTGCGCGAGGACCTGCGCCAGGGTCAGGGTCGCGGAACGGGTCGCGGCAACGTCGGCTTCGGTTCGCTGCCGTCGTCGTCGGGCGGCGTCGCCTCGACGAGCCCGTTCGGCGGCTCGGTCCAGGTCGGCGGCGGGGGCGGCGGCCTCTTCCGCGCCCGCGGCGACTCGCCCGCCACCGAACCGTCGCGCTTCTTCGGGGGCGCCGGCACCGGGACGAGCACGCCCGACACGCCGCCCTCGGAGGCACCCTCCGGCTTCGACGGTGCGATCGGCATCGGCGGCGGCGCGGGTGGTGCGAAGGCGCTGGCGAAGGACTTCTTCGCGCCGAAGGCCGACGAGAAGCGGAAGCAGTGACGAGCGCGGGGTCCCGCGAGTCCGCACGTCGTCCCTGAACGGCTCGCGCGGCGGAGACGGTCTCCGCCGCGCGTCCCACGAGCACCGCGGCCGTCGGGGAACGGTCGCGGACTTCGCGCGCCGCCCTCGCCCGGTTCGCCGGGTCGAGGGCGGCCTTCGTGATCCGCGATCAGATCACGGTCGTCGCGACCGGGGCGCAGAGCGCGCCCACGCCGCACGGTGCCTGCGCGTCGAGCGTGATGTAGCCGAGCTGGAACGTGAAGCCCGAGAGGAAGGGCTGGGCCGGCACCGAGATCGCCGGAGCGTTCGTGCGACCGTTCGCATCGAGCGTGCCGACGAAGTTCCCGAAGATCGCCGGGTTGTAGAGCGACTGGAACATCAGCGCGTCGTAGTCGAGCGGGAAGACCTGGCCGCATCCCAGAGCGATCCCCGTCGTCGTGCTCGCCGACGCGACGAGGACGTACACCTCGCCGCCGTGGCCGGGCGCGCACAGCTCGACGTGGCGCGTCGCACCGACGTACGGCGCACCGAGGGGACGGAGCGCGCAATTCGCGGCTCCGAGGTCGTACGGCACGCCGTTCACGAGGTACACGCCCGGCGGCACCTGGAGGCCCATGCCGTCGTTCTGGTTCCAGTACGACGTGTAGACGTCGCCCGGCGCGAGCAGGATGAAGACCTGCGTGCAGAACGGGATGTAGAGCGGGGTCCCGTTCGGGTCGGTGACGAAGGGCTGGCACGGCGTGAAGCCGAGCACGGTCGTCCCGTCGTTCGCGACGGTGGCGGGGACGGGGCAGCCGAGCGGCCACGGGACCGGCGAGGTCTGCGCCTCGACCGGATCGGCGAACGTGAAGGTGGTGAGGGCGAGAGCGGTGAGTGCTGCGAGCGGAGACATCTTCATGGTGGCCTCGTGGGACGTGGACGAGCGGCCCCGCGCAGGCCGCGCCGCACGGGAACCGTTCGGCGGGTGTGTGGCGCGGCACGCGGGGGACCGCCGTGCTCCGTTGGTACGAATCGTATCTATCCGGCGCGCGGGGCGGGGTTGCGTCACGGGAGCCGCGGAACGACGCCCATCAGGTGTTCCACGAGGAAGTCCCGCTGACGCCGCCGACCGTACGGCGTTCCCGCGGCTCCGTGCCCGGCACCGGGGATCACGAGCAGGTCGAAGTCCTTGTCGGCCCGCACCAGCGCGTCGACGACCTGCATCGTCGAGGCCGGGTCGACGTTGCGGTCGAGCTCCCCCACCACGAGGAGCAGGTCACCGCGGAGGAGAAGTGCGTTCGTGACGTTGGATTGCTCGGCGTACCACGGACCGATCGGCCAGCCCATCCAGGCCTCGTTCCACCAGATCTTGTCCATGCGGTTGTCGTGGCACCCGCAGTCGGCGACGGCGCAGTCGTAGAAGTCGCCGTGCGTCAGCAGCGCGCGCATCGCGCTCTGACCTCCCGCGGAGCCGCCGTAGATGCCGACGCGATCCGTGTCCATCCAAGGTCGCGTCGCTGCCGCCGCGCGGATCCAGGCCACGCGGTCCGGCAGCCCGGCGTCGCCGAGGTTGCGCCAGCACACGTCGTGGAACGCCTTGCTGCGCCAGTTCGTCCCCATGCCGTCGATCTGGACGACGACGAAGCCGAGCTCGCAGACGTCGTGCACACCGCGGTGCACTGCGAACGACTTGGGCACGAAGAAGTCGTGCGGGCCGGCATAGATCGACTCGACGACGGGGTAGCGCTTCGCGGGATCGAAGTCCGTCGGCACGTGGATCACGCCGAAGATGTCGGTCGTGCCGTCGCGACCCTTCGCGACGAAGGGCTCGGGGGCGCGCCAGCCCGCCGCCGCGAGGCGCGACGCGTCGGCGCGCGCGAGTTCGGCGACGAGCGCACCGTCCGACGCGCGGCGCAGCTCGTGCACGGGCGGCTGGTCGACCCGCGACCACGTGTCGACGTAGTACGCCCGGTCCGGCCCCCACTCGAGTTCGTGCGTGCCGTCGCCCGCGGTGAGCCACGTCACGCCGCTCCCGTCGAGCGCGACGCGCCCGAAGTGCACGAAGTACGGGTCCTGCCCGTCGAAGACGCCCATCGCGCGGATCCACGCGACGCCCTCCTGCTCGTCGACGCGGTCGATCGCGCGCACCACCCACTCGCCGCGCGTCAGTGCGCGCACCTCGCCGGTCGCCGCGTCGACGGAGTAGAGGTGGTTCCAGCCGCTGCGCTCCGAGGTCCACAGGAAGCGGTCCTCGCGCTCGAGCGGCCGGTGGTAGAGCTTCTGCGTGTCGTCGACGAAGGTGTCGGGCGCCTCCTCGACGATCGTGCGGACCGCTCCGCTCGCGAGGTCGACGCCGAGCACGCGCACGACCTCGTGACCGCGACGGACGTAGACGCAGCGGAGTTCCGAGCCGTCGGGCGAGAAGCTCGAACGCGAGATCGACCAGGGCTCGTCCACGAGCGTCGTGTCGGCGTCGACGGCGCGCATGGTCGCGACGTCGAACACCACGACACGCGGCGTGTCGATCCGGTCGCCGGGCTTGGTGTAGTCGAGCGTGTGCAGCACGGGCTCGAGGCGGTCCTTCGGCGACGACTCGATCAGGTGGATCTCGTGCGTCTCGCCGTGTCGGACGCGCAGGAACGCTCCGTGCATCCCGTCGGGAGCGAGGCGCAGGTCGGTGACGTGCTCGTCCTCGGCGAGCGGCTCCATCTCGAACGGGCGCTCGTCGCCGTCCGAGGAGCGCAGGTACACGCGCGCGTCGCGGACGAAGAGCGACGCACCCGAGCGCCGCGGACCGCTCTCGGAGCGCCGCGTGTCGCGGTCGCGTCGACGTGCCTCGGGATCGACGAGGTCGCCGTCGGCGACGCGGACGAGACCGGGCGCGTTCGTCGCTTCGAAGGGCCCCGCCTCGCGACCGTCGTCCGCGCGCAGGAGCCAGACGTGCCCCGCGAAGGTGTGCTGGTCGTGCCGAGCCCCGGGCTCGATCCGACCGTAGCCGTGCTCGCCGCCGTCGCGGTCGAACCAGACGACGTCGAGCGCGACGCTCGCGGCGTCGACGACGAGGACGCGCGTCTCGCCGCCGCGGTCGACGGAGCGCCGGCGTTCGACGGGCGCGAGCAGGGCGCCTGGGAGTTCGGCGACGTCGACCTCGCGCACGTCGCCGCCGTCGCGCCCCGCCGTGAACGCGCGCGCGCTGCCGTCGAGCACGAACGTCGTCGTCCGCTCGTCGAACTCGACGACGCGAACCGGCAATC
The DNA here is from genome assembly GCA_041398665.1 of Planctomycetota bacterium. Classification (GTDB taxonomy): domain Bacteria; phylum Planctomycetota; class UBA1135; order UBA1135; genus Rohdeia. Next base: position 123,764 of record JAWKUH010000009.1, on the reverse strand, counting down.
GGCGGGCGTCGAGCTCGCGGCCGAGCAGCTTCCCGAGGTTCGCCGCGCGCGCCGCGGCGTCGAACGCCGGCTCGACCCGACCGCGCGACGCGTCGACGACGACGAACTCCGTGCCTCCGGCTCCGTCCGGCCGCTCGAGGACGAGCCGGTCCGGTCCGAGCCACAGCGGATCGATCCGCTCGCCGTCCACGAGTCCGGCGAAGCGTCGCGCGTGGTCGTCCGCGCGCGCGTAGTCGGCGGCGGTGCCCTGCGCGCGAGCGTCGAGGGCGAGGAACGCGGCGAGGAGAAGGGGGACGGTCGACGAGACGATGCGGCGCTGCATCGAGGAACGGTAGCGCCGCGCGCCGCCCTCCGCCTCAGCCGCGCCGCACGATCTCGAAGATCTCGGCGCGCGCGCCGTCCGCGTCGATCGTGAGTCGCGCGACGGTCACGGGCAGCGTGAAGCGCCGCGGCCCCGCGCTCCCCGGGTTGACGTGCAGCACGCCGTCGTCGCGTTCGCGCACGAGCGGGCGGTGCGTGTGCCCCGTCACGAGCACGTCGACGCGCTCGCCCCCCGCGCTCGCCGGGAAGTCGTGTGCGTCGTGCACGACATGGACGCGCCGTCCGGCGAGCTCGATCGTCACGGCGTGCGGGACGTCCGCCGCCCAGGTGCCGACGTCGTTGTTGCCGCGGATCGCGTGCACCGGAGCGTGCGCGCGGAGCGCCGCGAGCACCTCCGCCCCGCCGATGTCGCCGGCGTGCACGATCGCGTCGCAACCGGCGACGGCGTCGAGGAGCTCCGGCCGGACGAGACCGTGCGTGTCGGAGACGAGGGCGACGAGGAGGGATGCCATGGTCCTTCGCGGTCGACGGCCCCGCGGAAGAGGCGCCGTTCCGGAGCGTAGCCGGGTTCGCCGGCACCGGGTCCCGGCGCCACACGTGGGGCGCGCGCAATGCCGACTTTCTCCGACATCCCACGGGGAATCCGCGCACCCCACGCCCTCCCTCCCTCGAGACGACTCGTGGTTGCCGGTCCCCGGCGGAACGAAGAGGCCTGCACAGGGGCGACCTCTTCGCCGTCGGGGGTCGGCGTACACTCGCAGGAACCATGGACGACGGCGACGCACGGAACGCGACGGCTGCGGAGGAGCGCTTCGCGCTCTGGCTCGAACGGCGCTCGGAGAGGACCGGCGAGGACTTCGACGCGTTCGTTGCGGAGACGCCGGACCTCGAGCGCGAACTGCGGCGCATCAAGAATGCGTGGGACTCCGCGCAGGAGACGGTCGTCGGCGCGCGACGGGTGTTCACCGACGCTCCGCCCCAGGAGTTCGGCTACGTGCTACTCGAGGAACTTGGCCGCGGCGGGTTCGGACGCGTGCATCGCGCGCACGACCGCGGGCTGCGGCGCGACGTCGCGGTGAAGATCGTGGACGCCGGCGACTCCGACGAGGCGCGGCGCCGGTTCGTGGCGGAAGCACAGTTGCTGGCGAGCGTCGACCACCCGAACGTCGTGCGCGTGCACGCCGTCGTCGAGGAGGAGGGCGAGGTGCGTCTCGTCACCGAGCTGCTGAAGGGACGCACGCTCGCGGCGACGGTGTCGAACGACGGTCCGCTCGGCGAGCGCGAGGCGGCGACGATCGGGATCGAGGTGTGCCGCGCGTTGTCCGCGCTGCACGGCCGCGGCCTGGTGCACCTCGACGTCAAACCCGGCAACGTCATGCGCGTCGAGGGCGGCCGCGTCGTCCTGCTCGACTTCGGTTTCGCGCGCGAGCGCATGCCGTCGGACCGTAGCGGCGACCGTCCGCTCGGCGGCACGCCGCCCTTCATGGCGCCCGAGCACCTGCTCGGAGCCGACGGGATCGGACCCGCGGCGGACGTCTACGGACTCGCGGCGACGCTGTACTGGTGCGTCACGGGAGCGCACCCCTTCGACTTCGACCGCGAAGGCGTGGTCGACCGCGTCCTCGCGGGGAGCTTCACGCCGCTGTCGGACGCGCGCGCGGACGTCGACGCGGACTTCGCGGCGATCGTCGAGCGCGGGCTCTCGCGCGTGCCGTCGAAGCGCTTCGCGAGCGCCGGCGAGTTCGAGGCGGCGCTGCGTCGTTGGCTCGCGTCGAGCGAGGGCGCGCTGCACACCGCCGGCTCGGGCAACGGCTCGCGGAACGCCGCCTGGATCGCGGCGCTCGTGGTCGTCGCGACGGCGGGCGTGCTGTGGTTCCTGCGCGACCGCGCGAACGACCTGCGCGCGGGCGACGGCACCGGCGCCGTCGTCGAGGCCGTGCCGCTCGAGGTCTCCGTGCGCTTCCTGCGCCGGTCCGACGGCGGCACCCAGGGGACGGCGACGGAGGGCGTCGAACTCGGCTCGGACGATCCGCTGCCGAAGGGCGCGCAGGTGTGGTTCGAGGTGACCGGGAGCGAGCCCTTCTACCTCTACATCTTCAACCAGGACGCCGAGGGCAGTCAGTACTGCCTCGTTCCGGAGCGCGACGTCCCGGACTTCTGCCCGGCCGGCGATGCGATGCGCTTCCCCTCGACCGGTCAGCTCTCGGTCACGAACCTGAGTTCTCGCGAGCACGTCTTCGTGATCGCGTCGCAGGATCGGGTGCCGTGGCTCGACATGCTGCTCCCGATGCTCCCGCGACCCTCTCAGACCGACACGACGCGCGGACGGGTCAAGGACGACGACGTCGCGCAGCTGCGTTCGATCATGACGCGCGGCATCGGCGGTCGGACGGAGCCCGTCGCGGCGCACACCGAGACGCGCACCGGAGCGCCCGACCTCGTGCAGCTCTTCGAGGAGTACCGCGGGCTGCTCGAGGCGTCGCGCGAGCGGGTCGTGTTCGAGCACTACGAGCTCGTCAACGACTGATCGAGCCGTACGGCGTCAGGCGTCGTCGCCGAGCTCGCTCGCGAGTCGCGCTGCGAGTCGTGCCCAGGCGCGCGCGTGGCACTGCTGCGCGGCCTTCTTCGTGGGCTCGCCGGCCTCGCGCACGACGTCGTCCCAGTCGAGCTCGCGGAGGTCGCGCAGCTCGATCAGCGTCCGCTCGCGCTCGGTGAGCTCCGCCATCGCGGCACCGAGCTTCTCGCGCCGCTCGTCCCGGTGCACAAACATCGACGGCGTCGTGTCGTCGCCCGCGGGGTCGTGGCCGCGACCGTTCTCGTCGCGCGGCCCGATCGGCTCGACACGCTCTGGCGCACGGTCGCCGTACTCGAGCCCGCGCGCGCGGTGGCGCAGCTTGTTCTCGACGTACGTCGCGAGCCACTTCGCGAGCGCGCCCTCGTCGCGGTACTCGAACTTGTCGAGGTTCTTGACGGCGTCGGCGAGCACGGATTGCGCGAGGTCCTCGGTCTCGTAGCGTGCGCGCAGCTTCTCCCCCATCCGTCGCTGCACCATCGCGAGGACGCGCGCGTGGATGCGGGTGAAGAGCGTCTCGCGCGCGGCGTCGTCGCCGTTGCGGATGCGTGCGAGCAGCTCGACGGTCGGGTCGGGATCGTCGGACACGTGCCGAGAGTGGCACGAAGTCCGTCGTCCGACAACGGAGCCGCCCGCCGCGGGACCGCGCAGCGGGCGACGGGTGGGAACCGCTCCTCGTCGGACGGTCCCCGTTCGTGTCGCGGGGGCGCCCATCAGATCCACAGCCCCGGAGAGCGCGGCCGCGAGCCACCCGACCGACCGGTCCCGACGCGCGCCGCCCAGGAGCGGCCGAGCGAGCGGCGCCGCGCGCGGACCGGCTCGGGCTCCTTCGCCGTCGGCGCGTCGAACGCCGCCGAGGCGCGCGGGGTCGGGACCCGCGGCGCGCGCCGGCGCAAACGGCGGCGGGCGGCCTCGAGTCGTGCGGTGCGGGTACCGAGCCGGCGGTTCTCGTGCAGCGAGCTGCGGTCGCGGGCTCCCAGGATGAGGGTGGTGATCTTCATGCCCTGGTGAGGACACGGGCGGGCGAAGATCCCCGCGGGGCGGTGGGATTTCGCCGCACGCTGCCGCACGGCGTCCTACGGCTCGCCGGTCAGCACCCATCCCGCCCAGTCGCGCACGGGATGGCCTTCGTCACGGAGCGCCATCTTCGCCTTCCACAGCGCGTCGGCCTTGCCGGGAGGCCGTCCTTCCAGAGCTTCGTGTAGAAGATCTCGAAGAGCCGCCGCGTCGCCGCATCGTCGACCTTCCACAGGCTCGTGATCGCCGTGCGCGCGCCGGCGGCGAGCAGCGCGGTCTGCAGGGACTGATCCCCCTGCCCCGCGCGGCGGATGCCGACGTTCGCCTGCAGGCCGACAGCACGGCGAGCTCGCAGCAGGTGAGGTCGAGCGTCGCCAATTCCTCCGCGGTGAGGATCCCGTCGGGCCTTGTCGGCGCCGGCGAGCGCAAGGCCGCACAGCGTTTCGGGCAGGAAGCCGACGATCGCGTCCCGTGCGCGATCGAGCGAGAGGTCGAAGGCGTCGGTGCGCCCGACGCGGTCGAGCATCGACACGGCCGCCGATTCCGCCGCGAACCAGCCATGCGTCGCGACGTGCAGGTAGCGCGCGCCGCGGGCGGCGGCGACGAGCGCATCGACGGTCGCACGATCCTTCAGGAGTTTCTTCGCCTCTCCGCCGGCGTACTCGTCGTGGAGTTCCGCCACGTACTCCGCCTCGAGTCGCGACGAGAGGAGCTGCACGAAGCTGGTCGGCGCGTCTGGATCGAGCGCCCGGCGTCCCTTCGCGTCCCGCCGCGGCGCCGTAGTCGACACTGCCGACCACGACCAGCGCACCGTCGACCGGAGCGTCGACCCGCGGACGGAGGAGGCGCGCGACGGAGTTCTCCACGCGACGGCCAACGTCTGCCGAGCCGCCCGCCTCCCTCGGCGGGCAGTGCGTCGAACGGGACGAGGAGCAGGCAGTCGTCGAGGACCACGTCGAGCTCTCGCGGTCGTTCGTCACCGGCTGCCGCGAGGCACGGGTCGACGACGGCTGCACGCAGCGCACCGGCGGCCGCTTCGGCGCGCCGTCCGCGGCGTCCGCCACGTCGAGCCCGCGTTCGATCGAACGCCCGAGTGCGGTGCGCCACGCGTCGACCACAGTCGCTCGATCCTCGCGATGCCTCCAGGTCGACGCAGCGGAGCGTGCCGTCCGGCACGAGGACGAAAGCCACGAGTTCGCCGTCCCCCTCCACCAACGAGGTCGCGTTCAGCCGGGGACGAGTCGCGCGACGCCAGTAGGTCACCGCGCCGTGCTCCTCGCCGAGGCAGGCTCGCCAGGACCTCGAGTTCGACGGGCGGCGCGCCAAGACCGAGTCGCGCCATCCGCAACCCTGCCGCTGGACTGCCGCGGCGCAGGGCGAGTTCGACGAGTCGCGCGCGCCACGCGTCGACGGCCGCCGCATCGGTCGGAGCGACGCCGCTCGTGTCCGACAGCTCGCGACGGACCTGCGCGAGCTCGTCGCGCGCCGACCGCAGCTCGTCGTCGGTGGCGGCTCCGCGTTCGAGCTCGACGGCGGACGTCGAGACGACGCGCAGCGTCTCGAGCGTCTCGAACAGCGCGCTGTCGAGCGGCTCGCCGTCGGTCGCGCGAACGGCTTCGTTCCAACGCGCGACGAGCTCGAGGTCGAAGAGCACCTTCTCCACCGTCGCGCGGGCGCCGCGCGGCGATCGTTGGGAGGCACCGATGCCGCTGCTTCGCACGGTCTCGAGAAGCCGGCTCGCCGCGTCGCGAAGTCGCGTCGTGTCGCCGAGGAGTTCGAGGATCCGTCCGAAGTTGCGGTACGCCCTACCGACGTCGGCGTGGTCCGGCGGCAGGGTGCGCTCGCGACCCGCGATCACCGACGCCTGGAGTTCGGCCGCGCGGTCGAGTTGGTCGCGGTCGCAGAGCGAGAGCGCGAGGTTCTCCTGCGCACCGAGCCGGACGGGGTGGTCGGGCGGGAGCGTCGACTCGCACGTCGCACGGGCCTCGTCGAACAGCACCGCCGCCTCCTCCCACCGCCCGACCGCTCGGAGCGCCTGGGCGAGGTTGACCTTGGTCGCGAGGACGTCGGGGTGATCGGGGGGCAGTGCGTCGCGACGCGCAACGTGGAGGCGCCGGCCGAGCTCGAGTGCCGCCTCCATGCGACCGTCGAACATGTAGGCCGCGGCGAGGTTCTGCAGCGCGACGAGCAGGCGTGGGTCCTCGTCCGACGTGCCCGGCGGGAGGTCCTCGATCGCAGCCTCGAGGAGCGCGATGCCGCCCGCGACGTCGCCGACCCCGACGCGCATCGCGGCGAGGTTCGTGCGCAGTTCGAACGTCTGCGGGTCGCCGACCGTGAACACGCGCCGACCCGAGGAGTAGGCGTCCTCGAGGAGGGCGAGGCCGCGGGCGGTGTCGCCGAGCTCGAACGTCGTGATGCCGAGGTTGACGCGCGCCGCGACGAGGTCCGGGTCGTCGTGCCCGAGGCGCTCGACCAGGGCGTCGTGCACCTCTTCGAACAGGGTGTGGGCGCGCTCGAGCTCGCGCGTGAGTTGCAGCGTCGCGCCGAGGTCCTGCTTGGCGCGCAGGACGCCCAGGTCGTCGGCCGGCAGAGTGCGCTCGAGCGTTGCGAGCACGCGCTCCGCGAGCGCGCGCGCGCGGCCGAGGTCGCCCGCCTCGCCGCAGCGCAGGGCGATCCGCTGGTCGAGCTCGACGAGCCTCGGGTCGTCGGGCGACCACTGCGCCGCGCGGACCTCGCGGACGGCGTCGAGCATCTCCACCGCGCCGGCGAAGTCGCCGTCGGCGGCTCGGACGCGCGCGACCTGCTCTCGAGCACGATCCGCGCCTCGGTCCTGGTGGGAAGCCGCTCGTCCGCTCGATCGCGGCTTCGAGCAGATCGCGTCCTCGCTCCACGTCACCCGAGTCGGCCAGCAGGAGACCGAGGGTGATGCGCGCGACGAGCAAGCGGCCGTCGCCCTCGCCGTAGCGCTCCAGCAGTCGCGCGACGACCGCCTCGACGCGAGCGACGCCCGCTCCGACGAGACCCCGGTCGACGAGTTCCTTGCCGAACTCGAGCCTTCGAGCGTGACCGCCTCCACGTCGTCGGTCGGTCAGCGGAGCACGAGGTCGGCGAGGGCCCGGTCGCGGAGCGCGAGCCCCGCATCGACCGCGCCGGCCGCGATCAGCGCGTCACCGTGGCGGCGACGCGCTTCGGCCAGGTCGCCGTGTCGCGGCGGCAGGGCGTGTTCGGACCAAGCGAGCACGAAGCCCGTGAAGTTCGTCGTCAGGTCGTCCGCGCCGGCGCGGGCACAGCGCTCGGCAAGGTCCGACACGAGCCCCGACTCGGAGCGCGTCGTCGCGCCGACGTCGGTCGTCGCGAGCCGTTCCGAGAGTCGGACGAGCGGCGGCGCGCGCCGCGTCCCGGCTCCCTGCGTCCAGCGCCGCGTCCACCTCGCGTCGCCCTTCGCGGAGCGCGTCGCGGAGCTCGCGCGACGCGTCACCCTCGGTGAGCAGGACCCAGTGCAACTCCACGGGCGCCGTACCGCCTTCGCACACCGCCCCCACGCGCACGACGTCACCCGCGTCCACGTCGCGGCGCAGGTAGGCGGCGGTCCCGCCGCCGGAGCCCGTGCGTCCACGCTCGCGCGAGCCCTCCACCAGGAGCAGTTCGACACCTTCGCGCTCCGTCAGCACGTACGCGTGGCTCGCCGTCGGAGGGAACCGTCCACTGAAGGTGCGCGACCCGGGAGCCGCGTCGAACGCGACCACGAAGTGGTTCGGGTCGTCGGTGAGCGGCGTCGGAACGCTTTCACCGTCGGCGTCCTGGAGGACGGCGACCAACAATGGGGCGAGGACGAAGATCATGCGCGCGGCGGAGGGACGCGAGGCGGGTGGGGCATCGACTCTTAGCGGATGCCGCGCTCGGTCGCCGATCGACCCGCGTGCCTCGTGCCGCCGCCCGTCAGTCCGGCGCCCCGTGAGCACCCACCCCGCCCAGTCGCGCAGCGGTGCCCTTCGGCGCAGCGCCATCTTCGCGGCCCACAGCGCGTCGGCCTTGCCGAGGTGCTCCTTCCAGAGCTTCGTGTAGAAGATCTCGAACAGCCGCCGCGTCGCCGCGTCGTCGACTCTCCACAGCGAGCAGATCGCCGTGCGCGCGCCCGCGGCGTGCAAAGCGGTCTGCGGGACTGAATGCCCTGACCTGCGCGGCGGATGCCGACGTTGGTCTCGCAGGCCGACAGCACGGCCAGCTCGCACTGCGTGAGATCGAGCGTCGACAGCTCTTCCGCCGTCAGGCGACCCGAGGCACCGTCGTTCGCTCCGGCGAGCGCGATGCCGCAGAGGGTCTCCGGCAGGAAACCGACGATCGCGTCCTGCGCACGGTCGATCGCTCGACGTCGAGCCGCGTCGGCCGATGCGACGGGGTCGAGCATCGACACCGCTTCCGACGCCGGCGTGAACCATCCGTGCGTCGCGACGTGGAGGTAACGCGCCCGAGGCGCGCGCTCCGCGAGAGCAGCTTCGTCGGCATCGCGGCCGCGAAGCAGCATCGGCTCGGATCCGACGTGCTCGAACAGCGCGCCGATCGCCTCGACCTCGTAACGCGACTGCAGCAGCGGTGCGAACGCGGTCGATCGGCTGCGAGCACTGCGACCTCCGCGCCGTAGTCGACACCGCCGAGAGCGACGAGCGTGCCGGACTCCTGAGCCGCGCCGCGGCTGGATCAGACGCGCGACGGACGGGTCGACGCGGATCTCGGTCGACTCGCCGACCCTGCTGCCGTCGTCCGCGGGCAACGCGTCGAGCGGAACGAGGTGGACGAGATCGTCGGGGACGACGTGCAGCACGCGCGGCGCCTCGCCGCCGAGCGCGGCGAGGATCGGGTCGAGCAGGGCCGCGCGCAGCGCGCGCGCCCGGCCTCCGACTCTCGTCCTCCGAGTCCGTGCGAGCGTCGATCCTGCGCTCGACGGGCTTGCCGAGCGACGCGCGCCAGCGCACGGCGAGCTCCTCGAGCGGTCCGGCAGCACCGAGCTCGACGCGTCGCGCCGCACCGTCGCGCGTGACCACGAATGCAAGCAGTGAGTCGGTCGCCTCGGGCTCGCGACCGGCGGGCGATTCGTCGCGATATCGGTCGTACCTCCAGTAGCCGACGAATGCACCGCCCTCCTCGATCCCGGCCGCGGGATCGAACGGACGGTGGGCATCGCGAAGCCGAGGCCGAGCGCGTCGAGTTGCCCACGCACGTCGCGTGCTCCGAGAGCGTCGCGCCGCTCGCTGAGTGCGAGCAGTTCCGCGCGCCACGACTCCAGGTCGTCGGGGTCGCTCGGCGCCGACCGCTCTCGTCCGCGAGTCGACGTCGGGCGCGGGACAGCTCCGCTCGAACGCGCTCGAGCTCGGAACGGACACCGCCGCGCGGGCCGTCTCCGCCGATGCCGTGGAGACGAGGCGCAGACTCGAGCGCCGCGACGAGTTCCGGCGAGGTCCGCCCCGTCGTTCGAACGCAGGGCGTCGCTCCACAGCGCCTCCGCCTCGAGTCGATCGAGCCGCGACGCGCGGCGGAGCGAGCGAACCGCGGCGAATACGCCGACAGAGCGGTGACCGCGCGACCTGCGTCGAGAGCAGGGAGGTCGCCGTGGCTCGCAGTCGATCGAGATCGCCGAGTCCGTGGAGCGTCACGGCGAGGCCCTGCTTCGCATCGAGCAGGTCGGGGTGGTCCGCCGGAAGGTTGCGCTCGCGCGCGGCGTGGACCTCCATCTCCAGTGCGAATGCGCCTTCGACGTCGCCGAGCGCCGAGCGTGTCGCGGCGAGGTTCAACTTCACCGCGAGTATGTCGGGATGGTCCGCGGGCAGGAACTGCTCGTACGTGGTCCGCACCTCTTCCTCGAGCGCGAGGGCTCCTCGAAGTCGCCCGTGGATCCGAGCGAGAGGGCGAGGTTCGACTTGGCCGTGAGCAGGTCGGGGTCCGGCGGGGCAGTTGTTCCTCGTGGCGTGCACCTGCTCGAACAGGGACGCGCGCGCCCTCGTGGTCCCCGAGTGCGTAGCGCGTCGCGGCGAGGTTCCCCTTCGCGACGAGCAGGTACGGGTGGTTCGGTGGGAGCAGCCGTTCGCGCGCCTCGTGCACGTGCTCCTCGAGCGCGAGCGCACCGTCGAGGTCCCCGAGAGCCTTCCGCATCCCGGCGAGGTTCAGCTTCGTCGTGAGCAGGTCGGGATGGTCGTCCGGGAGCAGTCGTTGACGTGTTGCGTGCACGTGCTCCTCGAGCTCGAGCGCGCGCTCGAGCTCGCCGAGCGCCTGGAGCGCGACAGCGAGGTTCTGCATCGCGTCGAGCAGTGCCGGGTGGTCGGGCGGCAGCGTCCGCTCCCGCGCGGCGTGCACCTGCTCGAAGAGAGCGAGCGCACCCTCGAGGTCACCGAGCACGTAGCGCGTCCCGGCCAGGTTCCCTTTCGCTCGCAGCAGGTCCGGATGGTCCGCCGGGAGAGCGCGTTCCTGTGCGGAGTGGACGTACTCCTCGAGTTCGAGTGCACCCCCGAGATCGCCGTAGGCCTTGCGCGTGAGGGCGAGGTTCCCCTTCACGCGGAGCAGGTCCGGGTGACCCGCGGGCAGGATCCGCTCGCGCGCCTCGTGCACGTACTCGAAGAGCGCATGCGCACCTTCGAGATCACCGAGTGAGTAGCGCGTCGCTGCCTGGTTCTCCTTCGCCGTGAGCAGGTCGAGGTGATCGGCCGGGAGCAGTCGACTCCACGCTTCGTCCACCTCCATCTCGAGTGCGAGCGCTCCGTCGAGATCCCCGACCCCCTTGCGCGTCACGGCGAGGTTCAGCTTCGTCTTGAGCAGTTCCGTGTCGTCGCCGGGCATCGTCGCTTCGAGCACGCGGTGCTGGTACTCACGTGCCTCGAGCTGGACGTTGCGCAGCGACAGCCTGCGCGCGATCGCGTCGACGCGCCGCGCGAGTTCGAGCCGGCGCGCCTCCTCGACCTCGGCGCAGCGAGCGTCGAGTCCCGGCCCCATCCACGCGGTGAGCGCCGCGCGCGCCGCGTCGAGCTCGCCGGCGCCGGCGAGCTGTTCGATGCGCGCGAGTTCGGGCCAGCGCTCGGTTCCGAGCTCGTCCTGCGGTTCCGCCGCCTCCACCTCGGACACGCGAGTCGTCGGAGCGAGTTCGCGCGCGTCGGATCGCGAGTCGCCGGTCGTCGACGCGTAGGCCGAGACAGAAAGGAGGAGAGTGACGACGAGGTGCGAGCGAATCGCCATGGAGTTCGAACCGGGAAGGCGTTGGGGCGAAGCGTAGCCGCCCGCCCGATTCCCCGGTGCTCCAGGCCACTCGGTCAGGTCGTCAGAACGGCCCCCCCGGCCCCTTCTGCCGCTCGCCCATCACCTCGGGCCCGCTCTCGCCGACCGCGACGATGTCCTCGATGCGCAGGCCGAACTTGCCTCGCAGATAGATCCCCGGCTCGTTCGAGAAGCACATGCCCGGCTTCAACTTCGCCTCGCTGCCGCCGTCGCAGTACGGCGGCTCGTGGATCTCGATGCCGATGCCGTGGCCGAGCCGGTGGCTGAACGCTGCGTAGCCCCGGCCGTAGCCTGCGTCCTCGATGACCTTGCGCGCCGCCCTGTCGACGCCGCCGCAGGGCTCGCCGACGCGCAACGCGCCGAGCGCCGCCTCCTGCGCCGCGTACACCGTGTCCCAGGCCTTCACGATCTCGTCGCTCGGCTCGCCGCCGACGACCCACGTGCGCGTGCAGTCGCTGTGGTAGCCGTGGAGCTGACCGCCGGTGTCGCAGAGCAGGAGATCGCCCGCTCCGATCACCGTGTCGTCGGTGTGACCGTGCGGGTCCGCGGCGCCGGGACCGACGAGCGTGAGGTCCCAGGTGTCGGTGAGGCCGAGGTGGCGCTGCGCGGCGTGCATGAGCTGCCCGACCTGTGCGGCCGTCATGCCCGGCTCCGTGTGCTCGGCGACGCGCGCGATCGCAGTCTTCGTGAGGTTCTGCGCGGCGCGCATGATCGCGAGCTCGTTCGCGTCCTTGCACTGACGCAGTTCGCGCACGGCGTCGGCTCCCGACTTCGTGCTGCCCTCGAAGGTCGAGCCGATGCGCTCGGCCAGCAGCAGACGCACCTGCGGATCCATGAGCATCGTCCTGATCCCCATGCGATCGAGTTCGCTCGCGAACCTCGTGTAGCCGTACTCGTGCTCGTCCCAGCAGATCGCGACGGCGTCCTGCGGCAGCGCGCGTTCGAGCACGTCGCGCTCGAACGCCGGTGCCACCACGACGAAGCCGCCGTCGCGCAGCACGGCGACGCCGAACAGCCGCTCCGACGGACGCCATTCGAGACCGCACAGGTAGCGCAGCGTCGCGCCGGGCTCGACGAAGAGCGCGTCGGCGCCGCGCTCCGCCAGGATCAGCGCGAGGCGCTCGCGGCGCTTCGCGCGGTCCTCGGCACCGATCGGCGGCGGGAGGTCCTTCGGCGCGGAGAGGCCTTTCAGGACGGCGGCGAGCTTCTGGTCGAGGTTCGGTGCGGCGGCGGTGGTCATCGCGGCATCGTACCGCCGCTCCCTGGGGCCGCGCTCAGGTGCCGAGGTCCTTCGCGTAGTGGAACTCGGCCGTCAGCGACACGTCGCCGAGTTCGCGCGTCCGGCCGCTGCCCAGGTACCCCAGCCGTTCGTACACGGCGTGCGCCGTCGCGAACTTCGTGTCGCTCCACAGCTCGACGCGCGCCAGGTCGCGCTCCTTCGCGTAGGCCTCGACCAGTCCGACGAGCGGCCGCGCGAGCCCGCGCCCTCGGTGCGCCGGGTCCACGTAGAGCTTCTTGAGTTCGACGTGCGCCGGGTCCGCCTCGCGGTGCGTGCGCGCGGCGATGCACGCCGCGACGCCGCCCGCTCCGTCCTCGACGATCCACATCACCTCGAACGCGCTCCCCGGCGCGAGCAGGTCCGTCTCCTCGTTCCTCGCGTCGAGCACGACGCCGGGGTACGGCAGGAAGCAGCGCGCGACGAGCTCCTGCAGTGCGCGCGCGTCGTCGTCGCGGGCGCGGCGCAGCGAGTAGCCGTCGGGGAAGGTCGTCACGGTGCGATGGTGAGCCCGTGCCTCTCGAACAGCGCCGTCACCGCGTCGCGCGGGCCGTCGGTCGTGAGCTGCTGCTCGACGCGCACGTCGTCGCGGTAGACCCTCATCCACAGGCACTCGAAACAGATCACGTAGTCCCACTGCACGCCGTCCTTCACGACACCGATGCCGTGGCGCGGGATGAAGCAGCGGGCGGCGCGGCCGTCGCTGTCCTCGATGCCCCGTTCGACGAGTGCGAGCAGTTCGTCCCTCTCCGCGCTCGACGACAGCGTCGCCCGACCGAGCACCTCGTACTCGTGGAACACGGGTACGGACGCGTCGAGTTCGCGGGAGCCGGGCGGCGACGGGTCGAGCGCGTAGATCTCGACGGCGTCGGGGTGCGCGAGGTGCGCGAGCACGCCGTCGGGCGCCGTGCCGACGGAACCGGAGGCGCAGGATCCGAGCGCGAGCGCGACGAGCAGAGGAGCGGAGCAGGCGAGGAAGCGATCGTTCATGGTCCGTGCGTTCGAACGGAGGACGCGGCGAGAGGTTCGCACGGGAACGTCGCGGCCCTGCTCCCTCTTGGAACCCTACGCCTTCGCCGCTCGCGCGGCACCGCGTAGGATCGCGCCGTGCCTCCCCCCCGATCCGACAGCGGCACGGCGAGCGCCTCGGAAACGCCGCTCGGACCGCTCCTCGCCCTCGCGCGCGGCGTCGACGCGCTGAACCGTGCGGTCGGGGCGTTCGCGGCCTGGCTGACCGTCCCGATGGTGCTGTTCGCGGTCGTGAGCGCGGTCGCCTCGGCCCTCGACAAACGCTTCGGCACGCACCTCGCGTCGAACGCGTGGATCGACGCGCAGTGGTACCTGTTCGGCGGCGTGTTCCTGCTCGGCGCGCCGTTCGCGCTCGCGCGCGGCGCGCACGTCCGCGTGGACGCCCTGTACTCGCGCTTCGCTCCGCGCACGCGCCACTGGATCGACCTCGCGGGCGGCGTGCTGTTCCTGCTGCCGTTCTGCATCTTCGCCGCGACGGAGTGCTTCGACTTCGCGCAGCGCTCGTTCGAGCTGCGCGAGGCGTCGAACGACCCCGGCGGGCTGCTGCGCTACCCGATCAAGGCGCTCCTGCCCGTCGCGTTCGCGCTGCTCGGGTTGCAGGGACTCGCGCAGGTCGTGAAGCACGCCGCGGTGCTGCGCGGCGCGTCGCCCCTCGACGTCGGGCTCGGGGAGGCCCTGCACGACGAGGTCGAACACGGCGGGGAGCACGCGCGATGATCGCGGAGTGGCTCGGCCCCGCGATGTTCGTCGCGGCCTTCGTCCTGATCTTCCTCGGCTACCCCGTGGCGTTCTCGCTCGCGGGGACGGCGCTCGTGTTCGCCGGTGTCGGCATCGCCACCGACGCGATGCCGCCGGGCTTCCTGCACCTCTTCCCGATGCGCGCGTTCGGCGTGATGTCGAACCAGGTGCTGCTCGCCGTGCCGTTCTTCATCTTCATGGGGACGGCGCTCGAACGCTCGCGGCTCGCGGAGGACCTGCTCCACACCGTCGGGATGATGTTCGGCGACAAGCGCGGCGGGCTCGCGCTCGCCGTCGTGCTCGTCGGCACGTTGCTCGCCGCGGCGACGGGCGTGGTCGGAGCGTCGGTCGTCGCGATGGGCATGATCTCGCTGCCGATCATGCTGCGCTACGGCTACGACCGGCCGCTGGCGACGGGCGTGATCGCGGCCTCGGGCACGCTCGGGCAGATCGTGCCGCCGTCGGTCGTGCTCGTCGTGCTCGGCGACCAGATGGGCGTCGGTGTCGGCGACCTGTTCCGCGGCTCGCTCGTCCCCGGGCTGCTGCTCGCGTGCTGCTACGCGGTCTACGTCCTCGTCGTCGCACGCGTCCGTCCGGAGTGCGCGCCCGCGCTGCCGCCCGAGGAGTTGCCGGAGAGCAAGCGCGCGCTCCTCGGCCACGCGCTGAAGGTGATGGTGCCGCCGCTCGTGCTGATCGTGCTCGTGCTCGGGAGCATCTTCGCGGGGCTCGCGTCCCCCACCGAGGCGGGCGCGCTGGGGTCGGTCGGAGCGCTCGGGCTCGCCGCGGTCGGGCGGAGGCTCACGTGGAAGGTGCTGTCGGACACGGCGCACGAGACCGCGAAGCTCACCGCGATGGTCGTGATGCTGCTCGTCGGCGCGACGCTGTTCACGCTCGTCTTCCGCGGCCTGCACGGCGACGTGTGGATCCACGACCTCCTCACGTCGTTGCCGGGCGAGCGCGTCGGGCTGCTCGTCGTGTCGATGCTCGTGGTCTTCGTGCTCGGGTTCTTCCTCGACTTCTTCGAGATCGCGTTCATCGTCGTGCCGCTGATCGCGGGAGCGATGACGAAGCTCGGGTTCACGCCGTCCGAGAAGGTCTGGGTCGGCGTGCTCCTCGCGCTCAACCTGCAGACGTCGTTCCTGACGCCGCCCTTCGGGTTCTCGCTGTTCTACCTGCGCGGCGTCACGCCGAAGGACGTCCCGACGACCGACATCTACCGCGGGGCCGTCCCCTTCATCGGGATCCAGCTCGCGATGCTGGTGCTGGTGGCGGCGTTCCCGCAGCTCGTGACGGCGTTGATCGAGTGATGCGGTCCGGGTGGTGACGAGGGAGCGAGGCTGTAGCCCTCGGCGCCTGCGGCGCCGAAGAGATTCACAGGGAGCCACAGAGAACGCAGAGACCACGCGGCGCCGCCTTCGGCGGCGCAAGAATGAAGTGGACCGTCGCAGGGGCTCGAAGCATCTTCGAGGTCGGCATCGATCGTGGTCTCTGTGTTCTCTGTGGCTCCCTGTGAATCTCTTCGCCGCCGCAGGCGGCGAGCGCAGCGCCTCGGGATCAGGAACGCCGGTGCGCCGAGCGCGCGTACTCGAGCTCGGCGGTCCCGAACCACGAGTTGCTCGCCCGCCGGAAGGCGCGCCAGGGTTCGAGGACGGCGGCGAAGTCGGGGTCGGCCGCAGCCTGCGTCGAGAGGTAGTCCTCCGAGGCTTCCGCCGCCGCGGACATCAGGGCGTCGCTGAAGGGCCGCAGGACGACACCGGCCGCGACGAGGCGGTCCAGCGCCGCGGGGTTGAGCGCGTCGTAGCGCTGCAGCATGTCGGCGGCGGCCACACGCGTCGCGGCCTCGAACATCGCCTGGTACTCCGCGGGGAGCCTCTCCCAGTCGTGACGGCTCACCTGGTACACGAGCTCCGGTCCCGGCTCCCACCATCCCGGGTAGTAGTAGTTCTTGACCTTCTTGTAGAACCCGAGCCGCTCGTCGTCGTACGGCCCGACCCACTCCGTCGCGTCGATCCGCGCCGTCTCGAGCGCCGTGTAGATCTCGCCGCCCGCGAGCACCTGCGTCGACGCACCGAGCATGTCCATCACCTGGCCGCCCATCCCGGGGATGCGCATGCGCAACCCCTCGAGGTCCGCCGGCGTCTCGACGGGGTCGCGGAACCAACCGCCCATCTGCGCACCGGTGTTCCCGCCCGGGAAGTGGATCACGCCGAAGTCGGCGTACAGCTTCCGCACGGTCTCCAGTCCGCCGCCGTACCGCTGCCACGCCTGGTGCTGTCGCGCCGTCAGTCCGAACGGCACACACGTGTCGAACGCCAGCGCGCGACGCTTGCCGATGAAGTAGTAGCTCGCGGTGTGTCCGACCTGGATCGCACCGGCCTGGATCGCGTCCAGCACCTCGAGTCCGCCGACGAGTTCGCCCGCCTGGAACGTGTCGAGCGTGAACGCGCCGCCGCTCATCTCCTCGAGGCTCCGCTTCAGGACCTGCGTCGGTCCGTACATCGCGTCGAGCGAACTCGGGAAGCTCGACGCGAGCGTCCAGTTCACCCGCCTTCCGGTGTGCACGGCCGCGGCGCGCGTCGCTCCGTCGCGACGACAGGCGGCGAGGAGCCCGGCGGCGCCGGCGCCGGCTCCCGCGAGGAACGCGCGACGCGCGGAACGGCGGCGCTTCGGGAGCGGGCTCGTCGTCGATCGCGGCGGAGGGTCGGACGCGGCCTCGTGTTCGGACATGGTTCGGTCGGGGGTGGAAAGAACTTCCGGGTCCGGAGGGATTCTAGGGATAGCTCGAACCCTTCACGGTGAATAGCTGGAGCGCGGTCTCGGTGCGGGACGAAGTACCGACGTCGATCGACCCCCGATGTCTCGCCTCGCCCCCGCACCCGCGCCGAGGAACACCCCGCGTGCCTCGCGTCGAAGCGGCTTCACCATGGTGGAGCTGCTCGTCGTCGTGATCATCCTGACGATCGCGCTGACGATGCTGTCGGGGACGATGGGGTCCGCCGCGAAGCTCGGACCGTCGCAGCGCCAACGCGCGCGCGCGGCCGAAGCGGCGCGCGCGCAGCTCGAGCTGCTGCGCATCGAACCCTTCCACCGCCTCTACGCGCTCTACAACTCCGACCCGACCGACGACCCGGCCGGCGAAGGTACGGCTCCGGGGCCGAACTTCGAGGTCGAGGACCTGCAGGTGCTCGACACGGACCAGGACGGATTCTGCGGTCGCGTGCGCTTCGCCGGCGACATGTCGGCGGACCTCATGGAGAGCGCCAAGGACGACGTCCTCGGTCTCCCGCGCGACCTGAACGCGAACGGCGAGATCGACGAGGACAGCGTCGCGGGTAGCTACTCGCTCCTGCCCGTCGAGATCATCGTCGAGTGGGAGTGCCTCGGACAGCCGCAGTCGCTGCGCATCCAGACCATGTTCGCGGAGCCCGACGAATGAAGCTCCTCCGTGACGCGACGCGGGGCGGGTTCACCGTCCTCGAGGTGCTGATCGCCTTCACGCTCGTCGTGATCCTGCTGTTCAACACGTCCCAGCTCATCGGGACGGCGTCGAAGGCGGGCGACCACAACACGCTCCAGCAGGAACTCGACCTGCTCGCCGACCAGACGATCGACCGCATCGCACTCGCGCTGATGGCGGCGAACGAGGACCGCACCCTGCCGCTCAACTCCGCGCCCTTCAACGACTCGCAGATCAACTACGAGTCGTCGCTCGGCGTCGAGGACGGCAAGACGGTGTGGAGCGAGCCCGAGCGCATCTCGCTCGACACCGAGCAGATGCGGGTGCTGTGGCAACGCAACCCCGAGGAGGCGAACGAGACGCTCCTCGTGTGGGGCAAGTACGTCAGCGAGTTCCTCCTGGAGGAGCTCGGCGGCAACGACGAGGACGACAACGGCAACGTGCTGATCGACGAGAACGGCCTGTCGTTCGACATCGATCGGTCCAGCGTGCGCGTCAACCTCACGCTCGTGCGGACGCTCGACGACGGCACGGTGCTGACGGCGAGCACGAAGACGAGGGTGGCCTTCCGGAACTGACCGGAGCGATGGCACGCTGCGCTCGCACCTGCCCCGGCGCGCCGATCCCTCGCTCGACGGCGCCCGACACGGGTCGCGGACCGGGAACACGGTGCGCCCGAGGTCGCCGCGGCTCCGCCCTCTCCGCGGCTCTGCTGCTCGTGATCGTCGCCGCGCTCGCGAGCTTCCTCGCGCTCGAACGCGGACTCGACAGCTGGCGTCGACAGGCCGCGGCGACGTCGGACAAGACGGCGTTCTACCTGGCCGAAGCGGGACTCGCGGAAGCGCTCGTCGACCTGCGCGCGGGCGGGACGGGCAACGTCGGCACGCGCGCCGTCCCCGCGCTGTTCGGGACGGGTTCGTTCTGGGTCGAGACCGTCGTCGACGAGAACGGCGTCGCCTTCACGACGAGCACCGGGATCCACGGTGCGAGCGCGGAGCGTCTGTCGAGTGCGGTGCGGAAGCCCGACCTGCCGCTCGCCTCGCGGGGCTTCTACGGTCAGTACGGCGTCACCATCGGGACGGACACCGTGGTGCAGACGGTCGGCGGCGCGAGCGGGTCGGGATCGTCGGGCTCCGGGTCGAGCGGGTCGGGCGGTTCCGGCTCGCCCGGCCGCGGCGCCTCCGGGTCGAGCGGTTCGAGCCCGGGCGGCGGTTCGAGCGGGCGCCCGCGCATCGCCCTCCCCGAACCGCTGCCCGTCCTACAGGAACCCGCCGTGCTCGTCGGCAGCGACGGCACGGTCGAGCTCGGTCAACGCTCGAGCGTGCTCGGCACCGTCGTCCCGGGTCCGGACACGACGGTCGGCCTCTCCGCGACGTCGACGGTCACCGGCTCCACCGTCCCCGAGCGCGACCACCGCGACCTGCCCGCGATCGCGATGCCGAAGGACGCGTCGACGGGCGACCTCACCTGCTCGGCCGGGCGCGACGCGACGCTCGACGGGGGCACGCACAGCCGCGGTGCGATCGTCGTGCTCGACGGTGCGACGCTGACCCTGGTCGGACCTCTGGCGCTCTGCGCCGACTCGCTCCTCGTCCAGGGCGGCGGCACGCTCGCGGCCGACACGACGGACGGGCCGGTGCACGTCTACCTGCGCGAGCGCATCGTGATGCGCGCGTCGGCGACGATCGACAACACGAGCGGCGACGCGTCGAAGCTCGTCGTCCTCGTCGACGGGCGCGAGTCGTCCGACGTCGACGGCGACGGCGAGGTCGACGCGCCGGTGTACTGGCGGTCCGCCGAGCCCGTCGCGCTCTCGCTCTACGCGCCGCACTCCGCGGTCGAACTCCCCGACGCCATCCACTGGCAGGGCGGCGTGTGCGCGCAGACGCTCACCGTCGGTTCGGACGCGCTGCTCGAGCTCGACGAGGACCTGCTCGAGGTGTCGATCGTCGCGCGCGACTACGAGCGCCTCTCCTGGCGCATCCTCCCGATCCCGGCGGACGAGCGCGAACTGCTGGCACGCGACCCCGTCGCCCTCGCGATCGCGCGCGGCGACACGCCGCTGCGAGCGGCCGACGCACACATCGCCGCGGCGTCGACGTTCGCGTTCCAGGACTCGCGCGGACGGACGTTCACCTACAGCGGCGATGCGCTCACCGACGTGACGGTCGAGGAGGTCGCGGTCGTGGTCCCCGTCGTCGCCGAGACCTCCGACGTCCCCGAGTTCTCGGCGTACACCGACGTCGACGAGTGGAAGAAGGGCAGCGACGAGGACAAGGCGGCGTTCACGGCGAGCTACGAGTACCTGCTCCGGAACCTCCCGGCGGAGTGGGTGAAGGCACTCGAGACGGGCAGCATCCCGCCCGGGTGGTGGACCGCGATCGTCGTGGGAGGTCTCCGCATGGAGCCGCTCCACACGCTGCTCAGCGACCCCACCGTGCGCGAGGACCTCGACCGCTACCTCGAGAACTCGTGGCTCCCCGCGCGCACGCAGGCGCTCCTGCGGGCGGCGGTCGACCTCGTGCCCTGACGCGCGCAAGCCGTCCGTCCGTCACGGCTTGCATCCGTGCACGTCCGGCGCGCGCAGGTTTCCCGCGGTGCGCCTCCGGTCGGCGCGCGCCGGAGGTCGAAACCCTCCGCGGAGGTCCAGGATCTTCGAGGCAACGAATCCAACCTCCTGTGGACGCCCTACACATGCAGCACCACACCCTTCGACCGGGTCCTCTCGTGACCCGCGGTCGCCTCGTGGCCTCGTCGCGCCGCGGTTCGACCCTCACCGTCGCCCTCCTGCTCGTCTCGGGAGCCGCGCTCATGAGCGTGATCACGCTCCAGCGCGGCCTCCAGCAGTGGCAGTTGCAGGCCGCCTCGTCCGAGCAGAAGCTCGCGTTCTACATGGCCGAAGCGGGCCTCGCCGACGCGTTCGACGACCTGCGCTCCGGCGGCAGCGGCAACATCGGGACCAAGGAGGTCCCGGCCACGTACGGCTCCGGCGCGTTCTGGGTCGAGTCCGTCGAGGACGAGGACCAGGTCGTGTTCATCGAGAGCACCGGCCTCTTCCAGACCACGGCCGTCCGCCTGTCGCAGGCCGTCCAGAAGCCCAAGCTGCCGATCGGCGAGTACGGCTTCTTCGGCGAGGGCGGCGTCGTCGTCGGCGAGAACGTCACGATCTCGCTGCGCGAGGGCGCCGGTGAGGAGGAAGAGGTCGTCGAGGAACCGCCGGTCGACGAGACGCCGACGCGCACGCGCATCGCGCTGCCCGTCTACCCGACGTACGGCCTGCTCGACCTGCCGCTGCTCGGCAGCGACGGCGGCATCGACCTCCAGACCGGCGTCTCCGTCCTGGGCGACGCGATCCCGGGTCCGGGCGGACTCGTGACGCAGGTCGTCGGGTCGTTGCTCAGCGGCTCGTCCCTGCCCGAGGAGGTGCACCGCACGCTCCCGGCCATCGCCATGCCCGTGCTCGACTCCAAGCCGAACCTGTCGGTGGCGGCCAACACGACGCAGACGTTGGCGACCGGGACGCACGGCTACGGGACGATCACGGTCGCCGGCCGCGGCGTGCTGACCATCGAGGGACCCGCGTCGATCGCCGTGTCGTCGTTGATCGTGCAGCGCGGCGGCAAGCTGTCGCTCGACACGTCGGGCGGCCCCGTGCACTTCTACGTCGAGGACTTCTTCGGTCTCGACACGAACTCGCTGGTCGAGAACACGAGCGGCGACGCCTCCGACGCGATCTTCGTGATCGAGGCCTCCGCGACCGCCGACCACGACGGCGACGGCACCGACGAGGAACCCGTCGAGTGGCTCACGACCAGGGCCATGACGGCGGCGATCTACGCGCCGAACGCGAAGGTGACGGTCCCGGTCGGGGCGACGTTCCAGGGCTGCATCACCGCGCTCGAGCTCGAGATCGGCGACGACTGCAACCTGGTCTACGACGAGCGGACGCGCGACGTCGACATCCGCGGTCGCGACTACGTGATCCTCTCGTGGCGCACGATCGAGATCCCGCCGGACGTCCTGAAGGACGTGCGCCGCGACCTCGTCGCGACGGCGGTCGCCCGCGGCGACACGCCGCAACCCGCCGCGACGTCGCGGATCCCGGCGACCGACACGTTCTCGTTCACGACGCCGGAGGGTGACACGCTGACCTACCGCGGCAACGCGCTGTCGGACCTCACGGCCAAGGTCGTCGACGCCGTCGTGCCGGCCGTCGTGAAGGTCGCGGAGGTGCCGGAGTTCACGAGCTACGAGAAGGACACCGGCGAGGACCGCGCGGACCCGGAGGCGCTCTTCCAGGCGGCCTTCCGCACGCTGTGCGGCTACGTCCCGACGGAGTGGGCGACGTACCTGCGCGCCGGCACGATCCCGACCGCCGACTACCAGGCGGTCTACACCGACGGGATCCTGATCGAGCCGTTCCGCACGGCGCTCAAGGACCCCGCCCTGCGCGCGGACCTGATCGGCTACGTCGCGGCGTCCGACCAGCCCGCGATCACCAAGCGCTTCCTCGCCGCAGCCATCGGCCTCTACCCCTGACGCCCAGGTACCAACGAGTCCCCTCGTGATGAACGCCCCGCTCGTCGCCCTCCTGCTCGCCGTCCACGTCGTCGCCCCCGAAGCTCGGGGTGCGGCGCCGACGGACGCGGGCGAGGTCGACGAGCGGTTCGTCTCCGCGCTCGACCCGAAGCTCGACGAGGAGACGGCAGCGGCGCAGCTCGCGTCGATCGGTTCGAACCTGCCCGAGACCGTCCTCGCGTGGGTGCGGCCGTCGGAGGAGGCGCCCGAGGGCCACGACCTCGACGACGCGGCGTGGCGACGGATCGAGCTCGCGTTCGACCGTCACTCGCGTCAGCCGCTCGCGCGTTCGCTCGAGCGCGGACTCGCGGGCCCCGACGAGCCGCGCGTCGCGCGCGCGGGCGTCCGACTGCTCGGCGCCGTCGGTGCGGCCGAACAGGCGAACCTCGCGATCGAGCTCTCGCGCGAGCTCGGCAGCGACGCCGCTCGACCGGGCCTCGACGCGGAGCTGTTCTGCACGAGCGTCTCGCGCATGCAGCGCCGCGACGGCACGACCTCGGCCGCGTTCGCCTCGCTCTTCACCTCGATCGACCCGGCCTGGCTCGTGCCGATCGCACGCTCCCTCGCCATCGGCGCCGCTCCCGAGGACCTGGCGTTCGTCTGGACCGGCATCGAGCGCCGCGGCCCGGCCCAGCCGGCCTTCCTCTCCGTCCTCGCCGACGTCGCGCGGCTCTACGTCGGTCGGATCGCCGACCCCGAGCTCGAGAAGCTCCGCTCGCGCCTGCGCGACGCGGACATCGGCATCGTCGAGCACTCCGTCGTGTGCCTCGGTCGCCTCGGCGACGACGAGTGCGCCGAGCAGCTCGTCGCGCTGATGTCGCAGCGCAACTCGCGCATCCGCAAGGCGGCGCACTGGGGCATGCGCGAGCTCACCGGCCTCCCGTTCGGCGACGACTACCGCATCTGGGAGCGCTGGGTCGACCAGGGCCGCGCGTGGTGGCGCGACAACGCGGCCTCGCTGCCGGACGAACTGCGCTGGGGCGACAAGCCGGTCGCCAACGCACGGATCGTCGAGATCGCCAAGCAGCGGCTGCGGCGCAACGAACTCGTCCACCTCCTCGCCACCACCTTCGAACGCGAGGAGGACGAGGTCGTGAACCTGGCGATCCGCGCGATCGCGCAACTGCGCTGGAGCGGCACCGAGCTGTTCCTGGTCGAACTCCTCGAGCACCCCTCCTCGCGGGTGCAGGGACGCGCCTGGCGCGCTCTCCGCGAAGTGACCGGCTACGACGCCGGCCCCGAGGCCGAGGACTGGCGCCGAGCGCTCGCGCTCTGAGACCGACGCGGTCCGGCGCCGACCGGGACGCGCGCCCCGCTCGCCCGAACACTCCGACTCAAGCGGCCCCCGCCCCCGGGCCGATGTGCTGACCGGAGGTCCCCCATGACGCCCCAGTACCGCCGGCGGAGATTCCGCCTCCTGCGCCCGGCGCTCCAGCTCCGCCTCATGGCGGCGTTCGGAGGCGTCGCGCTCCTGATGCTCGGACTGCAGTTCATGCTGTTCTACCGGGCTCTCGGCGACGCCGCGACGCGGATGAGCAGCACGGACGCGACGGTCGTGAAGGACCTCTCGTCGTCGCTCGTCCAGACGCTGCTCGTGAGCGCCCTGGTCCTCCTTCCGGCGGTGCTCGCCGTCGGCACGTCGGTCGTCCTGCGCTTCGTCGGACCGCTGTACCGCTTCGAGAACTTCCTGAAGGAGGTGCTCGCCGGTCGCGACCCCGGACCGTGCCGCCTGCGCAACGGCGACGACCTGCAGGAGCTCTGCGAACTCATCGACAAGGTCGCGCGCCCCATGCGCGAACGATCGCGCCGCGAGCGCGAGGAACGACGCGAGGAAGAGGTCACCACGGAACGGACGGCGGCCTGATCCAGCCATGAGCCTCCGCGTCCGGATCCTCCTGGTCCTCTCGGCCCTCGTCTGCGCGTACGTGGCGATCGACCACTACCTGCAGCGCCGGATCCTCGCGCCGCAATTCGCCGCACTCGACCGCCAGCAGGCGAGCGAGAACATGCAGCGGAACCTGATGCTGATCGAGGCGGAGAACGAGCACCTCGACACGCGCACCTCGGAACTCGCGAAGGACCCCGGCGTGCGCTCGCTCTTCGCGGGCGACGCCACGGACTTCGACCCGCGACGCGTCCTCGGCGACACGTTCGACATGGTCTGCGTGGCGCGCACGGACGGCGAGGTCCTCGCGCACCTCGCGCTCGACCGCAGCGGGACGGAGCCGACGCGCACGACGCTCGACCGCTTCCCGAGCGGACGGATCGATCCGCGCAACCGCTTCATGCGTCTGCTCGTCGTCGAGGACGAGAACGGCCTGGAGCGCGAAGAGGACTCGACGAGCGGCTTCATCGACGTCAACGGCAAGCCCATGTTCGTGTCGTCGCACCCCGTCATCGGCGAGGGCGCGAAGCGCGTGGGACGCGTGATGCTCGGCCGCTTCCTCGACGACCGACTCCTCACCGAGCTCGGCGAACGGATCGGACAGGAGATCTCGGCCAAGCCGCTGTGGGACGGTCGCCCGCTCGACGTCCCGAAGGAACTCGTGGACGAGGCGACGGGCTCGACGAAGCCGATCACGGCGCCGCTCGGCGACGACCGCATGGCGAGCTTCGCGGTGCTCCAGGGCGTCGACCGCCAGCCGTTGCTCCTGCTCGAGACCACCGTCCCGCGCCCGATCCACGCGCAGGGCCAGGCCGTCATCCGCTACGCGCTCTTCTCGACGCTGGCGGCGGGCCTGATCCTCCTGCTCGCGCTGGTGCGTCTGCTCGAGAAGGTCGTGCTCGTACCAGTCGGCGAGCTGACCCAGCACGCCGTCAAGATCGGCGAGGACGACCGCACGACCGCGCGCCTCGAGAGTTCGCGCGAGGACGAGCTCGGCGTGCTCGCGCGCGAGTTCGACTCGATGATGGACAAGCTCGCCGACTCGCGTCAGGCCGTCGTGCGCGCCGCGCACAGCGCCGGCATGAGCGAGATCGCGACGGGCATCCTGCACAACGTCGGCAACGTCCTGAACAGCGTGAGCATCGGGTCGCAGCTCGTCGACGAGGCGCTGCGCCAGAGCAAGCTGCCGCAGTTCGAGAAGCTCGTCGACCTGCTCAAGAGCCACGAGAACGACCTCGCCGGCTTCGTCACGAACGACCCGCGCGGCGCCAAGCTCATCCCCTTCCTGACGGCTCTCCGTACGCAGCTCGGCGAGGAGCAGGCGAACGCGAAGAAGGAGATGTCGAAGGTGCTCGAGGGCATCGCGCACATCTCCGAACTGGTCGCCTCGCAGCAGGCCTACGCCATCCGCAGCTCGCTCAAGGAGGTCACCGACGTGCGCACCGTGGCGGACCGCGCGGTCGAGCTCACGAAGAGCGCGGGCAGCATGTCGACCGACATCGAGATCGAGCGCGAGTACGACGACGTCGACGAGATGGCGCTCGACCCCAACAAGCTGCTCGAGATCCTGGTGAACGTCATCCAGAACGCGAGGCAGGCCATGCAGGGGCTCGAGGGGCGTCAGCCCAAGCTCCACGTGCGCATCGCCGAGGAGGAGCACAAGGTGCGCGTCGTCATCACGGACAACGGGATGGGGATCTCGCCCGAGAACCTCGCCAAGATCTTCGGACACGGCTTCACGACGAAGCGCAACGGACACGGCTTCGGACTGCACTCCGCGGCGAACGCCGCGGTCGAGCTCGGCGGTCGCCTCTTCGCCGAGAGCGACGGGCCCGGGACGGGCGCGCGCTTCGTCCTCGAACTCCCCCTGCCCGCGTCGGCGGCGAAGGCTGCGTGAACCATGGGGAACGAAGAACAGAACCTCCGGATCCTGGTCGTCGACGACAACCCGTCGATCCACGAGGACTTCAAGAAGATCCTCGGCGCCAAGGGCGGCGGCTCGTCCGAGCTCGACGCGCTGAGCGACGACTTCTTCGGCGACGCCGAACCCGCGGCGGCCCCCGAGATCGCTCCGTCGACGGCGTACGACATCACGACCGCGAGCCAGGGTCAGGAGGCGCTCGAACTCGTGAAGGCGGCCGCGGAGAAGCGGCAGACGTTCGCGATGGCCTTCGTCGACGTCCGCATGCCCCCGGGCTGGGACGGCATCACGACGATCGCCGAGCTGTGGAAGGTCGACCCCGACCTCCAGGTCGTGGTCTGCACGGCCTTCTCCGACTACAGCTACGACGAGATCCTCGAGAAGCTCGGCCGCACCGACAAGCTGCTCATCCTGAAGAAGCCCTTCGACTCCGTCGAGGTGCAGCAGATGGCGCTCGCGCTCACCGCGAAGCGCAACGCGCAGGAGCGCGAAAAGCTCTACGTCGAGGAGATCAAGGCGTACACCGCGTCGCTCGAGACGGTGAACCGCGCGCTCCAGTCCGACAAGGCGACCGCCGAGGCCTACAGCCGCGCCAAGCAGGACTTCATCCTGCGCGCCGGCGAGGCGCTGGGCTCACCGGCGCACCGACTGCTCGACGGTCTCTCGCAGGCCGTCGACACCGCGCGGCAGGACCCGAACCTCGCGCGCGCGCTCGAGGAGATCCTGCCCGAGGCCGGAGACCTCGTCGAACTCGTCGACCAGATCATGGACCTGACGAAGCTCGAGGGCGGCGAGACGCAGCTCGAGCAGGACAGCGTGGACTTCTTCGAGGTGCTCCGGCGGATCGAGTCCGTCGGCTCGCGCCACGCGTCGTTGCGCGGCGTCGGCTTCGCGCTGAAGCAGCGCAGCGTGCTCCCCTCCTCCGTCGTCGGCGACCCGAAGTGGCTCGAGTCCTTGCTCGAGAACCTCGTGCGCGGCTGCATCGACGTCGCCGCGGGCATCGCGCCCGCCGGTTCGCAGGTCGAGGCGGTCCTCTCGCTCGAGCAGGCGGGCTCGCTGCACCACGACAGCCTCGTGTTCGAGGTCAAGCTGGGCGGGACGACGCTCACCCCGGCGCAGCAGCAGTCGCTCTTCGAACCCTTCGACGCGTCGCTGTCCTCGAAGGACGGACGCCTGTACCTCCCGCTCGCGCGTCAGATCTCGCGCCTGCACGGCAGCTCGATCGACGTGCGCACCGGCGAGGCCGAGGGCACGACGATCCGACTCAACCTCGATCCGGGTCCGCTCGAGGGTGTCGAGTTGAAGCTGCGCGGGGCGGCGTAGTCACTCCGAGCCGACCCGCTCTCGAGGCGTGGCGCGGCCTCCGGCCGCGCGAACGGGATCACAGGGAGACACGGAGAGCACAGAGACCACGCGGCGCCGCCTTCGGCGGCACCAAGAGGACGAAAGGTCCGTTCCCCCGTCGACCGGTCGCGCGCTCTCCGTCGAGGTCGCCGAATGCGTGCAGAGATGCGCGCGCTCTGCGAAGGACCGCGTCAGCGGTCGTGCCGACAGCGACAGAGAGGTTCGTCGGTCGGGCCGCGCGATTCCCGTGCAGCCTCTCTGTGTTCTCCGTGTCTCCCTGTGCAATGTGTGGGTCCGGCGCCGCGGGCGCCGTCGGCGCGCCCGATCTCACCCCCGCCCTTGCGGACGCCGCTCGCGCCGCGGATCATGGCGGGTCGCGCCGTTCCCCGTCGCGGGATCGGGGCGCGTCCCCACCCGATCCCGAAGAAGCGTTGACCACGACGAAGACGAGCGGCCGCGAGGTGATCGGCCGCGATGCGAACGGTGCCGTCCGCGGCTACATCGTCCCCATCGGCGGAGCGGAGGAGAAGGTCCGGAACCCTCCGATCCTCTCGCGCTTCGCCGAGGTCTGCGGCGGGCGCGACGCGCGCATCGCCGTCGTCCCGACGGCCTCGCGACTGAAGGAGACCGCGGGGACGTACGAGAAGATCTTCCGCGAGATCGGCGTCGGCGAGGTCTTCTCGCTGCCCTTCGAGGACCGCGCGGACTGCAAGCGCGAGGACTGGCTCGAGAAGCTCGGGACCGCCACCGGCGTCTTCATGACCGGCGGCAACCAGCTGCGCATCTCCACGACGATCGGCGGCACGCCCGTCGCCGACATGATCCGCTCGCGCAACCGCGCGGGTGAGTTGCACGTCGGCGGCACGTCGGCGGGCGCGTCGATCATGGCCGAGCACATGATCGCGTACGGCGACGAGGGCTCGACGCCGCGCGCCGACATGGTGACGCTCGCGCCGGGCCTCGGCCTGACGCAGAACCTGATCATCGACCAGCACTTCCGCCAGCGCGACCGACTCGGCCGCCTGCTGACGGCGATCTCCTACAACCCCCGCTGCATCGGCATCGGTCTCGACGAGGACACCGCCGCGTTCATCGACTCCGAGGACCACCTCGTGGTCGTCGGCAGCGGCGCGATCACCGTCGTCGACCCGTCGGACATGGAGTTCAGCTCGATGGACTCCGCGCACCGTCACGACCCGGTCAGCCTGATCGACGTCAGGCTGCACGTCCTGGTCGAGGGCGGCTCGTTCGACTTCAGCTCGCGGCGCGCCACGGCCGGCGTGCCGAAGGACCGCTCATGAAGGTCGTCTCCAGGTCCGTCTACCTCGGACCGAGCCTGTACGCGCACTTCCCCGTCATCCGCCTGACCGTCCAGCTCGGCGAGCTCGAGAACTGGTCGTCGACGCGCCTCGGACGCGAGTTCACCGACGGACTCGTGCGCGCGATCCCGACGCTGGCGGAGCACGGCTGCTCGTACGGCGAGCCCGGCGGCTTCGTCCGCCGACTCACCGAGGACGAGGGCACGTGGATGGGCCACATCCTCGAGCACGTCGCGATCGAGCTGCAGAACGTCGCCGGCGCGAACGTGACCTTCGGCAAGACGCGCGGCACGGGGACGCTCGGCGAGTACGACGTCGTCTACACGTACGAGCAGGAGGAGGTCGGACTCGAGGCGGGAAGGCTCGCGATGCGCCTCCTGCTGCACCTCGTGCCGCCGACGGTCGACACCGGCTTCTCGCGCGACGAGGACTTCGACTTCGAGAGCGAACGCGACCAGTTCATCCGCTTCGCACAGCGCCGCGCGCTCGGTCCGTCGACCGCGTCGCTCGTGCGCGCCGCAGAGGAGCGCGACGTGCCGTGGCTGCGCCTCAACCGCTACAGCCTGATCCAACTGGGTCACGGCAAGTACGGCAAGCGCATCCAGGCGACGATCACGAGCGAGACGCGCCACATCGCCGTCGAGATCGCCTCCGACAAGGAGGAGACGAACAAGCTGCTCCACGACCTCGGTCTGCCCGTCGCGCGGCAACAGCTCGTGTACGGCGCCGACGAGGCCGTCCAGGCCGCGAAGTCGATCGGCTTCCCCGTCGTCGTCAAGCCGCTCAACGCCAACCACGGCCGCGGCGTGTCGATCCACCTCACCGACGAGCCGTCGGTGCGCACCGCGTTCGAGCAGGCGCGCGAGCACTCGCGCTCCGTCCTCGTCGAGAGCTACATCACCGGCTTCGACCACCGACTTCTCGTGGTGAACGGCAAGCTCGTCGCCGCGAGCAAGCGCGTCCCCGGTCACGTCGTCGGTGACGGCGTGCACACCGTCGCGGAGCTGGTCGAGATCACGAACCGCGACCCGCGCCGCGGCATCGGGCACGAGAAGATCCTCACGCGGCTCGAACTCGACCACCAGGCGCAGCGGTTGCTCGCGAAGCTCGGCTACGACGAGAACAGCGTGCCGCCCGCGGGCGAAGCGGTGTACCTGCGCTCCACCGGCAACCTCTCGACCGGCGGCACGGCGATCGACGTGACCGACGTGATCCACCCCGACGTGCGCGACATGGCGGAGCGCGCGATCAAGGCGGTCGGTCTCGACGTCGGCGGCGTCGACTTCCTCACGAGCGACATCACGCTGTCGTTCCGCGAGACCGGCGGCGCGATCTGCGAGGTCAACGCGGCGCCCGGCTTCCGCATGCACGTCGCGCCATCCGAGGGCACGCCGCGCGACGTCGCCGGGCCCGTCATCGACATGCTGTTCCCGCCGGGCACGCCGTCGCGCATCCCGATCGCGTCGATCACCGGCACGAACGGCAAGACGACGACGTCGCGCATGACGGCGCACATCTTCAAGCTGCAGGAAAGGTCGTCGGACTCACGACCGACCGACGCCGTCTACATCGACGGACACAAGACCGTCGAGGGCGACCTGACCGGGCCCGTCGCGGCGCGCATGGTGCTGCGCGACCCGAGCGTCGAGGTCGCGGTGCTCGAGACCGCGCGCGGCGGACTGCTGCGCCGAGGCATGGGCTACAAGCGCTGCAACGTCGGCGCCGTGCTCAACGTGCAGTCGGACCACCTCGGTCTCAAGGGCATCGACACGCTCGAGGAGCTCGCCGAGGTCAAGCGCATCGTCATCGAGGTCGCGCGCGACTGGGCGGTGCTGAACGCGGACGACGAGCACTGCCTACACCTGGCCGACTGGACCAGGGCCAAAGATTGCTACGTCACGATGAACCCCGCGCACCCGCTGGTGCACGGCCCTATCCTCGCGGGCGGTCGCGCCGTCGTGCTCGAACAGGGCATGGCGGGCCACGTAATCACGCTCTACGACAGCGGCTCCGCACATCCACTCTGGACGCACACCATCCCGGCGACGCTCGAGGGCCGCGCGCTGCACAACGTGCAGAACGCGATATTCGCGACCGCCGTGACTGCATGGGCGTCAAGCTCGACGGATGCTCGGCACCAGACCTTCCGGCGTCCGTCTTCGCCGAGCTTGCCGGAGTCGGATGAACATCTACGACCAGCACCCGTTCCAGGTCATCCTCGACTACGGCCACAACCCGGCCGCGGTGAAGCGATGGGTGATCCCGACCGCCTCGACGTCGGCGAGCGCATCGTGGTCTCGCGAGACCCAGCGACCGCCGCGACGAGGACCTGCGCGAGATCGCGCGGATCTGCGCGGGACACTTCTGGCCTACGTGTCGACGCGACGACAACCTGCGCGGACGCGACGGCGGCGAGGTGCGCTGATCCTGCGCAAGGCGTTGGTCGAGAACGGCGTCACCGAGGATCGGATCGTGGTGATCCCGGAGGAACCGGCGGCGCTCCAGCACGCGCTCGAACGCGCGCCGCGTCCCGGCGACCTCGTGCTCGCGTTCGGCGACGTAGTCGACCGCTGCTGGAAGCAGATCACCGAGTTCGAGCCGGGCAAGGAGGTCGAAGCGTAGCGACCGAAGCAGGTCCCGCGCTGCGTTTCGGTATCGGCAGCCTCCAGTGTCGTTCGGCCCGTCCGACCAGATCGTGCGCGACGAGCGAGGCGTCAGCTCGCGCGGCGGAAAGAGCCGGAAGACTGATCCGAAGGTCCCGCCGCCGATCCCGATGGAGCAGGTCGACTCGCGCCGCCTCACCGGCGCCAACATCCTCTGGAGCCGTCCGAGGGCGATCCTCGACGTGCGCTTCCGCTCCGGCGAGGACGCGCAGGAGCGCGCGATCGCGCTGTGGCGCGACGAGGATTCGAGCGCTGCTGCGCCGCGAGCGGGTTGCCGCCGTGCAGTTCGCGGAGCGTCGCTTCGAGGGCGGCGCGAACCTCGCGTTCGACGCTCGACGCGCTCTACGCCGCGACCGAGGTCAACGGTCCGCTGCGGCGCGTGAACGCGACTCGCCGAAGAATCCGTCGAGCGTCGACGACGACGTCGCCGAAGGCTCCGCGCGAAGGTCGCGGAGGAGGCGAACCGCCGCTGATCGCGATGCCGCGAGCCTCCGCGGAGCGTCGCGTTCCTGTGGGACGACGACCGTCGGCATGGGTGCGGGCTCGCGGACGTGGCCCGCGCGAGGTGCCCTCCCACACTTCCGTCGACTGGTCGCGCGTGCACGACGTGCCGACGGCGATGGTGACGGGCACGAACGGCAGAGCACGACGACGCGCGCGCTCGCGGCGATCGCGACGGCGGCGGGCCACGTCCCGGGCGTCGACGGACTGGGTGCGCGTCGGCGACGAGGTTCTCGATCGCGGCGACTGGTCCGGCCCGGGGGTGCGCGCCTCGCGCTGCGCGACCGACGGTCGGTCTGCTCGAGGCGGCGCGGCAGGATGCTGCGGCGCGGACTCGCGCTCGAACGCTGCACCGTCGCCGCGGTGCTCAACGGCCGACCACCTCGGCGAGTGGGGCGTCGGCTCGCTCAAGGGGCCTCGCCGACACGAAGTTCGTGGTGGCGCACGCCGCGCCGGTGCTCGTGCTCGACGCCGACGACGAGATCGTGGCGCGGCGCGGGCGCAGCTCGCGCGCAGAACCAGCGCATCGTGTGGTTCTCGCTCGATCGAAGCGGCCCTCGCTGCGCGAGCACCTGGCGAGCGGCGGCGGCGCGGCACTGTTCGAGGACGGCGAACTCGTGCTGCGCGGAGGCGGCGAGAGCACGGTCGTCGCGCGCGCCGAGGAAGTCCCGATCACGCTCGGCGGAACGGCGATGCACAACGTGCGCAACGCGTTGGCGGCGTGCGCCCTGGCGCGCGAACTCGGGATCGACGCCGCCGGCGGACTGCTGGCGTTCGGCACGCCCCGGCGAGAACCCCGGGCGCTCCGAGGTCTTCGACGATCTGGCGGGCGCGCGTCTCGTCGACTTCGCACAACCCGCACGGCACCGTCGCGATCGACACGGCGCGAGCGATGGACGGCGAGCGCCTGCTCGTCGTGATCGGTCAGGCCGGCGACCGCGACGACGACTCGATCAAGGGCTCGCGCGCACGACGTGGCCGTGCGCGGCCCGACCTGATCGTGATCAAGGAGCTGACGGAGGTCCTGCGCGGTCGCGAGAAGGCCCGGCGTGGTGCCGAAGATGCTCGCGGACGAACTCCGTGCAGCGGGAGCGCCACGACAAGCGAGTCGTCCTCGCCGGCGAGGCTCGATGCGTTCCGCTACGCGCTCGACTGGGCGGAGCCCGGCGACGTCCTCGTCCTCCTGGCGCATGCGCGAAACGCTGGCGCTCGTGCGACGTGCGGCGCGCTGAGCATGGGCAATGCTCGCGAACGGCGCCTGCGGCACCAGGAAGTCTCTCACAGAGGAACAGGAGGAAGGAGGAAGGAGGCCCGCGTCACGGGCCTCCTCAGCACCTCAATTCCTCTGAGCGAGCGGGCGGGAGGCCTGCGCGCGCCGCCCTCTCGGCCTTTCGATGCCGAACCGGAGCCTCCACAGCGCGGCGATCAACGCTCGACCAGCACCGCACCGTCGTCGTCGATCTCGACGACGTAGTGAAGTCAGCAGCAGTCGCGGCTCGTCTCGTCGTCGTTCGCCTCGAACTCGAAGGTGTGCATGGCGCGGCGCCCGTCACGCTCACGTCACGCGGATCGTCCGGCTCGCGACCACGATGTCGAGGTCGGTCGACTCACCGGGCTCGAGCGTCCTGATCCCGCGGAGCGGAGAAAGGGAGTGGCCGGCGTCGGCCATCGGCATCTCGACGGTCGCGCTCGGGAACGTTGCGCACCGTGACGCGGTCGAACATCCGGTCCGCCATACGTCTTGAGCCAGAAAGAAGCGCCGACCGCGGTGACGACGAGGAGGACGGGAGCGACGGTCCGCCGGGATCGATCCTGCCCCGCTCCTCCCACTGACCCGCGAAGCGACGTGCCATCGCGGGGCCCTAGCGTTCGAGAGCCTTCGTCGTGCGCTTCGTGTCTTCGCCGCTCACCGCCCGGGCAGCGCCTGCGGCTTCCGGGATTATCACAAGAGGAATGCGGGAGGAAAAGGAGGAAGACCCACGTCGCAGGCGTTCACGCTCCTCTTGTTCCTCTGTGAGACAAATCGCGCGGCGGGTTGGCCGCGCGCACGCCTCTTCGCGGTTCCTCGAGTGGTCTCGCGCGGCTTCCGGAAAGCGGAAGGCCTCGAGATCCACTCGGCCTCGAAGCCTCCGGTCCGTCCGCACCTCGGCGAAGCCTCGGCGCTCGCGCGGGTCGATAGCATGCCCCCATGGCCACCATCCTCCCGAAGAACGAGCACGTGATCGAACGCGTGCTCCGCGTCGCCCTCGGCATCGGACTCATCACGATCGTCTTCGTCGGACCGAAGACGCCCTGGGGCTGGATCGGCGTCGTGCCGCTGCTCACCGGACTGATCGGTTCGTGTCCGCTGTACACGCTGCTGGGAATCAGCACGTGTCCGTTGAAGAAGGCCTGAGCGACGCGGACGACGCGTGCCGACACTGGCGGCATGCGCGTCGTCCTCCGCCTCGTCGGTCTGCTCTTCGTCCTGGTCGGGACCTTCGTCGCGTGGGTCGGTTCGTCCGATCCCGCGCCGATCGCCGGAACGGTCACGCACCGCGCACCGGTCGCGACGATCGAGTTCGGAGCCTCGGCGAAGATGGGGCGCTACGTCACGGTGCGGCTCGCGGGGCTCGACGAGCGCTTCACGACGTACTACCTCGGCAAGGTCGACGGCCTCGAGGAGCGACTCGCATCGCGCGTGACGCCGGGTACCGAGGTCGCCCTCACCAGCGTGGAGCGCACTCCCGGCGCGT
This sequence comes from Planctomycetota bacterium, assembly GCA_041398665.1. Lineage (GTDB taxonomy): Bacteria > Planctomycetota > UBA1135 > UBA1135 > Rohdeia. The sequence goes on along the minus strand of JAWKUH010000009.1, from coordinate 89,148 downwards.
TCGGCCACGACGAGACGATCCCGATGCCGATCCACGCGCTCGCGATCGGTGACGAGGTGCTGCTCGACCGCTCGATGTTCTCGTCGAGGGTCGGTGACATCCTCGCTACGGCCGCCCCGATCGGCGGCGGGCTCTTCGCGCTGCTCGGGCTGGCCCTCCTGGGCCTGAGCTTCAAGTCGGTCGCTCAGAAGGGCTGACTTTCGACGCGCGCTCGGTTGGCGTTCTCGGGGAGCAGCGTCCACTGCTCGCGCGCGACGTCGACGTCGCGGCCGTCGTCCGGCTCGTCCGCGCCGAGCACGCGCGCGAAGTGGCGGTCGTCGCCGGGCGGGTCGTTCTCGCCCGAGACGGCGACGTCGGTCCGCTCGAAGAGGCTCGTGTCGCTGCGGACGCTGTCGCGCACGAGCGGGAGTCCGAGGAACTCCGAGAGCGCCGCGGCGTGTACCGGCGCGTCCTCGCGCGGGAAGCGTCCGAAGCGGGCGAGCGTCACGCCGCCGTTCCCTCCGACGAGCCGCACGAGCAGGTTCGACTCCTGCGTCGTCGCCTTGGCCTTGCCCGCGGTGCGCCGCGTGTACCAGGTGAGGCGCACCTCGTCGAAGTCGTCGAGCGGGAGTTCGGTGCGCTCCACCGACTCGATCGAGGCTCCGTCCTTGCTCGCCTTCGCCAGCTCGCGCACGAACGTGCGAGCCCCTCGGTCGACGACGGTGCGCGTCGCCGTGCGCTCGAGGGAGCTCGCCGCGCGGATCGCCGCGAGTCCGAAGAAGCCGCAGAGGAGCGTCGCGAACCAGAAGGCGCCACCGAGGATCGCCGTGAACGCGGCGATCGCGAGCAGCACCCAGCCGGCCGCGCGGGAGCGCTTCGCGTCGCGACGGGCGCGCGGAACGTCGGTCGCGTAGGTCGCGACGTCGCCGGAGAGGGTGAAGGAGAGGTGGTCGAGCACGGGAGGAGGATCGGAAGGCACGCGGGACCGACTCGACCCACCAACCGAACCTGGATCGTTCGACCAACCGAGAGTGCGGAAAACGCCGCGCACCCCGCGTTGGGCCGCTCCAGGCGGGATCTTGCAGGGCCTTCACCGAGAGGGTGAACCCGATGAACTGGTCAAGCGAACCAGGTTCGGTCAGGCCGGTTCGGTCAGGCCAGGCGGGGCCTTCACTGAGAGGGTGAACCCCAAGAACTGGTCAAACGAACCGGTCAAACGAACCAGGTTCGGTCAGGCCACGCGCGAGCTGCCGGGGGCGCCCGCGGCCTTCATGTTCTCGACGATCAGCTCGCGCGCCTTCGGCTCGGGGACCGGCGGGCTGAAGAGGTAGCCCTGCACCTGGTCGCACTGCATCACGCGCAGGAAGCTCAGCTGGTTCCTGGTCTCGACGCCCTCGGCGATGACCTTCAGGCGCAGGCTGCGACCCATCAGGATGATCGAGGTCGCGATGCTCGCGTCGTCGGGGTTCGTGTTGACCTCGTTGATGAACGAACGGTCGATCTTCAGCGCGTCGATCGGGAAGCGCTTGAGGTAGCTCAGGGACGAGTAGCCCGTCCCGAAGTCGTCGATGGAGATCTTGATGCCGTGCTGCTTGAGCGCGCGCAGCATCTTCACCGCCTCGTCGGCGTTCTCCATCAGCATGCTCTCCGTCAGCTCGAGTTCGAGTTGATCGGCCGGCAGCCCGGTGCGCTCGACCGTCGCGAGCACGTCCTTGAACAAGCTCGGGTCGCGGAACTGGCGCGGCGACAGGTTCACCGCCATGACGACCGGCGTCAGCCCGTCGTCCGTCCACTTCTTCGCGTCGCGGCACGAGCGCTCGAGGACCCAGCGCCCGATGTCGACGATCAGCCCGGTCTCCTCGGCCACCGGCACGAACTGCGCCGGCGAGATCAGGCCGAGCTCGGGGTGACGCCAGCGCACCAGCGCCTCCATCCCCACGATCTTCTCGTCCGAGATCTGTACCTTCGGCTGGTAGAAGACCTCGAACTGCTCCTCCTCGAGAGCGCGCTCGAGCGCGCGCTCCATCGAGATCTGCTGGAACGCTCGTGCGTTCATCGAGGAGTTGAAGTACTGGACCGTCGAGGGCCCCTCCTCGCGCGCCGCGGCGACCGCCTTCTCGGCGGCCTCCCACAGCTCCGTCGCGGTGATCGCGTCCTCGGGGTGCACGGCGATGCCGACGCAGAACGTCGGCCGGACCTCGACCCCGTCGACCTCGATCGGAAGGCTCACGGAGTCGAGCAGACGGCGCGCGACGACCGACGCGTCGTGCTCGCGCTCGATCTCGATGATCACGCCGAAGCGATGCGGCGCGAAGCTGCCGATGCGGATCGCCTGCGACTCCTGCGGCAGACGGCAGAGCACGTCGCGCCCGCGCAGACAGCTCTTGAGACCCTCGGCGACCGTGCCGACGAACTCGGACAGCGTGCCCGGGCTCATGTTCTGCGTCAGCTCGGTGAAGTTCGTGTACTCCACGCACATGCACGCCACGGGGTGGCGGCGGCGACCCGCGTGGACGAGTCCCTGCTCGAGTCGGACCAGGAACTGCTCGCGACCGGGCAGACCGGTCGAAGGATCGTCGCTGTCGTGCGAACCGCCCTGCGTCGACAGTCCGTCGAAGCACGCGCGCAGCGCCTCGGCGCCGCTCACGATCGCGAGCACGTTGCCCGACGACTCCGCCTCGAGCATGCGACTCGCCGCGAGCGGGTCGTTGACCTCGATCCACTTGCAGCCCAACGCCTCGAGCGTGCGCCTGACGTAGGGCGGGACCGGCTCGCCGACCCTGAGGATCGTGGGCGGTTCGGGGACGAGTCCGTCGGGACGGGGGGCTTGTTCCACGTTCTGGATGCGCTGGGAAGTGCCGGGTGAGGCTTCGCTCCCGTCGACATCGAAAGTCCTTCCGGTTCGCTTGAGCCCGGCTGGGGCGCCGGACCGCGGGGGGGACGGAAGGACCTCGGGTTCGACCTCGAAACCGGGGCGGGACGTGCGAGACTCTTCGGCCCCATGGCCCGCTCCGATCGAGCCCGTCCCAGGCTTCCCGCTCGCATCGCCTTCGCCGGGGCCCTCGCGTTCGCCGGCGGCTGCCGGTACCTGCCGCTCCCCGGCACGTCCGCCGAGCCCCCGCCGCCCATCGCCGTCACCGGTCCCTCGGTCGACGCCGACTGGAGCCTCGCGACGGACCCCGAGCGCAGCTCCCCGGTCGCCCCGCCGCCCTCCTCCGAGGTCCGGGCCGTGGCGACGGTGCGCCTCCTGCGCCTCGCCGACCCCACGGTCCTGCCTCGCGCGGACGTGCCGGACTGGGTCTTCGCGCCGGGGTCGGAGAGCCCGCTCGAGCCGGTCCAGCGCTACACCGCGGAGATCGCATCGGGCTGGAGCGCCGCGCCGCTCGAGGAGGGCGCGACGGTCCTCGCGAAGGAGGTCGTCCCGCTCGCGAACGACTGCGGCTGGTCCGCGGACGCGCGCGTCGACGGGTCGAGCGGGCTGCGGCTGCACTTCTGGATCGACGGCTCGGGCACGCCCGGCGCCGCGGTCTCGGCCGCCGGTCGGGTCCCCGCGCTCCAGCTCGGCCAGGCCCAGGCCGCGGCGGTCGGAGCGATCGACGACAGCCTGTGGCAGCAGCGCGCGGGACGCGAGTTCGCACCGCTCCCGAAGCCCGGCGACGCCCGCGTGCTGTGGAGCCGCGCGCCCGCGATCGGCGACGGCGCGATCGTGCTCGAGGTGCACTTCGACGCGGCGCCGGCCACGGGCCCGCAGGGACTCGCGTACGTCCGCTCGCTCGCCGACGTGCGCGCGCAGCTCGCGCAGCGGAGGTTGCCGGAGCCGCCCGCTCCGCTGCTCTTCTCCGCGTCGAACCGTCCGGAACTGCGGCGTCCGCTCGCCGTCGAGCTCGCGCGCACGACGGGGCTCGACCTCCTGCTCGACCTCGTGCTGCTCGCACCCGACGACGTCCTCGCGGAATGGATCGCGAAGGCCGTCGAGACGACGGACCGGCAGGCGGCCCGACCCGCGCAGGCCTTCGCGCTGGAGCGCGCGGCGCTCGCGGACTCGCGCGTCGGATCGACGCCGAGACGATCGACCCGAGCCTGCACGCCCTGCCTACGTCCACCTCGGCGCGCTCGGCGGCGAACCGTCGATCGTCGCGGACGTCGCCCAACGCGCGACGACGGCCGCCGAACTCGAGTCCGCGCTCGTGAACGAGAACTCGCTGTTGCTCGACGACGCGCGCGCGGTCGTGCGCGTCCGCTCCGCTCGGTGGCTGGCGACGCGCGGCATCGCGCCGAAGGACTTCGACGCGCTCGCACCGCGCGACCGGCGACGCGCCGTCCTGGAGACCTGGCGGCGCGAACGCGAGGCCGCTGCCGCGGCGAAGCCCGCCACCACCGCGACCACCGGCGCGGGCACGACCACCTCGACCGCGAAGGACGCCGGAGCCGCAGGAGGCAAGCCGTGAAGTGGCGCCGGAGACTCAAGTGGGTCGCGATCGTCGCGGTCCTCGCCGCCGTCGTCCTGCGCCTGTTCGCGACGACGATCGCGGCGGCGGCGGCGAAGTCGTGGGCGCGGAGCCAGGGACTCGAGCTCGCGATCGAGGAGATCGACCTCGCGCTGCACGACGGCCGCGTCCAGGTCTGGGGCGTCGAGCTCTCCCGCGACGGCGAGCGCGCCGTGCGCGTCGACACGATCGACTTCGACCTCGAGATGCCTGCGCTGCTCGGCGGCGACGTCGTCGTACGGCGCGCCGAGATCGACGGCGTCGAGGCGAAGCTCGAGCGCGACGAGCACGGCGACCTGACGCTGTTTCGTCCGAGCTCGGAGGACGACGACGAGGACGCCGCGGACGAGGAGCCCTCGGCCCCGTCGAAGGGCTCGGCGCTCGAGTCCTTCGAGCTCCCCGTCGCCGTGCACGAGGCAGCGCGCGCAGCGCGTGCGACTCGACTGGAAGGACGCCGGTCACACCGGCCGCCGAACTCACGGCCGAGATCGACCTCGCGATCACCGACCTCGGCACGGAGGACGGCGAGGGTCGCGCGACGCTGCGCATCGCCGCACCGGGCACGGTCGACCGCGTCGCGCTCGACGCGACGCTCAGGACGTCCGAGGAACACCTCGCGTTCGACGCGGACCTCGTCGTCAGCGGCGTGCACGGCACCTCGGCCGAGCTGTACTCGGCGGCGCTCGGCGTCGAACCGCCGGAGCGCTCGCAGTCGCTGCGCATCGCCGCGAACGCCGAGCTCGACCTCGAGGGCCCCGACCGCGTGCGCGGCGCGGCGCACCTCGCGGAGAGCATCGGTCGGACGGACGGGGCGGAGTCGTCGTGGCTCCAGCTCGCCGCCGTCGACGCCGTCCTCACCCCCACCGCGACCGGGACCGACGTCGAGGTCGACTCGCACGGTCTCGCGCTCGAGGCGCAGCGGGACGCGCGCGGTCGCGTCGTCGTCGCGGGCTTCGCGATCGGCGGCGGGGCGTCGGACGCGGAGGACGGCTCGCCGGACTCCGACGGGGCCCACGACGGCTCGACGGACGCAGCGGGATCCACGGACACGGCGAGCGCGTCCGCCGGCGCACCGTCGCCCTGGCACCTCTCGGTCGCGCGCGTCGAGAACGCGCGGTTCGCGCTCACCGACCACGCGGTCGGCGACGAACCGGTGCACCTCGAGGTCGTCGTGTCGAACGCGCGCGCGGAATTCGACCGGAGCGGCGGCGGCACGCTCGACGTCGAGATCGGTGCGCCCGGCGTGCTCGACGCGCTGCGCGCGAGCCTCCGGTCGGAGCGCGCGGACGGAGGGACGCACGCCTCGGGGACGCTCGAGATCGACGGCCTCACGGCCGCGGTGCTCGCGCCCTACCTCGCGGACGCCGGTATCGAGCCGTCGGGGACCGCCTCGACGGTCCGCGCCGCGCTCGACGTCGTGTCGAAGGGCTCGCGCCTCGAGGCCGTCGTCGACGGCGTGGAGTGCGCGGTCGGTCCGGCGAGCTGGCTCTCGATCGGACGCGCGTCCTTCACGAGCGACGGCGACGTCGTGTCGGGCGAGGTCGCGGGACTCGTCGTGCGCGGCTCCGCGGAGCCCGACGCGACGACGGTGCTCGGTCCGGTGCGCCTGGTCCCCGCGAGCGGTCGGACCGAAGCGGCGGAGGGAGCGACCGCGCTCCCGATCGAAGTGACCGTCGACGGGAAGCTCGCGCCGCTCTCGCTCGGGAACGGCACGGAGTCGTCGAGCTTCGAGCTCGCGCTGCGCGCGCCGGGCTTCGTCGACGGCGTCGACCTCGCGGGCAACGTGCGTCTCGGCGCGAGCGAACTCGCGGCGGAGGCGAAGCTCGCCGTCGAGGGCCTGCGACAGGGCGCGCTCGAGACGCTGCGTCCCGACGCGGGCGAGGCGGGACGCGACGCGCGACTCGAGCTCGTCGCCTCGCGCCGCACGCTCGACGACGGCGGCTGGTCGGGGCGCGTGGAACTCCGCGACGTCGACCTCGACGGCGAGTTCGGCGTGGGCGAGCTCGTGCTCGACGCGAACGCGACGACGACGAGCGTCGAGGGCGACGTCGCGGCGCACGGCGTGCGCTTCGCGGAGCTGCAGCTCGAGAACGGCGACCTCGCCGCGACCTTCGCTGCGGAGTCGAAGGAGAGCGGCGGCACGCTGCGCGTCGACGGACTCTCGTTCGGCGAGGGCGAGTCGCTCGCAAAGGTGCGCGAGATCTCGATCGACGTACCGCGCGCGGACGACGAAGCGCTCGAGATCGCACGAGCCGTCGTGCTCGGCGTCACGGCACAGGCGCGGCGGCGCGAGGACGGCGCGCTCGAGATCGCCGGACTCGTGCTCGGTGCGCCGCCGACCGACGCGTCGACGACGGACGCCGCGACGGGAGCGACCGACGCGACGGGATCCGCTTCGGCGACGGGAACGTCGTCGACCCCGCGCGCGTCGCCCGGCGAGCTCGCCGCGCCTCACGCTCGGCGAGATCGAGGTCGAACTCGAACGCTTCGGCCTCGTCGACGCGGCGACCGGGAACGAGGCCGTCGTCACGGCGAAGCTCGCGTCGACGGGATCCGCCGTGCTGTTCGACCCGGACGGTGCGGAGTCGCCGCTCGCGCTCCGCCTCGAGGCGAGCGTGGCACCGGGACTGGGCTCGTTCGTCGCCGACGCGACGATCGCGAGCGACGCCGGCGGCGCCGACCTCGACCTCACGATCGACGCGAGCGGCCTCGACGACGCGGGCTGGATCTCGGCCTGGCCGCCGCTCGCGGACACGCTCGTCGCCGGAGGCGTGACCGACGGCTCGTTCCGCGCGCACGTCGACGCGCGCCTCGACGCACCGCGGACCGGACCGCTCGCCTTCGACCTCGGGCGACTCTCGTCGCTGTCGGCGACGATCGACGGCGTCGAACTGCGCGCGCAGAAGGACGCCGAGCCCGGGCTCGCGCTCGAACGCGTCGAGACGCGCATCACCTCGCTCGGCAACGAGAACGCGCCGATGCGCGTCGCCGACCTCGAGGTCCGGGACTCGCCGCACGCGTCGAGAAGCGCGCGGAGGGCACGGACGTCGCGGGTCTCGTGCTGCGCGCCGCTCCGGCAGAGGACGCGGCGACGCCCGCGGAGAGCGCCGAGGGCGCGCCGCCTGCGAACGGCGAGAAGGCGGCGGCTCCGAGCACCGCGACCTCACCCGCTCCTGCCCCGGGCGACGGCGTGCTCCTCGACCGGTTGGCGTGGAGCGGCCTGCGACTCGACTACGTGGACCGCACGGTCGACCCGCCGGTGCTGTTGCCGATCGACGAGCTCGAACTCGACGCGCGCAACGTCGCGGTCGGCGCGCAGTCGCGTCGCCCCATGACGTTCCGCGCCACGCTCGGCGGAGGCGAGGTCGAACTCCCCGACCTGCCGCCCGAGACGAACCTCCTGTTCGGCATCGCGCGCGACATCACGGGCACGACGAAGCGCACGTCGTCGACGCGTCCGTGGCTCGACGAACTCGTCGTCGCCGGGCAGATCTCGCCCGAGGAGCCGGCGACCGGCTGGGTGCGCACCGAACTCGTCGGGTTCGAACTGACCGCGATCCGCGGCCTGGGCTCGGCGAGCGGCGTCGAGATCGGGGCGGGCACCACCGACGCCGACGTGCGCGTCGACCTGCGCGGTTCGAAGGGCATGCGCATCCGCTCGCGCACGACGTTCACGTCGTTGTCGATCTCGGAGCCCGCGGACGGTCCGATCTCGCGCTTCCTGCGGCTCCCCGCGCCGCTCGACGTCGTGCTGTTCGCGCTCGAGAACGAACGCGACGAGCACGTGATCCCGCTCGAGTTCAGCGTCCGGGAGGAGGGCCTCAGCACGAGCGAGCTCGTCGCGACGGGCACCGAGGCACTCGTGCGACTGATCGCCGACGCGATCGCGGCCTCGCCGCTGCGGCTCGGCAACGGCGTGCTCGGGATGGTCGGTCTCGGCGGCCTCTTCGGCGGTGGCGACGGGAAGAAGCCGGACTTCGTCCTCGAGGTCCCGTTCGAGGTGGGACGCACCGGCGTCGAGGGCGCGACCGCCGACGCGATCACCGAGGTCCTGCGCAAGCTCGAGAAGGACTCGAAGCTCGTCCTGCGCGTGCAGCACCGCTACTCGCCGCAGGACCTGCGGCTCGTCGAGCAGATCGCCGTCCCCGCGCAGGAGGACTGTCGCGCGCTCGCGCAGCGGCTCGAGCTCGACCGCGAGGACCTCGTCGCGACGCTGCGCAACGAGCGCGAACGGCTCGCCCGCCTCGTCGCGACCGGTGCGAAGGACGACGCGGCGGAACTCACCGCGACGCTCCGCGAGTCCGCGGCGACGCTGGCGAACGTGGAGCGCTCGCTCGAACTGCTCTACGAACTGTCCGGCGACCTCGACGACCGGGCGCGCGAGAAGATGGTGCGCGCCGCGGCGCTGCGGCTCGCCGAGCGCCGCTACGAGGCGCTGGTGCGGGACCTCGTCGCGCGCGGTGCGGGTGACGCGGTCGCACGGCTCCAGCTCGCGCGTCCGAACGTCGCGACGGTCGGCGAGGACGGGCAGCCGCCCGCACTCGTGTTCGCTCCGCGCTGATCCTCGTCCGGGATCAGCGCGCGACCGACGCGGCCATCGACTCGCCGACCAGGCACCAGCCGTGGGCCTGGCCGCCCTCGACCGACGTCGCGACCTGGACGCAGACGACGCGACCTTCGCCCGGGAGCTCGACGTCGCCGCACGAACCGGGGTGGATCGAGAGTTCGTCGACGGTCTGCGAGACGCGTCCTCGGACGCCGAGCTTGCCGAGCGCCGCCGACGCCGAACCGCAGAAGAGGTTGACGAGCTCCTTGATCGCGTCGACGTGTCCGGCGTTGTCCCAGTCGACGCTCGGCTTCGCCCCGGCCTCGACGGGGAGCATGAGCGCGTTCGCGAGCGCCGTGCCGAGAACGACGGCGGGGATCACGAGGAGGACGGGTTCGCCGGCTCCGCGGATCTCGAGCCTCGTCCGCACGAGCAGTCCGTCGCCGACGATCCTCTCGAGCAGACCCGGCGCGTGCGGCAGGACCCGGACGGTGCACGCACCGACCGAACCCTCGAACCCGAGCATCTCGCCCCAGTCGAGGAAGGCCTGGCCGAACATCCCGGAGACGACGGCCTTGATGCGCTCTCGCGCTCTGTCCTGGGTGTCGTGCAAGGCGAGTGCGTCCGGTCAGTGGGAGAGGCTGAAGGCCGCGGAGACCGAGGAGTCGTCGCTGTCGTAGCCGCCGGCCTCGACGAACCCGGGCGCACTCGACGCGACCCGTGCCTCGACATCGACGACGACCGATCGGTCGAGGCAGGTGCGGACGAAAGGGGGGGCGATCGTGATGACGAGGAGGAGCGAGAGCCTCACCCCGAAGAAGACCGGGGAGCGTGCCGTCATGGCGAGGAACCGTGGAGTCCGGAACCAGACCTGGATCGTTCTGCCCGGCGGACCGACTGGAGCCCTGACGTCCGGAACCGTGCCCGTCGTCTCCGGTGCGAACCCTCGATCGGGGCTCGGCACCGCCCACCCCTTGGGCGTCGGGCGGCGTGCCGATCGACACGTGTCGTGAACACGGCGACACCGCGTTCCGTGAGAACGAGCGTCGCGCACCGACACGCTCCGTCGGGGCCTGCGAGCGGGACCTCGGTCGCGACGACTCGCTCGGGCGACGGCGCGAGTGCGGTGAGCTCCGCGGACTCCGCGCGCTGCACACGGATCTCGCCGGCCCACTGCGTCACGCGCACTCCCTCGATCCGACCCTCGAGCACGCGATCGGACGAACCCGCCAAGAGATTGCAGAACTCCGCGATGCCGTCCATGCCCTCGTCGCCGAATCGATCGTCCGTGCACTCGACGGGCTGGAGCGATCAGGGACCGTACGGCTTCGCGATGGTGATCCGGGAGCACTTCCCCGAACCCCCGAACGGGAAGCTCGAGTTCCTCGCGACGGACGTCTCGGACCGGATGCTGAACCGCTGTCGCGACGCGACGTACAGCCAGTTCGAGATCGGTCGCGGCCTGCCGGCACGCCTGCTCGTCTCCTACTTCGAGCGCTCGGGCACCGCCTGGCGCGTCGTGGAGGACGTTCGCTCGATGGTGCGGTTCGAGAAGCTCAACCTCGTCACGCCGTTCCCCCCGATGCCCGCCTGGGACATCGTCTTCATCCGCAACGTCCTGATCTACTTCGAGGACCGGACCAAGGAGGACGTCCTCGCGCGGATCCGTCGGACGATGAGTCCTGACGGCTACCTCTTCCTCGGAACGGCCGAGATGGTGCGGTCGCTGCCCTTCGAGCGCTTCCTCGAGAACCGGGTCAGCTACTACCGCCCCGCGGCCTGATCGTCCGCGACCGGGTCGTCGAGTCGACCCATCCTGCCCGCGCGGAAGTCCTCGATCGCGCGCACGATCTCATCCTCGCTGTTCATGACGAACGGCCCGTGACCGACCACGGGTTCGTCGAGGGGCTCGGCGGCGAGCACGAGGAGCTTCGACGCCGTCGTCGCGCGAACCGAGATCGAGTCGCCCTCGCGCGAGTAGCCGACGACGGAGTTCGCGCCCACGCGTTCGCGACCGTCGACCTCGACCTCGCCGGAGAGCACGGCCAGGGCGGCCACGCGTCCCTCGCCGAGTTCGAACCGCGCCTCGCCCGGTCCGCGGAAGCGCACGTCGAGCACGTCGATCGGCGTGAAGGTGCGCGCGGGTCCGCGACGCCCCGCGTACGAGCCGGCGACGACGCGCACCGCACCGCTCCCGTCGGGGAGCTCGACCTCCGGGATCCGATCGCTCCCGATGCTCTGGTAGCGCGGCGACTCCGTCTTGTGTCGCGACGGGAGGTTGACCCACAGCTGCGCGACCTCGAAGCGTCCGCCGCGGCGCGCGAACCCGGCTCCGTGGAACTCCGCGTGGACGACGCCCGACGCCGCCGTCATCCACTGCACGTCCCCGGGCCCGATCACGCCGCCTCCGCCCGCCGAGTCGCGGTGCTCGACCTCGCCGTCGTACACCAGGGTCACCGTCTCGAAGCCGCGGTGCGGGTGCGGCCCGACGCCCCGACGAGCGTCCGAGGGCTCGAAGTCGTAGGGCCCGCCGTGGTCGAGCAGCACGAACGGGTCGAGCGTGCGACCGAGTCCGGCGTGGTCGAACAGCGTGTGGACGGGGAAGCCGTCCCCGACCCAGTGCCCCCGGGTCGATCGATGCAGGGCGATGGTGCGCTTGCCGAGTCCTTTCACGGGTCTTCGTCCTCCTCCAGGTTCGCGCGGGCCGGAGCGTAGGACGCGCGGCTCGCCTCTCCAATGCGGCCGGCGCGGCCCCGGAGCCGGGAGGCTCCGGGACCGCGCCGGCCCTGTCGCGGTCGTGGTCGGTTCAGACCGAGCCGTCGGTCCCGTCCTCGACGGCGTCCTCGGCGTCGTCGACCGTGTCGTCCACGGCGTCACCGACTTCGTCGGCCGCGTCCTCGACGGCGTCCTTCGCGTCGTCGACGGCTTCGTCGACCTTCTCACCGGCGCGTTCCGCGGGACCGTCGTCCTCGCAGCTCGGCAGCACGGCGAGGCAGCAGACGGACGCCAGGACGGTCATGGTGCTGAGTAGTTGCTTCTTCATGCTTCTTCTCCTTCTTCGTCGTTCGCTCACGGTTCGAGGTCGAGGTGGTTCAGGTCACGCTGCGCCGAGGAGCTCGAGCAGGAGCATCACGAGGAACAGCACGAGGAAGAGTCCGAACAGCGCCCGAGCGATCCCCTGTGCTCCCCGCGCGACGCCCGTGAAGCCGAGCAGGCCGGCGACGAGTGCGACCACGAAGAACGTCAGTGCCCATCCGAGGAGTCCCATGTCTCACCTCACTTCGAAGACTTGCTGAATTCGTCGACCGCCTTGCGTGCTTGGTCGACGGTGTATCCGTACACCGACTGCAACTTGCCCTCGAGCCGATCGATCTTGCCGTCGACGTACTCGACGTCGTCGTCGGTCAACTTGCCCCACTTCTCGCGGATCCGACCGCGCCATTCCTTCCACTTGCCTTCGATACGTCTCTCGTCCACGTCGACACCTCCATGGTCGAACTCGTGTGCGTCGCGCCCGATCGTTCGGCGGGACTGCGGGGAACACGCGACGTCGTTCGCGTCGCGATTCGGCCGACGACCGCTCGGAGCGGACGCGATCTCGTGGAAGAGGTCGCAAGGGGGGCGAAAGGGTCGCCACCGGTCTCCGAGCCGTACGAGCGTCGCGCAGGGCGCGCCGGACCGGGCCGAGCGGTGTAGATGGCACCCCCTGCCGGCGATTTCGACAGCGAACCGCGGAGAATTCTCGAACGCTCGCCGCGTTTCGGGGATGTTCCTGCACGCGCGCGGACGCTCTCGATTCGTCGCGTGTTCCGCTTCGTACGTTCGAGGCGTGTTTCTCGGAGTCGGAACGTCGATCGCGAAGAAGGCGTGCGTCACGGACGCGTGTTCACCGTGCGTACGTCAAGATCGAAGTCGTCGAGCGCGGTCTCGACGCGAACGACGTGAAACGCATCGGCAAGACGTTCCTCCAGGGTCTCGCGGCGATCCTCCCGATCGCGCTCACGATCTACGTCGTGTGGTGGCTCGGGTCGTCGGCGGAGAGCCTGCTCGGTCCGCTCATCCGACGCGTGCTCCCCGACGACTACTACGTTCCCGGGCTGGGCGTCGTGCTCGGCATCGCGTTCGTGCTGCTCGTCGGCGTGATGCTGCGCACGTTCCTGTTGCGGCGCATCTGGTCCGGCGTCGAGGACCTCTTCGAGCGGATCCCGCTCGTGAAGACGATCTACGGTTCGGTGCGCGACCTGATGTCGTTCTTCGCGCGCGGCGACAGCGAGCGCGACCTCGAACAGGTCGTGCTCGTGCGCATGAAGGACCCGCAGATCCAACTGCTCGGCCTGCTGACCAACGACGACGCGCGCACCATCACCAAGCGCGACGAGGAGGAGGGACTGGTCGCGGTGTACCTGCCGATGAGCTACCAGATCGGCGGCTTCATGGTGCTCGTGCCGCGCGACGCGATCGAGCCCGTCGAGGTCGGCGTCGAGGAGGCACTCCGGCTGCTCGTCACGGCCGGTCTCAAGAAGGAACGCGCGCCGTCGAGCTGAAGGCCGCGCGGACGGGCCGCGTCAATTCCCGAAGGAGTCGGGCACGCCGGGCTTCTCGGGGTCCTCGGTCGGCTTGGGCACGCCCGGCGTGTCGAAGGGGTCGCTCCCGATGGCGTCCTGCGCGTTGTTCGGGAGCTCGAGGCCCTCGAGCGACTCGACGGTGGTGAGTCGACCGCGGCTGTCGCGCAGCTTCGCCGACGCGCGCTTGTACTTCGGCAGCGGCGGCGGGACGGCGTAGTCCTCCGGCATCGTCAGCTCGCCCTCGATCGACGTGACGACCGGCTGGAAGAGGAACGAGATCGGCGGGAACACGTACCAGTAGGTGTCCGAGGTCGTGTCGATGATGCGCACGTTCTCGGCGCCGCGTCGCCGCGCCTCGACGGAGAACGCGTCGACCGCGCGCTGCATCCGCCCGTCGCCGATCAACGGCACGATGAAGAGGAAGTGCAGCGAGTAGGTCGTCGTGCCGAGGAACTCCTGCGGGCGCCCGTCGACCGTGGGGAGGTCGGCGAAGCCGGTGGCGCTGGTGTTCGAGACGCAACCTCCGGCGAGGAGGGCGACCGAGGCGGCCAGGAGAGCGATTGTCGAGCGCTTCTTCACGGTCGTGGGGCGTGCTGTCCGGATCCGGAGGGCGAGTAGGCTACCAGGTCGTGTCCGACGTCGAACCCGCAGCACAAGAGCTCTCGCCGAGCCGTCGCGGCGTGCGCGTATCGGTCTCGCGCTCGACACGCGGCGAACCCTCGGGGCTCCGCATCGATCTCGACCCGGTCGGCGTCGTCGCCGGGAGCCGCGGACTGCTCGCGCGCACGATCACGGCCGCCGTGCTGACGTGCGGTCTCACGGCCGTACTCGTGACGGTCGTGCTCCGCTTCGACGTCGGGAGCGACCAGTTCCTGAGCGGCGGCGGCATCTGGCTCGCGCTCGCGCTGATCGCGACGGCGTGGTTCCTCGTGGCGGCGTGCGCGCTCCGCACCGCCGACCTCGGTCGCAGGCGGACGACGATCGGGACGCTCGAGGGGATGCTGCTCGTCGAGCAGGAGGGCGTGTTCGGCCGGCGACGGACGGTGCTGCCGCTCGACGAGATCGAGGGGCTGGCCGTCGAACTGCGCTTCTGCGCGCTCCACCAGCGCGCGCTGTCGCACCTCGTCGTGCACCGGCGCCGGGGCCACCCCCTCGAACTCGCGCCGGAACGGCCGCGCACCGAGCTCGAGTACGTGCGCGACCGCCTCGACGAGTTCCTGACCGAGATCAGGTCGCGCGCTCGCTCGCCGCGCGCCGCTTCGTCCGCGCCCTGATGTTGAGCATCTCGACACCCAGCGAGAACGCCATCGCGAAGTAGACGTAGCCCTTGGGCACGTGCAGGTCGAAGGACTCTGCGACGAGCGTCACGCCGATCAGGATCAGGAAGGAGAGCGCGAGGACCTTGAGCGTCGGGTGCCGGTCGATGAAGGCCGAGATCGGACCGGATGCGATCAGCATCACGCCGACGGCGACGACCACCGCTGCGATCATCACGGGCAGGTCGTCCGCCATGCCCACGGCCGTGATGACGGAGTCGAGCGAGAAGACCACGTCGAGCACGAAGATCTGCGAGACGACGCCGACGAGCGTCGCCGCCTTGCCCTTCGCGTGGTGGTCGTCGTCGCCCTCGACGTTGTGGTGGATCTCGACCGTGCTCTTGCCGAGCAGGAACAGACCACCGACGAGGAGGACGAGGTCGCGACCCGAGATCTCCTGGCCGAGCAACGTGAACAGCGGTTCGACGGCTCGACGGATCCAGTCGATCGCGACGAGCAGCGCGATGCGCGAGACCAGCGCGACGAGCAGGCCGAGCGAGCGCGCCCTGGCCTGCTGCTCCTTCGGCAGCCGCCCCGCGAGGATCGCGATGAAGACGATGTTGTCGATGCCGAGGACGATCTCGATCGCCGTGAGGGTGAGCAGCGCGATCCACGCCTCGGGACTCGTGAGGAGCTCCATGGACGTCCACTCTGACGATTCGCCGGAGCGGACTCCAGCGGCGGCGGCGGCGCGAATATGTTCGAGCGCCCGCGGTACGTCGGCGCTCGCCGAGGAGCACCGCACTCCCCCACCACGAGGCCGTCGCCCATGGAACGTCTCGCACCGAGTCTGTTCGTCCTGCTCGTCACGACCGCTCTGCCGCTCGCGCGCGCGCAGGAAGCGGACTCGCCGCCCTCGGGACACTGGGAGGGTCGCATCGAGGGCGCCGGCCTCGACTTCGACGTCGACCTCGCGTGGAAGGACGGCGCGCTCGTCGGCGACCTCTCGATCCCCGCACAGCGACTGCGCGACCACGCGCTCTCCGAACTGACGTTCGAGGACGGAGCCGTCGGCTTCCTCATCGGCGGCGTCCCCGGCGACCCGCGCTTCGCGGGCGTCCTCGACGAGGCCGGCGACAGGATCGAGGGCACCTTCACGCAGGGCGGC
The DNA here is from genome assembly GCA_041398665.1 of Planctomycetota bacterium. Lineage (GTDB taxonomy): Bacteria > Planctomycetota > UBA1135 > UBA1135 > Rohdeia. Next base: position 73,147 of record JAWKUH010000009.1, on the reverse strand, counting down.
CTCGAGTTCGAGTTCTGGCTGGCGGCGAGCGCGACGACCTCGCAGCAGGCGGCGGAGCGTCTCGCGGACCTGGACGAGTGGATGGCTGCCGAGCTGAAGCGCTTCCGCGTCCCGGGCGCGACGATCGCGGTGGTGTGGCGCGGCGAGACGGTGCTCGCGAAGGGCTACGGGAAGCGCGACGCGGAGAAGGACCTGCCCGTGACGGCCGACACGCTCTTCGCGATCGGTTCGACGACGAAGGCGTTCACCACGTTCGTGCTCGCGCAGGCGGTCGAGGAGGGGCTGCTCGACTGGGACGAGCCGGTCGTCACGTGGATCCCGGAACTCGACCTGTGGGACGACTACGCGGAGCGCCACATCACGCTGCGCGACATGTGTTCGCACCGCAGCGGGCTCCCGCGGCACGACCTGCTCTGGTACCTGCAGCCCGACCTGTCGCGCGAGGAACTCGTGGCGCGGCTCGCCCACCTCGAGCCGAGCGCGGGCTTCCGCGAGAAGTGGCAGTACAACAACCTGATGTTCCTGACGGCGGGTCACGTGCTCGAGCGCGTGACCGGGAAGTCGTGGGAGCAGAACGTGCGCGAGCGCGTGCTCGACCCGCTCGGGATGACGAACACCGCGTTCGGACCGCGCGAGGCCGCGACGCGAGCGGACTTCGCCGTCCCGCACGACCGGAAGCGCGGCAAGGACGTTGTGATCCCGTTCCGCGACCTCACGGCGATCGGACCGGCGGGCTCGATCCACTCCAGCGCGAACGACATGGCGCGGTGGCTGGCGATGCTGCTCGCGCAGGGCGAGTACGGCGGTGGGCGCCTGCTCCCCGCCGCCGCCCTGCTCGAACTCGCGACGCCGGTGAGCGTGATCCCGACGCTGTCCTTCGGCGACGAGGCGGGACCGACGGCGTACGGACTCGGCTGGATGATCGACACGGTGCAGGGGCGACTGCGCGTGCACCACGGCGGCGGCATCGACGGCTTCGTGACCGAGGTCGAGCTCTACCCGAACGACGATCTCGGGATCTTCGTGGCGACCGACCGCGCGTCGGCGCTCCCGTCGATCGCGGCGGCGCACCTCGCCGAACGTCTGCTCGGACTGGAGGAGCGCGACCGCGCGCAGATCGCGGCGGCGCAGACCGAGCAGGTGGAGTCGATCGTCGACGCGTCGGCGCGAGCGCGTGCGCGGGAGCGCGTCGCCGACGCGCCGCCCGCGCACGAGCTCGCGGAGTACGCCGCGACCTACGCGCACCCGAGCTACGGCCGCATCGAGGTCGGACTCGGCGAGGGCGTCCTCGAGATGCGCTACGGGACCGTCGTCGCGCCGCTCGAGCACCGGCACTTCGAGGTCTTCGCGATCGGCGAGTCCGAGAGCGGCGCCGAGGTCGAGGGGCTCGAACTCCAGTTCGTCGGCGACCTCGCGGGGCACGTGACGCGACTCGAGGTGCGGCTCGAGCCGTCGGTCGCGCCGATCGTGTTCGAGCGCGCGCCGGACGCGCGGCTCTCCGACCCCGCGTTCCTCGCGAGGTTGGTCGGGGCGTACGAGCTCCCGGCGCTGCGGATCGACGTGTCGCTCGAGGGGACGCGCCTCGCGATGGACGTGTCGGGGCAGGGGCGCTTCACGCTCGAGCCGTCGACGTTCGGGCGCTTCACCTCGCCGCAGCTCGAGGGCTACGCCGTGCGCTTCGACTTCGACGACGAAGCCGGCCCCGCGTCGACGATCGTGCTGCTCCAGCCCAACGGCACCTTCCGGGCGAAGCGCGTCGCCGCGCCCGAGCCGTCGGACCGCCGCTGACCCACCGCCGGGACCGCCGCCGCCGCCCCCTCACGGCGCCGCCCCGATCCGGTCGATGCCCCCACCGAAGAAGAGGAGTTCCGACGCGTTCCCCCGCGCCGGACCGGTTTCGGAATCCGCTCCCGGTCGCCGCCCGTCGACGACCGGGAGCTTCGATTCCAGGCCGACCGAACCTGGTTCGTTTGACCAGGACATGGGGTGCACCCGCAGCGCGAGCCCGCCGGCGGCGCCGCCACGAGGGGTCGAGGTCGGTCCTGGTCGAACGAACCAGGTTCGATCGAGGGTTCGATCGAGCGCGCCCGGCGCCCGCTATGGTGTCCGCCCCGATGGCGGTTCCGACGAGATCGACAGGGCGACGACCTCGCGCGCGGCGGCTCGCATTCGTGGCGGCGCTCGCGCTCGCGGGGTGCGTCGTGGAGGACCCGCCGGCACCGACGACCGTCGTGGTGACGGTCGAGCCCTGGCCCGCGGGAGCGGCGGCGCCCGCGGAGCTGCTCGGCGGAACGGCGCTCGCCGTCGAGCTCGACCGCACCGACCCGTGGGCCGCGGCCGCGACGCTCCTCGGCGTCCGGCCGCTCACCGAGGAGATGCGCTCTCTCCGTCACGTCCCCGCCGACGTCGAGACCTTCCCGGAACGGCTCATGCTCGAGGGCTTCGAGTGCGGCGCGTTCCTCTCGGGCGACGTCTTCGACGAGAGCAGCGGCCTGCTCCAGGGCTTCCTGCTCGTCGACGAACCCTTCGTCCGCGAAGCCGCGGGCGCCGACACCGGAGCGCGCGGCGCCGCCTTCGCGGGCGAACAGTTCTGCGCGCAGAAGATCCCGCGCCCGCTCGAGGACGGTGCGTTCGCGTGGATCCACCTCGATCTCGCGACGACGGACGACGCGCGCGCGACGCTCGAGCACGCCGTCGCCGAGCTCGAACGCACGCTCGCCGAGGACCCCGCCGCGGTCCTCGTCCTCGCGAGTCTCGACGCGACGTCCCCCGGAGCCCCGGTCGCGATCCGCACCGCAGGCACGCCCGCCGCCGCGCCCGCCGACCCGCAGGCCTTCGCCGACCACCTGCGTTCCGAGATGGCGCGCTCGCTCGCCACAGCTCGCCAGGAGTCGGACCGATGAGGCGCAGCGCCGCGATCACGATCGGTCTCGCCGCCGCCTTCCTCGGCGCGTTCCTCGCGTCGTCGCTCTTCGTCGACGTGCCGAAGACCGCGGTCACGCACTACCTCAACGGCAACGACTGGAGCATCCGGCGCTTCGTCGGCGGCCGCCCCTACGGCACCTGGGTCGTGTGGTGGCCCGAGGCCGTGCCGCGCCACGAACAGCAGTACGAACGCGGCCGCCCGTCCGGTCGCTGGCGCACGATCTCGCCGCGCGGCGTCGTCCTGCTCGAGCGCCACTACGTCGACGGCGAACTCGAGGGTCCGTGGACGCGCCGCCTCGAGGACGGCACCCCGGTCGAGGAGGGGAGCTTCGCGAACGGGCTCCGCCAGGGGGCCTGGAAGCACTTCGACGCCTCCGGAAACCTCGTCTCCGAGACCGTTTACGACCGCGGTCGGGCACAGCGCTGAGCTTCGCGGCGCCCGTCGCGCTCCCCCGACCCCGACCTCCCCGCGGGATAGACTTCGGGGCTCCCCATGCCTCCCCACGGTCCTCTCCCCCTCCCCGGCCAGGGCTCCTCGCGGTCGCGCGAACCCAGAGAGCCGCGCTTCTCGCGGTCCATCTCGGTGGTCCTGCCGGCGTACAACGAGCGGGAGTGCATCGCGGACGCCGTCGGCGACTGCCTCGCGTTCCTGCCGACGTGCTTCGAACGCTACGAGGTCGTCGTCGTCGACGACGGCTCGCACGACGGGACGGGAGACGTGGTGCGCGAACTCGAGGCGCGCCACCCCGGCGTGGTCGTCGGCGTCTTCCACGGCGTCAACCGCGGATACGGCGCGGCGATCATGTCGGGCTTCCGCAAGGGCTCCGGCGACCTGCTCTTCTACACCGACGCCGACCGACAGTTCGACGTGTCGGAGATCGAGCACGCCGTCGAGAAGCTCGAGGACGAACGCGTCGACGCCGTCTACGGCTTCCGCGTCTACCGCTACGACTCGGTCCTGCGCTGCATGACCTCGTGGGTCTACAACCGACTGGTGCGCGTGCTCTTCGGCGTGAAGGTGCGCGACGTCGACTGCGCGTTCAAGCTGTACCGCCGCGAGGTGCTCGACGGCCTCGACATCGCCTGCACCGACTTCTTCATCGACACGGAGCTCGTCGCGCGCGCGCGCAAGAAGGGCGTGAAGGCCTGCGAGATCGGCGTGCGGCACTTCCCGCGCACGGCGGGTCGCACGACGGTCCGGCCCGGCGACGTCCCGCGCACCCTGCTCACGGTCGCGCGCATGTGGCTCCTGATCCACTTCGGCATCGGCAAGGGTCGTACGATCGCGCGCGACCCCGGTTCCGACGACGTGCTCGTCCCCAAGGGCCGCGCCGCGTCGCCGCAGAGCGAGGTCGCGCGCCCGCAGCGCGACGCCGAGGCCGCTCCGCGCGACGTCGCTCCCTGATCCCGCTCACGCGTTCGACGACGTGCAGGAATCCGTCCACGAGGAGCACCTCAACACGGACCACTGGTGGTTCCGGGCGAGGCGCACGATCTTCGCGCGCGTCCTCGACGACCACTTCCGTCGCGAGGGCACGCCGCGCATCCTCGACCTCGGTCCTGGTTCGGGCGTCAACAACGACGTGCTCGTCCCGCGCGGGCGCGTGACCGCGCTCGATCTCTCGCCGATCTCGCTCGCGCGCTGCATCGGCGACCTCCCGATCGACGGCGTGCTCGCGGACGCGACGCGGACGCCCTTCCTCGACGGGAGCTTCGACCTCGTGTGCGCGCTCGACGTCATCGAGCACATCGACGACGAGGACGCGATCGTCGCCGAGGCGAGGCGCGTGGTCGCGCCCGACGGGCTCTTCCTCTTCAGCGTGCCGGCCTACCAGTTCCTGTGGAGCCGTCAGGACGTGCTCAACCACCACAAGCGGCGCTACACGCGTCCGCGACTGCGCGCGCTGGTCGAGCGGCACGGCTTCCACATCGAGCACCTCACGTACTTCAACACGCTGCTCTTCCCGCCCATCGCCGCGTTCCGTCTGCTGTCGAAGCCGTTCACGCGGCGTCACGTGGAGGTGGGGACGTCCGACCTCTCCGTCGGGACGCCGCTCGGCCTCGATCGCGTGCTCTACGGTCTCTTCGCCGGCGAGGGCGGCTGGGTCACGCGCCGCAGCCTGCCCTTCGGCGTCTCCATCCTCGGCTGGGCGCGGCCGCGCTGAGGCGCACCGTCGCTGCGAGCCGCCGCAGGTTTTTCCCGTCCCACCTGCAACCCTCGCCGCCGAGCCCGGTCTCTCCCTCCGATGGGTGTGGAGGTCGTCGGGCGGCGGTACCGCGCGGGTCGGTCCCTCGGGGATGGGGGCCCGCCGCGCGGCGGACGGAGCGGGCGGGAGCCCGGGCCGCCGCCCGCGGACCGTTCGGAGCGGGTGGGACCGTCCGGAGCGGCGGCGGGCGCGGGACTCCGCGCCGGACTCGTCGCCGCGGGCCTGGCGTCGCTCGTCCTCTTCCTCCTCCACGGCGTGGGGACGCGGCTCGACGCGGGCGGCGGGATCCTGGGTCGCTGGCTCCAGAAGGCCCTCGAGCACCCCGTGCGGACGGGCTGGGCGCTGGGGTGCCTCGCGGGGGCGGTCGCGCACGGCCGGGCGCGACCGCGGTCCGAGCTTCCCGGGAGCACGGGGCCCAAGCCACGTCACGCCAGGGAGTTGGAGAGCCCCGGCTCCGGCGACCCGGACCACTGTCGGGCCTACGCTCGGGCCCACTCCCGGGCCGATCCTCCCATTCGGGACACCCCGCCCCGAGGGGGTTGACGCAACGGCTATGATGCGTCTTTGCCAGTCCGGGAATCGATCGGGAGCGGCCGCGCGCGACGCGGCGCGGCGGCTCGCACGACCCGGCGCGGAGGTCCGGAGCGCCCATCGCGCCCCCCGGCACCGCGATACGCGGCGCGCGCCAGCGACCGCGGACCGGCTGGACCGCTGCGCACGACGAGACGCCCGACGAAGCGACCCCCGACGCGGCCACATCGGCCCGCCGAGACCCCGTCGCTCGCCCGATGGACCGTCGACGAGCGGTGCAGAGCGGGCCGAAGCCCGACCGACGACACCCGACGATGATCGCCACACGCCTCGAGCAGATGGTTCAGGGTCCCCTGAACCACCCCGAATTCGAATCCACCGTCCTCGTCGACCCCGTGGTCGACGCGGGGCGACCCGGCCGGTTCCCGAGCCAGGCCGTGATCATCACGACCGCGGCTCGGAAGATCATCGAGCTCTCGAAGGCCGGCGAGAAGCTGAAGAGCGTCGTGGTCGCGAGCCAGAACGAGCGCGACCCCATGTCGCACCCCGAGTTCCGGGCGATCTCGGAGAACCTCCGCGAGCTCGTCGACAAGTGGTTCCCGAAGGCGCGCCTCACGCTGGTGAGCCCGGGACTCGCGCTCGACGACCCCGAGACCCGCCACGCGCTGGTCGTCTACCATCGGCCGATCCTCCACTTCGAGGCGGGCACGCAGAAGACGTTCGCGGCGCTCACCGGGCAGGAGCCCAAGCGCTACAAGGACGTCGTCGAGAACCTGCGCAAGCTCGAACTCGACCGTTGGATCCTGCGCGCGCGCTTCGTGAGCGGCGCCGCCGACAACTCGACCGACTCCGAGCTGCGCGGGTGGCTCGGACACCTCGAGAACTTCAACCCGGGCCAGATCCAGATCACGACCCCGGCCAAGCCGATCACCGAGAAGAAGCTGAAGCCGGTCTCCAAGACGCGCATCGCCACGATCGCGGAGAAGACCGCAGCGAAGACCGGCAAGGACGTCGAGATCCTCGAGGGCGCCGGCGCCTGACCGCGGTTCGCGGCGGCGCGTCGCCCCGGACGGGCACCGACACGCCGCGCGAGACACGCCATGAGCACGAACGAGAAGGCCGGCACGAAGAGCCAGACGCTGCGGAACCGCTCGACGCGGGAGGCGCCGATCAGCGAGATCTTCCGCTCCAAGGACGGCTCGGTCGTGATCGAGGTCGCGGAGAGCGCGGGCTACTGCTGGGGCGTCGAGCGCGCGATCGACCTCGCCGTCGAGGCCGCCGGCAACCCCGACCGCCCGGTCGTGACGCACGGCGAGCTGATCCACAACAGCTACACCGTCGGCAAGCTCGAGCGCGAGTTCGGCATCACGCACGTCGACGGCCACGAGAACGCGCCGGAGGGCTCGGCCCTCGTCATCCGCGCGCACGGCGTGCCGCCCGCGGTGAAGCGCGACGCGCAGGCGATGGGTCTCGACGTGATCGACGGCACCTGCCCGCTCGTCGACATCATCCACAGGAAGGCCGTGGCGCTCGCGAAGGAGGGTTACGACGTCTTCATCGTCGGCCAGGCCGCGCACCCCGAGATCATCGGGATCATGGCGTCGGTCGCGGAGGCGGGCGGAACGCGCGGGTGCTCGAGTCGATCGAGGACGCCGAGGCGCTGCCGCCGCTCAAGAAGGCGGGCGTCGTCATCCAGTCGACGCTGATCGCGAAGAAGGCGGGGCAGATCGCCGCCGCGCTCGTGCCGAAGTCGCGCGAGGTGAAGATCGTCAACACGATCTGCCACGTGACGACCGAGCGCCAGGAGGAGGCGGACCACCTCGCGACGACCGCCGACGTCATCCTGGTCGTCGGCTCGCCGCACTCCTCGAACTCGCGCAAGCTCGTCGAGGTCTGCGGAGCGGAGGGCGCCCCCACCCACCAGGTCGAGGGCGTGACCGACATCGACCTCGCCTGGTTCGCCGGGAAGAAGCATGTCGGCATCCACGCCGGTGCCTCGACGCCGCGCGAGATCATCCAGGAGATCGTGGCGTTCCTGCAGGAGCGCCTGGTCGCAGCATGAGCACGGCGTCGGGCGACGCCCTCGCACGTCTCCTCGGCGTCGTCAAACGCTACGAAGAGGTCACCGCCCTCCAGGGTCTCGACCTCGACGTGCGGCGCGGCGAGGTGCTCGGTCTGCTCGGCCCCAACGGTGCGGGCAAGACGACGGCGGTGCGCATCCTGTGCGGGCTGCTCGACGCGACCGAGGGCACGGTCACGGTCGACGGCGTCGACGTCGTCGCCGACCCGCTCGAGGCCAAGCGTCGCTTCGCGTTCGTGCCGGACGGAGCGCCGATGTACGCGCAGCTCAGCCCGCGCCAGCACCTCGCGCTCGTCGGCCGACTCCACGGACTCGACGAGGCCGTGATCGCGAAGCGCGGCGACGCCCTGCTCGACGGCTTCGAACTCGCGCAGCGCGCCGACGACCCCGTCGGCTCGTTCAGTCGCGGCATGCGGCAGAAGGCGGCGATCGCGTGCGCGCTCCTGCCCGAGCCCAAACTCCTCGTCCTCGACGAACCGCTCTCCGGCCTCGACGCGCCGAGCGCGTCGACCGTGAAAGAACTCCTCCGCGCCTGGGCCGACCGCGGCGGCGCCGTGCTCTACACGAGCCACCTCCTCGACGTCGTCGAGCGCGTCGCCGACCGCGTCGCGATCCTCCAACAGGGCGCCCTCCTCGCGGTCGGCACCATCGCCGAACTCCGAGCCCGCGCCGGCAAGGACGGCACGCTCGAACAACTCTTCACGACGCTGACGCGGGCCGAGGACCCGGCCGAGCGTGCGCGGAGGTTGCTCGAGCGGAGTTTCGGGGGGTGATGCGTGGCTCAGTTCTCCGAACTTCAGACCGTCGTCCTTCGACGCGACTTGACAGAGCACGGTCTCGAGGCCGGAGATCTCGGCGCGATCGTCCTCGTGCACGAGCCCACCGGTTTCGATGTCGAGTTCGTGAGCGCATCCGGTCGAACCGAGGCGCTCGTCACGCTCGACGAGGCTGACGTCCGAGCAGTCGCGGATGGCGACATCGTGTCCGTGCGAAGGCTCGATCGGTCGGTGTGATTGTCGACAAGGGTGAGAACGGCGACGACCAACGCCGTTGCAAACCGTCACAACGTCCATGTCCCGTCTCTTCCACCTCGACGACTCCCGCCGCGACCATCCCGGTGTCGCAGCGTGGTTCCGCTCGCACGACGACGCGCTCGGCGCGCTCGCGCACCGCTGGTTCGACGCGCTGAAGTCGCACGGCGACGACGCGTTCGAGGTGCTGCACGACGGACAGCCGACGGCGTGCGTGGACGGCGTCGCGTTCGCGTACGTCGACGCGTTCACGGCGCACGTGAACCTGGGCTTCTTCCACGGCTCCGACCTGCCGGATCCCGGATCGCTCCTCGTCGGAACGGGCAAGCACATGCGGCACGTGAAGCTGCGGCCGGGCGACGGCGTCGACGAAGCAGGTGTGCGAGCGCTCGTCGCTTCCGCCTACCTCGACGTGAAGCGGCGGCTCGTGAGCGAGTAGGCTCGCCGCCATGCGCTCCTACCGCACCGGACCCACCACGCCGCGCCTCACACTGCGCGCGATGGTCCCGGACGACGCCGCGGCGTTCCACGCGCTCAACTCGAACGCCGAGGTCATGCGGTACACGCATGAGCCGCTCAGCAAGTCCGTCGAGATCGCACGCGAGCGCATCCGCGCGTACCCCGACTTCGACACGATCGGCTACGGGCGCTGGGCCTGCGTGCTGCGCGAGACCGGCGCGGTGATCGGCTTCTGCGGGCTGAAGTGGCTCGACGACCTCGAGGAGACGGACGTCGGCTATCGCTTCCTGCCCGAGCACTGGGGCCGCGGCCTCGCGACCGAGGCGTGCGCAGCGAGCATCAGGTTCGGCTTCGAGGAGATCGGGCTCGAGCGCATCATCGGGCTCACGCTGCCCGAGAACCAGGGCTCGATCCGCGTGCTCGAGAAGTGCGGCCTCGAGTTCGAGGGCGAGATCGAGTTCGACGGGATCACCGCGCGTCGCTTCGCGATCGATCGCGCACGCTTCGAGGCGTTGCGCGACACCGCGCGATGAAGCACTCCTCGCCCTCGTCTCGCTCGTGGTGCGCGACTACGACGAGGCCATCGCGTTCTTCACGGACGTGCTCGGCTTCGAACTCGTCGAGGACACGCCCGTCCTGGAGCAGGACAAGCGCTGGGTCGTCGTGGCGCCGAGCGGTGCTGGCGGTTCGGGCAGCGGAAGCGGCGCGCGCCTCCTGCTCGCGCGCGCTTCCACGCCCGAACAGTCCGCGCGCATCGGCGACCAGACGGGAGGCCGCGTCTTCCTCTTCCTCGAGACGGACGACCTCGCGCGCGATCACGCGAGGTTGCTGTCGAAGGGCGTCACGTTCGTGCGCGAGCCGAAGGACTTCCCGTACGGCCGTGTCGCGGTGTTCGAGGACCTCTACGGCAACCTCTGGGACCTGATCGAGCCGAGGCGCTGACTTCGTGCACGGTCATCCGGTGGTCGATCGCTTCGCGAGCCTTCGTTGCACTCGAACGTCACGCGGTGCCGCACTCCCATGCCCACACCGGAGCACGGCGCTCCTGGCAACGGGTCTCCCCGCCACCGGCATCGACGCTCACCCTGAGACCCACCAACGCCGTCGCCACCGCCTGCACGAGACGGTGGTCCAAAGCGCGGTGCGCGAAGCCGTCGTGCGCTGCGGCCTCACGAAGCGCGCGACTTGCCACACCCTGCGCCGCTCCTTCGCCACCCGCCTGCTCGAGAGCGGCCAGGACATCCGGACTATCCAAGAGCTGCTGGGACACCAGGACGTGTCGACGACGATGATCTCCACGCACGTCCTGAACCGCGGGCTGCTGCGCGTGCTGAGCCCAATCGATCGCTTGCAGGCGGACCGAGCCTCGCCGATCCGGGCACCCTCCCCCGTGGAGTCCGGCCCGTGCTATACAGACCGGTCCATCCCTCTCCGCCCCGCGCCGTCAAGGCGCCGGGGCGCGTGCGGGACCTTGCACGCGGCCGTCACCTCGACCCGTCGAACACCACGCTCCCGCGCTCACAGACCATTCGAATACGAGTTGGATCGACCAGATGAAGTCGCCCTTGCTCGTTGACGTACTTCCAGACTTCGCACTGGAACTTCAGTCGCTCCTCGTCGGCGAGGGCGAGGACTCACTCGCGCAGTCGGTTCCCCGGCTATCGATCGTCGACCGTTGCAGATGTGGCGACGACTTCTGCTCGACCTTCTACACCGCACCGCGGCCGAGTGGGGCGTACGGTCCAGGTCTCCGCAACCTCGACCTTCCAGCGAGGGAGGGGATGCTCATCCTTGATGTGGTTGACGACGAGATCAGTGGCATCGAAGTCCTGTACCGCCCGGAAATCCAATTGGTCGTCCACGGCTTGCTACCGTAGGCGGTTCAACACGCCGATGCAGTGGATGGCCGCGTCCGCTCGCTTCGCTCGCTCCCGCGGCCACCACTGATCGACAAGGCGTTAGGTGCACACGTGCGCAAGCTAGACGACCTCCTGGCCCAGGTCCGCGCTGAGTGGACACTCGGCGGAAAGACTGACCCCGCGGCGCTCGCTGCGGCTCGGCAACGCTACCGACTGCCCTCTGGGCTTGTTGCGTTCTACGAAGTGGTCGGGGACGGCGGATGGGCCATCGAGTACGAGTCTGGTGTTCAGCCGCTCGAGAGGCTTCGTCCGCCGGCGTTTCTGCCACCTGGGACGAAGTTGAATTGGCTCGACTTCTATGACGTGGCAGACGGGAACTGCGTCGGGCTCGATATGGACTCCGTTCGGGGTGATTCATGCACCGTCATCGACGTGTTTCATGAGACCGCCGGGGAGCCGGGCTACTCAATGGTGATCGCGCTATCGTTCACCGAGTTCCTCGAGCGGATGCTCGCGGCGGGTGGCCGGAACTACTGGCTCGAGGAATCGTTCAATGGTTATGGCGACGCCTTCGAATCGTCGGAGGCGACCTCTGCCAACGTGGGCACCCAAGATGCACGCGCGTTGAACGTCGCATCGAGTGCTGCTCAAACCCACGGTTCTGGGTCGGAGGTCCTCTCAATGACGTTGGAGTGCATGAGGTTGCTCGACTCCTGAAGTCGGCGAGATGAGTGAGCTCGATGCTGCCGACGAGGCTTGGTTCGTCGAGTGCAGACGCGCCCACGCTCTAGGATCAGTTGGGACAAGGCGGCTCGGCGACTCCATGTGGAATTGTCCGGCGAGGGTGCGAATCAGTGGAACCGCAGATGGCGGTCACTTTCCGACGACCTGCTGGATGCGCATCAGACCCCGGACGTCGCCGTCGCTGCCCTCATCAGAGCGGTCTCTGCCGTGATCTTGATGGTACCTGATACGCTGATGTAGTGGATGGCCGCGTCCACTGCTTCGCTTCGCCCCGCGGCCACCACGGATCGACAATGCGTTAGATGCGCGGACGCGCCGCAGACACTGCCGAAGGGAAGTTGGCCAACATCCGAGCCGTATTCGGACCCGCCATGGGCCGTGTGGTTTCTCACTGCACGACCGCCGAGATCGAGTGGGCACCCGGTTCGTGGGACGCCTGGGACGACATGCCGCTCCGGCTGCACATTGAACCCGACTCTTCTCGCGATTGCCTGAGCAAGTTCGACGAGTTGTGGCTCGCCCTCAGACGAGTCGTTGCCGTTCCCGTGCGAAGGAACCAGCATGCGCTGGATTCTCGATGGCCGGTCCGAACTAGACGGCATCATAGGTGCACGCACTTGCTCAGTGTCACTTGGGCGTGGCCTGATGGCCATCGAGGGTCGCGACATCGAGGTATGGAGCAGGCTTCTCATCGAGACCGACAAGGGCTGGCTCGAGGTCTACGATGCTCTCGATACGAACGGCTACACTTGGCACGCTGCCCGGCCAGAGGGCGAGTTTGTCCACGGCATCTAGCACGCCGATGCAGTGGATGGCCGCTTCCGCTCGCTCCCGCGGCCACCACTGATCGACAAGGCGCTAGCTGGAAGTGTCCGCGACACACAGCGCCGCTCACCGAACGGCGGTGCCCCCGTCACCCCTTCCCGTGGCACCGCTTGAACTTCTTCTCCGCTCCCGCAGAAGCACGGGTCGCGCCCGGAGCTTCGGCGCTTGATGCCGACCGGCTTCTGCTTGCGACCTGACGTGTGCGCGAGCACGCCGACCTCGACGGCGGCGGCGAAGGCGTCGAGCGCACCGTCGAGCCGCGGCGCAGCTCGAACGAGTGCTTCACGAGCGCGGTCGCCTCGATGTACGCGAAGAAGGCGTAGGTGACGGCGGGCACGCTGCGCGAGCGGGTCGCGGCGACCGAGGTGGCGCGGAAGGAGCTCGCCGAGCGCCGTCTCGAGGTCGTGCTCGTCGAAGAGGTTCGGCTTCTTGCCGAGTTCCTCGTACGCGACGGTGTAGAGCAGCTCGGCGATCTTGCAGCGCGTCGCCCGGCACGGACGCGAGACCCGCGCCTGGGGCGAGTCGAGGAACGGCGGCGACCTCGAGGGTGACTTCGCGGGACGGCATGGCGGAAGGGTACCGCGCGGCCCGCTGCGGCCGTCGGCGCGCCCGGGAAGGAACGCGAACCTCGCGCGTCCGACCGGCCCGTGGAAGCGGTCGACGAGTTCGAGCCCGCGCAGAGCGGGGCGGGCCTGCGCGCGGAGGTCAGCGTGCTGGCGTGCTGCGTCGGCGTCACGCTCACCTTCCTCGACGCGGTGCCGACGGCGCACCTCGGGCTCCGTCCCGAGGAGCAGTTCGGAGCGGCGACCGTCGCTTGCGCGATCGGCCTGTTCGCCGCACTCCGCGGCTTGCACCGGACGATGGCGAGGGACGCGATCGTTCGCGGGTACGGAGCAGCACTCGCGAGCGTGGCCTGCGGACTGCGCGATCCACTTCCTCTGAGCGCGAGGCGCGCGAGCTTCGCACCCGCTCGCGAGCCGTCGCCCGTCGACTCCGCGCGCTCGCCGACCGAGGATCGCTACCGTGGCGCGCACCATGCCGCACGCCCCGTCCTCCGCCGCTCGCTCCGTCGCAGCTCTCGCCCTCGCCACGGCGCTCCTCGCCGCGAGCTGCCGATCGACGGGGAGCGACGAGAGCGCAACTCTGCCCGAGCCGCTCCTCCCCCACATGTCGCTCGTGGTCGAGTCGATGGTGCTCGGCGAGACGCGCATCGTCCACGTGTGGACGCCGCCGTCGTACGACGCGGACGCGAGCGCGAGCCTCCCCGTGCTCTACATGCCGGACGGCGGCGTCGAGGAGGACTTCGTGCACGTCACGAACGACATGGACTCGTTGATCCGTCAGGGCATCGTCCGCCCCACGATCGTCGTCGGCCTCGAGAACACCGAGCGCCGCCGCGACATGACGGGTCCCACGCGCTTCGACGAGGACCGCGAGATCGCGCCGCGCGTGGGCGGGTCGCAGGCTTTCCGCGACTTCTGGCGCACCGAGCTGATCCCGACCGTCGAGCGCCGCTTCCGCACGAACGGCGAGCGCGCCATCGTCGGCGAGTCGCTCGCCGGGTTGTTCGTCCTCGAGACGTTCTTCCTCGAGCCCGACCTGTTCGACACGTGGATCGCGCTCAGCCCGAGCCTGTGGTGGAACGGCGGCGCGCTGGTCGAGGGCGCCGAGGCGCTGCTGGGCGCGAGTCCGAGTCTGAACGAGACCGTCTACTTCGCGACGGCGAGCGACGACGACGTCGACGGAGCGGGCGGCAAGTTGGCCGCAGCGTTCGAGAACGCCGACCTCGCGAGCACGCGCTGGATCTACGAAGCGTGCGGGAACCTGACCCACGCGACGATCTACCGCGAGAGGTCGCCGGACGTGTTCCGGGCGCTGTTCGGGGCCGACGAACGCTGAGTCGAGTGATCGCACTCGACGTCGCACCCACTGTCGACGACCGGCCACTCGATGTCGAACCACGACGGATCCGTGACGAGGAGCGACCTGCTCAACATTCTCGACATCGCCTACGCGGTCTCCTTCGACGGGCCCCGCATCTCGATGTCGAAGGCCCTCTCGCGCGCCAACTACGCGAAGCTGAGGCCGCACATCGGACCCGAGGACCTCGTGCCGCTGATTCGAGAGAGACCCGACTACGTGCGCGACTGGATCGGCCTCTCCGGGGACAAGCGCGCCGCCGGCGGCTGGGAGGTCGGAGAGGACGGGACGGTCGGGAGCATGTTCGACTCTCGCACGTTCGCATCCGTCGAGGAGGCCGTCGCCAACTTCGTCGTCCTCGAGCTGGACTACCACGTCGCACTCGACCGCTCGTGCATGGCCTGGCTGGTCCTCGTCGTCGCGTCACTCGTCGGAGCCCTCGCGCTCGCGATGCTCGTGTCGCGAACACCGGAGCTCTGGTGGATCGCCGTGACGGTTGCGCCCCTACCCTTCCTCGCCGGGTGGCTGTTGGTCCGACGCGGCCGGAAGGAAGACGCCTCGCGCCGTTTCGATCCCGCTTCGACCACGAACGACTCGACCTGATGTCGATACGGACGACCCCTTCGAGCACATGAACCGAGAAGACGACTGGCGCGGCCTCCCCGTCTGGCGCTGCGATGCCGCCGACCGTGCCGAGCAGTGGGCCGCGATCGACGCCGAGACGACGTGTCCTGTGTGCGGCCTCGGGCGAGGTCGCGCGACCGGCTTCACCTACGGCGAGCTCGCGGACGCCGCGGAGCGGTACGGGTTCCGCGAGAAGCTCCCCGTCCTCGTCGCGGCCCCGATCCCGGAGGTCGTCCAACTCTCGACGCTCGCTCGCGAACTCTGGGTCGGGCTTCCGTCTTCCACCCGAGTTCGCAGCGGGGCGACGTCCCGCAAGGTTTGGGATACGACCTCGGAGTCGTCGTCGAAGTGTCTACGGACCCGCACTTCTCCGACCTGCTCCGGTGTCGATTCGTCACCGACGACGGCGTCATGCTCAACTACGGACCCGACAACCTCTGGGTACCGACGGTGCTGGCGGATCGTCTTCGAGGCTGAGAAGGAGCGCAGAGATCCCGACGATGACAACGACCTCACACCCCCTCCTCGGTGTCGTCGAACTCGGCGCGCCGGGCTTCTGGATGGCCGACATCCGCTACGGCGCGCGCGACGTGTCCATCGACCTCACGATCGACGGGCGCGACGTCACGGCTGCGCAGATCGAGACGCTCGTGCCGAGTGTCCACGAGATCGAGAGACTCGATCGAGCCGCTCGCCTCGCGATCCTGGAGGACGCGAGGTCCGACCCGGACGACGACCCGGCCGCACCGCTGTACGTCGCGCACCACCACAGCGAGCTCCCGTCCGACGAGTACGAGCGCCTCTTCGGCACGGGTCGCTGCGATCCGGCGATCTTCGCGAGCGCTCTCGAACGGCTGGTCCTGGTGCGCGTCGGCCTCTACCCGGAGAGCGAGGATCGTCGAGTCCTGATGGACTACTCGATCGATCCCGACGCGACGGACTACCTGCTCTGCGTCGGCTTCGACTCGGAGGGACGCGCAGTGGCGGTCGATCTCGAGAGCTAGGTGGAGCCCCTGCACAGCACACGCCTCTACCTCGACGACGAACGCACACCGCCGCCCGGGTGGACGCTCGTGCGTTGGCCCGACGAGATGATCGCACTGCTCGCCGCGGGCGGCGTCGCGGAGATCAGCCTCGACCACGACCTCGGCGACGACGCGCGCGGGACGGGGTACGACGTGCTGCTGTGGATCGAGCGAGCCGTCGCTCTCGAGAGATTCGCGCCGCCCTCGATCCACGTGCACACCGCGAACAGTGCAGCGCGCTCGCGGATGGAGGCGGCTGTCGAGGCGATCGCGAGGCTGGCTCGCAGGGCGACAGCGATGGCGATGTTGGAAGAGCAGCGAGAGGAGCTCGATCGACTTCCCAGGACGAGTCTCCCGAACAGCGAAGTCCTGCGCCGGCTCGTGTGGATGCGCCGCGCCTCGACGGGTGCGCTGCTCTGCTACCCGTTCCTCGACACCGACACGACCGAGGAACTTCCGCTCGTGGATGCGGTCCTCGCCGAACGCGGCTGGAATGCCGTCGGGATCCGGTGCGTCCGAGCGGTGTTCATGGTCGGGCTCTGGCACCAGTTCCTGGCCCTCTTCGACTGGGTGCATCTCGACCACTTCGACGTGCTCCAGGGCTACGCGATGCTCCTCCTCCTGATCGGAGTGCTCGCACTGATCGTCTCGCCCTGGGTCGGACTCACGCTCATCGGGGTGTCGGTCGTCGCGATCGCGGCGGCCTTCGTCGGCATGCGGCTCTCGCGGTGGCGCCTCGAGCGGCGCGCGGCGAGCGAGAGCGAGCACACGCCGTAGCTGCGCGGGGCATCGCCCGCCTCGCTGGAGCGGTACGCCGCGGTCCCGTAGCGACGCGACGAGGGGTGCAGCGACTCTCGGACCCTGCCGACCGAACGGAGCTCTCCGCCATGCTCACGCGCCTCGCAGCCGTCGCCGCGCTCGCACTCCTCACGACACACGCTGCGGCTCCGAGAACTCCGCTCGCACTCGCGCCCTCGCGTCCTCGCGTCCTCGCGTCCTCGCGCGGCGTCGACGCCGTCTCCTCTCTCCACGGCGAGTGGATCTTCGTCGAGGACCTCACGCAGGATCGCCCGGTCGAGAGTCAGCAGCCGAGCATGAGCGCGAAGGTCGCGCTGCGCCTCGAGGACGGTGCGCTCGTGCTCGTGCGGCGCGACGGCGAGATCCGCATGGCGCTCGACGGGACGCCGACGGAGGTTCCTCGGCGGACCGCGGACTCGCACTCGCGCTACCACGGGACCTGGAAGGACGGCGCGTTCACCTACGACGTCGACATGTTCCGCGGCTCGGACGACACGCCGACCGGACTGATTCGAACGGAGCTGCGTCCGACGCCGCAGGGACTCGTCGCGAGCGTCGCGGTCGATCCGCCGGACGGCTTCTCGTCCGTGGCGCTCTACCGGCACGCCGCCGACATCGAGATGCCGGCGATGGTCGAGGCGAAGATCGACGGTATGGCGTGGCTCGCGGGCCCGTGGGTCGGCACGCGCGGGTCGGCGGGGACGACATCGATCGAGGAGCGCTGGAGCCCGCCGCTCGGCGGCGCGATGCTCGCCACGTCGCGCACCGCGTCACGCGACGCCATGGTCGCGTTCGAGCACCTGCGCATCGTCGAGCGCGACGGCGGACTCGTCTACGTCGCGCAACCCAACGGCATCGCGCCGACCGAGTTCCTGTTGACCGAGCTCAGCGAGCGCCGCGCGGTGTTCGAGAACCCGCGCCACGACTTCCCGCAGTGCATCACCTACGAGCTCTCGGAAGCCGGCGCGCTGACCGCGTCGATCGGATACGCGAAGGGGCAAGCCGCAGAGATTCGAGTTCGGGCGCGAGAGCGAGTAGGTGCCCTTTCGCCACGCGTTCGCTCCATGAGGGAGAGCCCGAGGCGCCTTCCCGCGTGCGGAGTCGGGAGTTCGGAGTGTTCGACTGCGCGTCGCGAGCTGCGATGATCGTCGCCGTTCCTGGAGCAGCTCGCACACCTTTCCTCACAACCCTTCGCGATCGCCATGCCTTGCCTCGGCGTGCACTTCGCACTTCTGCCCGGCGACCTCGAACGCGTCCGCGCCGCCGTCGGCGACGACTCCACTCTGCTACGTCTCGTCCACCAAGACATCGAGGAGCGCCATCTCGGCGACCACGATCGTTCCTTCGAGTCGGACGCGACGTGGCTCGCCATCCACCTGCGCCTCACGATCGGTGACGCCAAGGAGTCGTCGGAGCCCGAGCCGTGGTCCCGCGCGGTCCTCGACGGCACGCCGCTCGACTCCGGCGACGACGACTTGATGTACCTCGTCGACGGGGAGGAGCTCGTGCAGACGGCGACGGCACTCCGGTCCCTCTCGAAGGACGACCTGCCCGTCCGGTACGACGCGCTCGAAGGTTGGCGGCACGGCATCGTGAAGAACGAGGACGCCTTCGCCGCCACCTGGGAGGACTTCGACGGGCTGCGCGACTTCCTCGAGCGCGCCGCGAACGCGGGCTGCCCGGTATTCTTCACCGCCGATCGGTGAGGTGATCCGTCGGACCCGGGGAGCGTTCCGGGTCGCAGCGGTTCCCGCCGCGAGCTTCGGAAGGGAACCGATGGACGAGATCGAACAGCGCATCGACGCCGCGACCGAGGTGCGCGACGGCCTTCCTCGCGTCGACTGGAATGCGATCGTCGATGCAGTTGGGGACGATCCGTCGGTCGATTGGGACGCGTACACGCGCGTCTGGCTGACTCGGCTCGGCAACGCGCTCTCGACGGACGCTCGCCTCCACGAGACCGAGTGGTTCATGGTGCTCGAAGCGCCGAGCGGCGGGTCGTCCGAGAAGGTGGTTCGTTTCGCCGAGTTCGCCAGGGCGCAGATCCTGCGCCGGATACCAGGCATCGCATCGAGCGAGCAGCGGCTCGTCCTCGTCCTGCTCGCGAACAGGTCGGACTACTTCAGCTACGTCGCCGACTTCTACCCCGAGGGCGGCGAGTACGGCTTGTCGGCGGGAATGTTCATCTCCAGCGGGATGTTCCACATCGTGCTCCCCGGAAGAAGTCGTCTCGCGCAGGACAAGACCCTCGCCCACGAGCTCGCTCACGCACTCGTGTCACACCTCGACCTCCCGCTCTGGTTGGACGAGGGCATCGCGGTGACGATCACCCGCGACCTGTTCGGTCCGCCGCTCTCGATCAAGCGTCAGGAGGTCGATGCACACAGGGCGTTCTGGGACGCGTCGACCATTCAGGAATTCTGGTCGGGTCGCGCGTTCAGTCGGCCGGACGACGGACAGCGTTTCAGCTACCGGATGGCCGAGATCTTCGTCGGGACGCTCTCGAGCGACTACGAAGCCTTCGCCGAGTTCTGCAACTCCGCCTCGTACGCGGACGGCGGTGAAGGAGCTGCTCTCGAAGTGTACGGACGCAGCCTGACGGAGCTCGCGGCGTCGTTCCTCGGCGTCGGACCGTGGACGCCCGACCCGGCGACGTGGCCCGAGTTCGGGGACGAGGACTGAGACCGGGTGGAGGCGCGAGCGCCGTCGCGCGAACGCACGCCCCCATCGACGGGCACCGCGATGTTCACACCGAGAGAGCGCGAGGGCCACTTCAGCTCGATGCGCGCTCTCCACGCACTGAACGACGAACTACACACGTTCGCCGACGAGGTCGACGGGCTCGAGCACGACCGTATGGATGTCGTTGCGGTCGAGGGTCCCTGGGCGCGGACCGCTCGTACACTGGAACCGGACGCTCGCCATGAACCACGCCCTCGACCACGTCGCTCTCGTCGTCCATCGCATCGAACCGGTGATGGAGCGGCTCGGCGACCTCGAACGCGGTCCGATCGAAGAGTTCCCGCGCGAAGGCACGCGCGAGGTCTACCTCGGGAGCGGAACGGCGCGGCTCCTCCTCATGCAGCCGACGCGGAGCGACGGACCCTACGCGCGCGCGCTCGCGAAGCGCGGTGCCGGGCTGCACCACGTCGCGATCCGCGTGCCCGATCTCGATGCGTTCCTCGCCGACGTGCGCGGATGGCTGCTCGTGCCGGCGTGCGTCCGCGACATCGCGGCGACGCGAACGGCCTGGTTCGCGCGGCCCGGCGTCGCGACGCTGCTCGAGGTCGCAGAGGGAGCGCCGGACGATGGAGTACCCATCGTCGAGCGCGTCGAGCTCCCCGGCCCACTCCTCGTCGATCCCAGGGCGGGACTCGTCGAGTCGAGCGACGGCGAGGTCGGCATCGCCGTTGCCGGTGTTCGGCACTCCGTGCGCGAGCTCTTGGCCGGAGCGGACTGAAGCGGCACCATCGTCTCTCCGCGACCGGCACCAAGACCTGCCGCGCGGCCCGCCCATGAGCCGCACCATCGAGACCATCACGCCCGAACTCGCCGACTGGATCCACGCGCAGAAGTTGTTCTTCGTCGCGACGGCGCCGGCCTCGCTCGACGGCCACGTCAACTGCTCGCCGAAGGGTCTCGACTCGCTGCGCGTGCTCGGTCCGCACCGTGCGGCGTACCTCGACCACACGGGGAGCGGGAGCGAGACGATCGCACACGTCCGCGAGAACGGTCGCATCGTGCTGATGTTCTGCGCGTTCACGGGGCCCCCCAAGATCGTGCGGCTGCACGGACGCGGCGCGATCGTGCTGCCCGGCACGACGGAGTGGAAAGCGCTCGCGAAGCACTTCCCGAAGTACGACGGCGCGCGATCGATCGTCACGGTCGACGTGACTCGGATCAGCGAGTCGTGCGGCCTCGGCGTGCCGGAGATGGAGGTCGCCCGTGAGAGGCGCATGCTCCAGGACTGGGCGAAGAAGCGAGGCAAGAAGGGCATCCGCGAGTACCAGGAATTGCGGAACGCGGCGAGCATCGACGGTCTTCCGTCGCTCGGAGCGGAGGGATCGAACGAGTGAGCGAGCCCTCGGCACGCGAGCGCGGCGCGACAGCCGCTCCGGGATCGGCCGTGTTGGTTCGAAACCGACCGGGTGGACGAGTCGCGGCCGGCGTACGACCGAACGGGAACGCGAGGCTCGGTCGAGAGGGCGGCGCGGGTCCTTCGCCAGGGTCCGGGCCAGGCTCTCCGACAGGAACGCTCCCGAGCGGACCCACGTGGAGGCATCGCGCATGACCACGGACGGCGGAAAGCGAACGAAGAGACCCACCTTGGCCGGCTGCATCACGCTCGTCGTGCTCCTCGTCCTGTGGTCGGGCTTCTCGATCGCGCGCGTCCTGTTCGGCTTCGCTCCTTGGGGCCCGAAGGTCGGCGGCACGCTGCCCA
Source organism: Planctomycetota bacterium (assembly GCA_041398665.1). Taxonomy (GTDB): domain Bacteria; phylum Planctomycetota; class UBA1135; order UBA1135; genus Rohdeia. Next base: position 51,678 of record JAWKUH010000009.1, on the reverse strand, counting down.
ACGGCATCGAGGTCCACTTCCGAGCACGTCCAGGGGGTTTCGAGACCGACGACCGCTTGACCGTGATCGCGCCGGGAACGGCGCCGCGACACCACTGGGTCGATCGGGTGCACGGCGGTTTCGAGCACGTGGTTCTGAAGTACGTCGAGAGCGGGAACAAGCTCTGGGTGGAGTCCGACGGCAAGGTCGGCGCCTCCATCGATCTGACGACCAACGACTTCCGCGCCGAACTCGACACGCAGCACGGCTGGGCGGCCTACGGGACCGGCACGACGCTCGATTCGGGAGACACGAGCAGCATCCTCTCGCTCCTCATGCCTTGGTAGTCGAGGTGCGCGTCGAGCGGCGCGCGAAAGGCGTGACCACACCGCGAGCCCGCGGCCGCGTCCACACGGCGAGCGAGATCCGGCGCCTCCTCCAGGGCGCGTAGATCGGGTGTCGCGCCCCACGGCGCCGGCTCGGCGACCGAGCAAACCGCGCACCGACGGTCGAACCTCTCGCGCTCGGTCCTAGGTTCACGGGATCGGCGCTCGCTGCGCCGCGCCATGGACCTCTCGAACCCCTACGTCGTCGGCGTGCTCTGCGGCATCGCCGTCTTCGCCGTGTTCCTCCTCGCGGCCCGCTTCTTCGGCGTGCAACTGCGACGCAAGCGCAAGGTGCTCCTCGGCGGCGACCGCGGACTCGCGTGCCCGAGCTGCGGCACCAAGCTCCCCGCGTGGCGCGCTCCGAAGAACCTCCGCCAGGCGTTCCTCGGCGGCTGGACCTGTGCGGCGTGCGGGGACGAGTTCGACCGCAAGCTCGACCCCGTGCCGAAGGACGTGGCGGCGAAGAAGCACGGGAGCTGAACGGGAGCGCGCAGCCGCGCGACTCCGGGGCCGGGGTCGAGGTCGCGGTGCGACGGATGCGGGATCTCCGCGGCGCGGCCGCGCCGGGGCTGTCGACGCGGGTCCCGCCGCCGTACCCTCGGTCGCCACACCATGACGACCGCCCAAGCACCGACCACGTTGTTCACCGTCTGCTCCGGCGCCCTGCTCGCACTCGCCGGCGCGGTCGCGCTCCCCGCCCAGGACACCGCTCCCGCGAGACCCGTCTTCGAGGACGGCGAGGCGCAGGTCGTCCGCGCGTTCAGGGACCCGAAGTCCTGGATCGTGCAGAGCCTGTGGGTCGAGACCGAGTTCGACTCCGACGGCAACGGCAAGCCGGACCGCGTGCACGTCGACGTGTTCCGACCGGGACAGACCGAGACGGAGGGCCTCAAGGTCCCCGTCGTCTACGAGACGAGCCCGTACTACTCGGGCGTCGGCGGCGACGACAAGGCGTTCTTCTGGAACCCCGAGCACGAGCTCGGCGAGACGCCGCCGAAGCACGACAACCCGCCGCCGATCCGCCACCGCGAGGACACCGAGTTCATCTCGCGCTCGCTCACGTCGACCTGGGTCCCGCGCGGATTCGCGGTGGTGCACTCGGAGTCGCCGGGCACCGGCAACTCGCAGGGGTGCCCGACGATCGGCGGCGCGAACGAGGCGCTCGCGCCGAAGGCCGTGGTCGACTGGCTCAACGGTCGAGCCATCGGCTTCACGTCGATCGACGGTGACGAGACGGTCGAAGCGACGTGGTGCACCGGCAAGGTCGGCATGATCGGGACGTCGTACAACGGCACGCTCCCGATCGCGGCGGCGACGACGGGCGTCGAGGGGCTCGAAGCGATCGTGCCGGTCTCGCCGAACACGTCGTACTACCACTACTACCGCGCGAACGGGCTCGTGCGGCACCCCGGCGGCTATATGGGCGAGGACGTCGACGTCCTCTACGACTTCATCCACTCCGGCGACATGGCGATGCGCGAGTGGTGCGACTGCCACGTGCGCGACGAGCTGCTGATGGCGAACCAGGACCGCGAGAGCGGCGACTGGAACGCGTTCTGGGCGAGCCGCGACTACGCGCTCCAGCTCGAGAACTACCACGCGGCGACGCTGATGGCGCACGGGCTCAACGACTGGAACGTGATGCCCTCGCACACCGTCCGGATCCACGACGCGCTCGTGAAGAAGGGCGTGCCGGTGCAGCTCTTCCTCCACCAGGGCGGACACGGCGGCGACCCGCCGTTCTCCATGGTGAACCGCTGGTTCACGCACTACCTCTACGGCGTCGACAACGGCGTCGAGGCGGACGCCCGCGCCTGGGTCGTGCGCGAGGGCGGACGGCGCACGCCGCCGACGCCCTACGACGCCTACCCGAACCCCGGAGCGGCGCCGGTGGTCGTGCATCCGACGAAGGGTGGGAACGCGGTGGGAGGTCTGAGCGTGCGCGCCGAGCCGACGCAGGGGACCGAGACGCTCGCCGACGACGTCTCGAGGACCGGCGCCGACCTGGCTCGCGCCGAGCGCTCGGAGAACCGACTGCTCTACGCGACGCCAGTGCTGAAGGAGCCGCTGCACCTCTCGGGCACGTCGCGCGTCTCGCTGCGACTCGCGTGCGACGCGGAGGCGGCGAACCTCTCCGTCTGGATCGTGTCGTTGCCGTGGACGGAGTCGCGCGACATCAACGCGAACATCGTGACGCGCGGCTGGGCCGACCCGCAGAACCACGCCTCGCTGGAGCACGGCGAGCCGCTCGAGCCGGGGCGCTTCTACGACGTGTCGTTCGACCTCGAGCCCGACGACCAGATCGTGCCGGCGGGTCAGCAGATCGGCCTGATGGTGTTCTCGAGCGACCGCGACTTCACGCTCTGGCCGGACCCCGGCACGAAGCTGACGATCGACCTCGACGCGACGACGCTCACGCTGCCGGTCGTCGGAGGCGCCGAGGCGTTCGCGGCGGCGACGAAGGAGTAGAGCCGATCGGGAGCGAGTGGTGACGACGACTCGATCGCGGTCCGCGCAGGCCCTCGGCCTCGTCGTGTGCGTTCTCGCGTGCTTCGCCGCGGGCGCGCTCGGCGCGATCGCGTCCGTCGACGCGCCGACGTTCTACGCGGAGCTCGAGAAGCCGAGCTTCGCGCCGCCCGCGTCGGTGTTCGGGCCGGTCTGGACCGCGCTCTACACCGCGATGGCGGTCGCGGTGTGGTCGGTGTGGAGAGCGCCGCAGCGGCGCGCGCGAGCGCTCCCGCTCTTCGCCGCGCAACTCGCCGTCAACGCGCTGTGGTCGTGGCTGTTCTTCGCCTGGCACCTGGGCGCGGCGGCGTTCGCCGAGATCCTGCTGCTCGTGGTCCTCGTGGCGTGGACCGCGCTCGAGTTCCGACGCTCGAGTCGACTCGCCGCCGCGCTGCTCCTCCCCTACCTCGCGTGGGTGGCGTTCGCGGCGGTGCTGACGTGGACGCTCTGGCGCGCGAATCCCGGCTTGCTCTGACATCGACGGTCGCATCGCACCGCCATTCGTAGGAATGGGGACGCGCGAAGGGCCAGGGTGGGGCTCCGCTTCCGGATCGACCACCCGTCGTCGTAGCCTCGTCGGACCGCATGTCCGAGAGAGCGATGAAGGAGACCGACCTCTACCCGCCCGTGAAGGCGTTCCTCGAGGCCCAGGGCTACGAGGTCAAGGGCGAGGTCGAGGAGTGCGACGTCATCGCGGTGCGCGCGGACGAAGCGCCGGTCGTCGTCGAGCTCAAGCTCGCGCTCGGGCTCGACGTCGTGTTGCAGGCGGTCGACAGGCTCGCGCTGTCGCCGAAGGTCTACGTCGGCGTTCCGCGCGGGTGCAGCGCGCTGAAGCGGCGTCGCAAGGCCGTGGTCAAGCTGCTGCGCATGCTCGGCCTCGGACTGCTCGCGATCGACGCGTCGTCGCGCCACGGCGCGGTCGACGTCGTGCTCGACCCCGGGAAGTACGCGCCGCGCCGCTCGCCGAACACGGCGGAGCGTCTGCTCGGCGAGTTCGTGCGGCGCGTCGGCGACCCGACGCCGGGCGGCTCCGATCGTAGGCGCGGCATCATGACGGCGTACCGCCAACGCGCGATCGCGATCGCCGTGCACCTGCGCACTGCCGGTCCGACGAAGGCGGCGCTCGTCGCGAAGTCGATCGGCGAGCCGAAGGCGCGCGAGATCCTCTATGCCGACGTCTACGGCTGGTTCGAGCGCGAGGAGCGCGGCGTCTACCGCCTCTCGCCGCGCGGCGCGGAGGAGCTGCCGAGCTGGGGCGCGACGCTCGAGCCCGCTCCGGCGAAGCGACGCTCGAAGGCTCGCGCCGTGTCGAAGAAGGCGACGAGGGCGGGGAGCGACGCCCGGGCGTAGAGTGGTCGCCCACGCGACGGCGAACCGGCATGACCATCCTCGGCATCGACCACGTCCAACTCGCCATGCCCGCGGGACGCGAGGACGACGCGCGCCGCTTCTACGGCGAGCTCCTCGGCATCCCCGAACGACCGAAGCCGGCCGAACTCGCGGGCCGCGGCGGCGCGTGGTTCGAGAGCGGCGCGGTGAAGATCCACCTCGGCGTCGAGAAGGAGTTCAGTCCGGCGAGGAAGGCGCACCCCGCGCTCGTGGTCGAGGACCTCGAGGCGCTCGCGACGAAGCTGCGAGCGGCGGGCTTCGAAGCCGTCGACGCGTCGCTGCCCGACCAACCGCGCTTCTTCTCGTTCGACCCGTTCGGGAACCGGGTGGAGTTCATGGCGGCACCGCCGAGGTTGGAGCGGGAATGACGTACACCGTCGACGAGCGCGACGTCGTCGTGTCCTCGGACGCGCTCCCTGCGCCGGACTTTGGTGCCCCGCTCCCCCACGTCGTCGCGGACGGGTACCGGACCTGCGTCGTCTACGTCGAGCATGTGCCCGATCCGAGCTGGGACGGGACGTATGCGCGCGTCGTCGGACCCGACTCGGAGGACGAGAACCTCGTCGTCGCGACGTTCGAGGGGTGCCTCTCGGTCTTGTTCGGGATGCCGAACGACGAGGCGCTCGCGGGGCACCCACTCGCGACGCGAGGACTGTGCCCCTGCGGCGTGTTCGAGATCCGCGAGTCCTCGTGGATCCGTGAGCTCGACAATCGCAACGCCGTGCACTCCCGGCACCGCAGAGGCTTGTGGTGCACCACGTTCCGACACTTCGTGGTCACGTTCCACGACAGCACCTTCGAGTGCGTCGCTCGGACCGTCGCGTTCGAGCGAGTTCGTGGCTCGGTCGCCCGGGTACTCGAAGAGCAGGCGCGCGCGATCCACAGGACGAACTGAAGCGTGACGTACCGAATGCCGGCCGCTCGTCGCGCGTACCGGCACTCGAGAACCGGAGCCGCTCCGCGCGAGATCGACCATGGGATTCGCCTTCTTCATCGCCGCGATCGCCATCGCGATCGCTGTCCGCATCGCCGCGGGCTCGTTCGACGGCGAACGCGTCGAGCGCTACGTGACGCAGCGCGGCTGGAAGCTCGTCGCGAAGAGCTGGGACCCGTTCGGTCCGGGCTGCGGCGACAAGAGCGATCGCATCTACCGCATCGCGTACGAGGACGAGTCGGGCGACCTGCACGAGGCGCACGTCAAGACGTCGATGCTCTCCGGCGTGTACCTCACGAACGATCGGATCGTGGAGAGGGCGGAGCGGCAGGAGCACACGGCGGTGAGCGAGGTGGAACGGCTCGCCGAGGAGAACCGCCGGCTGCGCGCGCGGGTCGAGGAGCTCGAGCGCGGGCGGTGAGAACGTGGGTGCCCGCGCGGCACGCGGATTGACGGGAGCGGCGGGCTCGTCGATGCTCGCTCCCTTCGGAGCTGGACGAGTCCCAGCCCCGACCCGGAGGAACGCACCGTGTCTCGTCGGATACGCATCGTCAGGACCGCCGTCGCAGCGATGCTCGCTCTCGCGGCGAGTTGCAGTTCGCCGAGCAGCGGCACGCGCGCGAACACGCCGCTACCGTCGACCGAGCGCTTCGGCGCGCTCGCCGAGCACCTCGACGTCGCACGCTTCGCCGCGGGCTACCCGGCGCTCGTCGCGCGGCTCCGCTCGGACGACGAGCGGGACCGGCTCGTCGCGCTGAAGATGCTCGCGGGCACGGACGAGCTCGCGGCGCTGCCGTTCGTCGTCGAGGTGATGTTCGTCGCCGACGACGCGGAGACCCGAGCGTGGGCCGCGGCCGCCTTCCAGGCGATCGTCACCACGTACCGCATCCGTCGGCGCGATCCGTCGCGGACGGACGGCGTCTTCTTCCTTCCGCCCGACGAGGAGGACGTCGACCTCGCGCCGCTCGCCGGCGTGGTCGAGGACATGCTCGAGCTCGGCGAGGACGACCCGAACGTCGCCTCCTCCGCCCTCGTCGTGATCGGCTTCCTCGGATTCGAGTCGTTCCGCGCGTGCGTCGACGAACTGAGCACGAGTGATCGTCCCGCCGTCGCGAACTCCGCGCTGCTCGCGCTCTCGTTCCTGGACGGGAAGGGCGGCACGTTCACCGCGCCGGAGCTCCCCGACGCACTCGGGACCGGCCCCGAGACCGGTATCTTCCAGTGACCATGGAGCCCGTCGTCGACCACATCGAGATCACCGTGAAGGACATGGCGACCGCCGTGCCGTTCTACGACGCGCTCATGCCGTTGCTCGGATTCGACCTCGCGAGGAAGAGCCGCGCGTACCTCGAGACGTGGGACTTCGACGTGGTGGAGTACAGCCACCCACGACTCGGCTTCGCGATCAACTCACCGCGCGCGTCGGTCGCGGGCGACGACGTGCACCGGCGCCGACCAGGCTCGGTGCACCACATCGCCTTCCGCGCCGCATCGCGCGGCGAGGTGGATCGCATCCACGGCGAACTCGTGCGCATCGGCGCGACGATCGTCGACGGCCCGCGCGTCTTCCCCGAGCACACGCCCGCCGGCTACTACGCGGTCTTCTTCAAGGACCCCGGCGGGATCAAGTTCGAGGTCGTGCACACGCCGGAGCAGTGAGTTCGACGACGAACACGCACGACGCCAGGCGGTCGCTCCGCCTGGCGATCCTCGGCAACTCGGGATCGGGCAAGTCGACGCTCGCACGCTGGTTCGCCGCGCGCTTCCGCACGGCGTACCTCGATCTCGACGTGCTCGCATGGAAGCCGACGACGCCTCCCGAACGCCGTTCGACGGATGAAGTGCGCGGCGAGATCGACGCCTTCTGCCGCGAGAACGAGCGCTGGGTCGTCGAGGGCTGCTACGGCGACCTCGTCCAGGTCGCGCTCGCCCACGGCCCGAGGCTCGTGTTCCTGGAGCCCGGCGTCGACGTCTGCCTCGAGAACTGTCGCGCACGACCGTTCGAGCCGCACAAGTACGCGACGCGCGAGGAGCAGGACGCGAACCTCGAGATGCTCCAGGCGTGGGTCCGCGACTACGCGTCGCGCGACGGCGACCTGTCGCTCGCCGGACACCGCGCGTGCTTCGACGGCTACTCGGGCTCCAAGGTGGAGCTGCGCGAGAGAGCGGTGATGGACGCGACGCTCGAGGCCTTGCTCGTCGACATGGGGAGGTGACGCAGCGGCGAGCGCGCCGTACGCTCCCGGATCATGACGACCGCCCGCCTCGCCGCTCTCGCGTTCTTGTTGCTCACCGCGAGCTGCGCCTCCACGCCCCACCGCGAACCGAACGCGATGAACGTCCCCGCGAACACCGTCTGCTATCTCGAGATCGTGACGCCCGACGTCGACGCGGCGTGCGACGTGTACGGCGCCTCGTACGGTTGGGCGTTCGGCGAGCCGATCGCCGAGCTCGGCGGCGCTCGCCTCGCCGACCTCCCGGACGGTTCGGTGTGCGGCGTGCGCGGACCGCTGCGTCCCGACGAAGGACCGTCACGCGCGCCTACGTGCGCGTCGCCGACCTCGAGTCCGCCGTCGACGCGGCGGAAGCGGCGGCGCGATCGTCGCGCTGCGCGGCATGGAGATCCCCGGTCGCGGCCGCATCGCGATCGTGCTGAACGGCGGGATCGAGCAGGGATTCTGGCAGGTGGATTGAGCGGCGCCGCCCGCTACCGATAGGTCACGGAATGCGGAATCTCACGCATCGGGCAGCGCCGCGCGGATCGACCCCGCGCCGAAACGCGAGAGATGGACTTGCCGTCGCGGAACCGTTCGGCGCGGGCCCACCTCGCGAGCGCTATGCTCGGCGCATGCGCGAGCGACCGGACTGAGGACTTCGACGAACTCTCGACCGAGGAGAAGATCCGCCTCGTCCAGGACCTCTGGGATCGGATCCCCGTCGACTCGGCTTCCCGTTGCCGACTCATGCGCAACAGGCTGAGATCGACCGACGCCTCCGCGCCTACGACGAGGATCCGACTCGGGCAATCCCGTGGACCGAGCTCGGGACCGACTGCGTCGCGGGGCTCGATGACCCTCTCGTCACCTACCTGCCCGAGGTCGAGCGGGAGATCGCCGAAGCGTTCGACTGGTACGAGGGCCGTCGCGAGGATCGGCGTCGCTCTGCTCGCCGAGCTCGAGATGTTCCTCGTCAGAGCCAGCGAAGATCCCGCGCTCTTCCCGCTGATCGGTTCGAGGACTCGCAGGCTCGTCCTCCATCGCTTCCCGTACATCGTCCTCTATCTGGTGGATGAAAACAGGCTCGTGGTCGTCGGCGGTCGACGCAGCGGAAGCTGCCGGCGCGAACGTCGCGCTGCGCTCCATGGAGATCCCGGGTCGCGGCCGCATCGCGATCGTGGCGAACGGTGGGATCGAGCAGGGCTTCTGGCAGGTGGACTGAGCGGAGCTCAGCGGCCGGCCTGCGCCGCATGCGCGATCGCCGAGTCCGACACGCGACTCACGATCGCCGGCGCCTCCTGCACGAGCTCGTCGCGCTCGAGCGCGTCGACCATGAAGAGCGCGAAGTCGATGCGGCGCGTGCGGTTGCTCGCGAGGATCGGGTCACCGACGTGCCGACTCCAGACGGGCAGGCCCTCGCTCTCGCCCTCCTCGAGGTTGCTGCCGCGCACGACGGTCCAGCGCGTGTCGCTCGCGAAGATCGTGTCGCACGCGCGCACCTGATCGGAGATGTCGGCGAAGCGCAGCAGCTTGGCGATCGGTCCGAACAGCGCCACGATCGCACGCAGCTTCCACGAGTAGACGTCCTTCCCGTCGCGCGTGATGTGCCAGCCGCAGCTGAAGGTGAGCCGCGCGCCGGTCCTTGCGGCATCGAGCACGGCCTTCGCCGTCCCCGTCGCATAGCCGCGCACGCCCCAGGGCACGAGCACCGTGCACACGCCGTCGCAGCCCGCGACCGCGCGCGCGATCACGTCGCGGTCGTCGGTGTCGCCCGGCACGATCGCGATGCGGCCCGCGAAGTCGGCGAGCTTGCCGACGCTCTGCTCGCGGCACACGCCGACGACCTCGTGTCCGCGGTCGAGCGCGTGCTGCACCATGTAGCGGCCGAGCTTGCCCGACGCTCCGACGATGCAGACCTTCACGAGCGAGCTCCGTGCGCGTTGATAGACTTCGACGACATTCCGCGAGCCTAGCAGGACACGAAGCCATGCAACCCCGCATCTCCATGATCACGCTCGGCGTCCGCGACCTCGCGCGTTCCGTCGAGTTCTACGAGAACGGCCTCGGTCTGCCGCGCATGGAGTCGCCGCCGAGCGTGGCGTTCTTCACGCTCGACGGCACGTGGCTCGGTCTCTACGGGCGCGACGCGCTCGCGGAGGACGCCGAGGTGTCGCCGGAGGGCAGCGGCTTCGCGGGCTTCTCGCTCGCGCACAACCTCTCGTCGGAGGAAGCGGTCGACGCGCTGTTCGCGCAGGCCGTTGCCGCGGGAGCGCGCGCGGTGAAGCAACCGCAACACGTGTTCTGGGGCGGATACAGCGGCTACTTCGCCGATCCCGACGGGCACCTGTGGGAGGTCGCGCACAACCCGCTGTTCTGGATCGGGCCGCCGGAGCGCGAGGCGTAGGGCCGGAACGAGATGGACCATCACGAGGCGTACCGCCTGATCCAGGAGCTGCTCGACGAACTCGGACGTCGCCCCTACAGCGACCTCGAGTCACGCGTCGGGATGGCAACGACCGAACAGGTCGCGACGGCTTCGGGCGCGAGCATCGTCCTCGAATGGCGCGTGGACCGCTCGACCGGCGAGCCACCGCGTCTCGTCGTCACGGCCACGGCCGACTCGCCCGACTGGTTCCGCGTCGACCGGCTCGAGGAGCGGATCTTCGTACGCGAGCCGTGAGCGCCCGCGCGCCCGCGGCATGATGCTTCTCGCCATGGCACGTTGCTTCTCCTGCGGCGCACGCACCTCGCCGTCCGACGGCCCGACGCACCGCTACCTGCTCTCGTCGCCGGGCTGTTGGGCGGCGTACGGCGTCGTGCTCGCGCGCGAGTACGAGGAGCCCGCGCGCATGGCGCTGCACCGGCTCACGGTCGACGCCTACGCGGTCCAGCACCCCGGCGACACGTCGCGCCGGGCCGTCCGCTCCGTGAACATCCACCTCGCGAGCCTGTGCGCCGTGCTCGAGCGCGGTGTGGCTCCGAGCGACGCGACGCGGCTCATCGGCGAGCTGACGGAGCGCGACGACTTCGCGTGGCTCGAGCCTCCGGCGTCGCTCGGCGCGCTCGACGTGACGCACGTCCTCGCGGCGACGACGACGGACGAGCACCTCGCCGCGGTGCGCGCGTGGGCGGAAGCCGCGTGGTTCGCGTGGGAGCCGTGGCACGCGCGGGTGCGCGAACGGCTCGACGAATGACCGGGCCGAGAGGCGCCGACACGGGAATCGGAACGTACGGTGAGCGCGATGGGCGAAGCGAAGGAGAAGCTCGGCTTCGACGCGACGTGGTCGATGGCCGTCGGCGGCATGATCGGCGGCGGCATCTTCTCGACGCTCGGCGTCGTCGTGACGATCGCCGGTCCTCTCGCCTGGCTCAGCTTCCTCGCTGCCGGCACCGTCGCGCTCGCCGCGGGCTACGCGTACGTGAAGCTCGCCACGCACTACGACGAGGGCGGCGGCGCGTTCACGTTCCTCGAGGAGGTCGGCGCGCCGAACGTGGCGGGGAGCCTGGCGTGGGTGCTCATCGTCGGCTACGTCCTGACGAACGCCGTCTACGCCTTCACCTTCGGTCAGTACCTCGGCAACGTCGTCGACCTCGGCCCGTGGTTCCCGCGCGCGACGGCGGTCGCGATCACCGCGGCCTTCGTCGGACTCAACCTGCGCGGCGTCGGTGAAGCGGGCGGCGTCGAGGTCTTCCTGGTGTGGTTCAAGATCGTCGTGCTCGTCGCGCTGGCGACGTTCGGTCTCGCGCACTGGGACCCGCCGATGCTCTCGCGCGGCGTCGACTCGCCCGGGATCGGCGCGGCGCTCTTCGGCGCGGCGTCGATCTTCATGGCGTACGAGGGCTTCCAGCTCCTCGCCTACGACTACGAGGACGTGCACGAACCCAAGCGCACGCTCCCGCGCGCCGTGATCGCGGCCATCGTCGTCGTGATCGGGGTCTACGTCCTCGTCGCGCTCGGCACGGCCATGCTGATCGGGGCCGACGCGATCGTCGAGCACGAGGAGGTCGCCCTCGCCGTCGCGGGCCGAGAAGCGCTCGGCACGACCGGACTCGTCGTCGTCACGATCGCCGCCGCGTTCTCGACGGGCTCGGCGATCAACGCCACGCTGTTCGCGACGGCCCGACTGACGCACCGCGTCGCGCAGAAGAAGCAGCTCCCCGCCCAGCTCGACCACGAGAACCGCAAGGGCGTCCCGGACCGCGCGGTGATCGGGCTCGGTGTCGGTGCCGGCGTTCTCGCGGCATTCGGCACGCTGACGTCGCTGGTCGAGGCGGCGAGCCTCGCGTTCCTCGTCACGTTCGCGATCGTGTGCGGCCTCGCGTTCCACGCGCGCGCCGGCTCGCGCGTCGTCACGGGCTACGGCGCACTCGCTGCTGCGGCGGCGACCGTCGGACTCGTCGTGCGGCTCGTCGAGACCGATCCGTGGGCGCTCGCCATGCTGGTTGCGCTCGTCGTCGCCGCGATCGTCGCGCGTCCCTTCGTCCTGCGCTGGACCGGGACGGGCGCGAAGAACTCCTGATCCGTCCTCCGACATGAACGACTCCGCCCGTCCCGTCGCCGTCCTCGCCGCTTCGGTCGCGCCGCGCGCGAAGGCTTCCAACTACCCCGAACCCTTCGCCGCACGCGTCGCGGGCCGCGAGAAGCGCGCGCTCGGCGACGTGTTCGGACTCGTGAACTTCGGTGTGAGCCACGTGCGCATCGCGCCGGGCTCGATGTCGGCGCTGCGCCACGCGCACCGCGTCAGCGACGAGTTCGTGTACGTGCTCGAAGGGACGCCGACGCTGCGGACCGACGCGGGCGAGACCGTGCTCGCACCGGGCATGTGCGCGGGCTTCCGCGCGGGCACGGGGAACGGCTGGCACCTCGTGAACCACACCGACACCGACGTCGTGTGCCTGATCGTCGGCGATCGCCTGCCCGGCGACGGCGCGAGCTACCCCGACGACGACCTCGCGGTCGAACGGCGCGACGGCGAGTGGCGGTTCTCGAGGAAGGACGGGACGCCCTACGGCTGAGGGCGGCGCGGCGGTCCGCGCGATTCCAGGAGTCGGAGCCGACGGGCGGATCCCTCCGGATCCTGGAAGCGCGTCGCCGTCGATGCCGTTCGCCGCGCGCCGGACCGGGTTCGAGCACCGGGCACGGGCCTTGCGCCGAGGGCGTGCGAAGCGGTCGGCAGGCGTCGGGACTTCCCGCGACGCACGCCCCACGGACCGCCGGACCGACGCCATGAAGCACTCCCACACGCTGCTCTCGACCCTCGCCCTCACGCTCACCGCATCCTTCGCCCTCGCCCAGGACGAGGTGCACTTCTCCGGCAAGGTCGAGAACGGGGAGGGCGTCTGCTACTACTGCCCCGGCTTCGACTTCGTCGTCGACAACACGCACACGAGCCTGAGCAGCTCGACCATCGACCTCCTGCCCTACGTCGGCAGCTACTGCGTCGGCGTCGGCACCTGGAACGGTTCGACGACGAGCCCCGCCATCGAGGTGCTCGACATCTCGATCGTGCCGCAGGCCTTCTCGATCGGCGGCAACTCGAGCCCGGGCGGCAAGATGAGCTTCAACGTCCAGGCGGCACCCGGCGAGTTCGCGCTCGTCGCGGTCGCGTACAAGGACGGTTACGTCTCGCTCGGCGACGCGGGTTGCGCGTTCCTCGCGCCGGACACGCTCTTCGTCCTCGGCCAGGGCTTCACGGGCGGCAGCGGTCAGATGTCGATCAAGGTCGACCTCCCCGACGACCCGAACCTCGTCGGGCGGACGGTGTTCGCGCAGGCCGCCGTCGCGCACTTCGACGGCACGGTGACGCTCACGAACTCCGATCGCAAGGTGATCGACTGAGCCCGGTCGCGCCGCCGGGCTCGTCACGGGCCAACGCGACGGCGGCGCGAACCTCGGTCCGGCCCGAGCCGCTCCGTCGTCGCGACGGAGGGCTCGGGCACGATCGATACCGAGAGGCATCGCGGGGGTCGCGCACGCGCCCCGATCCGAGCGAGTTCCGGCGCGTCGCGGCCGTCCGGCTGGCGCGCGGGGCTCCGACACCCGACCATGGCGTGGCCCACGGCGACCCGAGCCGCCGACCACGACATGACGAAGCACAGACGGACGATCCAGGACGTGTACGCCGCCTTCGCGAAGGGCGACATCCCGACCGTGCTCGGCGCGCTCGCGCCGGACGCCAGGTGGACGGAGGCCGAGGGCTTCCCCTACGCCGGCACCTACGTCGGACCCGACGCGGTGCTCGAGGGCGTCTTCATGCGGATCGGTACGGAATGGGACGGCTTCGCCGCCGTGCCGGAGCGACTCGTCGCGGAGGGCGACACCGTCGTCGCGATCGGCGAGTACAGCGGGACCTACAAGGCGACCGGCAAGCGCTTCGCCGCGCCGTTCGTGCACGTCTGGGACTTCGAGGGCGACCGCGTGGCGCGCTTCACGCAACACACCGACACGGTCGTCGTGGGACGCGCGTTGAGCTGAGCGGGGCGACCTCGCCATGACCGTGGAGCTCCGCGCGATCCAGGCCGACATCACGACCCTCGAGGTCGACGCGATCGTGAACGCGGCGAATTCGTCGCTGCTCGGCGGCGGCGGCGTGGACGGTGCGATCCACGATGCGGCGGGGCCGGAGCTGCTCGAGGCGTGCCGGGCGCTCGGCGGTTGTGTCGTCGGCGACGCGAAGATCACGCCCGGCTTCGAACTCCCCGCGAAGCACGTCGTCCACACCGTCGGACCGATCTGGCGCGGCGGCGGTGAGCGCGAGTCCGAGCTGCTCGCGTCGTGCTACCGGAGGTCGCTCGAGCTGGCGGAAGCCGCGGGCTGTCGCACCGTCGCGTTCCCCTGCATCTCGACCGGCGTGTACGGCTACCCGAAGGAGCCCGCCGCGCGCATCGCGATCGCGGCGGTGCGGGCCGCGGCGAAGTCGTGCCCCGGTGTGCGCGAGGTGACGTTCTGCTGCTTCTCGCGGGAGGACGCGGCGCTGTACGAGAAGTTGCTCGTGGAGCGCGAGGCGTGAACACCGCGGCGACGACGATGGCGAAGGACGGCTATCGGATCGTCGAACGCGTCCTCGCGCACCGCGAGTGCGAGGACGCCGCGCGCGTGCTGGACGACCTCGGCGAACGCGCGACCGCGCGCGGGCGCGCGGCACCTCCTGGGCATCACCACGGTCGCGCACCTCGCGTGGGAGCGGCGGCTCCTCGAGATCGCGCAGACGGTGCTCGGCGGCAGCGCGATCCCGTTCCGAGCGACGTCCTTCGCGAAGACGCCGGACGCCGACTGGCTCGTCGCGTGGCACCAGGACACGGCGCTGCCGTTCACCGAGCGCTTCGACGCGCCGGGCTTCGGGCCGTGGTCCGTGAAGGAGGGCGTCGACTATGCGCACGCGCCGACCGAGGTGCTCCAGCGCGTCGTCGCGTTGCGCATCCACCTCGACGCCTCGACCGAGGAGAACGGTCCGCTGCGCGTCGTCCCGGGGAGCCACGTGCACGGCGTGCTCGAGGACGACGAGGTCGCCGAGCTCGCGCGCCGCAGTCCCTCGGTCGCGTGCTGCGTCGCGCGCGGCGGCGTGCTCGTCATGAGCCCCCTCCTCGTGCACGCCTCGTCGAAGCTCGGTGCCGCGCGTCCGCGGCGCGTGCTCCATCTGGAGTACGCGGACACACTGGAACTCGCGCCCGGACGGGAGCTGCGGGTCTGCTGAGTCAGCGAGGATCGGCGAGGAGCGGTAGCCTGGCGTTCGACCGCGTCCCACCTCGCTCGACCTCACCTGCCCGGAGTCTCGACCATGCGAAGCGCACTGCGCCTCGGTCTCGCGCTCGCCCTTCTGCCGATCTCCGCGTGCCGGTCGTCCGGCGACGCTCCGAGGACGTGGGACTTCGTCGCGGAGGACGGCGATCTCGTCCTCGAGAGCGGAAGCTACGTGGGCGGCGACGTGCACGCGCGGACGATCTTCGTACCGCCCGATGTCGTGGTCGAAGTGACGGACGATCTCGTGCTCGCGGCGAGCGACTGGATCCGCGTGGAGGGCGAGCTGCGCGTGATCGACGCGGCTCGCGGAGGCGAGTGGATCGACGCCGCCGACCTCCACCTTCGCTCGAACGGCGCGATCCTCGTGACGGGAGCCGTGACGGGCGGTCGCGGACGCGATCTCGACGGCGTCACCGATCCGGCGTTCCTCGACACGAAGGGCGGGAACGGATCGAGGCTCGCGTTCGAGGCGGCCGCGCTCTTCCTGCACGGCCAAGTGCGTTCCGGTGACGGCGGGACGGGAGCGCTCGGCGGGGAAGGCGGCGACGGCGGCTCGATCGACTGGTGCGAGTTCGGCGACGGTACCGATGCGCGGTTCGCGAGCTTCCGGTCGGCGGCACTCGTCGCCTCGCGCTCCGACGGCGAACGCTTCCTCCGCGCCGGGGACGGTGGGACGGGCGGCCCCGCCGTGCGCGAAGTACGCGACGGGGAAGGAGGAGCAGGCGGCGACGGAGGCGACTCCGTGCCGTTCGAACGCGGCGAATGGAGCTTCGACCGGCGACGCACGCTCACGAACCCCTGAAGTCGAGCGGCCGGAGCGTCGCGCCCCGGACGCTCCGGAGCTCGACCGTCACTCCACCTCGATCTCGACGGGCGGCGTCTCCGTCGACACGTCGACCGAGATGGTTGCCGTGCGCACGTTCTCGTCCATGCGCGGCCAGTAGGCCGGACCGCTGCTGCCCTGCGGCCACGGCGCATCCCAGTAGGTGATGGAGTAGGTCACGCCTTCCTTCAGGCCCGTGATCAAGAAGCGACCGTCGCGATCCAACGGGCAGAACGGGAAGCCCTCGCCGAGTTCGGCGCTGTGATGGACGACGTAGCCACCTCCGGCGGGCTTGCCCGTTGCGGCATCGCGCACGACGCCCCGCACGACCTGCCCGGCGGACACCGCCACCTCTCGTGCGACGACGTCGCCGGGAGCGAGACGGACTTCGAGCTGCGACTCGCCGTGCACCGCGAAGTGGAAGTTGGGTGTGAGGTCGTAGGTGCCGGGAAGGAGGCCGTCGATGTGCAGCACGCCCGCGGAGTCTGTTCGCGCCATGAAGGAGCCGACGCCTGCGCCGACGCGACCGACCTGCGCGAAGGGCTCGCGCAGTCGAATCGGTACGAAAGCGCCGATGGGCGGAACTCCGCCGACCGTGTAACGCACCTCGAGCGACGCTGCTTCGACGCGTCGCAGCACACCTTCGCTCGCGCCGTCACCCGAGGCGCACAGGTAGGCGACGATCGCACCGTCGCGGAGCACGACGGCCTTCGGACCCGGACCGGGACTCGCGCCGAAGACGTAGTCGCCGCGCTCGTCCCCCGTGAGCGGTCGCAGCCCGTCGTACGGGTCGCTCGGGTAGAGCACGACGCGCTCGGGACGCTCGTCGTTCCGCTCGGCCGGCTCGGGTTCGACGTAGTGCCACGTCGTCGTCGGACGGCGGACGAGGGTCACCGTCTCCTGGCGCTCGGTCGGAACGAGACGCAGGTCGACCCTCTCGAACCCTGGAGCGCGCAGCTGCAAATGCATCGCGAGATCGCGCGCGACCGGTCCGATCGCGACCTCTGCACCGTCCACGCGCGGCGCGGGACGGGAGTACTGGTGCAAGCCGCCCCAGAGCTGCGCGTCGAGTCCCACGACCGCGGCACCTTCCTGGTCGACGACGCGAACGCTCGTCGTGAACGGCTCCTCGAAGACGAGCGGGACGTCCTCGAGGCTGAGGTAGCGGTCGCGTCCCGTCGAACCGAAGTACTGGAGCGACGCGTGTGCGACACCCGCGGTCGGCGACTCGGCGATCACGTCGAGCTGGCCCGTCGGGACGTAGAAGAAGGCCGCCGTGCCCTCGTGGTCGCTGCGTGACGTGAGCGGCTCGCTGCCGAAGATGCGCTGCGCCTCCGCGTTCGGATCGTCCCACCAGAACATGCGCAGCTCGGCGTCGGCGACGGGCGCGCCCGACGCGTCGCGGCAGCGGAAGACCGCGCGCCCACCGACCTGGAGGAGGCACTCGTAGCGATGGCCCGGTGCGATCGATCGCACCATCCGCGTGGCGTAGCCCGGTCGCGACACCTGCGCGATCGCGAGCGCGTTCGGCGGAAGCGCGAACGAGACCCGTCCGTCCGCGCCCGTCACGAGCCCCGGGATCTCGGTCCAGAGATCGCCGTCGGTCCGCATGCCCAGCACGGCTCCGAATCGCGCGAAGCGCACGTCGACGTCCGCGTACGCCACGGGCACGCGGTAGCGATCGACGACGACGATCTCCGCACGGTCCGGTTCTGCGAGTTCGCCCGTCGGGAAGTCGGTGACCTGCGCGAACGCGGGAGTCGCGAGCAGGCGAAGAGCGAGGACGACCGCGAGGAAGGAGACGCGGATCGTGAGCGGAGCGATGTGCATGGGCGAGTCCGATGCGATCGCCCCACGGCGAGCGGCGATCTCGGTGCGTTCCGTGCGCCGGCCTCGGGAGGTCGAGGACGCGGCCACGAGACCGAGGCTAGGCGGAGGGCCCGGAATCGCGCAAGGACGGCGGCCGCGCCCTCAGTACAGCGGCGCCGCTTCCTTCCTCTCGATCGGCGTCGGCCGGTCGTCGTCGCCGATGGCGACCATCGTGACGCTCGCGGAGGTCACGGGGATGTAGGCCTTGCTGCCGAAGCGGCGCTGGCTCCAGACGTCGACGCGCACGCGCACGCTCGTCCGTCCGACCTTCTCGGTCTCGGTGTAGAAGCTGACGAGGTCGCCGACGTGCACGGGCTGCTTGAACTCGACGGAGTCCATCGCGACCGTCACGAGCCGACCCGTGTGCCAGCGGTGCGCCTCGATCGCAGCCGCGAGGTCGACCTGCGCGAGGATGACGCCGCCGAAGATCGTGCCGTTCGCGTTGGTGTCGCGCGGCATCATCACCTGGCGGATCGCGGGCGGTTTCTGCGGCGGGAGTTCGTGCGATTCGGTCATGACAGCGGACCGCCGAGTTGTCGGTCGGCCCAGAAGCGCACCTCGCTCTCGAGCGAGCGGGTGTCCGGTCGGAAGAAGTGGTCGTCGCCCGCGACGACGTGGAGCGTGAAGTGCTCGGGCAGCACGGGGTGGGCCGCGCGCAGGTCCGCGAGCGTGCCGAACTCGTCGTGCTCGCCCCACACGAACAACGTGGGCTGCGCGATACGGTCGACGTCGGGCAGATCGAACGCGCGCAGCGGGAAGCCGATCAGCAAGAGGCGCTCGATGCGCTCCTCCCGCTTCGCGAGCGCGAACACCGTGCGCGACCCGAACGAGAAGCCGGCGGCCCAGACAGGGACGCCGGGGTGACGCTCCTGCAGCCAGTCGAGCGCCGCCGACGCGTCGCCCTCCTCGCCGGCCGGCCCGCGCTCGCCGCTGTGCGTCCCCTCGCTCTTCCCGACGCCGCGGAAGTTGAAGCGCAGGCACGTCACGCCGGCCGTCTGCAGGCCGCGCGCGACGCGGAACGCGACCGTCGAGTGCATGTTCCCGCCGTGCGCGGGGTGCGGATGGCAGACGCAGGCGACGGCGCGCGGCGTCCCGACCCCGATCGCGGGATGGAGGATGGCCTCGAGCCGCCCCTCGGGACCGGGGACGAACAGTTGCACGCGGGGAAGGTACGCGACGCGCCGCGCTTTTCCAGGCGGGAAGCGGCGGGATGCGAGGTGCGCGGCGAGGGACCGACGTGGTACGACTCGCGCGCCCGTGCTCCGACGCATCACCGCTCTCCTCCGCGCCCACCTCGGCGCCTGGCGTTCGATCGGTCTGCCGGTCATGACGCTGGCCGTGCACGCGCTCGTCGCGAGCGTGCTGTGCCTCCTCGTCGGCCGCGAGGTCGGACCGTTCGCGTACGCGGTGTTCGTGTTCAGCCTGGCGAGCGCGCTCGTCGCGGTGCCGCTCGTCGGCGAGCTCGGTTTCCTGCTGCGCTCGGACGAGGCGGCGGACTTCGTCGAGGCGCTGCCGGCGCGGCGCGTCGAGCGCGTGGCGGCGAAGGCGCTCGGCGTGCTCCTCGCGGTGTCGGGGCTGGCGACGGCGTCGCTGCTGCCCGCCGCGGTGTTCGCGCCCGGGTTCGCGATCGGCGCGCGCCTGCTGCTCGTCGCCTGCGGACTCGCGACGGTGTGGTCGGCGGCGGCGGTGCTGCTCGCGCTGCAGGGCGTGCTCGCGCGCGTGCCGGCGTTGCTCGTTGCACTCGAAGCGGTGCTCGTCGCCGCGGTCTTCCTGGGCCTGATCGTCACGCTGCCGCGCTTCATCGCGCTCGGCGACGCGAGCGGCATCGAGGCCGCCGGTGCGTGGATGAACTGGCCGCCCGCGTGGTTTGCAGCGCCGTTCGGAGCGGAGGGCGTGCGCCTCCTCGAACTGTGGCGACCGGCCGTCGCGCTGGTGTGCGCGGCGGCCGCGATCACGCTCCTCCCGCGACCGAAGCTCGCGACCACGACGGGCAGTTCGCCGCTCGACACTGCACTGCGCCCGATC
The DNA here is from genome assembly GCA_041398665.1 of Planctomycetota bacterium. Taxonomy (GTDB): domain Bacteria; phylum Planctomycetota; class UBA1135; order UBA1135; genus Rohdeia. Next base: position 31,811 of record JAWKUH010000009.1, on the reverse strand, counting down.
GCGGCGCTCGCCCGGCGCGCGTGGGTCTCGAAGGACGAGCGCGCGGGCTTCGACTTCGTGCTCGAGGCCTTCCCGCGCGAGCGCGAGGTCGCGATGCGCACCGCCCCGCTGCTCGGCATCCCGCTCGCGTTCCTGTGGGTCGCGTTCGGCATGGAGCCGGGCGGCGAGAAGACGAGCCTCGTCGCGCTGATCCTGTTCACGCCGGGCATCTACCTGCCGGTGATCCTGTCGCACCTGCCGGCGAGTGCGTCGTACGAGGCGCGCTGGTTGCTCGACGGCGCGCCGCTCGCCGAGGACGACGCGAGCGGACGCGCGTTCCACGAGGGCGCGCGCAAGGCCGTCGCGGTGCGCTACCTCGTGCCGCTCGCGCTCGTTCTCGGACTCGTGGCGTGGCAGCAGATCGGGCTCGAGTTCGCGGCGCGCCTCGCGCTGCCCGCGGCGGCGGTGTCGCTGCTCGCGCTGCGCTTCCTCTACCGTGCTTCGGTCGACGGACTGCCGCTGACCAAGCCGACGGAGGAGGCCGTCCGCGTCGACCAGCTCGGCGGCCCGCTCATGGTGGCCGGCGTCGGCCTGGCCGTGCTCTCGCTCGTGGCCGAGCGCACGATCACGACGCCGTTGCTCGGCGTCGCGGCCGCGGTCGCGCTCTTCGTGCTCGACGCCCTCCTCGCACGCGCCGTGCGACGCCTTCCCGTTCCGACGACATGACGCTGACCCAGAAGAAGGGAGCCGCGCTCCTCCTCCACAACCCGTCCTGTTCCAAGTCGCGCCAGTTGAAGCAGGCGCTCGACGAGCGCGGTGCGGCGTACGAGACGCGCAAGTACCTCGACGAACCGCTCTCGAAGAAGGAGCTCGGCGAGCTGCTCGACCTCCTCGGCCTCGAGCCGCACGCGCTGCTCCGGACGAAGGAGAAGGAGTACGAGGAAGCGGGTCTCTCGGCGACGTCGTCCAAGAAGGCGATCGTCGACGCGATCGCGCAGTTCCCGCGCCTCATGGAGCGTCCGATCCTCGTCGTCGGCGCGAAGGCGGCGATCGGGCGCCCGACCGAGGCCGCGCTCGCGCTCGTCGGCGGGTGACGCTCGACCGCGAGACGCGCCGCTACCTGGCGTACTCCTACCCCCACAACCACGACTACTGGGTGGTGGGACGGAGGCTCGTGCCGAAGTGGCGGCTGTGGCGGCGCGCGGGCGCGCTGTGGCGTCACCTGCCGGAGCCGTGCACGAGTCTGCTCGACGTGTCGAGCTGCAAGGGCTGGTTCGTGACGCGCGCGGCGCAGCGGATGGACTGCGAGCGCGCGCTCGGCATCGACGTGCACGAGCCGGACCTCGCCGCGTCGCGCGCGGTGGCGGCGCACGTCGGTGCGGCGAACGCGCGCTTCGAGAAGCTCTTCCTCCACGAGCTCGCGGAGCGCATCGACGCGTTCGGCGGCCCGTTCGACGCGACGCTCCTCGTCAACACCTACCCCTACCTCTTCTTCGGCAGCCGCCGCGAGGCGCACGGCTACGGCGACCACGACGCGATCTTTCGCATGCTGCGGACCGTCACGAAGGGGCGCGTCGTCTTCGGCAACCGCGTCGACCTCGCGCTGTGTCCGAGGAACGTGCGGGAGCGAGCGGCGGAGAGCGGCCTGGCCGCCGAGTACGACGAGGCGCGCATCACGGCGGCCGCGGAGCGCTACTTCCAGGTCCGGAAGGTGGGCGCGATCGGGCGGATTCCGCTGTGGATCCTGAAAGTCTGATCGCGTGGGGTGATCGCCGACGGGGAATCCGCCGCGCGACGTCCTAGGTTGTCGGGATCGATCGCTCCGATCGACCCGCACGACTCAGACCCCTCCACCACGATGATCCGTCCCGGCAGCCAGGCTCCCGCGTTCGAACTCGACAGCCACCTCGACACGAAGGTCGCGCTGTCCGACTTCGCGGGAAAGAAGAACGTCCTCCTCGTCTTCTATCCCCTCGACTTCACCCCTACAGGAAGCATCGAGATCCCCGGTCTCCAGGCGATCAAGGATCGCTTCGAGGCCGCTGACACCCAGGTCCTGGGTGTCTCCGTGGACAGCAAGTACTGTCACAAGGCGTGGGCCGACAGCTTCGGGAAGATCGAGTATCCGCTGCTCGCCGACTTCCACCCCAAGGGTGCGATGGCGAAGACCTACGGAGCCTGGCTCGAGGACGCCGGCATCACCGACCGCGCGACCGTCCTCGTCGGCAAGGACGGGAAGGTGCTCTGGTCGGAGTCCGTGGGCCCCGGCGGCGCAAGGCAACCCATGGATCTTCTGAAGAAATGCCAAGAGCTCGGGCAGAAGTGAGTTCCGAGCGAGAGCGCGCCGGCGATGTCGGCGAAGCTCCGGATCCATGACGAAGGGCCCGCACGGCATGGCTGTGCGGGCCCTTCGGCGTTCCGTCGGCGCGCTCGAGTCTCAGCGCGGCGGCACCAAACGATCGCGAATCGTCTCGCCGAAGAACTTCGACCTGCGCTGGTCGAGGAACGCGTACCAACCCTCGCAGCTGACGAGGACACGCTCCTCGGCGGAACGCCATCGCGGGAGCGGCTGATGGCCGCCCCACAGGAAGGCGTAGCGCACGACACCGCTGTCGCCATCCACGAAAGCGAGTGTCATGGTCGGGTATCCGCCGAGACGGTGGCCGCCGACGAGCCATCCTTCGGACGGCTCCGGCCACAGGAAGCGCAGATCGTGTCGGAGCACCGGGTCGAGCGACCCGAGCCATCCGCCGTACGCCGGATCGAGGTCGACGCCCTCGGGACGCTCGCCACCCGGTTCGTCGCGAGCGAAGAGATGGACGGCCCCCTCCGGCAACGCGGGGGGAAGCAGTGCGACTCCGCGAGGAGCGAACCGCAACTGCCGTCGCCACCAGTGCCGCTCGTCGATGGTGAGTTCGACGCCGCGCCCCGTCTCGTCGCGCAGCCAACCGCCTCGCAAGCACACGGTGAGGGGTTCGAAGCCGCTGCGCTCGACGCGGAGCCACACGTCGCTCGTCTGGAAGCGATCGGGCGGAGGCACCTTCTCGGGCTCGATCCAACGACCGTCGAGCGTGGCGACACGGCGGGCGAGCAAGGCGAGTTCGCCGGCGTCCACGGGCTCGACGAACTCGCACGCGACGAGGTCGGTCGGCGGTACGAACTCCGAGAGCGAGGGCACGAGAACGGTCCCGTCGAGATCGATGTCCGAGTCCTCGACGTCGACGACCTCGTCGAGATCCTGCTCGACGTCGGGATCGAGACGACGACGCGTCGACTCCGTCGTGTGGAACGTCGCGGCGACGACGCGGTGCGCGTCGACCACGTCGCTCGCTGCACCGAGTTCCTCGAAGCTGCGGAGCTCCGCGCGCTCGATCACCGACCGGAGCGCGGCCTCCAACTCGCCGCCATGGACGTCGAGGAACTGATCGCCACACTCGAGGCGTGTGATGCGATCGGCGGTCGCCCCGTGTCCCGTGCGCACGTCGACGACGACGGGCTCGGAGTCGCCTTCTTCGACGATCCCGAGGACGTACTGCGGATGGCCGGTCCTGGAGTCGCTGACCTTCCACTCTCCTTCGGTCCCTCCCCATGCCGAGCAGAGCCGCGCGAACGCCTCGTCGTCGACGACCTCGCCGTGGTAGCCGGCGTTCCGGAAGCTGAAGCGGATCTCCTCGGGAGGCGTCGGCCCAGCGCCGAACTCCTGGAACCACACGCCGACGTAGCGGATGTCGCGGGGGAGCGCGGGGCCGTCGAAGGGTGCGAGCGCGCGGCACTCCTGCTCCACCGCTCGCGGCGTCTCCGAGCGGCACGACGCGAAGAGCGTCGTCAGGAGTGTCGCGGCGACGGCGGAGTGCCGCGCTCGAGTTCGAAGTGCGAGCATCTCACCACTGTTGATCAGCGGGTGTCTTCGTGCAACCCGCTCACCTCGGGCGGCACGCTCCCGTCCGGCGCGACGACGGCGCGCAAGAGCGAGTCGACGACGAACCTGGACTCCTCCGGATCGAGGATCAGGTAGTGCCCGTTCCACATCGCGAAGTAGGGATCCATCTCGAGATCTCGGTCGCTCACGACCGGGAATCCCGTCCAGAGGCGGAGCCAGACGGGTTCACCGCCATCGGCGTCCACCACTGCGACGGTCAGACTCGGGTAGCCCGTTTTCCAGTCGGCGATCCTCCAGCGTTCGTTCGAGTCGACGACGAACTCGCGGAAGCGCGCGACGACGTCTCGATCGGTGATGCGGCCCACGTAGTGCGCTTGGCGCATGTGAACGCGAATCTCCTCGGGAGGCTCCGGGTCGTGGCCTTCGCGATGGTCGCCGCGGAACCAGACGCCGAGGTAGTCGATCCGTTCTGGAATGGGAGGGTGGTCGACGACATCGAACCGCTCGAGTCGCAGCGACTTGCGCCAAGCGCGTTGCTCCTCGATCGAGAGCCGGACACCGCGCCCCACTCGATCGACGATCCACGGTTCGCGCAGCCACAACTCCAGGAGCTCGCCGTCCTCGAGTTCGACGTGGATCTCGTGCGCGATGAAGTCGCGATCCTGGAAGGGATCGGGCGGCGGCACGGCTTCCGCAGCGAGCCACCTCCCGTCGAGAGCTTGGAGGAGTCGCTGGAACGTCGCGAGTTCAGGAGCGGTGAGTGATGGGTCGTCGGAACTGGAGGACGACGTCGAGACGATCTGCGCGGCGACGACGTCGAGACCTGTCGTCGGAGCGCGACACGAAGCCGTGGCGGCGAGCGCGGCAACGAGGAGCGCTGCGCGGCATGTACCTCGAACCAATCGGGCGAGCATCCGGGCGTACGGTACCAGGACCGAAGTCAACACGACGGACAGCGGATCCCGCGGCAATGCCGCGGACCCGCTGTCCGTCGTGTTGACTTCGTCCACCGTGCACGCGCGGCCGCCGTTCGTCAGCGCCCAAGCACCGCGAGCGCTTCGCGCAGATCGATCGGATCGACGTGCAGGCGCACGACCGTCTCCATGCCTTCGATACGGCAACCGCGGTCCTCGGGGTGCACGCTGTAGGGAACGAATACTTCGGTGCGCGAGTCGACGTCGACGAGCTTCAGCCACGGTGCCGCCACCTCGACGATCGCACCCTTGCGCGCGTAGACGAACGCCTCGGTGCCGTCGAAACCGATGTCGCTGGGCCCCGTGATCGAGTGTCTGCCCTGCGTGGGATCACCGAGGCGCTCGGGGATCGACAGCACGATGCCCTGCGGAAGCAGCGGCTCCTCGTCGAGGACGAATTCGACCAGAGAATGCCCCTCGAGCCGCACCACTTGACGGCCCGCGAAGACGGTGACGCGCTGCTTCGGGAGGCCGAGACCCCTGAATTCGAGCTCTGCGCTCTGTTCGGGCAACACGATCGTCACGCGCTTGCGGCGTACATCCGGATGGAGGACGAGTCTCAGGTCCTCACGCGGTCGGACGTAAGGAGGCTGCCATCCGAAGTGCGCCGCGAGACCCAACGCCTCGAAGAAGAGTGTCCGGTTCGAACCGGGTTCCACGATCTCGGCCAGCGTCCCGACTCCGTCGAAGACGATCTCGAGTTCGGCGAGTGCGACGACATCCTCGAGCGACCAGCTGAGGCCCTCCGCACTCTCGCTCCACGTCAACTCCGCCACCGATGTCGACGCGACGACGCCGGATCTGGACTGCAGTCCGAGATCGAGCACGAGCTCTCCGGGCGAGAGATCCGGTGCGACGAGATCGACGCGCCCCGCGCTGTCGAGAACCCCACTGTCGTAGATCACGCTCCCGTCGCGACTCCGGAGCGTCACACCGAAGCCCTCGAACGGGCTGCCCGGCGCCAGATGCACCTCGAGCGGAACGCGCCGCAGCGGCTCGAGCGTCACGCTCACCTCCGCACCGTCCTCGAACGCGACGGCGCCTGCCCCTTCTTGCGTGCGCACGACGACGCGCGGGAGCGTGCCGAAGGTCGACGGCCTGGTGCGCCACGGGAACTCGTGGATCGCGAAGCTGCCGTCGGCTGCCGTCACCGTGCGCCGCACGTCGTCCGGGAAGAGGCGCGCGCTCCACGTGCGCGGTCCGTTCGGCGTCGCGAACGGCCCGTCGATCATCGTCGTCGACACGTGGACGGAAGCGCCCGCGACCGGCACTCCCTCGGCGTCGACGACGCGACCGTGCACGAGCAGGTGCGGCGCGCCGACGAACACGTCGCCGAGCTCGACCACGTCGTCGAACCAGGTGGTGTCGCGGTGCAGCCCCTGGGGCGAACAGCCCGGGAGGTCGTACGCGACCTCGTACGAGAGCGCGTGCAGGTCACCGCGGTCCGTCGTCACCGTCGCGGCGAACCTCCCGTCCGCGTCCGGCGCGACGCGGAACTCGAGGTCGTGGACGAGCGCCGGGCGCCCCGTGTCGTCGTGGCCGACCTCGCAGGAGCGAACGACGAACTCGCCCTCCGTGCGCGGCCGTCCCTCGCGGTCGACCAAGCGGCCGGCGAAGAGCTGTTCGTGCGTCGTGTGGAGAGCGCTCGCGCACGACGCGGTGTGCGGGAGCGCGAGGACGAAGAGGGTGATGGGTGCGAGCACGGGGACGACGGGTCGGGTCGAGCGGCTAGCCGCTCGGTACGCGCGCGTCACCGGCGCGACGGCGGCGTTCCGACGTGAGCGGGCGGGCGCGCCCCGAGGGACACGCCCGCCCGTTCGATCGAACGCGAGCCGCCGACGCCGTCGCTCGGGTCGGAGGACGAGGGCGGGAACGACGTCGCCGCTCCCGCCGACGTCTCAGTGCCGGACCATGATGAGCTGGAGCGTGTCGGGGCCGGCCTCCATCGCGATCGTCATGCGATCGCCGTCCAAGGTCCCGATCTGGGTCTCCGGTGCGCGACCTTCCTCGGCACCGGTCATCGTCACCTGGTCGCCCTCCTGCGTCCACGTACCGGTCATGGTCGACTGCTGCGGTTCGCCGCCGAAGGGCGAGGGTTGTTCGGCGGTGCCCTGCATCGTTCCGTCCTCGGCGAGCGTGACGGTGAGCTGCATCTCGGCGAGCATGCCTGCGAACATCTCCTTCATCTGCGTGCGCATCTCCTCGTCCTGCCCCTGGGCGTCGGCCTGCGCCTCGATCATCGGCATGTTCGCCGCGACCGTGGCTTCCGAGTCGATGGCCCAGGTCCCGACGGCGGAGTCGTTCTTCGGCGCCGGCTTCTGGGTCTCCGACGCGGCGTGACCGTTCTGGTCGGTGCCCGACGTCGAGGGCGGGTCGCTCTTCGTCGTGCACGACGCGAGGACGACGAGGAGCGCGGGGGCGACGGTGCGGAGCAACTTCTTCATGGGTTTCGTCGTTTCGCGGCGAGCCGCGTCGGAGGGGGGCGCGTCCGCGACACGGACGCCGTGGTGCCGGTCGACTCGGCGACCGGTCGTGGTCATTGCTTGCGAAGGAGGAGCGTGCGCGACGCTCCGCCGATGATCGCGGCGTCGAGGAGCGCGCCGTCCTTGCGCACGAAGAGGACCTCGAGCTCGTAGCCCGTGCCCTCCTCGACGCCGGTGAGGCGGACGGCGCCCGGCTCCTCGGCCCAGGTGCCTTCGACGACGCTGCGCGACATCTGGTTGGTCACGCGGTTCGGGATCGCGATCTCGCGGCGCGCAGTGCCGTCCTCCTCGAACGTCACGCTCGCCTCGATGTCGGGGAAGATGCCCTGGAGCCCGCCGAACGCGGTGTCCTGCGCGGGCTTCGGCAGGTTCTGCACCTCGGCGAGGATCGCCTGCTCGTTGAGCTCGAACGAGGCGGCCGTGTCGATCGACCAGGTCCCGACGGTCGGAGGCGAGCAACCGAGGAGCGCGAGCCCCGCGAGGACGAAGGTCGAGCTGCGGACGAAGGACATCGCGGCATGGTACGGACCGGGGCGACGAGCCGGAACGCCCGTCGCGTCACAGCCGGTGGCGCTCGCCGTCGGCGGCGATCGCGAGACCCGCCCGCTCCACCTCGCGCGCCTCCTCCGAAGCGGGGTCCGCCGCGGGGTTCGTGTGGTTGAGGTGCGTGAAGCGGATCTTGGCCCGCTCGGAGCCGGGGAGCCCGGCGAAGCGCTCCAGCGACTCCACCACGAAGGGGTGCGGGATCTCGCTCATCGCGCGGCCCGGGAGCTCGTCGGCGTCGAAGAACGTGCCGTCGACGAGAGCGACGTCGACGTCGGACAGGACGTCCTCGATCCGCGTCCCCCACCGCTCCCACTTGTCGATGTCGGGCAGGTAGAGCAGCGAACGGTCCGGGCCGCGCACGACGAAGGCGAGCGTGTCCGAGAACTCGTCGCGGTGCGGCACGAGCAGCGCCTCGACGACGAGGTCGTCGGCGAGTCGCACGGCCCGGCCGGGATCGACGCGGCGGACCTCGACGCCTCCGCTCTCGACGAGCAGCGACCAGGGGCCGTTCGTGCACAGGAAGTCCTCCATGCGCTCCGTCGCGTAGACGGTCTGACCGACGACGCCGTACGCCTCGCGACCGAGCGACGCGAGCCCGAGGTAGTGACCGACGTGCGCGTGCGTCAGGAAGATGCCGTCGAACAGCGGCGGGCGTCCGCCCGTCGCGGCGGCGGGCCGACGGTTCGGCGGGACGCCGGCGACGCTCGCGACCTGCTCGGGCAGGTCGGGCGACGCGTCGATCAGCCAACGCTTCCCGTCGCGCGGATCGACGAGCAGGAGCGACGTGACGCGGCGCGCGAGTTCGGGGTGTGCGCGCACGCGTTCGCAGCACGCTCGCTCGCACCCGATCTGCGGCAGCCCGCCGTCCTGCGCGGTGCCGAGGACGACGACGTACGGAGTCTCGGGCTCCTTCGCGCGCGCTCCGTCGCACGCGACGAACACGAACGACGACAGAGCGAGGAGCGCGGCGCGCGCGAAGCTCACGCCGGCCGCTCCGCGTCGCCGCGCGCCTCGAGGTACGCGCGCATGTCCTCGGGGATCGGACTGCGCACCTCGACGCGCTCGCCGGTGCGCGGGTTCCGGAAGGCGATGCGGTGGTTGTGCAGCGCCTGGCGCGGCATGCCGAGCGCGCGCAGGTCCTCGCGCGTCAGCTCGCCCTGCGCCGCGCGCAGGAAGATCGTCTCGTCGTCGCCGTACAGCTTGTCGCCGACGAGCGGGTGCCCGATCGCCTCCATGTGCACGCGGATCTGGTGCTGGCGGCCCGTCGTCGGCCGACACGACACCAGCGCGCAGCCGCGGTGCCTCTCGAGCACGCTCCACGCGGTCCGCGACGGCAGTCCGTCGGGCGTCGTCGTCATGCGCAACATCACCTCCGACCAGCGCGCCGGACCGATCGGCAGATCGACGACGCCGGAGTCGCTCTCGGGCACGCCGCGCACGATCGCGTGGTACTCCTTCTCGACGTCGCGGTTCTCGAACTGCGACATGATCGCGGCGTGCGTCGCGGGGTCGCGCGCGCACACGACGATGCCGCTCGTCTCGCGGTCGAGTCGGTGGCACAGCTTGATGCGGTGCTCGCGGCGCGGGTCCTTGCCGTAGCGCGCGTGGATGCGCTGGATCAGCGTGTCGGAGAGGTGCCGACCGCTGGGGTGCACCGGCAGCATCGGCGGCTTGTCGACGACGACGATCTCGCCGTCCTCGTAGAGCACGACGAGGTCGCTCGCGGCGGGCACGGAGCGCTGCACGCGCAGCGGCTCGGGGATCTCGATCACGACGCGCGACCCGTGGAGCAGCTTGCGCCCGGGGCGCCGCTCGACGACGAGCTCGCCGCGCGCCTCGCGCAGCCCCGGCTCGGCCAGCGCGACCGAGACGAAGCCCTCCTTGATCAACTGCTGGATCGACGTGCGCGAACGCCAGTGCAGGAAGTGCTGCAGGAACGCGTCGAGCCGGACGTGCACGTCCTCGTGCGGCAGCTGCAGGTCGCTGCCGCGCACGGTGAGCTCGACCCGCTCGGCCGGTGCCGAGAGATCGCGGTCCTTCGGGAAGAGGCGCACGAGGCGAGGATAGCAGCGCCGGAGCGCGCGGGACGCCGCGGCGAGCCGCTCCCGCGTGCATCCGCGGACCGTCGCGCGGCGAAGGCCCGACATGAGCGCCCCGACCCCTCCCGTGCACCTCGTCGTCGGCGCGGCCGGCGGCATCGGTTCGGTCCTCTGCGACCTCCTCCGCGAGCGCGGCGCCGCGGTCGTCCCGGCCGGTCGCCGCGTCGACGGGATCCGCGCGATCGCTGCGGACTTCGGCACCGAGCCCGAGGTCCTCGACGCCCGCGAACCCGGCGCGGTCGAGGCGGCGGCGCGACGCACGGTCGAGCGACTGGGACGACTCGACGGGATCGTGAACCTCGCCGGCTCGATCCTGCTGAAGCCTGCGCACCGCACGTCGCACGAGGAGTGGCGCGAGACCCTCGCGCAGAACCTCGACACCGCCTTCGAGTGCGTGCGCGCGGGCGCGGCGACGATGGCGCGCGGCGGCGGCTCGATCGTGCTCATGAGCTCGGCGGCCGCGCGCGTCGGGCTCGCGAACCACGACGCGATCGCGGCGGCGAAGGCCGGCGTCGAGGGGCTCGCGCGGTCGGCGGCGGCGAGCTACGCGTCGCGCGGACTGCGCGTCAACGTCGTCGCGCCGGGACTCGTGCGGACGCCGCTCGCCGCGAACGTCCTGGCGAGCGAGGCGTCGGAGAAGGCGTCGGTCGCGATGCACCCGCTGGGCCGGCTCGGCGAACCGCGCGACGTCGCGGAGGTGATCGCGTGGTTGCTCGATCCCGCGACGTCGTGGGTGACCGGTCAGGTCGTCGGTGTCGACGGCGGACTGGGTACGCTTCGGGCGCGCTGAGCCGGCGACCGCCGGAGCGCAGGGACGACGGTGACCCAGGGCGACACGGTGCTCCGACTCGAGGGCGTGCGACGCACGTACCGGCGCGGCGACACCGGCGTCGACGCGCTGGCCGAACTGGACCTCGAGGTGCGCGCCGGCGAGTGGGTCGCGATCGTCGGGCCCTCGGGCTGCGGCCAGTCGACGCTGCTCAACATCGCTTCCGCGGTCGACCGGCCCGACGCGGGACGAGCCGTGGTGTGCGGCGTCGACCTCGCGCGCGCGACGGAGCGCGAACTCGTGCGACTGCGCCGCGAGTCGATCGGCGTCGTGTTCCAGGCCTTCCACCTCGTTCCGAACCTGACCGCGCTCGAGAACGTGGACCTGCCGCTCGCGCTCGCCGGGCGCGGCGACGCGGCGCGGGCGCGCGACCTGTTGGAGCGCGTCGGGCTCGGGCACCGGCTCCACCACCACCCCGGCGAACTGTCGGGCGGCGAGGAGCAGCGCGTCGCGGTGGCGCGCGCGCTCGTGCACCGACCGAGGCTCGTCGTCGCCGACGAGCCGACGGGCAACCTCGACTCGACGAGCGGCGAGCGCGTGGTGGCGTTGCTCGACGAGTTGCGGAGGAGCGAGGGCGCGGCGCTCGTGCTCGCGACGCACGACGAGCGGATCGCGGCGCGCGCGGAGCGCGTCGTGCACGTGCGTGACGGACGCATCGAGGTCGGCGCATGACGCCGCGCGCGCGCTGCGCGACCTCGCGCTCGTGCTGCGGCCGGTGCTCGCGCGGCCGGGTCGGCTCGTCGCGAGCGTGCTCGGCGTCGCGGTCGGCGTCGCCGCCGTCGTGTCGACGCTGGCGGGGAGCGGTGCCGCGGTGTCGAGCCTGGGCGAGGACGTCGAGATGCTCGCCGGGCCGAGCGTGCTCGAGGTGCGCGGACCCGGCGGCGTGCCGACCGCCGCGCTCGAACCGCTGCGACCGCTGTGCGACGAGGTCCTGTTGGTGCCGGTCGTCGAGGACACCGTCCTCGTCGCGGCGTCGGACCGACGAGTGCGCGTGCTCGGGCTCGACCTCCTCGCCGACCGGCGACTCGTCGAGGCGGGCGTCCGCACGGGAGCCGCGATCGACGATGCCGCGGGTGCGCGCGAGTTGTTGTTCGGGACGGGCGTCCTCGTCCCGAGCGGACTCGCCGAGGAGCTCGGTGCCGTGAAGGGCGGCTCGCTCGAACTGACGATCCACTCGCGCCGTTCCGACGTCGCGGTCGTCGACGTGTTCGACCCGGGGCGACTCGCGAGCCCCTGGGCGGACACGCTCGTCGCCGACGTCGACACGGCGCGCGAGTTGTTCGATCGCGGCGAGCGCTTCGACCGCGTCGAGTTCGTGCCGCGCGAGGCTGCGACGAGCGGCGTCGAGGCGCTGCGCGAGCGGGCGCGCGGACTGCTCGCCGGGACCGCGTTCGAGCGCCTGCGCGTCGAACCGCCGTCGACGCGCCGCGCGGAGGGCGAGCGCATGGTGTCGGCGCTGCGCTTCAACCTCGCCGCGCTGTCGGGCGTGTCGATGCTCGTCGGCGTCGCGCTCGTCGCGACGACGCTCGCGACGAGCGTCGTGCAGCGGCGCGAGCGCTTGGCGCTGATGCGATCGCTCGGTGCGTCGCGACTGCAGTTGGGGCTCGGCGTCCTCGGCGAGGCGGCGACGATCGGACTCGTCGGCGGAGCGGTCGGCGTCGCACGCGGCTCGATCGGCGCGGACCTCGCCGTCGCGGGCGTGCGCGGCGCGGCGTTCTCGATCGCGCCGCGCGCGACGGGGACCGAGGTGCGCTTCGAGTCGTGGTGGATCGGACTCGGTCTCGCGCTCGGGCTCGGGTCCGCCACGCTAGCGGCGCTGCTCCCGCTGCGCGAGGCCGCGTCGGTCCCGCCGATCCAGGGGCTGCGGTCGGAGCGGCCGCGTCCGTTGCGCGCGCGCGGGCACGCGATCGCGTGGAGCGCGGCGTTCGCGCTGCTCGCGATCGCCGCCGTGCTCCTCCAGCTGCCGCCGATCGGTCGCAGGCCGGTCTACGCCCTGACCGCGACCGTCGTGGTGATGGGAGCGTGCGTCGCGACGACGCCGTCCGTGCTCGACGCGGCGAGTCGGTTGCGCGTCGGCGGAGCGGTCGTCCTTCGACTCGCGCAGGCCGGGCTCTCGTCGAGCCTCGGCCGAGCGTCGTGGGCGACGGGCGCCGTCGCCATCGCGGTGGGACTCGCCATCGCGATGACGACGTTCGTCGGCTCGTTCCGCCGCACGATCACGGAGTGGACGGAGGACGCGCTGAGCGCCGACGTCCTCGTGCGCTCGTCCTCGGTCGACGGGATGCGTCCCGAGGCCGCGCGCGCGATCGCCGCCGCGGCGACGGCGGGCGACGTCGCGTTCTACCGCGAGAGCCCGGCGTGGTTCGGCGACGCGACGATCCGACTCGGTGGTTCGGACTTCGGCGTCATGGCGGCGCACTCGCGCACGCCGATGGTCGCGGGCGGTGCGACGCGCGACGTGTTCGCGCGGGCGCTGCGCGAGCAGGGCGTGATCGTGAACGAGCCCTTCGCGAGGCAGTTCGACCGTTGGGTCGGCGACGACGTGACGATCGAGGCGGCGGACGGCGTGCTCGCGGCGCGCGTCGTCGGCGTCGCGCGCGAGTACGCGGGTCAGGAGGGGCGCGTGTACGTCGACGCGGCGCGGTACGCCGAACTGGTCCCCGACCCGACGGTGGCGTCGATCGCGCTGTTCCTGCCGGAGGGGGCCGATGCCGGAGAGCAGCGCGAGCGCATGGCGCGCGCGGTGCCCGCCGACTCCGACGCGGCCGTCGTGCTGCGCCGCGAGCTGATCACGGAGGTCATGTCGATCTTCGACCGGTCGTTCGCGGTGACGGTGGCGCTGCAGATCCTCGCGTCGATCGCGGCGGCGCTCGCCGTCGTGACGGTGCTCGGCGCTCTCGTGCGCGAGCGCCGCTTCGACCTCGCCGTGGTGCGCGTCGTCGGTGCGACGCGGCGCCAGGTGACGGCGCTCGTCCTGGGCGAGGCGTTCGTGCTCGGAGCGGTCGGTGCGGCGATCGGCGCGACGATGGGCGTCGCCATCGGTTGGATCCTCGTCGCCGTCGTCAACGTGCAGTCGCACGGCTGGAGCCTGTCGTTCGTGCCGCCGTGGGTCGCGCTGTGCTGGACGGCCGCGGCGGTCGTGCCGGCCTGTCTCGTCGCCGGGCTGCCGCCGGCGTACGAGGCGACGGCGCGCGTGCCGAGGGAGGTGTTGCGTGAGAACGGTTGAGCTGCTGCGCGCGACGGCTCTCGTCGTCCTCGCGCTCGCGTCGTCGGGAGCGTCCGTCCAGGACGGCTACGACGTCGTGCGGCGCGGCGTCGAACTCGCGTATCCGCGCGACCACGGCGCGCACCCCGGGCACCGCACGGAGTGGTGGTACGTCACAGGTCAGGTCGAGGACGCGAGCGGGCGCGTGTTCGGCTACCAGTTCACGATCTTCCGTGTGGCGATCGCGCCGCCCTTGCTCGCGACGGAGCGCTCGAAGCAGGTCTACGCGGGGCACTTCGCCGTCGCCGACGTCGAAGGTCGCGACTTCCGCGTGGCGGAGCGGTTGCGCCGGGGCGGGACGCCGCTGGCGCGCGCGTCGGTGGAGGATCTCGACGTCGTGCTCGAGGACTGGCGCGTCGTGCGCGCAGCGTCGGGCGAGCTGGTCGTCGAGGCGGGCGACGTCGCGGAGGGGATCGCGATCGCGTTCGAGCTGCGCCCCGAGAAGGAGCTCGTGCTGCACGGCGAGGACGGTTGGTCGCAGAAGGGTCCGGGCGAGACGAACGCGTCGGCGTACGCGAGCTTCACGCGACTGGCGTCGCGCGGCACGCTGTCGATCGACGGCGAGCGGCGCGAGGTCTCCGGGACGAGCTGGTTCGACCACGAGTACGGCACGAGCCAGCTCGGCGAGGGCGTCGTCGGGTGGGACTGGTGCGGCCTGCACCTCGACGACGGGCGCGACCTCATGTGCTACGTGCTGCGGCGCGAGGACGGAACGCTCGACCCGCGGAGCTCCGGCACGCTGGTCGACGCGGACGGCGCGGCGCGGCACCTCACATCGAGCGACTTCGAGTTCGAGAGTTCGGGCACGTTCACGAGCGCGAGGACCGGCGCGACCTACCCCGACCGCTTCCGCATCGTCGTCCCGAGCGCGTCCCTCGACCTGCGCCTCGTGCCGCGCCTCGCCGACTGCGAGCTGACGACCGGTGCGTCGACCCGCGTCTCCTACTGGGAGGGCCCGGTCCAGGTGTCGGGGAGCGCGGGCGGCGGCGGCTACCTCGAGCTGACGGGCTACGCCGGCACGCTGGAGGGGCGGTTCTAGGAGCCTGCCACGCGAACCGAACCTGGTTCGCTCGGTCTGGAACCGGTCGAACCGAACCTGGTTCGATCGGTCTGGTTCCGACCGGATCTGGTCCAACCGAACCTGGTTCGTTTGGTCAGGACCACCGGCGGGAAGCGCGGCGAGAAGGTCGGCAGGATCTCGCTCCGATCGCAGCGACCGGCGCCGCAGACGCGCGCGCACGGACGCGTAGGGGCGCGTGCGGTTGCGGAGGTTCCTCGGCGGTCGTCGCAACCTCTCGTCCGGCGCGGGGCGGCTCAGCCCCAGCGCACCGCGAGGCGGCTCAGGCTGCCGTACTCGAAGCCCTCGACGGGGTAGGTCGGCGGTGCGGAGGCGGCAGCTCCGGCACCCGCGGCGACGAGCAGGGGTTGCCAGTGTTCGGCACTCGGGTGCGCGCGGCGGAAGGCGGGGGCCCGACGCTCGGCGTCGGCCAGCGCATCGAGGTCGCCGCGATCGAGCGCCGCGCGCGCGAACGACTCGAACTCGGTCGCCCAGGACGGCGGCGGCGACGCCTCGGTCCAGTCGATCGCTCCGAGGTTGTGCACGGCACCGCCGCTGCCCAGCACGAGCACGCCCTCGTCGCGCAGCGGCGCGAGCCTCCGTCCGAGCTCGACCAGCTCCGCACCGCTCGACCGACTCGGCAGCGAGAGCTGCACCACCGGCACGTCGCGGCGCGGGAACATGTGCACGAGCGGCACCCACACCCCGTGGTCCCACGGTCGACGTTCGTCGCGTTCGACGCCGCGCACGAGATCGGCGACGCGCGCCGCGACGTCGGGAGCCGCGGGCGCGTCGTAGCGCACCTCGCGGATCTCACGGGGGAAGCCGCCGTAGTCGTGCAGCAACTCGCGCGCGGTCGTCGTGCCGATCGTCGCCGGCGCGCGCTCCCAGTGCGCCGACACGACGAGCACGGCGCGCGGTGCGGCCGGCGCCGCCCCGAGCTCCGCCCCCATCGCGGCGAGGTCCGCTCCCCGCGCCGGGTCGACGGCGAGCGTCGGAGCACCGTGCGAGACGAAGGCGACAGGTGTGCGTTCGGTGTTCGTCATGGCGTGCTTGCAGGACGGGAGGCGTCCGACCGAGAGCGACCCGGCGACGGCGGCGGAGCCTTGCAGCAGTCGGCGCCGGTCGAGCGCGCGAGGTCCGAGCGCCTCGCGGTCGGTAGGAGGAGGAACGCTCACGCTTCGCTCGACCTCCCGAGCCGCACGGCGAAGCGCCCCGGTCCGGTCGCGCCCATCGCCGCCACCGCGAACGCCAGCGTCAACGGGTACTCCATCCCGCCCTGCGACGCGTCGAAACCGTGGTGGGCGGTGAACGCGGCGACGAACATCGTGATCGTGAGCGGGACGGCGAGCAGCCGCTGGGCGAAGCCGGTGAGCAGCGCGAGCCCGCCGAAGAACTCCGCGCTCCCCGCGAGCACGGCGCTCACCGTCGCGAACGGGATGCCGATGCTCTCCATCCAGCCCGCCGTGCCCTCGATGCCGTAGCCGCCGAAGAGGCCGAACAGCTTCTGCGAGCCGTGGAAGACGAAGACGGCGGCGAGAGCGAGGCGCAGGACGAGGAGGCCGATGTCGGTCGGGAGGTCGTCGGACTTCTTCATGGTGGATCTTGGTGGTGACGTTCTTCGTTCGAACAGATATGTGGTCGAGCGCATCGACGAGGTCGGTGCGCCGTTCGTTCAGTCGCCTCTCGCGTGCGCCAGGCCTTCGCGAGCAGCGCGGCCAGCGCGGTGACGTCGCGCGCCGAGAGGTGCGCGAACTGTCGCTCGTGGAGTTCGGAGACGGCGTCGTACAGACCCTCGCAGGTCTTCCGCCCCTTCGCCGAGATCTCGACCTTCACGACGCGACGGTCCTCGTCGCAGCGGCGGCGCGTCACGAGGCCGTCGCGCTCCATGCGGTCGAGCAAGCGCGTGACGTCGGGAAGCCGGTGGATCAGCTCCTCCGTGATGCGGCTGCACGGCACGCCGCCCTTCGGCGCGCGCACGAGGATGCGCAGCACGTTGAACTGCGCCGGCGTGATCCCGCGCGAGCGGAAGAGGTCGGCGAACTCGCCGCCGAGGCGCTCGTGCGCCTGCACGAGTTCGAGGTAGGCGCGGCGCGCGGGGTCTCGGCGAGTTCCTTGGTCACGGGTGGGTCCTTCGGACGCCGAGTGTGGACGCACGCCGGTCTTTGTTCAAACAACTATTTGCCCGGCGCCGCGACAGAGCCCCTAAACCACTACGCACCCTGAACTTGCGCCGCCCGATCGCCCCGCGCCCAGCCCGCCCGCACGGGCGCCGCCGCCACGATCAGCGGCGTCAGCAGCGCGTACTCCACCGCCAACGCGCCGTACGTGAGGAGCGCCGAGTGCTCGATCGCGACGGCTCCGAACCGGGTGCCGCCGAAGTACGCGAGCGGTCCGCCGATCGCTCCGAGCGCCGCCGCGAGGAGCGGCCTCCCGTCGAGCCAACCCAGTGCGTACCGCGCCATCGTCGAGAAGCCGAACCACAGCGCGACGATCCAGGGCGGTACGAACAGGTACGGCCAGGCCTCGGTCGAGGTCGGGTAGCTCGTGACGCCGAGCGCGTGCAGCCCGGTGTCGACGAGCGCCCCGACCAGACCGAGGCCGATCGCGAACACGACCGCCGCGCGTCGCTCGCCGCGCGGCACCAGCCACGCGACGTGCAGCGCTACGGCGACGAGGAAGACGCCGACTCCGAGCCAGACGCTGCCGTTCGCCGCCCCCACGACGGCGAACGTCCAGGCGACGTTGTAGAGCGCGAAGTCGGCGAGACTCTTCACGCCACGCCCGCGGCGCGCACGGCCCTCGGCAGAGGCGCGACCTCGGGGACGGTGCGGGCGAGCGGCTTGGCGTGCAGCATCTGGCACACGCCGATGTGCCGCTCGGCGAAGCCGCCCTCGCAGTAGGCGAAGTAGAACTCCCACAACCGCAGGAACTCCTCGGAGAGGCCGAGCGCCTTCGCCTCGTCCCAGCGCTCGCGGAGGTTCCGTCTCCAGGTCGCGAGCGTCTTGACGTAGTGGTCGCCGAAGTCCTCGAGGTGCACCGTCGTCAGGTCGCTCGCACGACTCATCGCCGTGTGGAGCGCCGTCACCGACGGGATGCAGCTCCCGGGGAAGACGTGGCGTTGGATGAAGTCGACGGAGCGCCGCGCGCGCTCGTAGTGCGCGTCGGCGATGGTGATCGCCTGCATCGCCATGAGACCGTCCGGCGCGAGCAGTTCGCTGCACTCGCGGTAGAACGTCTCGTAGTACTGGTGTCCGACGGCCTCGATCATCTCGACCGAGACGAGGCGGTCGAACCGGGCCGAGGGATCGAGCGCTCGCAGGTTGCGGTAGTCCTCGAGCAGCAGCGTGACGCGGCCCTCGAGCCCCGCCTCACGGATCCGCGCCTCGGCGACCTCGTGCTGCCTCCGCGAGATCGTCGTCGTCGTCACGCGACAGCCGTACTCGCGCGCCGCGTGTACCGCGAGCGCGCCCCAGCCCGTGCCGATCTCGAGCAAGTGCGTCCGCGGGCCGAGGTCGAGCTTGCGGCACAACCGGTCGATCTTCGCGATCGAGGCCTCGCGCATGTCGCAGGTCGCGTCCTCGAAGATGCCGCAGGAGTACGTCATCGTCTCGTCGAGGAACAGGCCGAAGAACTCGTTCGAGAGGTCGTAGTGCGCGGCGATGTTCGCGCGCGAACCGCTCTCGGTGTTGCGGCGCAGCTTGTGCCAGAGCGCGAGCACGGGCTTCGAGAGCCGCGCGAACCCGCTCTCCATCGACCCCAGCACGTCGGCGTTGCGCACGAACAATCGCACGACCGAGGTCGGGTCGCCGCTCGTCCACCACCCCGCGGCGTAGGCCTCGCCCGCACCGATGCTGCCGCGCAGCGCGACGGCGCCCCAGAAGCGTTCGTCGTGGACCTCGACCGAGGCGAAGGGCTCGCCGCCCGTGCCGAGGACGCGCGTCGCGTCGCCCGAACGCAGCGCCAGCGAACCGACGGTGATGCGCTCGAGCCGCGCGAGGACGGCCTTGGCGAGGAGACTGTTCGTCACGAGTTCGTTCTTCCGGATCATCGTGCTACGGCGTCGCCCGCTGCGACGCGCTTGCTCGGGTGGGCGAAGAAGGGGGTCCGTTTCAGCCAGAGGCGCGCGGCCTGCCAGTAGATGGCGAGGTGCACGCGAAAGGTGTGGAAGGGGTGCCTGAGCAGGGCGAGCGCGAGGTTCCTCGTGCTCCACTCCCGTCGCTCGCCGACGAAACCGGCGGTGAAGACGACCTCGCCCTCCGCACGGTTCGCCATGTGCACGTCGACGGAGTCGCCGACCTGCGAGAACGACCACTCGTAGACGTGGTCCATGTCCCAGAACGGCGAGACGTGGAAGGCCTTGTCGAAGCGCCAGACCAGGCGCGCCGCGTCGCCGTCGCCGCGTCTCTCGGCGGTGCGCGCGTCGAGCACGTAGGCGTGCCGCTCGCGCCAGGGCGTGTTCGTGATCTCCGCGACGATCGCGTCGAGTCCGCCGGCGTCGTCGTGGCAGAAGTAGAAGGTGACGGGGTTGAAGACGTAGCCGAGCGTGCGGACGTGCGTCAGCATCCGCACGGCGCCGCTCGGTCGCCGACCGAGCTCCTCCTCGACGCGGTCGAGCACCTCGTCGCGCAACGGCCGGTCGCCGCGACCCAGGTAGTCCGCGCGCCGGAACGAGGCGAGGTTCGCGCGTTCGAGCGAGAGGAACCACGGGCGCGCGAGCGTCCCGTCGAGCTCGTCGAGGTCGAGGTACAGGAAGAAGAGTCGGTACGAGAAGGCGTGCGGCCGCGGCACGCTCCGCGCGTGCTCGACCCGGCCCTCGTAGATCGCGCTCGCGAAGCCGCTCACACCGCCACCTCGCTCGCGATGCGCTCGACCACGCGCAACCCGCTGACGACGCCGTCCTCGTGGAAGCCGTAGCGCCAGTACGCGCCGCAGAAGTGCACGCCGCCCGCCCCGTCGACCTCGTCGTGACGCTCCTGTGCCCGGACGGTGTCCGTCGTGAAGATCGGGTGGTGGTAGACGAAGCTCCGCACGACCTTGCGCGGATCGACGTCGGCCGTCCGGTTGAGCGTGACGAGGTACGGCACGTCGGTCGGGAGCGACTGCAGCCGGTTCATCCAGTACGTCACGGTCGACAGCGACGACGGTGGGTCCGTGAGGTGGTAGTTCCAGCTCGCCCACGCCTTCTTGCGCCGCGGCATCAGCGAGTCGTCGGTGTGCAGCAACGCCTCGTTGCGCTGGTAGCCGAACGCGCCGACGACCTCGCGCTCGAGCGGGCTCGCGTCGGCGAGCAGCCGCAGCGCCTGGTCGGAGTGGCACGCGAGCACCACGCGGTCGAAGCCCTCCTCGCGGCCGTCCGCCGTCGTCACGCGCGGTCCGCCGAGCCCGCGCTCCACGCGCAGCACCGGCGTGTTCGTGCGGACGCGCTCCGAGAACGGAGCGACGAGCTTCCGCACGTACTCGCGCGAACCGCCCTCGACGACCTGCCACCGGGGCCGGTCGTCGACCTGCAGGAAGCCGTGGTTGCGGAAGAACCGGACCAGGAAGCGCAGCGGGAAGTCGCGGATGCCTTCGGGCTCGGCCGACCAGATGGCGGCCGCCATCGGGACGATGTGCTTCTCGACGAAGACGTCGGAGTAGCGACCGCGCTCCAGGAACTCGCCGAGCGTCGCGCCGCGTTCCGCCTCCTCGAGCACCGCCGGCGCCTCGCGGTAGAAGCGCAGGATGTCGCGCACCATGCGCCAGAAGCGCGGGCTGACGAGGTTCCGTCGCTGCGCGAACAGCGTGTCGAACGACGTCCCGTTGTACTCGAGCCCGGTCGTCTCGCACTTGACCGAGAAGCTCATGTCGCTCGGCTTCCAGGCCACGCCGAGCTCGCGCAACAGCGCGCAGAAGTTGGGGTACGTCGTCTCGTTGAAGACGATGAAGCCCGTGTCGATCGCGAGGTCGCCGTCCGCCGTGCGCACGTCGACCGTGTTCGTGTGGCCGCCGATCCACGGTCCGGCCTCGAACACCGTGACGTCGTGCTCGCGGTGGAGATGGTGCGCGACGACGAGCCCCGAGACGCCGCTCCCGACGATCGCGACCTTCATCGTGCACCCCTCCCCTTCCCGTGCTGCGCGACGACGCGCGCGGGCACGGGCTTGAGGCGCCGTACGAGACCGAGCGCACGCAGCGCCTCGAGCCCCCACCACGTCACGTCGACCTCCCACCACCTGAAGCCCTGGCGCACCGACGCCTGGTAGCGGTGGTGGTTGTTGTGCCAGCCCTCGCCGAGCGTGATCAGCGCGAGCAGCAGGTTGTTCCGCGAGGCGTCCTTCGTCTCGTACGCGCGCGATCCCACGCGGTGCGCGAGCGAGTTGATCGAGAACGTCGCGTGGTAGAGCACGACGGTCGAGATCGAGAAGCCCCAGACCGCCATCTGGAGCGGCCCCGTGCCCGCGCTCGGCCACAGCGCCTGGACGAGCGCGCCGAGCCCGAACATCG
The DNA here is from genome assembly GCA_041398665.1 of Planctomycetota bacterium. Lineage (GTDB taxonomy): Bacteria > Planctomycetota > UBA1135 > UBA1135 > Rohdeia. Next base: position 10,213 of record JAWKUH010000009.1, on the reverse strand, counting down.
AGCCGAGCAGCAGCAGCGGCACGAGCGAGTCGAACCTGTCGAGGAAGCGCAGCTCCGGGAAGCGCGCGAGGTCCTTCACGAGCTCGACCTTCGTGCGGTAGTTCTCGCGGCAGGTGATCCAGCCGACGTGACTCCACCAGAAGCTGTCCTGCACCGGCGAGTGCACGTCGCCTTCGCCGTCGGAGTTGCGGTGGTGGTCGCGGTGGTGCGACGCCCACCACAGCGGTCCGCGCTGGACGGCGGTCGCGCCGAGCAGCGCGAACAGGAACTGCATCGCGCGCGACGTCTCGAACGAGCGGTGCGAGAAGTAGCGGTGGTAGAAGCCCGTGATCGCGAACATGCGCACGAGGTAGAGCGCGACGGCAACGCCGACGGCGACCGGACTCCAGCCGACGACGAGCACGAGCAGGCACGAGAGGTGCACGACGACGAAGGGCACGACGCGCCCCCAGTCGGTCGCGCGCGGGTCGCGCTCGGCGTCCGCGGGATCGACCGCCCACGAGTCGAACCAGCGCACGATCTTGGCGCCGAGGCTCCGCCGGACGGCGTCGGTGCCGACGAGTGTCGTCACGCGATCAGCGCCCCCTCGGCGCGAGCGTCTGGTGCGCGACGACCCAGTCGGCGCCGCCGTTCCACGCGAACAGTTCGGCGCAGGCCAGGAAGAAGACGCGCCAGCGGTGCAGCCAGGTGCCGGCGGCGTGCTCGCCGTAGGTGCGGCCGAACAGCTCGAGCACCTCGTCGCGACGCCGCTCGACGTTGCGGAGCCAGTCCTCGGACGTTCGCGCGTAGTGCGTGCCCGGGACGATCCAGCGGTTCTCGACGTCGAACGGCACGTCGAGGAAGTCGGTGAGGTCGACGCTCGGCATCTGACCGCCGGTGAAGAAGTACTCGCTCATCCAGTCGGAGTCGTCGCGCGCCTCGAAGGGATAGGCGAAGCGCCGGTGCGCGAAGACGTGGAGGAACAGCCGCGCGTCGTCGCGCATCCAGCCGCGCACGCGACGGAGCAGCTCCTGCCAGTTGCGCATGTGCTCGAACATCTCGACCGAGACGACGCGGTCGAAGCGGCGTCCTGCGTCGAACTCGTTCATGTCGCGCGTCAGCACCTCGACGTTCGTGATGCCGCGCTCGGCGGCGCGCGCGAGGACGAACTCGCGCTGCGGCGCCGAGTTCGACACCGCCGTGATGCGCGCTCCGGGGTACTTCTCCCCCATCCAAAGCGTGAGCGAGCCCCAGCCGCAGCCGAGCTCGAGGATCTCCTGCCCGTCGGCGAGGCCCGCGCGTTCGCACGTCAACGCGAGCATCGCCTCCTCGGCCTCGGCCAGCGTCGTGCGCTCGTCCGCGTAGTACGCCGACGAGTACTTGAGCCGCGGACCGAGCGCGAGCCGGTAGAAGTCCGGCGGCACCTCGTAGTGCTGCTCGTTCGCCTTCTCCGGCACCGGTGCGACGGGCGCGTCGGCGAGCGTCGCGGCGTAGCGCCGCAGCGCCGCGTCGCGATCGGGAGCGTGCAGACGCTCCTGCTCGCGCTCGCGCTCGGCGAGCAACCTACGGATGCCGCGTCGGATCAGCGGCTTGGGCACGAGGCCCTTCTCGACGAGTCGGATCGCGGTCTTCATGCTCGGTCGGTCGCGTGCGCCTCCGTTCGGGGCGGCCAGGGGAAGAAGGCGCTGGTCGTGCGCTGGTAGTCGCGGTAGTCGTCACCGCGGCTGCGCAGCGACTGAGCCTCGGTGGGCGGGATGCCGGTGACCTTGGTCACGAGCAGCAACATCGCGAGCGGTGCGAGCCAGAGCAGCCAGCCCCAGGGCGTGCCGATCGCGAGCACCGGGTACACGAGCCAGTGCACCCACTCGAAGAAGTAGTTGGGGTGGCGCGAGACGCGCCAGAGTCCCGCGCGACAGGTGCGCCCGCGGTTCGCGGGGTCCTCGCGCCAGGACGCGAGCTGACGATCGGCGATCGACTCGCCGACGATCGATGCGGCGAACAGCGCGACGGCGAGCGCGTCGGTCGCGCGCCAGCCCTCGAGTTCTACGTTCGCGAGCTGCGCCATCGGGAGGGCGAGCAACCAGGCGAGCAGCGCCTGTGCGAGGAAGAACCAGACCATCACGCGGTCGAAGCGCGCGCCGAGCGAGCGACGCATCTCCGCGTAGCGACCGTCCTCGCTCTCGCGACCGACGCGGCGCCACAGGTGCAGGGTGAGACGCGCCGACCAGGCGACGGCGAGCGCGGTGACGAGCACGCGCCGCGGCCCCCAGCCGTCGCCGAACAGACCGTGCAGGAGCGCGAGCGCTCCGATGCTCGCCGCCCAGGCGACGTCGACGATCCCCGCGTTGCGCGTGCGCCGCTGGACCGACCAGAGCGCGAGGAACGCCGCGGAGAGGGCCGCGAGGGCGGCGAGGGACACGGAGAAGCTCACGGTCGGGGTTCGTCCGCGTGCCCCTCCCGGATGCATCCGAGGGGGCGTCCGCCGCGAAGTCCGGGGCATGGAGACCGTCGGACGGAGCAAGGTCGCGCGCGTGGTCCGCACGGGCGCGTTCCTGGGAGCACTGGGCGTCGCCGGCCTCGCCCTCCTCGCCGGGTGCCGGTCGATGTCGAAGGACGAGGTCCGCGCCGCCCTGCTCGCGCTCCCGAAGAACGCGCCGGTCGCCGCCGCCGGGTTGTCGGAGGCGTCGTTCCGCGCCGACCTCGGCGAGGGCGAGAAGGAGTACGACCTCACCTACCTCCGCGTCGGGCCGACGGGCGGTGCGCCGGACGGACGAGCGCCGGTCGTGATCGTCCCGGGCACGCCCGACACGCTGTTCGCCTGGACGCCGGTCGTCTTCGGCCTCGAGGGACTCGCCGCACGGCGCGAGGTCTACGTCCTCGAGGTCGTCGGGCACGGCGTCGCGCGGGGCGAGCCTCGACGGCGCGACGTTCGAGCGCTGCGCGCGCTTCGTGGTCGCCGCGATCGCGAGCCTCGGGCTCGAGCGCGTCCACCTCGTCGGCAACTCCTACGGCGGCGAGTTCGCGTGGCGCGCCGCGCTCGACGCGCCGGACCGCATCGCGTCGCTCACTTGGTCGACTCCTCGGGCATCCCGCGCCGCGACGGCGACTTCCTCCCCGAGGAGGTGCAGATGCGCGAGAACCCGCTCGCGAAGATCGGCTGGCTGCTCAACTCGAGCGAGCGCATCGAGGCCGCGCTCGCCCCGCACTTCGACGTGATCCCGGAGGGACGCGTCGAGGAGATCCGGCTGGTCTGCTCGAACCGCGAGAACTGGCACACGATGGTCGAGCTGGCGCGCGACGAGAACGGCGAGCGGGCCGACGACCTGTCGAAGCTGTTCGTCCCGACCCTGCTCGTGTGGGGTGCCGACGACGTCGCCTACGACCCGAAGTGGTACGCGCAGGAGTTCGCCGAGCGACTTCCGCTGGCGACGCTCGTCGTCATGGACGACACCGGACACTATCCTCACGAGCAGCGCACGGCGCGATTCGTCGAGGAGGTGCAGCGATTCCTCATGACCGTGGAGAACGAGCGGTGAAGCTCGCCCTGATCGTCGCCCTGGCGGCCGCGCCGAGCGGCTGCCGCGTCCCCGACGCCGTCGACGACGCGCCTCGCGTCACGCGCGAACTCGGTCCGAACGAGTACGTCGTCGAGCCGCGCGAGGTCGGCCGCGAGGCGCTGGACGCCTCGACCTTCGACCCGAGCTGGTTCCTGCCGGACCTGCGCACCGACGGCGGCGACGACCTCGTGCAGCGCATGCGCAGGCTCGCCTCGTCGACGTTCGAGCGGCGCCGCGACGGACGCGTCGAACGCTTCCGCTTCGCGGACCTCGTGCGCGAACTGCGGCCGCTCGGACCCGAGGCGCGCGACGCCGCGCTCGCGCGGCTCGCGACCGAGGCGCCGGCCTTCACCGACGCCTGGGGCGCGGCGGTGCGCGAACTCGTGCTCGACGACTTCCTCACGGGCGACGACTGGAAGCCGAGCAGGAACTCGCCCCGCGACGGCATCCTCTTCGGCGACTCGTGGGAGGTCTGGAAGCAGGACGACTTGAGCTGGCCGAACAAGGGCGAGAAGCCGCGCCTCGAGCAGGCCGCCGCGCTGTTCTTCGCCGACTTCGCGAGTATCAAGGAGGTCGAGGCGGACTGCCGCGTCTACCCGCGCAACGTCGGCGCGGACTACGACTACATCCGCCCCGTCGACGGGAGCTACGTGCGCGGCGAGACGGAGGACGGGACGGCGTACGCCGTCCACGCGCTCGACTTCCAGTGCGACCTCCCCTTCCCGTTCTCGAACTACGAGTGCGTGCTGCACGTGCACTCGCGCGTCAACGCGGCCGGCGAGTACGAGACCAACATCTACAGCTCGAGCGAGGACTTCGAGTACATGGGCGGGCGCGACGTGTTCGTCGAGCTCGTCGACTCGCAGGGCGACTGGGTGGGCTACCTCGCGGTGCGTCGCTTCGGTTTCGACCTCGACGGCGTGCCGGACGGAGCGGACGACCGGCGCGAGGCGATGCGCGGCTCGCTCGGCAACCTCAAGCGCAACGCCGAACGGCGCTTCGAACGCTCCGGCGGGGTGTGTCGCGACGAGGTGGGACGCCTGCCGCTGTACGACCTCGTCGGGAGGCGCTCGGAGTGAGCGTCGCCCCGGAGAGGGACGCGATCGAGGTCGGCGACGACGTCCCGGCGAAGGTCCTGGATCGCGGCGTCCGCGGCCGCGGACTCGGTGGGACGACGCTGCGCGAGGTGCTCGGCGACAGGGCGACGGCACTCGTCTTCCTGCGCCACTACGGGTGAACCTTCTGCCGCCGCGCCGTGGCGGAACTCGCGCAGCTCGCGCGTCCCGACGAGGTCCTCCTCGTCGCCCAGGGGACGCCCGACGACGCCGACGGGTTCTTCCGCGAGCGCTGGCCCGAGGCGCGGGTCGTCTCGGACGAGCGTCGCGATCTCTACGTCGCGTTCGGACTGCGTCGCGTGTCGCTCCTGCGCATGTTCTCGCCGAAGGTCTTCCTCGCGGCGTGGCGACACCGCCGTCACGGTGTCGGCAAGGTCGTCGGCGATCCGTTCGTCCTGCCCGGCACCTTCGTGCTCGAGAGCGGCGTCGTCCGCTTCGCGCACCGCGGGACGCACGCGGCCGACGACCCCGACTGGAACGAGGTCGTCGACCTCGTGCGCGCCTCGCGCTCGGCGAGTCGCTGAGCGCGGAGCGCGATCGTCGTGCGTCGCGACGCGACGAGCCCGGCGCTCAGTTGGGCATCGAGATCCGCACCTGGAGCCTGAGCTGCGACTCGAGGCCGGGATTGTCGCGGAGGTTCACGAGCGGGTCGTAGGGCGACGTCGCGTTCGGCGCGAGGAACATCGAGGCGTTCGGCACGCGGATCCACTCACCGTTGATGTAGACCCACTTCAACGTGTTGTTGAGCGGGCGCGAGGTCGGGTCCGTCCCGGCGCTGCCCGTCTGGAACTGGAGGGTGTACTTCGAGTTCCAGTCCGCGACGACGGTGTTCATCACGGCGTACACGTCGGCGAACACGATGCTCGACGTGGCTCCGTCGATCGGGATGGTCCCGGTCCAGGGAGCTCCCGTCGGCGGCGCACCGAGCGGGTCGAAGAGGACGGTGTCGATGTGGTCCGCGACGCGCTTCTGCTCGGCTGCGGAGAGCGCAGTGAGCCTCGGGACGGAGTGCGGCGTGAGTTCGACGGTCAGGGCGACGGCGTAGTTCGCGAGCATGGATCTCCTCGATGTCGTAGGACGTGATGTGAGGCCCGGGCCGGGGGCCGATCACGTCATGCTCGCACGACGTCGGGAGATCCGTCGAGTGGCCGCGGTGCGTCGTCGTCGTCTCGAAACACCGACGACGCGCCGGAGAAACCGAACGATTCGAAAATGCAAGTTCCTGGCGCGACGCGCGCTGCTCGGATCACACAGGTCTCGCGGACCGGACGCAGCGGATGCCGGTCGTGACGAACGGACCGTTCGCGTCGACGACCCCGGTGAACCTGCCGGTCACCGGATCGAGCGCTTCGACGGGATCGGGCCACGCGTTCGTCGCGATGAAGAACGCGGCGCCGCTCGTGGGCAACTCGCGGAACGCTCCGACGTCCGTCGGCGTGTCGGTCCACTCCTCGACGTTCCCGAGCGCGTGGTACGTGCCGACCGGGCCCATTGGCTCCCGCGCGACGGCGGGTTCGACGGCGGCGAGGTACGAGGCGAAGCTGATGAGGCCGCCGGGACCGGTGCCTGCGTTGTTGCCGACGTTGAAGCGCGAGGCGATCGGACCGAGGGACGGGTCCGTGATCCACGACGGGTCGGCGCCGTAGCTCACCGCGCGGGACTCGGCGAGGCTCGGAAGGCGCTTGCCCAGGCTCGCGACGAGCGCGACCGCGTCGTACCAGTCGAGTCGGGTGACCGGCAGCGTGTTCCACCTCGACGACGGTGCGAGCAGCCCGTCGCGGTGCGCGAGCGCCATCTCCTCGGTGAATCCGCGCTCCACGAGCGCCTCGACGAGCCACTCGCTCGCGCTCGCGCGCGGACGCCGCGGGCTCGAGTACTCGTCGATCGCGAAGGCGATGTAGTCGCGATTCGTGAGACAGGCCGCGTCGACCACGAACGGCGCGACGATTCCGCCGCTGACGCCCACGGTCACACCTCCGTAGGGAGGGGGAACGGGCGCGTCGAAGGATCCGAGCCCCGGCGTCTCGACGCTTCGCACCTCGGTCGGGGGAATCGCAGCAGCTTCGCGCGGCGCAGCCAGTCGGACGCGCAGTCGCTGTTCGAGTCGTCCCGGCGCGCTCGCGAGCGGCACCTCCGCGAAGCGACCGCCGTCGCCGCGCAGGGTCGCGCGGTAGATGCCCGGTTCGAGCCGGAGGTCGAACCCGCTCTTCGATCCCGACGCCCCGGGGAGGTCCACCGGCTCGCCCAGCGTGCCGACGGAGTCGAGCACGGGACGGACGACGATGCTCGCGCGCTCGCCGCCTTGGATCTCGAGCCGCGGCCGGAACGCGCGCCGCGACCGGTCGGTCGCCAGGTACACCGATGCCGCGCCGAGCGCGAGTCCCGCCGCCGCCGTCGTGACGAACCGGCGGCGACTCACGACGAAGCGCGTCGCACGCGTCACCTGCGTCACGGGCTTCGCGAGGATCGGGCGACCGTCGAGCCAGCGCCCGATGTCGTCGGCCAGTTCCTGCGCGGTCGCGTATCGGTCCTCGCGGTCCTTCTCGAGAGCCTTCGCGCAGATCGTCTCGAGGTCGCGCGGCGCCTCGGGGCGGATCTCGCGCAGCGGCGGCGGCGTCTTCTCGACGATGTTCCTCAGCACGTCCATCACCGTCGCCCCGGTGATCGGACGCTGCCGCGCGAGGAGCTCGTAGAAGATCGCGCCGAGCGAGTAGACGTCGGTGCGTCGGTCGAGGCCCTCGCGGTCGTCGCGCGCCTGCTCGGGACTCATGTAGTCCGGCGTACCGACGGCGACGGTCGACGCCTGGTCCGTCAGGGGATCGATCAGCTTCGACAGCTCGAAGTCGATGAGTCGCGGCGTCCCGTCGCGCTCGAGGAGCACGTTCTGCGGCTTCACGTCGCAGTGGACGACGTTGGGCGTGAACTCGTGCGCGTAGTGCAGCGCCTCGGCGATCTTCCGCACGGTCCGCGCGAGATCGCGCGGGTCCGAGAAGTCGAGGTCGACCCCCGGGTCGTGACCGTGCCAGGCGAGGTTCGTCGCGTCGCGCAGGCTCGGCCCGTCGACGAGCTCCATCGCGTAGTACATCGTCCCCTCCCACTCGCCGAACGAGAGGACGGTGACGATGCCGGGGTGGCGGAGTCGCGAAGCGATCTTGGCCCCCAGGCGGAACTTCGTGGATCGGTAGACGTCCGCGCTGAAGACGAGCGGCAGCACCTTGAGCGCCACGTCGCGGTCGAGCGACTCCTCGCGCGCACGGTAGACGACGCCCATGCCGCCGCGAGCGATCTCGCGCTCGACGCGGAAGCCGTCGATCTCGCGACCGGCGAGGTTGTCCGAGATGGCGCGCGGCGGCCGCAGGAAGCCCGTCTCCGCGGTCGCTGCGAGGATCCGCTCGACCTCGGCACGCAGCGCGGCGTCGTCGCCGCACGCTTCGTCGAGGTAGGCCTTCCTCTCGTCCGGGTCCTCGATCTCCGAGGCGCGGAGGAAGATCTCCTCGAGTCGCTGCCAGAACCTCGCCCGTTCCTCGCGGTCGTCGTTCGTGCTCACGTGCGTTCCGGCCTCAGCCTCGATCTCAGGGTCGAACGGATGAACTTCCAGCGGCGATCGAACGTGCTCGCGGAGATGCCGAGCGCCGTCGCGGTCGCCTCGCGCGTCAGTCCGGCGAAGAAGTGGAGGTCGACGGCCCGCGCCATCGCGGGGTCCTGTTCCGCGAGCCAGTCGATCGCCGCGGAGAGCGCCTCGATGTCCATCCCGCCGTCGTCGTCGTGCAGGTCCTTCCCGCCGTCGCGGCCCTCGTACCAGTCGACGAAGTCGTCGAGAGGGACGCGCTCGCCCTGGGCTCGGCGCTTGAGACGTCTGCGCGAGCGCACGTGGTCGACGAGGACGTGGCGCATCGCGCGGCTGGCGAGCGCGAGGAGGTGCGTCCGGTCCGTGACGTGCGGCGGTTCACCGTCGAACATCCGCAGGTAGGTCTCGTGCACGAGCGCCGTGGGCTGGATCGTGATCCCCGCGTCGTAGCCGAACATGTACGAGGACGCGCGCGCGCGGAGCTCGGCGTAGAGCTGGGCGAACGCCTTCGAGCGCTCCGCGTCGCGGTCGCCCGCGGGTCCGGCGTCGTTCGGCCCCGGGCCGCGCCGCGACGAAGCGTCCCGCGCCGAATCCCCTCGCTCCGAATCGTCGGGAACCCGCTCGTCGGGCTCGGACCATTCGCTGTCGACCTCGGACACGCCGCACACTCCCGCCGGAAAACCGTGGAACGCGTCTTCGGCCGGCGCACGTTCCGAGGGCCCGGCAGGTGGCCGTCGACTCGGGCGGGAGCGGCGTTGGGGACGCGGAAAGCCCGAGGGTAGCAACCCTCGGCGACTCCGTGGGGCGAGCCCCCCGCCGCCCGCGGAGTCGCGGGAAGGAAGAGGCGAACACCGCCGCCGGCGGGATCCACGGATCGCGCCCCCCCGATGCGGGCAAAGCGGCCCGTTGCGGTCCCCTGTCGGACGCGAGGTCCGTGATCCGCGGGCCGGGATCGGGTCGGCGTCGACTCGCGAATGGGCAAGGAGTCGCCGACGGCGGTGTTGGCGAGCCTGAACCGTCGAACGCGCCGGCGAACCGTCACCTTTCTGTCGTGAACTTCGGGGGGGGTCGGGGTGACCGCTCACAACCAGAATGGCCACAAGCACTTACGTTCCGCGCATCCGCACTTGTTCGAACGCCGTCGATCCGTCGGACACTCAGCGCGGGGGTCCGAACCGCAGGGGATCGACCTCGCGGCGCTCGCCGGGCTCGAGCACGAGCACCTCGCCGAGGAGGGGCTCGCGGTCGGGGTGGAGCGCGACGAGCCGGAAGGGCACGCCCGCCGGCAGCGCGCCGAGCTCGAACGCCCCACCGGCGGCGCGACGGCCCGTCCCGTTGACGAAGAAGAAGCCGCGGCCGCTCGCCTCGCGGTACTCCCGGTCGGCCCCGGCGACGAGCGCGTCGGAGAGCGGACCGACCCCGGTCAGGAACACCCACGCGCCGTCGACGACGCCGCCGTCCGGTCCGACGACGGTGCCCGCGACCGTCGCCTCGTCGGCGAGCCGGATCACGACGTCCCTCGCGATCTCGCGGTCGGCGAGCGTGATCGGACCGACGAGTGCGATCGCCGAGCCGCGGCGCGTGCAGCGCACGACGTACGTGCCGGCGCCGAGCCCGGTCAGGTGGAAGCCGTCCGACGCCGCGGGCAGGGGTCCGGACGCCGAGCGTTGGACGGGTCGCGGGAACACGTGGTTCGGGAGCCAGTCGCGCTCGAGGTCGACGCCCTCGTCGAGGCGCACGAGGTCCGCGTCCACGCTCCAGAAGTCGACTTCGACCGGCGCGCCGTCGCTCGCGCGCACGACGCGACCGTGGATCTCCGCCGCGTGGCAGCCGACGTCGCGCACGTCGTCGCGGCGCTTCAGGACGACGTCGACGTCGGTCGCTCCGGCCTCGACGTCGACCCACCCGTCCGCGAGGAGCGGCGCCTCGTCGGTGCCGAGACCGCCCTCCGCACGGATGCGGTACTCGCCCGACGCGAGACCGGCGAAGCGGAA